>JAWKNQ010000001.1:0-8967 GCA_041391605.1 Bacteroidia bacterium
TTTCGTAAAAATTACCAATAAGCCAAACGACATAACGGTTTTAGACTTTTTTGCTGGTTCAGGTACAGCGTTGCACTCTGTTTTAAGCTTAAATGAAAGTGATAAAGGAAGTCGAAAATGTATTATTACTACCAACAATGAGAATAATATATGTGACAATGTTACTTACCCAAGAGTTGAAAGAATAATTAAAGGTTATACCAATCAAAAAGGTAAAGAAATGCCTTCGTTCCCAAACAACAATTTGTTTATGTATCGTTGCGATTTCGTTGACCGTGAGCCTTCTCTATCCAACAAACGCCAACTCACCAAATTAGCAACCGAGCTACTGTGTATTAAAGAAGATTGTTACCAAGAAATTACTTCGCAATTAGCGAATCATAACTGGCATAAATTCTTTACAGGAGCCAAAGGCAATTATGTATATGTAGTGTATGATGATATGCATATTGAAGAAGCGGTAAGTTTGTTAACCAACTTTATAAGCACAAATAAAGAAGCGAAAATTAAGGTGTATGTATTCTCTAATGGGCAATACCCATATGCAGAAGAATTTGAAGATGTAGCCAATAACATAACATTGGCAGCCCTTCCCGATGCTATTTATAAAGCGTACCAAAATGTACTCCCAAAACAAAACAAGGAGTTCATCCCCGAATTAGAAGAAGAATCACCAGAAGAATTTGATAAAGAAATTGAAGCATGATACAATTAAAAACATACCAGGAAGAAGCTGTTGATGCTTTACTTAAAGATACTTTTGCTTTGTTGAACCTACCTGGAGCTCAGCAAAAAATGGTTTTTAAAGCTCCAACGGGAGCCGGTAAAACGGTTACCATGGCTGCATTTTTAGATAGATTGGCAGCAGAACTACCCGATCGTACCGATGTACCTAAAAATAAGGTGGCTTATATTTGGTTTGCTCCTAACCAATTACACTTGCAATCTTACCTTTCGTTAAAGTATTATTTTGCAGAGCTACGCTCCATAAAGCCCATTCAGTTTGAAGATATAACCGATGGTAAATTGCATCCCAACGAGGTGCTGTTTGTAAACTGGCAGTCGGTAAACAAAGCAAACAATATTTATGTAAAAGAAAACGAGCAAGGTAAAGATCTTATTAAGTTCATTTATGCAGCTATGCTAGATGATACAGAAATAGTTTGCATACTGGATGAAGCTCACTATCATGCCAATGGAAAAAAAGCTAAAGAACTTTTAAATAAAATTCATGCAAAAGTAGAGATTGATGTTTCCGCTACGCCTTTGTTTCGTTCAGATTATGGGCATACAATAAAAAGACACGAGGTAGTTAATGCAGAAATGATTAAAAAGAATGTGGTATTAAACCCCGCATTAGATCATCATAACCAACAAGGTAAATCGCTCAATCAAGTACTGTTAGAAGAAGCATTAAAAAAGCGTAACGAATTACATGAAGCATACAAAGCAGTTGGTTCAGATATTAACCCATTGCTTTTGGTTCAGTTACCAAATGAAACACAAACCGAAAGTGCGTTAGATAAAGAATTGATTGAAGAAGTAGAAACCTTTTTAGATGTAAAAGGAATTTCAACTCAAAATGAAAAGTTAGCGGTTTGGTTGAGCAATACTAAAACCAATTTAGAGGGCATAGAAGAGAAAAACTCATTAACAGAAGTACTACTTTTTAAGCAGGCTATCGCATTAGGTTGGGATTGTCCTAGAGCTGCTGTTTTACTTATTTTTAGAGAAATCAATCAAGAGCATTTTGGTATTCAAACTGTTGGTAGAATTTTAAGAATGCCAGAACAGAAACATTACCCAAATCCAATTCTAAACAATGGGTATGTTTATACCAATTTAAGTAAAGACTTAATCAAGATAGTTCAAGAAGACATTGATTACATTGTTCAAAACAAAGCCAAACGTATTGATACTTACGAATCCATTGCGTTAAATTCATATTTCATCAATACACGCCTTATCCGTAACCGTTTGGGCTCAAAATTTAGGATGTGTCTGTATCAAGCTGCCGAAGCTTATTTTGGAATTACGCTTGATGGAACAAAAACCAACAATACAGGGATCTATCATTTCAACGCTCAAAAAATGGCTGAGAAATTTATTGAAATGAACGTTGATAGCATCGACATTCCAATCCCTAAAGATTTACAATTAAGTACAGAAGTTGGTCAGACCTTGGTACAACAAAAAGAACGCTTTGCCAAAACCACAAATGAATTGAATATTCTATTCAGACAATTTTGCCGAGCTAATGTAGGGAACTATGCAAAGGTAGATTCTACTCCAGTACTTGAAATGGGATTAAAAATGTTGTTTGAAGAATATTTAGCTCTAGACGAGTTTAGAGCTATTAAAATAATGTTGTTTGAGCAAAACAAATCCAAGTTCATAGAACTGATTGATATGGCATTAACCAAACATCAAGAATTACTGGATCAAAAAGCAGCGGAGGCTTCAAGGCAAGTAGAAGAAAGTGTTTGGGATGTACCCGAAGAGCGTTTATTTAATGACAACTACCACGAAAGACCTGTTGAAAAACATGCTCTAGTACCATTTTTTGAACAAAACAGAGCGAAGTAACCCTGAAAAGAGTTTACCACATACCTAGAAAACAACAAGGATTTTATTGGTGGTGGTATAAAAATGGAGACAAAAATAAGGAGGACTTTGCTGTAACATAGAGTTCACATGCGGAAGTTACTAGAGGCTTTTATGTAGATTTTGTAATCAAGTTAAAAAATGGTCCGATAGCATTATTTGATACTAAAACATTGGATTCAGATCCGTCTTTTGTAGCCAAGCACAATGCCTTGCATAATTATTTAAAAGCAAATACAACGCCTGCTAAAAAATTGATAGGTGGTGTAATTGTACCCAAAGGTTCTATAGATAATAGAACTTGGAAATACGCAGATAATTTAATCGACAGAGCAAATGATACAACCGGATGGGTGTCGTTTGAACCATCACTTGTAAACGCTTAAAGACATGAGTAGAAAAGGATTAGATACGTTGTTTGTCCATTATGGTATTCGTAGAGAAGACATGGATGTTATTGAAGCTTTGTGCTCTGAATTTGATATTGATACCGATTGGTTGAAAGATCAAATCCTTAAACCATACCACGAAGCTAAGATTAGAAACGAAGAGCTTGATGAAAAAGCACTGGGGAAATTGATAGAAAAAGCATTACTAAAAATTAAATAGCTATGCTGATAAAGAGAATTAAAGCCAAAAATTTCAAGACGTATTTAGATCTTGACTTAGATATAACCACAGATCCTGACAGACCTATCGTTCTTATTGGTGGTGCCAATGGTGGTGGTAAAACAACTTTTTTTGATGCCATTTACGGTGCTTTGTATGGATTGAAAATTCCAACCTCAAAACAATTTAAAGAGTTACTTAATGCAGGTGCTCTAGGACAAGAAGAGGAGAAAATTCAATTGGAATTGCACTTTTCAGGTAAAGTATTAGATCAAGAACAAAGCTATGTGTTAACAAGAACGTATATGCTAAATCCTGAGCAAAAGCCTGTTGAAAGTGTTCGATTAAATATGAACGGTACAATTTTTCAATACGGTACTGCTACTCCAATTACTCAAAGAGCAGAGCAAGAATCGCAGGTAAATAAAATAATTAAAGCTAACCTCCCGGAAGAACTAAGTAGATACTTTCTGTTTGATGCCATGGAAGCTGGATCCTTATTGAAGGAAGACAGACTGAATAGGGTAATTAAAGAAAACATTGAAAACGTAATGGGTTTTAATAAATACCTATCGTTAGCAAAAGTATCAGAAGCCCTTACCCAAGATTACACTGCACAACGATTAGATCTTGAGAAAGAGAAAAAGGAATATTTGGATTTAATTCAGCAGAAAACAAAAGTTGCTGATGAATTGGCAAAGAAAAAAGAAGAGTTGCAAGAAGCCCTTGCCTATTCCGTTGCCAATAAGGAAATGTACGACAAGCTTAAAGCAGGATTTAATCAAGAATCTACAATTAACAACAAGATTAATCAGCTAGAATCCGATTTAGAAAATTTACATAAGAAGGAAAAACTATACAAAGATGAAGCTAATGAATTTGCTTCAAACATTGAGAACCATATTTGTTTGCCAAAATTAGCAGGGGCGTTCAAAAATGAAATTTCGCTAGTTTTTAAAGAGAGAAATGATAGCGGAAATATTGCTACCGATCAATTGAATTCACATTTGGTTGAAGAAGTTATTTCAAAAGCTGTAAACTATTTAAGTGAAGACGGTTACGACTTGTCTGGAGTATCGGTTTCAGATGTTGCAGATTCAGTTTTAAAACGCTTACGAGAAACCAATACTGAATTAAAGTATGACTTCTTTGAACCATCGGAAATTAGAGCACTTGAAAAACTAGCCAACGACATATACAACAACCCTTTCTCTGCTCTTCAGCAAAAGAAAATTGAGTTGGATATAAGTATTGCTAATAGCGAAAAAATTGAGCAGCAAATAAGAGATTTAAAAGCACAGGTTTCTGGAAATGACTTTTCAATACTTAAAGCCTACGAGGATAATGAATCCAAAATAAAAAGACTTGAAAGTGAGGAAAAGGATCTGAAAAAAGAGGTTGAAAAAATTCAAAAGAAAATTCACACCTACGACATTCCTACCAATGAGGAACCTGATCCAAAATTTGAAATGCTTAAACGTATGCAACCATTTTTTGAAAAAGTTGCAAATACACTACTGAAAAGCAAAAAAGAGAAGATCCAAGCTAAAATGAAGGATGATTTGAATACTAATCTTGCTGCGTATAAAGATGTGATTAGTAAAGTTGAATTGTCTGAGGATTTAAAAGATTTGAATTTTAGTATTTACCATAAATCGGGTAATGAAATTTATTTAAGTCAATTAAATACTGCTTCTACTCAAGTTGTTGTTCAGGTATTATTAAAAGCCCTCCACGAATATGGAGATTATGATCCACCGGTAATGATTGATACTGTTATGGGGGTTTTAGATGAAACAAGTAGAAGCACCTTGTTGGAGAATTATTTTCCAGAGCTATCGCATCAAACACTTCTTTTAAGCTCAGATAGTGAGATAAGACCATCTTCTGACCTTGCCAAATAGAATCTTTTATTTCAAAGCTTTCACATTGAAAAGAGATAAAGAATTACAAAAAACAGAAGTAATTGAGGGATATTTTAATCATCAAATAGGCTAATAACATGGGGACAATTTCATTACAAAACATCAGACAGTCTGAAGGATTAATGGAAGCCTTAGCTCCATTAAAAACGAAACTAGAAGAAAAGCTTAACTTAAAGGAATACAAATCTGAAAACAAACCAATTTCAGTAAGTAATAATCTACTACAACGTTTAACGCTTTCCGCAGGACTTAGCTTGAGCAACAAAAGAAACCTTGATCAAATTGAGAAAATAATTATCTCTAAAACTGGATTACGAATTCACGAGACTACTTTTTCTCGTTTTAATCTTCAAGAAACATGGTCTGCTCTATTAAAATTTAGATACAATAACATTGATATAGATTGGAATAGCTCCAGCTTGAAAAGCCGTATTATAAATCATGAAATGCTTTCGGGCTTAGAATATTTATTATCCAGTGATAATCTTGATAATTGGCTTAATGTAAGCACCTCTGCTGTCTCAAAATCTCATGGAACTATTCCTTTCTTGAATTTAACTATTGGTTCCTATGAAGATGATATACCAGCTAATCTGAATTTGAACGGTCGTAACATTCCAAACACACAGATATTAGTTGCCGGAGCCACCGGATCAGGTAAATCAAATTTGTTAGCTGTTTTAATGAGCGAAATCAGAGGTTTGACCATCGAATCTGCTTATCCCGTTAATTTCTTGTTTTTCGATTATAAGGGTGAGTTTTCAGATCCAATGAATAGAAGTTGGTTCTCCTATTTTGAAATTGATGAAACAGCCATACTTGATCCAATAAAAAGTCCTTTACCTTTTACCCCTTTCAAAGATTTTAGTGGTAAAACTCAAAACGAAATAAATCTTTACGCATCTGAAATGGCTAATGCACTTTGTGCAATAGATAATGCTAGAATTAGTGCAAACATGAGTAATAGGCTGTCCGAAGCGGTTATTAATGCCTATCGAAAGAATGAGAACAAACCAATAACGTTTGAACTAATTTTAGATGCCTATCAAAACCTACAATCAGATAAGGATAGACAGAAGGACGATAGTGTAAAGTCAGTTTTAAAACAATTGATTAGAAACAACTTATTTGCCGAAGTTGATACAATAAACCTAATTTCAGATTCTTACATAGTGAAAATGGACAGTTTCCCTAAAGATGGTCCACTGGCTAAAGCTATTGTTTATTTTATCATTTCTAAGTTGAATACTATCTACGAATCGCTTCCTAAACAAGCCGTAAACGATGAATGTGTTGAAATTCGTCATTTTACGATAATTGACGAAGCACACTACATGTTGGATTTTGACAACAAGCCACTTAGAGATCTAATCGCAGTTGGTAGAAATAAAGGATTGAGTATTATCCTGGCTACTCAAAATATGGATAGTTACAAATCAAAATATTTTGACTTTTATGCCAATGCCCAATATCCTTTAATTATGAAACAGCAGTCCATTACAGATTCTGTAATTAAGGACTTGTTTGGAGTTTCAGGTAATGAATTTAACGAGATTAAAGAAGCTATTTCAAGCCTTTCACTTGGGGAACTCATAATAAAAGATCCAACAGCTATTGCGTTAGGTATGGGTAAAAAATATAAGAAGATTAAAACTTCTCACTTGATATAGATTCATTATGAGCCAACCATTAAAATATAAAATAGAAGCTACTGACACTAGTATCAGTAAGCTCCTAAAAGAACAAAAATTTTACATCGACTATTTTCAAAGAGAATATAGATGGGAAGAAAAGCATATAAAAACTTTGGTTGAGGATTTAACCAATACTTTTTTAGCTGCTTATACCGAAGGCGATAAAAGACCTGCGGTTGCTGGGTATCAAAATTATTATTTAGGTCCTGTAGTTTTTAGCCAAAATCCTGATGACGGAAAGAAATCAATTATTGATGGTCAACAAAGGATTACCTCAATAACCTTGTTTTTGATTTATCTCAATCATTTGCAAAAGAATCAGGAAGTTAAGGTGAATATATCTGATCTTATTTTTTCAGACAATTTTGGAGAGCTATCTTTTAACATGTCAGATGAAGACCGGGAAGATTGTTTAGAAGCATTGTTTAATGAAGGTAATTATACTCCGACTGAAGATGATAACGAAACTGTAATTAATCTTGTTGATCGATATGAAGACATTGCAGAATCCTTTCCTGAATTTATTGCAGAAAATTGCCTCGCTCATTTTATTGATTGGTTTACCCGAAATGTTGTAATAGTTGAAATTACAGCATATTCAGATGACAACGCCTATACCATTTTTGAGACTATGAACGATAGAGGTTTAAGTTTAACTTCTACTGAAATGTTAAAAGGTTATGTTCTTTCTCGTATTAGTGATAGAAAACAGCGTAATGAAATAAACGAACTTTGGAAAACACAGATACAAAAGCTCAACGATTTTGCTAAAAATGCAGATCAGAGTTTCTTTCATGCTTGGTTTAGAGCTAAATATGCTGAAAGTATAAGACCGGGAAAAGCAGGTGCCGAGAATCAGGACTTTGAAAATATTGGTTCTCGTTTTCATAATTGGTTCAAGGAAAACCATGAAGAGAAATTTAAGTTGAGTTCTACCGATGATTTTTACGACTTCTTTAAAAATGACTTCCCATTTTATGTAAAGTGGTATTTAAAAATTTGGAAGGCTAGAAATGAGTTCAACAAAGCACTCCCGCATGTTCATTATATCAATTATTGGGGTATTGCAGACTCTTTACAAGAGCCTTTGCTTTTAAGTACAATTTCTATTGGTGAGAATGAAGAGGATATTAATGCTAAAGTTGATTTAGTTGCTAAATACATTGAAACCTTTACGGTAAGGCGTAGCATAAACTATAAAAAGTTTGGACAGACCGCCATCAAATACACTATGTTCAATATCATTAAAAAAATTAGAAATAATGATTTTGAGTCTTTACGCAAAAATCTTACCGTAGAAGTGAATGATATTCCTCAAAAGTGGGATGCAATGACTGATTTTAGGCTACATGGAATGAATAGAAAATTTGTCAAGCATCTTTTGTCTCGTATTTCTTCTTTTATGGATAATCAAGTTGGAAAAGACACAACCTATGTGACTTACCATCATCCGAATGGGAAGCAATTTCAAATTGAACATATATGGGGCGATAAATTCAACGAACACACAGACGAATTTGATCAAATAACAGATTTTCAAACATGGAGAAATAGTATTGGAGCTTTGATTTTAAGTCCACAAGGGACCAACCAATCCTATAAGGATGCACCATATTCTGATAAGTTAGGGCATTATTTAAAAGAAAACACCTATGCACAAACGCTGCATAAAGAATACTACCAAAAGAATCCAAACTTCTTAAACAATCCAGTTCTAACGGAGCTTCAATTCAAATCTCATGATGACTTTAAGAAAACCGATATATCTGAAAGAACAGCACTGGTGCAAAGAATTTGTGAAACAATATGGAAAATTGATTTAAACTAAAATCAATTAACCTTTAAAAAGTACTAGATGGCAGACCAAGCGAAATTTCAGAAAATGTTGGAGGTGCTACTTCTACTTGATTGTAAGTATGGTAGAACCATTCAGGAACTTGAGGATCGCTTTGATATTTCTCAAAGAACGGTATACCGCTATTTTGACACCTTCAAACAAGTGGGCTTTGTCATTGAAAACAACAACGGCTATTTCAGAATAGACAAGGAAAATACTACGGCACAGGATATTAGCCAATTATTGCACTTTACCGAAGAAGAAGCTTTTATTCTCAGTAAAACCATTCATTCCATTG
>JAWKNQ010000002.1:0-160306 GCA_041391605.1 Bacteroidia bacterium
ATTAATTCTGGGATTTTTTTACCACCAAAGAAAATAAGAATGACAGCAATGATAAGAATTAATCCGCCGCCGCCAATGTTTTGAATAAAAAGTACTGACATTTTAAGTTAAATTAACACTGCAAAGGTAATGTTTCGGGATCGATTTGTGTTTAATTTTTAAGCATTAATTTTCATTGTAAAAAAAATTTTTAAAAGTTTTCATAAATCTGTTGATTTGCAAGTAAATAAATTAATATCATGAATCAGAGTATTAGCGAAGTTTTATCCGATTTTTCAAGTAATTTAGATAAGTGTATCAGACATACAATTCATGAATTTTCAAATATTAGAGCCGGCAAGGCTTCTCCAAATATGCTTGATAGTGTTCAAGTTGAATATTATGGAGCACCAGTTCCATTGTCGCAAGTTGCCAATGTGTCTTCTCCTGATGTTCGAACAATTCTTGTTCAACCTTGGGAAAAAAGCATTATAAATGACATTGAAAGAGCGATTATCAATAGTAATTTGGGTTTTGCTCCCGGAAATGACGGTTTGGCTATTCGTATTACCATTCCTCCAATGACAGAGGAAAGAAGGGCTCAACTTGTTAAAATGGTGAAACAAGAAGGAGAAGCAAGTAAGGTGGTAGCTCGAAATTACCGTAAAGACACTAACGAAAAAATAAAAAAATTACAAAAGGATGGCTTAAGTGAAGATGAAGCAAAAGATTCTGAAGGCAAGGTTCAGAAACAGTTAGATGCAAGTATCGCCAAAATTGATTCACTAATAGCAGAAAAGGAAAAGGAAATCATGACGGTTTAATTTTTTCTATAATTAGGCTTCTATTGCAATAGGTCTTTTTGGGTGTGTAGGTGGTTTTTAGTGAAGTTATTGTTCATATTTGTTTTCATTCATATATTCATTTTCATAGACTAAGTAATGCTGAATATTAATGACTTATGATTAAATTAGGGATATACTATAAGGTCCGAACTTTTAAGTTCCTAAACTAACTTGTTTTAAATATTCTAGATGAGATTCCAAGCAGCAGTTTACATGCGTTTTACTTTGAGATCGTCAGGCGTAGTCACATTCATGATTATTATTCTCCTTGACTCCTTATTCTGACTGAAAAGCGCATCTCCTATAGCCTTAAGATTATCAATTTTGTCACCTGGTTCTACTGGTATCCAGTGCGTTTTATTGATAAAATCCACTGATAAGTATCCGAGGTAATATTTACCGAAATCTTGCCCATAGTTAATTAGGTATTTGTCTGTTTTTAAATCATTGGGTATAAATTTTTGTTTTAAATTTTCATTGTATTCTTCATCAATCCAATTCTCATACAAGAAAAGTTTAATAACTTTACTCGCATTCATATCTGCAACAAGGCCCTTCATCTCATTCAAGGCATCAAGGGTGTTTTTTGAATGAAGCATAAAAGCGCTGGTTAGAATTTCGCGTTTTCTATGATCTGTATTCAGAATAATTATCTCAGCATTTATAATCATGCCCCGAAGATAATATTTTCTATAGTGTCTTGCTATTATACTTTATCAGAGTTCTAGATTCAAATCTACCACGGGAATCAAGTGCTTAAAAGTTTTGCATTGGGTGTAAGGTGTAAGTTTTTGAACTAGTCCTAGAAAGACTCGATTCAAGTGAACTGTAAAGGAAAGTAGTTCACCTTTACATTCACTCTCGCTCTGTCATTTGTAGGCATAATAGGAGAAATACTTCCTTTGGTCGTGAGAACGCTATCGCTAAGTTGTCGAACTTATTAAAAGTTATAACAGTAATCTAAATGCCAATTTTTGGATTATAAACTTAAGCAATCAAATAGGAGTTGTAGGGAGAAAATAAGATTGGGGAATTAGAGCGAATGTGAGTGTAAGTCCGAATGTGAAGAAAATGACAGAGAAGAACATTTTCGCATTCACATTCACTCTCGCTCTGTCATTTGTGGCTCCATCAGGAGTCGAACCTGAATTTAGGGCTTCGGAAACCCTCGTTCTATCCATTGAACTATAGAGCCATTTAATGCGCAAAAGTAATTATTATTTGAAGATAAATTTAATATTCAACTCGAATAGATATTGTCATGGCAAGTTCATATTTTGTCATTTTTTAGTCATAAATGATAATCTCTGGAACAATCACCACTAATTTTACGTCTTAATAAACAAATGTGATCGTTAGTTATAGTAATCTGATGTCCCATTTCATACGCTGATGCAAGAGAGCTGTTGTATTTTATACAACGGCTTTTTTGTTTTATACAGCATTTTAAAAAGATCAATATAAAAGACAATGACATGAAGTTTTTCGTTAGTTTTGTGAGACGCTTATGAAATCGGAAAATCAAGTTACATGTCCCAATTGCAAACATCAATTTAGTATTGAATCTGCACTTACTGCAGATTTAGAAAAAGGCATAGATGCTAAATTAAGGAAAGAATTTAACGAACGTTTTGTTTCCGAAAAACGCAAGGTAGAAGAAGCACTTAAGTTGAAGGAAGAACAATTTGTGATTGAAAAAAAGCTATGGACTGATCAACAGCAAAAGGAATTGTTTGAGAAGCGGAAAGAGATGGAAGAACAACTTAAGTCCAAGTTGATTAAAGAAAATGAGATCATGTTGGAGTCACTTAAGAAAACCAACGAAGAACAAGAGGAAAAGATTAAGGCTCTTAGGAAGTTAGAGGTGGAGAAAATGGATCTTCAAAGAAAAATGAATGAGATGTCTGAGTTAAATGAAATTCAGACCAAGAAACTTTTATTGGAGAAGGAAATGGAGTTAAAGGAAAAAATTTCAAAGGAGGCGGATCAAAAAAGTGAGCTCAAGATAAAGGAGATGAATAAACAGCTTGAAGATCAGAAGAAATTGATAGAGGAAATGAAGAGGAAATCGGAACAAGGCAGTATGCAGATGCAAGGAGAAATTCAAGAATTGGCCATCGAAGAAATGTTAAAGCAAAGTTTTCCTTTTGATAGAATTAGTGAAGTTGGGAAAGGGGTTAGAGGTGCAGATCTGATACAGTCGGTATTAAATGTAAATGGACAAGAATGTGGAACTATAGTTTGGGAAAGCAAGAGAACAAAGGAGTTTCAACCACTTTGGATAGAAAAGTTTAAAGCTGACTTTAGGCAAAGTGGAGGTGATATAGGAGTAATTGTAACTCAAGCGATGCCGAAAGATATGGATGGATTTGGACTTAAAGACGGTATTTATATTTGTCCTTATCACGATGCTAAAAGTTTGGCTATAGTTTTAAGAATGACCTTAATACGAATAAATGAAGCATCTTCGGCAAATGAAAACAAAGGCGAGAAAATGCAAATGTTATACTCTTATCTGACTGGGAATGAGTTTAAACATCAAATGGAGGCCATTACAGAAGGATTTGTCAGTATGAAAAAGGCAATTATTAGCGAGCGTATCTCAATGGAGAAAATCTGGAAAGAAAGGGAAAAGCAAATAGATAAGGTGCTTTTAAATGCAGCTGGAATGTTTGGCAGTGTTAAAGGGATTGCTGGAGCAGCAATTGGAGATATTCATGGGTTGGAACTTGGAGAAGCAAATAATTTTGATGACAGTTCTGAATGAAGCGCATTGAGGTATCAGAATTTTTAAAAAGTGATAGAACTTTAATAGATGTGAGATCTCAGGGTGAGTTTGAAGAAAGTCATATCCTAGAGGCCATTAATATACCTTTATTAAATAATGAAGAAAGAATACAAGTAGGTACTGCATACAAACAAGTAGGAAAAGAAGCAGCAATTGAAATTGGGTTTCAACTTGTGAATCCTAGAAAGGATGAGATTCTTGAAAATTTAATGCAAACTATTGGGAACAAGCCAATTAAACTTTATTGCGCAAGAGGAGGGATGAGAAGTCAATTGATGGCAAACTATTTTACAGAAAACGGTTATGATGTTGTGGTTTTGGAAGGTGGTTATAAAGCGTATCGAAATCATGTATTATCTCAGATTTCTAATTACACTAACTTAATAGTTTTGAGTGGTTATACTGGTAGTGGCAAAACTGAAATATTGAGTGAACTGAGGGGGTTAGGTGCTCAAGTGATTGATTTAGAATTTCTTGCAAATCATAAAGGAAGCGTATTCGGCGCACTTGGCAATTCCAAACAACCTAAAAGTGCTGAATTTCATAATTTAATTTTTAATGAATTATCAAAGTTTGATTATTCAACACCCATTTGGGTAGAAAACGAAAGTTTTAGAATAGGTAATATTTATTTACCAAAAGAATTGTGGTTAAATATGAAAAACTCACCAGGAATTGAATTGTATATTCCATTCAATGATCGAGTTGAATTCACAAAAAAGCAATACGGAAATTTCAATGCGGAAGATGTTAGTCGTTGTATCAATTATCTGAGAAAAAGGCTAGGTGACGAAAAAACGAATCAACTTTTGTGTTTAGTGCGTGAAAATGATGCAGACGAAATTATTGAATCTTTACTCTTATATTATGACAAAGCCTATGAATTTGGACGGGAGAAGAGAAAATGTCATAATTATGTCAAATTATCTTTTGAATCAATGGATATAAAGAAAATTGCAGAGTATTTGTATGAAAATCAAAATGGATATTCACTCCAAATTAGTTAATTTGCAAGCCATGAAAAGATTCTTAATTATCAGTTTATTTATATTCGCAATCAGCACTATCAAAGCACAAGATAATGTGTTAAAAATTTATATAATTGGGGATGCCAAAATAGCATGCATTGAGAATAACACAATATTAAGTTGTTTAAAAGTTAAACATCATCCAGATAGTAATTGGAAATCTTTCCCATATCCAATAGAAGGATTTGAGTTTGTGCCAGGCAAGGAAGCCAAAATTGTTGTTGAAGAAACAAAAATTGCTTTCCCAGAAGACAATGGCCCCAAATACACATATAAATTATCAAGTGTAATTGAAGTTAAGAGTACAGTTCTTGATAATAAATTGCTTCTTGGGAATAATACTTTTAAACTAATTAATCTTGAAAAGGATATGAAATTTACACCTGCCAGGAAAGCTGGTGCATATTTTAATTTTAACATTGATAGTAACACCATGTCTGGTTTTTTAGGGTGTAATCGTTTTTCAAGCAATTCAAATTATGAGGACGGTGTCATACAATTTGGATTAATTAAAAGCACTAAAATGGCATGTATTAATAATGATATAGAAGGAATGTTGTCTGAAGGAATGAAAGGCAAAGCTGCGTTCTATGTTAGAAATAATATGTTATTTGTTGTTTGTGAGAACCATTTAATTATGCATTTAAGACCTCAGAAACGCTTAGATTCGATAATTCAAGAAATTCAAAAACCTAAAGCAGAAATGAAGGGCAATAGGTTCGCAAGAGTAAATCCAGAACAGGTGGCTGTAATTCTTGAAGATTTGGAAAGTGGAAAAGTTGAGACTTTATTGTTTAAAGATGAGGCACTTTCTGAAAAGGAAGCTGAAAACATGCAATTTAAACTCATTAATTATAATCCAAATGCTCAGATCTCCGAAATTCAAGTATTGATGGAAAGCGTTCCAGGGATTAACACTTACAAGGCCATCTTAATTCTGAAAGATGGCAGTAAGAAAAATATTGAAATAACTGATGCCAGTTAATCTGCTTGAATTTTCAAATGGTGGAGGTTGCGGTTGTAAAGTCGATCCTCTTAAGCTGAAACAAATTCTTGGAGATTATAATAGTGGTTCTGTAGACAAAATTTTAGTCGATTTAACGGATCGAGATGATGCGAGTGTAATAGAAATTAATTCTGATTTTTGTCTTATTCAAACACTTGATTTTTTTTTACCTATTGTAAACAATCCTTATGATTTTGGTAAAATAGCCGCAGCCAATGCATTAAGTGATGTCTATGCGATGGGAGGTGCACCAATAACCGCCTTATCAATTCTAGGTTGGCCAGAGCAGAAATTGCCAATAGAATTTGCGTCACAAATTTTAGAAGGAGCTGAAAGCATTTGTAACCAAGTAGGCATTTCGATTTCAGGCGGTCATACAGTGAATACAAAGGAGCCACTTTTTGGATTAAGCGTCAATGGAACAGTCAAAAAGGAATTTCTTAAAAGAAAGAATACTTGTAAAATTGGTGATTATTTGTACATCACCAAACCATTGGGAATTGGTTTGCTTTCCAATGCCTTACAAAATGATACATTAAGTGAGGAGGGTTATTCAGAACTTCTTGAAATTACCTGCAAACTGAACATCTTAGGAACTGAATTAGGCACATATTCTCATGTTACAGCAATGACAGACATCACGGGTTTTGGTTTTTTAGGTCACTTGTCAGAAATGTTAACCAATAATCGTGGAGCTGAAGTATTTCTTGATAATATTCCAGTTATCCCAAATGCTATAGAAATAGCAAAATTGATGAAATATCCAAATATCACCACTTCAAATTACAATTACATAAAAGATCGAACTGACGGGTTGAATGGAGTTGAGTTTTTATGGTTATGCGACCCTCAAACAAGTGGTGGTTTACTGTTTTCAAGTTCTGAAGAAATGAACATAGATGGAATTACACTTATAGGAAGAGTGATTACGGGCAATCGAATTAAACTCGTTTGATTTTTTTGGAATACAAATAGATTTTGTGTAACTTGTGCCTAAGTTTAATTTATTGTTGAGGTTAGTTTAATCTTTATTGCTAAACTTTGTAAAAATAAAATAGTATGATTTGGAGAAAATTAGATGGTACACAGATTTTAATTCCTATTCAAGAAGAAGTAAGTCAAGCTATTGTTAGGGAAAGAAAAAAGGGCAATAAATTAAAAGTTTGCATTGGAACCGATAGTCAAGTAAAGCAAAATATTGTCGAATTTGCTACTGCAATTGTTTTTGTGCGAGAGAGAAGTGGAGGGTTTATGTATTTCCATAGTTTTATTACAAAAAATCATTTTTCAATCAAAGAACGTATGATTCATGAAGTGAGTAAATCTATTGAAATTGCTTATGAACTTTGTCCTTTGTTCGACCGTTATGGAGTTGAAATGGAGGTGCATGCTGATATCAATACTGACCCACATTTTAAAAGTCATGATTCTCTTAAAGAAGCTATGGGGTATATCATTGGAATGGGTTTTACATTCAAGGCGAAACCCGATGCTTTTGCCAGTAGTTATTGCGCTAATAAAGTAGTTCACTAACCCATGTAACCCCAACGTTTCAATTTCAATTCATTCTTTCTCCAATTTTCCTCAACCTTAACACGCAGATCTAAGAATACTTTTTTTCCAACAAATTCTTCGATATCTTTTCGAGATTGAATGCCAATTTTTTTAATTCCTTCACCATTTTTTCCAACGATAATGCCTTTTTGAGAATCACGTTCAACAATGATGTATGCATAAATTTTGTCTAATTCCTTTCCTTCTATATAATCGTGAACGATAACTTCTGTGCTATATGGAATTTCCTTTTCGTATAAATTGAATATTTTCTCTCGAATCATTTCACTCACAAAAAATCGAGTATTTCGGTCTGTGAGTTGATCTTTAGGAAAATATGGCTCGTGTTCAGGGAGATATGCCGATAATTGTTTGATAAGTCCATCCGCATTTAATCCATGTAAAGCTGAAATTGCAAATACTTCAGTTGCCTGAATTTTTTCTTTTAAATCAGACATTACTTTTTCAACTTTTTCGGAATTAGATAAATCTATTTTATTCACCAATAGAAATTTAGGGCATTTGGCAGTGGCAATCATTTTTAAATGTTCCTCCTTGAGTTCTGGATTTTCCACATCTACTAAAACAATTAATAAATCAGCGTCATCAATACTTTCTTTTACAGCAACCATCATACTTTCGTGAAGTTTGTAAGCCGGCTCAATTATTCCAGGGGTGTCTGAAAGAATCATTTGAAAGTCATCCGTATTAATAATTCCTAAAATTCGATGCCTAGTTGTACTTGCTTTAGAAGTGATTATACTTAAGTGTTCGCCGACTAAAGCATTACTTAATGTGCTTTTACCCGCATTTGGTTTGCCAATGATATTTACATATCCAGCTTTATGTTTATTCACTGCTTGATTATTTTATTCTATTTTATTTGCCAATTGACCACAAGCAGCATCAATATCTTTTCCTCTGCTTCTTCTTACATTAACAATTATTCCATTTGATTCTATTCGACGAGCAAACGCTGCTGTTTTATCAATGCTACTTCCTTTAAAGTCAGCTAATTCGATTGGGTTGTATTCAATTAAATTGATTTTACATGGAATGTTCTTGGCAAATTTTATTAATTCATCTGCTTCCTCAAAACCATCATTTGTATTGTTCATGACAGCATATTCTAGAGTGATTTTTCGCTTGGTTTTTTTATAAAAATAAAGCAAAGCATCTTTTAGTTCTTCTAATGGGTTTGAATCATTAATTGACATAATTGCACTGCGTTTTTCATTATTAGCTGCATGAAGAGATAGTGCTAAGTTGAATTTAACTTCATCGTCACCTAATTTACGAATCATTTTAACAATACCAGCAGTAGAAACTGTAATTCTGCTGGAGGACATACCTAATCCATCCGGTTTTGTGATTTTATCTATTCCCAATAACACATTATTGTAGTTTAATAGAGGTTCACCCATGCCCATAAAAACAATATTACTCAGTGGCATATTGTAGGTTTCCTTTGCCAATTTATCAATTAACCATACCTGATCATATATTTCAGCTGCCTCCAAATTGCGTTGTCTCTTTAAAAAGCCTGTAGCGCAGAAGGAACAACTCAAACTGCATCCAACTTGGCTACTCACACATGCTGTCATTCTTTTTTCGGTTGGAATTAAAACACCTTCAATCACCGCTTGATCATGCAATTGAAAAGCTAGTTTTATTGTTCCATCACTGCTTGTTTGTTGAGCAATAATTTTAACAGACAATATTGTATAATGTGTTTTTAGCCATTCTCTCATGTCTAATGAGAGGTTATTCATTTCATCAAAGTTTCTTGCACCTTTTTTCCAAAGCCATTCATAGGCTTGTTTACCTCTGAATGCTGGGTAACCTGCAGCAACAAATTCGTTTTGAAGTTCTTCAAAACTAAATGATCGAATATCCTTTTTTATCTGTTCCAATTAAAGTGCAAAGATAATTGTATTTACGGGTTAATTGCACGTTTCAAGTATGTAATAATTTGAATTTCTTTACTATTGCGTATCTCGAGTAATTTAATCTGAATAGAAACTCGTACACCTTTAATTGTCATGTGCTTAAATAAAACAAGTTTTTGTTCTCCGTGCTAAAAAGTGGTTTATTATTGTACAAATAAAAATCAATACATATGTCATTTACAGGATCAGAAGACCACAGCATTACTTTGCCAGAAGCAGCAGCACTAACCAAAAATTACAGAGATGCAAACCCTCCGGGAGTTACAATTGGGCATTTTTTTGGAATGGATGCCATTAATTCAATATTGGCTCAACCGGGTTGTGTAGGAATACGAATTTATTACGCCCAAGATACTTTAGGCGATAAGAAATTGGTGCTAACTGGGGTAGATGCAGCAGAGAATGATATGTATACAGGTGAATTGGCTGAATTTAGTGTAAAATGCCCAACCAGTTGCAGTAGTGCAAATCCTCTTAATTCTTGATTGGGTTTCTTATAAATATTAGTATTTATTCTTGCCTTTTCCCTTTATTGGGAGGATTGTTGGTGTTTAGAAGATCAGATAGGATTCATAAACTTTTTTTTGGATTCATATTATTTTCAGTTCTTATTGACGTTTTTAATTTGCATATTGGTAGAATTTTCAATGACAATTTATGGGTATTTAAATTATTTTTGCTTTGTGATTTCATGTTTTTTACTTGGTACTACAATAAGGTTTTTACAAAGCCATTATGGAACACAAATATAAATTGGACAGTTTTTTCTATTCTGTTATTAATAGAATTGTTTTCATTGTTTAATGTTGATGTTAATAATTATTTGAGTTTATTTCATTTTTTGTTTTTATATACTTTATTATTCAAAGCGGTTATGCACTTGTCATTTCGTTTGAAAAATTTGAAAGTAATATTTTTCATTTTCCAGTATTTTGGATTTCCTTTGCTCGGTTATTTTATTTTTTAATTCTAGTTATAATTTTTGTTTACCCTAAATTAATTTATATTGGAGCTAAGTATGAAATCATTGATGAAACAAATGATATTATAAACAGCTTTGCAAATACAAGCTTAAACACACTTTATGCCTTTGGATTTTTATGCCTGAGAATGAAAAAATAATTTTAGTGATGGTTATCGTATTTACCATTTGCTTAACGCTTATGGGAGTGCTTTTCTTTTTGTTAATAAATAAATACCGCAAGAGCATTGAGAAAAAGAAAAACGAAGCTTTGAATAATTTAATAGTCGGTCAAGACAATGAGAGGGAGCGTTTGGCTCGTGATTTACACGATCAGATGGGGCCTCAAATAAATGCAATTGCAGCTTATATATCATCAGTAAAAGCAGACTCTGCAGAGGTTCAAGAGGTACTCAATGAATCAAAGCAGGAGTTGTGGAAGGCGTCTCAAGAAGTGAGGAATATTTCTCACGATCTCATGTCAACATCACTTCGGAAATACGGATTAATTGAAGCCGTTAGAAAAATGATAGAACGCAATAAACATCAGCAGATTGCGTTTAAATTACATTCTAATTCAGAAGGAGAGCATCTCAATGATCAAATTTGTTCGCATTTCTACAGAATCATACAAGAGTTGATGTATAACACGATAAAGCACAGTGAAGCCACTGAAGTCTTAATCGATTTTAATATGAATGATGAAACAAGGCAATTAACATTCACTTATACGGATAATGGAAAGGGCAATCCAGATTTCGATGTAAGTAATTCTGGAATTGGCATTAGCAATATAAAAACTCGGGTAATGTTGATGAAGGGTAAAGTTGATTTCAACATGAAAAAAGGTTTCAAGGCAGAAATTAAAGTAGACTTTTAATATGGACAAAAATCTTGAAAAACTTTCCCTGTTAATTGTCGACGATCATCCGCTTTTTAGAAAAGCAATTAAACGGTTAATTTCAAATATTCCTTTTGTTCAATCATGTGATGAAGCTGAAAATGGGAAAGTAGCCCTTGATATGATGCAAAATGGGCATTATGACGTAATATTACTCGACCTTATGATGCCAGTAATGGCTGGAGACGAAGCCGCAAAGATAATTCGAAATAAGTACCCTGAATGTAGAATTATTATTCTAACGATGTCTGATTCAAAGGCTCAAATGATTGAATTGCTAGAAATTGGGGTTCTTGGATATGTTTTGAAGAGTACCGATGAACAAGAGTTGACAAATGCGATTTTTGATGTTTGCCAAGGAATACCATATTTATCTAAGGATGTAGAGAGTGTTTGGAGGGATTTTATCAATCAACGATCTAAAAATGAACTTTTGAAAAATCTTCATTCAAAAGAAAGCAATGATTTAACAGATCGCGAAAAAGAAATAATACGCATGTTGTGCAAACAACAAAATACAAATGATATTGCAGAGCAATTATCTCTCTCCACGCATACTATAAACACACACAGACGTAATATTATGAAGAAATTAGATACAGATAATGTTGTTGGAATTGCAATTTATGCAATAAAACACTGCATTTACATTCCTTAAAAAGTGTTTCAGTGTCTTTGTGGTTAAAATGTTTTTTATTATTATGAGTAGAATACTTATTTTTGCGCTTTAATGAGTTCAACACAAGCAGTTCTGCTATTAAAAGACGGAACCTACTACGAAGGAAAAGCTGTAGGAAAAATCGGAACCACCACAGGCGAAATTTGTTTTAATACCGGAATGACCGGTTATCAAGAAGTTTTTACTGACCCATCTTATTTTGGTCAAATCTTAATTGAAACCAATGTTCATGTCGGCAATTATGGTATTAATGAAGAAGATGTTGAATCGTCTTCGATCAAAATTGCTGGATTAGTGTGTAGCACATTCTCACACCACCATTCTAGAAAAATGGCGTTAAACACAATTGATGATTATTTTATTAATAATCAGGTTGTGGGAATCCAAAATGTTGACACTAGAGCTATTGTTAGACATATAAGAGATAAAGGTGCGATGAATGCTATCATTAGCAGTGAGATAACTGATATTGATAAATTAAAAGCCTTGTTGGATGAAGTGCCTGACATGAATGGTTTAGAGTTGTCGAGTGATGTTAGCACAAGTAAATTTTACACGGTTGGAGCTGACACTTCAGAGCAACGAATTGCCGTATTAGATTTTGGAATCAAACAAAATATCATAAGATGTTTAACAGATAGAAATTCATATTGTGGTGTTTTCAATGCACATGCAAGTAAAGAAGATATCATGGCATGGAAGCCAGATGGTATTATGTTGTCAAATGGTCCTGGTGATCCATCTGCAATGGATTATGCAGTTGAAACAATCAAGGGTTTGTTGGAGGAAAATATCCCAATGTTTGGAATATGCCTCGGCAACCAGTTATTAGGACGATCAATGGGTATAGAAACCACGAAAATGCACAATGGACATAGAGGTTTAAATCATCCAGTGAAAAATTTGATCACAGGGCATTGTGAAATTACTACTCAAAATCATGGTTTTACATTGAAGGAAAATACAAACCCGAACGTTGAAGTTACTCATATTAATTTAAACGACGGAACAATTGAAGGTATTCGAGTGAAAAATAAAGATGTGTTTAGTGTTCAGTACCATCCTGAAGCAGCTCCTGGTCCACATGATTCACGTTATTTATTTGATGAATTCGTGACTATGATTCAAAACAATAAAGCAAAAAACAAATAATTTATTATGTCATTAATTGCAGATATTAAAGCAAGGCAAATTTTAGATTCAAGAGGAAACCCTACTGTTGAAGTTGATTTAATTACTGAGAATGGTTTTATGGGAAGAGCGGCAGTTCCAAGTGGGGCAAGCACCGGAATCCATGAAGCAGCAGAGTTAAGGGATGGAGATAAGGATATTTATTTAGGCAAAGGTGTGTTGAAGGCCGTTGATAATGTAAATGATATTATTGCAAATGAGTTATTAGGTATGTATGTTTTTGACCAAAATATTGTTGATCAATTAATGATTGATTTAGATGGAACACCAAATAAGTCAAGATTAGGTGCAAATGCAATATTAGCAGTTTCCCTCGCTTTGGCTAAAGCTGCTGCGCAAGAGAGCAATCAAAGTCTATATCGATACCTTGGAGGAGTAAATGCAAATACATTACCGCTTCCAATGATGAACATATTAAATGGTGGAGCTCATGCAGATAACTCTATTGATTTTCAAGAATTTATGGTTATGCCAGCAAAGGCAGAATCGTTCAAAGATTCTTTGAGAATGGGAGTTCAAATATTTCATGAATTAAAAGCAGTATTGAAGTCGAAAGGTTACAGCACAAATGTTGGTGATGAAGGTGGATTTGCCCCTAATATTGGTTCGAATGAAGAGGCAATAGAAACAGTTTTGATGGCTATTGAAAAAGCTGGATTCCGTCCAGGTGAGGATGTGTTTATTGCAATGGATGCTGCTGTTAGTGAATTATACGACAAAGAGAAAGGTCTATATGTTTTCAAAAAATCAGATAAAAGAGAATTGAGTTCTGATGAAATGGTTGATTACTGGAAAACATGGACTTCAAAATATCCAATTATCTCTATAGAAGATGGATGTGATGAAGATGATTGGAATGGATGGTTAAAACTGACAAATGAAATTGGGAACAAGGTTCAATTAGTAGGAGATGATTTATTCGTTACCAATGTTGATCGTTTGAACAGAGGGATATCCGAAGGAATAGCAAATAGTATCTTAATTAAGGTAAATCAGATTGGAACTCTTACTGAGACAGTAGATGCAATTAATTTAGCCACACGAAATTCGTATACAAATATAATCAGTCACCGTAGTGGTGAAACTGAAGACAGCACCATAGCAGATATTGCTGTGGCCATGAATAGCGGTCAGATCAAAACTGGCAGTGCAAGTAGAAGCGATCGAATGGCTAAGTACAATCAATTGCTTCGTATCGAAGAAGAATTGGGCTCAAATGCGCAATTTTATGGCAGTTCATTTAAGTATATTTCTAAGAAATTAGGCCAAAAGGCCTAAAAAACAATTATTAGCAGATAATTTAAAAAAGATTTCAATAAACTTTCAGAAAGTATTGAAAGTTTAGAAATATTTATTATCTTTGTCCCATGCAATTGGAAGAGGCAAAATATAAGTTTATTGAATCTTGGGGTACATTAGGTAGTCAATGGGGAATTAATAGAACGATGTCTCAAATTCATGCCTTATTGTTGGTATCATCTAAATCATTGTCTGCAGAGGAAATTATGAGTGAACTTAACATCAGTCGTGGCAATGTGAACATGAATGTTCGTGCATTGATGGATTGGGGTCTGTTAACAAAAGAATTAAAATCTGGAGATCGCAAAGAGTATTTCAAGGCTGGTAAGGACATATGGGAGATTGCTCGGAAAATAACTGCAGAAAGAAAGAAGAGAGAGATTGATCCAATTCTTGATGTTCTAAGTCAACTTGAAAAAGAAACAATAGAGAGCAAAGACAAAGAGGGATTAGAGACATTTAAATCAAGTATCTCAGAATTGAATAAATTCACAGGAAGGGCTAACGATATTGTAAGTAAATTTATTCGTTCTGATGAGAATTGGTTTTATAAAACCTTGTTAAAAATTATCAAGTAATTTTTTTAAGCATATGTTTCAAAAGTTACTGAAAGTACAATATATAATAATGAGCTATAATATCATTTCATATGTCATTTATCTACCAATTACAGCTTGGATAACTATTTATGTTGGGAAGGTATGTTTTGTAAATGGAAGAGCATATTTAAACCAAATACTTCACAATCGCAGTGAACTCGTTAATTCAATAAATTCTAGTCTATTGTTGGGGTACTATTTATTAAATATTGGATACGCTGCTACAATGCTGAGTTTCTGGCCAGAAATACACGATTTTCAGAATTTAATTTTAGAACTGAGCAGAAGAATAGGTTTGATAATAATTTCTTTAGGACTCATGCATTATTTTAATCTTACAGTTACATACTTAATTAGTAAAAAAATAAATAAACAATCACAATTAAAAACATCATCATCATGAACAATCAAATCATTATCATCGCTTATTGCATTTATTTGCCAGTCTCTATTGCATTAACTTTCTACGTTGCCAAAAGCTTATTTAAAAATAGTAAAGTTTTTATGCTAGATATTTTTAATGGGAGAGAAGAGATAGCATTCTCCACAAATAAGTTATTTGAAGTAGGTTTTTATTTATTAAATGTAGGATTCGCTTTACTTATATTGGAGTTTAATGTAAATTTAACTGATTATCAACTTATGATCGAAAAGTTAAGTTCTAAGATTGGGGGATTTTCAATTTATTTAGGAATAATGTTGTTCCTTAACTTGTATTTATTCTTTAGAGGCAAGAAAAAATCAAAAGAAAACAGAAACATACATACTGTAAGTCAGGGAATAGCATAATCTTGATTCAAAAAAAAACAGGCAGAGTAATCTGCCTGTTTTACCGAAACTTTTTAGTGATTACTATAGTCTTAGTTTTTATAGTAATAAGCGGCTTCAGTCTGTTTTTGTGTGTCACTAAAAAGTGTTTTCATGGTTTTAATTTTTTTATGAATCGAATTTTAGTTTCCTAATCGTTTTTAAAACCTGATGCAATTAAATATCAAAAACCGACTAATTTTTCAAAACAGTGAAAAAATACTGATTTATGATTAGTAAAATACCTATAAATAGGTATATGCAAAAATCAATACTTGTGAGTTAAGAAGACAAAATTCAAATTTTTGAGTAATCAAATTTAATTCAATTTGGAAAAGAGTCTATCCGGTAATCAATATTAGGAATTGAAGATTAATAGCCTTTAAGCCGTTTAAAGAAAATTGTACTTAAATCCAATCCATTGCCATGGCCAAGCCTCCAACAGTTGTTGGTAGCGCTAACCAGAACGCTTCAGGTAGAAAAATCAATAAAGCGACAAAAGTGATAAGTGACACTAAAAACAGCATCCAATAACCCATTCTAGATTTGTTTTCTGACATATGGCTTTTTTAAATTCAAGTGCAAACCTAGTATTTTTTTCCTTATTAAAATAACTTTTTTATTTTTTATTTTGCTCCATGATTCAAAGAAAGCAATCTGTTTATTTGGCCTTGCTTGGTATTATTTGTTTGTTGCTGATTTTGTTAGATCCCAGTTACGTTAGCGGAACCGTGTTAATTGACGGCAATTTGACGCCTCAATTCGAGTTTTCAAACAATAACACAACAGTATTTTCAGAGCCTGTAACCTTAATTTCCAGAACTAATTCGATGTATGCATTTATTTTGTGTTCATCATTAGCTATACTTAGCATTTTCTTATTTAAGAAAAGAGAACTTCAGATTAGGTTAACTGCTTTTAATTTTTTGTTTATTTCATTGGCAATTTTTTATCTAGTATACGAGTGGTATAAGATGAATCACATGACAGATGTTCAGATTACTAGCTATAATTTTCATCTCAGCATTGTCTTGCCATTCGTTTTACCATTGATTAACTTTTTGGCTTTAAAAGGTATTCGCAAAGATATAGAATTAGTGGCTTCAGCTGATAGATTGCGCTGATTGATTAGGTTGGATTGATTCTAAATTATACACGTCCAAAAAAAAGGCAATATTTTTTTAGATTATTTTGAAAATAACGATAAATTTGCCGCAAGCTAACAAAGACCAAACAAGCAAGTACATAGTAAAGAATGAAACTATTTTTAAAAATCACCCTTAAGTTGACCTTGGCAATCACAATACTTTGTGGTTCAGCGTTTTTAATGAGTCAATCGATTGATATTCAAGATTTCACAACTGAACACTTGAGTGCTGAAAAACCATTGTTCGGTGCTGATGAATTTGAGTATCAAGCACCAAAAGCCGATCAAGAAAATTCTGCATTATCTTCTAAAATCAATTGGGCTATTTTGATATTTTCAATTTTAATGGTCCTAGTTTTAGCAAATGCTTTCGATATTAGTAAATATACAGCCAAAATTACTGGACGTGAAACCGTTAACCAAAACAACGTAAATAAATGGATTATGTTGATTTTTATGGTGGTTGGTTTGTCAGCCGCAGCTTGGGAATTTGTGTATCATGGTGAACATATCTTATTAAATAACTCAGCTAGTGAGCATGGTGTGGCTTATGATAGTATGTTTTCAATAACATTAATATTAACAGCTATAGTCTTTTTTGCGGCTCAGTTTGTTTTATTTTGGTTTTCATTTGTTTATGCTGAGAAAAAAGGAAAGAAAGCTCTTTATTATGCGCACAATAACAAATTGGAGGTTTTTTGGACCATAATTCCTGCATTGGTTTTAACTCTTTTGGTTCTAAGGGGTCATCAAACTTGGAGATCTGTTGTTTATGCTGAAGATAACCACAAAGGGAAAATACACTCCATCGAAGTCTTTGCTTACCAATTTGGGTGGAAGGCGAGATATGCTGGCGAAGATGGGATAATGGGAGCTGCTGATTATAAATTCATTTCTGGTAAAAATGAATTGGGTTTGGCTTATATGCCAGAAGTTAATGTGTTATTAGAAGACTTAAAAGCTCAAATTTTACAGGATCAAGAAAATTTGGCGGATATAAAATCAGGAAAGACATTGGCGGGGTTACAAGCTGATTATGCTGCCGCAAATGATTTGAAAGATTACAAAAGCATGGAAGCCATTAACAAACAAATTGAAAGTTTGAATAATGGTGACTTAGAAAAAGATTTCAGAGCTTCTATAAAAAGAAAGAATATTCAAATAGAACGAATTATTGCGATACAATCAGATAAGAAGATTTTGGCAAGTACATTTAATGGTGCAGCAGAAGATGATGTAATCACACAAGAAATTCACTTAGCCTTAGATTCTTTAGTAACCTTAAATTTTCGTTCGAAAGATATAATTCACAGTGCTTGGTTACCTCATTTTAGAGCACAAATGAATGTTGTGCCAGGAATGCCGACTAAATTCACTTTTAGACCAACAAAGTCAACGGCAGTTGCTAAAGAAGAAAATGGAGAAGAATTTGATTATTACTTATATTGCAATAAAATTTGTGGTGTATCTCATTACAATATGAAAATTAAAGTAGTAGTTGAATCACAAAAAGAAGTTGATAGATGGTTAAGTGAACAAAAGCCCGCTTTTAAAAGTCTTCCTGCTAAACCAGCAGTTATTATTAATTCAGATTCAACATCTAACAGTCAAGATACCCTTCTATCAATCGCTTACAATTAAAAAGGTCACATTAAACAGATATTCACAAAATGGATACAGTAACACTTACAGACACTCACACTTCAGAACACCATGCACATCATGAGCATCATGAACCTTCTTTTATAAGAAAGTACATCTTTAGTACGGACCATAAAATGATTTCAAAACAATTTTTGATTACTGGAATTATCATGGGTTGTTTAGGTATGGGAATGTCCTTATTATTTAGACTTCAGTTGGCATGGCCAGATGAAACTTTCCCATTCTTAGAATCATTACTAGGAAAATGGGCTAAAGATGGTAAATTAGATCCTAATTATTACATGGCACTTGTCACAATACATGGAACAATTATGGTGTTTTATGTGTTAACAGCGGGTTTAAGTGGAACTTTTAGTAATTTATTGATTCCTTTACAAGTTGGTGCTAGAGACATGGCTTCTCCATTCATGAACATGTTATCATATTGGTTCTTTTTCATGTCTTCAGTTGTTTTGCTTTCTTCATTTTTCGTTGAGACTGGGCCAGCATCATCAGGTTGGACAGTATATCCTCCATTGAGTGCTCTTGAAAAAGCAATGCCTGGTTCTGGCTTAGGAACTACGTTATGGTTGTTTGCAATTATTCTATTTATTGTATCTTCTTTATTGGGAGGTATTAACTATATCACAACTGTTCTGAATATGAGAACTAAAGGTATGTCTATGAATAGATTACCTTTAACTATTTGGGCATTTTTATTGACTGCGATATTGGGATTATTATCATTCCCTGTTTTACTTGGAGCTGGTTTGTTACTTTTATTTGATAGAAGTTTTGGAACTAGTTTCTATTTGAGTGATATTCACCTTAATGGTATTGGAGCAATGGCGAATAGTGGTGGAAGCCCTGTGTTATATCAGCATTTATTTTGGTTCCTTGGTCATCCAGAGGTGTACATTATATTAATGCCAGCACTTGGTATATCTTCAGAGGTAATTTCAACTAATGCTAGAAAACCAATTTTTGGCTATACTGCAATGGTTATCTCCTTAATAGGGATATCTTTCTTGTCCTTTATAGTTTGGGGGCATCATATGTTTATTACCGGAATGAACCCATTCCTTGGAACAATGTTTATGTATGTCACCTTGATTATTGCCGTCCCTTCGGCAGTTAAAACATTTAATTATCTTGCTACATTATGGAAAGGTAATATTCGATTTACCCCTGCCATGTTGTTTGCTATTGGATTGGTATCATTCTTTATATCAGGTGGTCTTACCGGAATCTATTTGGGAAATGCCGCATTAGACATTCAAATGCACGATAGCTATTTTGTAGTAGCTCACTTCCATTTGGTAATGGGTAGCGCTGCAATTTTTGGAATGTTTGCTGGAATTTACCATTGGTATCCTAAAATGTTCGGTAGAAGACTGAACAAAACATTAGGAAGTTTTCACTTTTGGTTGACATTTATTTCCGCATACTTAGTGTTTTTCCCAATGCACTTTATGGGATTAGCAGGTGTCCCTAGAAGATATTATCAGTTCTCTTTAATTCCAGAGTTTGGAATTTGGATGGATGTGAATGTTTTAATCACTGTTGCTGCATTATTAGGAGGAACCGCTCAATTATTATTCATTTATAATTTCTTCACAAGTATTTTTAAAGGAGAGAAATCTACTAAGAATCCTTGGGAATCAAATACTTTAGAATGGAGTACAGAAGTGAAGCACATCCATGGTAATTGGGAAGGAGATATTCCAACAGTGTATCGTGGTCCACATGAATACAGTAGACCTGATAGAGAGTTAGATTATTTCCCTCAATACGAAAAAGGAGATGGAGAACCAGAGCATTATCATGCTCCTGCAACTGTAGACACTTCATATGATGGTAAAAAAGAAAAGCCAAGTACAGTCTTCTTTTCTTCATTCGCGCATCTTTTTATGAAACGCGCATAAAAATACTGTTCTGACTAACGTTAGAATAAAATGAATTATCTTAAAATAAACCGAAGATCAGGCATATTAACCATATCTTCGGTTTTTTTATTGTTAATAGCTGGAGGTGTTGTAAGAAGTACTGGAAGTGGCATGGGATGCCCAGATTGGCCGAAGTGCTATGGTCAATATCTACCACCATTGTGTGCCTGTGAACTCCCTGATGATTATCAAGATATTTATGTTCAAAAAAGAATTGAAAAAATAGATCGCTTTGCAGGTGTATTAAAAGCTTTAGGTTTTAAAAAGCAATCTGAGGTTTTACTTAACAACCCTGATTTAGCTAAACCCGAAATTTTTAACCCATGGAAAGCTTGGATTGAATACATCAACAGAATTATTGGTGTTTTATCCGGTTTTTTTTCACTCATTTTTCTCCTGAGTTTGCTGAAAATAAGAAAGTATGTGAGTCGATTTAAATTTGTTACAGGTGTTTTGGGTTTTATAATGATGCTTTTCAATGCTTGGCTTGGAAGTATATTGGTCGCTACAAATTTGTTCCCTGTTATTATTAGTATTCATTATTTAGCAGCTTATGCAGTACTCGCATTATTTATGTTAAGTTTTGTTAATGCTCGAATAGACGAAAACAATGTGTCTCTTTTGAAGTATAAATGGTTTTTTATTTTTATGCTAATTATGTCGTTGCTTCAAGTTGTATTTGGTACTCAATTGCGAGAAATTTCAGATGAAGCCATAAGGCAAAATGAATTGTATAAAAGTGACACGGTAAACTTTGATGTATTAGGAAATACCTTTAATTATCATTGGTTTATGGCAATAGGACTTGTATTTGCTAGTTTTATACCAGTTGTTTTTCTTAGAAAAAAGATTTTAAAAAATTGGTATAGAATTTTGTTGATAATCCCCTTAGTTTTTGTCTTGCAATATTTTAGTGGGGTGCTTAATTTGAGATATGCATTTCCTATGGTTGCGCAAGTCGCGCACATATTTTTTGCAGGTATAATTTTCGGTATTACATTGTATATTTGCATCGCAATTTTTCGCGCACCTAAATCGATAACTCAAATTTGATAAAAGAAGTAATTCATAAAACACCAGAACCTTTAAGCAAGGCCTTTTTTAAGGATTATTTGATGCTCAGCAAGTTTAGATTGAGTGTGTCAGTTGTTGGAACCACTTTGATCGCATATTATTTGGGCACGGTTAAGTATGGATTAATATTCGACTTTATGGTACTATTTGGATTGTGTCTTGGTGGAATGTTAGTAGTTGCGGCTTCAAATGGATTTAACCAAGTTATTGAAAAAGAAACTGACCGCTTAATGGATAGAACTCAGAATCGACCAGTTGCGGCTGGCAGAATGTCTGTAAGTGATGCTCTAATTTTTAGCAGTGTAACGGCTATTCTTGGATTGTTTGCTTTGGCTTTTTATGTGAATCCAACAGTTGCTTTTTTGAGTTTGGTTTCAATTTTTATTTATACACTCGTATATACCCCATTAAAAGTTAAAACACCATTGGCTGTATTCGTAGGAGCCATTCCTGGGGCATTACCTCCAGCAATTGGATGGATTGCTGTCACAGGAATTATTGATGAAATTGCTGTTATACTTTTTTTAATTCAGTTTTTCTGGCAATTTCCTCACTTTTGGGCAATTGCTTGGATTTTAGATGATGATTATAGAAAAGCGAATTACACTCTTTTACCTTCATTTGAAGGTAGAACAAAGAAAAATGCATTGCAAATTGTTCTTTACACTGTTTGGTTAATTCTAATCGCTATCTATCCTTTAACTCGTCATTTTAGCAGTTTAAATGCTTTATTTTTTCAATTACCAGCGGGTTTGTATTTACTTTACAGAACCATTCAACTTTATAAGACTTTAACAATTAAAGATGCAAAAGCAGTGATGTTTGCATCCTTGATATACATGCCTATAGTTCTAATTAGTTATCTTTTTTAAATAAAAAATGTCAAATACATCAATCATGTCCAATAAAAATGGAATTTTCAACGAGAAAACATTTATTGTTTGGCTATTTATAGTAGCCAGTTCAATGTTATTTATTGCCTTCTCAAGCGCATACTGGGTACATATGAGCGATGGTGTGAAGAATAATGCGTGGCTCAAATTTGATTTACCAATTCAATTTTGGATAAGTGCTGGAATTGTAATCGTCTCAAGTATTTTTATGCAATTGGCGTATCGAGCTGCTGGAAAGGACGATGTTTATAAAGTGCCATCTTTGCTCAGTATAACCTTTCTTTTAGGAATAGCATTTACAATTTCGCAAGTATATGCATATTTCGCGTTGATGGACATGGGCTTGTTTTTATCCAATAATGAGGCTGGAGAAATCTCTGCATCTTTCGTTTATGTGATTTCCGGAGCACATTTATTGCATATTGTTGGAGGTTTAATCTTGCTTTTGGTCGGAATAGTGAAGGCTTCTAGGCTCGAAATACATAAGAAAAACATGATTTTTATTAATGTTTGTAAAACTTATTGGCACTTTTTAGGAATTGTATGGATTTTCTTAATTTTATTCCTTTATTTCGCAAGGTAATTTAGATACATAAATAATCATGTCAAATTCGTCAGCAGTATCATCTTCAAGCATTTGGAAAGGCGGTAGATCACCTTTTAACGTTAGTTACGGAAAATTGATGATGTGGATTTTCCTTTTATCTGATGCTTTCACCTTTTCTTCCCTATTGGTTGGTTATGGTGCAATCAGATATAGTTATTCAGGGTCATCCACTCCATGGCCAGATCCAGCAACTGTGTTTAATCACTTTCCATTTCTGCATGGATTACACTTGCCTCTCTTGTTTGTGAGTTTGATGACATTTATCCTTATTGGATCTTCTGTTACTATGGTACTTGCAGTTGAAGCAGGTCACAGAAAATCTAAGAAGGAAGTTTCTAAATATATGTTCTACACCATAATTGGTGGAATTATGTTCTTAAGCTGTCAAGCTTGGGAATGGACTCAATTTATTGAAGCTGGAGGACGCTTGGATTCAAACATGTTTGGATTAACTGAAGCTGCTAGACAACATGCAGAACATTTAGGTTTAGGAGATCATATACATTTAGCTGATGCAGACAAAATGCCTGGACCAGTTCCTTTTGCGTCCTTGTTTTTTATTGTAACTGGTTTCCACGGTTTCCACGTTTTAAGTGGAGTGGTAATCAATATCATCATTTGGTTGAATGTTATTGGAGGAACCTACGAAAGAAGAGGACACTATGAAATGGTTGAAAAAGTTGGTTTATACTGGCACTTTGTTGACCTTGTATGGGTTTTCGTTTTTACTTTTTATTATCTAATCTAATATCCTTAATTAATTTATATGAGCAATTCTCACAATACTCCGACAGAAGGAAATTATATTCCAGAAACTTACATTCCACATGCTGAATCCCATGGCACAAAAAGTTTATGGAGAACATTCTGGATACTTCTTGGAATTACAATAATTGATTTCATTATATATTTCATGGCTGGTGCTTCCATGTTTAGAAACCTAGTTTTTATTGCATTGGGTATTGTTAAGGCCATATTAATAGTAGGAATATTCATGCATTTGAATTACGAAGCCAAATTTTTGCGCTGGATGATTGTTTTGCCTGCAGTGGTGTTCTTATCTTACTTAGTTTGGTTTCTTCTTCTTGAAGGCGACTATGTAAGTATGATGAAATATTAAATCATGACAGAAATTTCTAAAAAAAGCCCAGCATGGAAAGTGTTGGGCATTTTGTTTTTGTTAATAGGTTTGCCAATCTTATGGATAATGCTTAACAAAACAGGTGTGCATTATTCTAAAAAACTTCCGATTTATTTTGAACGAGAGCTTGATGCAAAGGGAGATACGATTTATCATCAAATTGAAGATTTTAAACTCGTAAATCAGTTTGGTGATAGTGTAAGTTTAACCACATATAAAGATAAAATACTTCTAGTTAGCTTTTTCTTTGCAAGTTGCGAATCTGTTTGTCCTCAAATGAATTCATATATTCAACAACACATTTACAGAGAATTTGAAAAAGATACAATGATTCGATTTTTAAGTTTTTCTGTAGACCCTGATAAAGATTCTCCTGCTGTTTTGTTAAATTATTCTAAAAATTTGCACGTGAATACTCATTGGCAGTTTTTAACAGGCTCTAAGTCAATGATATATAATTTAGCGGAGTTTAGTTTTAAGATTCCTGGAGCTGAAGGCCAACACCAAGATTTGTTTCACAGTGATAAAATTGTGCTAGTAGACAAACAAAGAAGAGTTAGAGGTGTTTTTGAAACTGGTGGTCAAACGGATAAAAGTGCAACCATTGATGCAGTAAGAGCTTTAAAATTAGAATATAGCAAGAATGAAAACCATAAAACCGAATGATAAGCTAGCGCGAATCATTATACTTTCCTTGTCAATTGTTGTCTTTTCCTTGGTTGTTTTGATGAGAAAAGTAAAATTTGAAGAGTTTGACTTTGGCTTTGATACACATGTATTTCCTGCCATTAGTGCCTTTCTTAATTCTATAGTTTCTATTTTGTTAGTGATTGGTTTGGTTTTTATTAAACTAAAGAAGCCAGTATTGCATAGAAATTCAATGTTAGTAGCGGTGCTATTTTCAATATTCTTTCTAATCACCTATGTTTTGTATCACTTTACCACTGAAGAAACATTATACGGTGGAGAAGGTACCATAAAAGTAGTTTATTTGATTTTACTATTTAGCCATATAGTGCTCGCTGGGCTAATATTGCCTTTTATATTATATTCGGTATACAGAGGACTCACTGGTGAGTATGCGAAACATAAAAAACTAACTAGATGGGTTTGGCCAATCTGGTTTTATGTCTCAATAACAGGAGTAATAGTGTACTTTATGATTTCACCTTATTATTAAGAATTCGTTTTCTGATTTTCATCACCTTTCATTCGCATATAATTTGTAAATTTGCAGCGTAAGACATGAAAAGAATAGTTTTATTTATAGTTTCATTATTCCTTGCAGTTAACACAATAATTGCTCAATGCCCTATGTGTAAGGCAAGTGTTGAAAGCAGTCAATCTACTGGAACTAAAAGTGTTGGGATGGGATTAAATGTAGGAATATTGATGTTGCTACTTTCTGTTTACATCATCCTTATGGCGGTTGGAATTTTGTGGTATTTCAAATTCAGAAAGAATCAACTCAGTTCAAATGCCATCTAAATACCCTTCAAAGTTAGGAAGTATTATTAATTGTAAATGTCCAAGATGTAGAAAAGGGAAGGTGTTTCCAAGTTCTGTCTTTAATATTACTCAATTTAGTAAAACAAACGATTATTGTCCAAATTGCGGCCTGAAATTCGAGCATGAAACTGGTTTCTTTTGGGGGGCAATGTATATTAGTTATGCATTTAGTACTGCCATAATGATTGTTTTTGGGATTATAGCCATTAATCTAGATTGGTCCTTTAAAAGAATAATGTATGTTATAATTCCATCAATTTTAATTTTAACGCCTTTTTCATACAGGTATTCTAGGATACTTCTTCTTTATTTTATCTCTCCAAATCGACATTTTCAAAAAGAATTTTCCGATAATTAAACCTTTTGAATTGAATTTAGTCATATTAATACTTACATCAACATTATGAAAAAAGTATTTTTATTACTAGTAGCAGTTGTGTTTACTGTTCATGCTTTCTCACAAAATGAAGGGAAAAAATCAAAGACACCAGAGGAAATGGCTCAAAAAAGAGCTGAGAAATTAAAGACGCAATTAGAGTTGAGCGATGAACAGACCGTCAGTGTGCAAGGTTTCATTCTTGAGAAAATTCAGAATAAACAAGCTATTAAGTCAAAATATAAAGACAGTGCAAATCGCAAAGGAATGAACAAAGAATTAAAAATTGTTAAAACCAATTTTGATTCTAAGATGGAAGGTATTTTGACAGCAGCTCAAAAAGTTAAATATGCCGACTTAAAAGCTGAAAATAAAAATAAAGGAAAAAGTAAGGGCAAAAGAAGAGGAAAAGGCAAAAAGGAAAAGTCTAAATCAGGTGACTCAGATGATGAAGACGAAAATGAAGACTAAAATACAGATTTTTATAACAAAAAGACTTCAATTGGAGTCTTTTTGTTATTTACTATTATTATAACGAATTGATTTGTTTGAATTAAAAGCCCAAAAACGCATATGTGACTTACGTCACTAATTTTTTGTGTTTGATGTACGAACTTTGTTCTTATCAAATGGTTGAATTAGCTATTTGAAATTAAAAATTATAGTATGATAAAAAATATGGGTTCCACCGACAAGGTAATTAGATTGTTAATCGCAATTGTAGTTGCTATTCTTTATTTTAGCAATGTTATATCAGGCGTATTGGGAATAGTGCTATTAATCCTTTCAATTGTGTTTGTATTAACAAGTTTAATTGGGTTTTGTCCTCTTTACACTATTTTTGGTTTCAAGACCAATTCAAAAGACAAGGAGTAAGACAACTTTTTCCCTTTATTCAGAAGCAATAACGCTTATTTCAACGTTGGCGTTTTTGGGCAAGACACTAACTTGAACGGTTTCTCGTGCTGGAAAATTAGAGTCGAAATATTTTGCATAAATGGCATTCACTTTTGCAAAGTCATTCATGTCACTAAGAAATATGGATGTTTTAACTACGTTTGAAAAATCCATTTCTGCAGCCTTTAGTAAGTTTTTAATATTTTTCATCACTTCCTCAGTTTCAATTTCAATGTTTTCTTGATGCATGTTCCCTGAAGTGTCTAAAGCAATTTGACCACTACAATATAAGGTGGTTCCAATTTTTACGGCTTGAGAATATGGTCCAATAGGACTTGGTACTTCTTTACTGAATATGATTTTTTTTTCCATGATTGTATTTGTATTTTTGCGCTCCAATGAACATTGCGGTAAAAGGCTCAGAAGCGCGCATATTAGAGCTAAACGATATCCTGTCATCGGCGAATTTATCTTTTACAAAGCTCGAAAGTACAAAAAATATACATTCTAGCAAGTTTGATGTGATATTTGATTTAAACTTTGATGATGACCACAGCTCATTAGAGGATTATTTGTTATTAGAATCCAATACTTTACTTGCAATTTCAAGCGTTAAAATTCAAATTGAAGCCCTTTTGCCTAAGTCTCTGTGGAATCAAACAGTTGGAATAAATGCACTCCAAACATTTTTAAAAAGAACTTCAATTGAATACTGTTATTCAGGAGGCGATAGTTTTGATGAAACAATCTTTATGAAATTAGGTTGGCAAAAGGCGAATAGAACCCTATCCAGGGTTGGATTTGTGTCACCTAGAGTTGTGTTTACAATTATTAATGAAGCTTATTTTACCTTACAAGAAGGTACAGCAAATAAAGTGGATATCGATCTTGGAATGAAGCTGGGTACTGCTTACCCTCTTGGGCCTTTTGAATGGTCTGAAAAGATAGGTGTAAAAGATGTATACGAAACATTATTAGCACTTTATCATGATACCTCTGATGAAAGGTATAAAATTTGCAGTTTGTTAAAGACAGAATACCTACTTGGTATGGCAAAATGATTTCATTAAAAAAAATTTTAGTTTTTAGCACTTTACTCTTCTTCGGAATTTCACTAAACGGATTTAGTGTAGACACTTTGTTCATTTGTAAAGGTGATTGTATTCGATATACAAACACAACCACTCAGGGTACACCAATTGCCTGGGACTGGGTTTTTCAAGGAGGAACTCCAGGTACAAGTAATCTTCAACAGGACGATGTGTGTTATCCTACTGCAGGAGTTTTCTTAACAACAATCAAAACCACTTTTGACGATAATTCAGATACAACAGATTCGGTATATGTCGTTGTCTTTGATAGTCCCATTCCTGCATTTACCTTTCCTAAAGATACAGGCTATTGTGCAGGAGAAAATTTCCCGTTACAATTGAATACAATAAATCATCCATTTGTTAAATATTTATGGAGTGATAATTCATCTGGTTCCTCGTTGAATGTAAATACTCAGGGAAAATATTGGGTTCAGCTTTTATTAGGCGTTCCAGGTAATACTTGTGATAGTGTCTACAAAGAGGTTAATATCACCGAATATCCTAAACCATCTGTTTATTTAGGGCAAGATAAGTTAATGTGCCAGAATCAAATTATAACGCTTGACGCAGGCTCAGGTGCAGGGTATACATATCTTTGGACGCCGAATAATGAAGTTACACAACAAATAAATGTTAGCTTACCAGGTATTTATTCCGTAGAAGTTAGTAATTCATACGGATGTAAAACTTCGGATCAAATAGAATTAAGAGATTCCTGTCCACATTATGTATTTATTCCTAATGCCATTTCACCCAATGAAGATCGATTAAATGATGTATTTACTCAAGTTTGGAACTTTACACCTACTGAATATACTTTATCCATTTATAACAGATGGGGTGAATTATTATTTGAAACTAATGATTTTACCGTAGGATGGAATTGTAAGTACAATGAAGAATTGGTTCAGCAGGATGTATATGTTTATAAAATAAGCTACTACGATACTGATAAAAAATGGTATGAAATGAGGGGTACTTTTTACGTTGTGCGTTAATTTTGCCAAACGGAAGTTCCTTCACTGCAATTTTTGCAAATATCAATATATTGTCTTCCTTTTAAAATTTGTTTTCTAAATTGCTGGTATGCTTCACCATTCCATATTTCATTAAAAGAATTGGTGTTAATGTTCCCTAGTCTGTATGTGCCATCCTTGTCAAAACAACATGGGACAATTTTGCCGTCCCAAGTGATTACGCAACTATTCCAAAGTCTCCAACAATACAATTTAAAAGATTGTTTTTGATTGAATATTTATCTCCATCTTTTTGATATCGTGACTCAATTCATCATTGTTAAAGATCTATGTGAAACTTTCAGTTTCATAATCGTAGATCTGTTAGATTTAATTGCCAGTTCATCAACTTATTCTTAATATTTATGATTCTTTCAAATCTAATTGATGTTCATTATGTGAAAATACTATAAATTGCCATATCACATGAGGTGTTTAGAATTAAGCTGTTTTTTGCCTCCATTATAGCTTTGGTACCTGCTAAAACTTTATCCAATTTTCCTCCTATCCTGTATTTCCCATAAGTGTCTTGTGTGGTTCCATCAATAAAGGTCCTCAATTAACCATTCAGTCACTTTTACAGTCTTTCTGCATTTTCTTTATAAATAATGAGCATTAGTACTAGTAGCAGAGTATAACCCTAAATTTATTTGCGTAGCTAACCATTTCAAAAATTGATTGGCAATTCAATCTCATGAAAATAAAGGTTACATATCCTGTAGTTTTATATAAGGCTTTATCGCTTTTGATACATTCATTTCTAGCATTCCTGTAGGGCGACTAAAACTTCTCAAACCACTTGGACACTGGGGGCACCTTAGATTGCATGAAGTTGTTGGTTCTATTGAAAATGAAATTAGTTTCCCCAATGAAAAGGTTTTTTAATATCTTAGAGAAATAATAACTGGAAAGGACTTTAGCCGCATTTAATATACGCATTCCAGTTGCATTTTTACGGATAAGGTTTTAATATCGTTGTAGTTTTTGTTCAATGGTATTAATCGTAAAAACTCGACTTTTATATCGGAGCGTGTGTAGTAATATCCTTTAAATTGTTTCTAGTTTTCCTTAATCATTTCTGTCCAACCACGCATAAATAAAATAAAGCAGGAAATGGTTTTGATAAAAGGTTTAAATAATGAGGATGGACATAACCAGTTTCACCAGTCCACTTTTCTCTACTCAATACAGGTATATAATTAAAGTTTGAAAATTGATTAGAAAGTGAAATTCACATGTGTAAAGCAAGTCTGCTTGAGTTCTACAACAAAGAATAGATAGATTGGACTCTTAAAATGCTTGTGATGTAATAAGTCTTTAATCATTGCTCTAAAAGAGAGCTACATATGATGCAATGCAAATAAATATAATTGGTTTTCATCTAAAACTTTGAAGGTAATACAAAACGTCGCCAGAGGTACCTATGACATTGAATCTCCTACTTTGAGTCAAAATAAAAGCGGTGTTACTGCACCATCTTCTTTTAATACAACACATAATTCAAATTGATTTATGTGCCAAATCTATATAAATGCTTCGGTTGAAAATTGATAATGCAAAGTTGCAAAATCAATAATCACAAATTGCCCGCTTTTATATAGGTCAAATCAAAAGGATATTACAGACAAAAAATTGTTTCGTACTTGGACTTAATTCTCTAATATCCACAATTTTGGCAGTATGAAAATCGGCATCATTATTCTTTAGATACATCTGGTATATGCATAAAAACCTTACAAAACTTTGTAAGGGGTTTAAAATAACACTCTTATTTTATAGACCTGATACATACAGGAGGTGATTTTATACCGTTCAACAATATTTCCTTTAATAAATAAAGTTGATTGACCAAGATTAGTTGTTACAGTTATCATTTAATTTTTATTGTTACACCAATGAGTCGATATTGCTGTGACAGAACAACATTTGTGCACCTGGTGCAACAGGTTCTTTACTAAAATTTGGGACAGTGCATCCACATGAAGCATTTGCATTGCTGATGATGATAAATTGCTGCCATTATTCTTAAATGTAAATGTATGTTTTGCTTTTGTACCTTGTACAATTTCTCCAAAATCATGAGTGGTTTTAGAATAATTTCTAATTTGATTTGGTTCTTGATCATACAAATTCTGATGAATTCGCTGGTGAAATAGTTAAAGCTGCAATTAGATTATGTAAATATTGATATCATACGTTATGTGTTTGAATGGAAAAAATACCAAAAAATTTATATTGCCGAAAAATATTTTTAATTATTTTTTAATATTCGCTTTAATGAATGAATTCATAAAGCCCCTGATTGGTATAAACTGCTATAGTTTTAAGTGTTGTTTTCTCTTTCCTTTGGGGCTGAACTCAACGCGTGAATTATTGAAGAGTCTCCAACTTGTATGGGGCTACGAGACCAGTTAGGGACAATGCAGCCGCAGGATGGCGCGAAAATGTTTTCAATTAAAACTGATGTATCGCCTTTATTCCGCTAAATAAAATCAGTGAAACATTGATGATCATTCTGAAATATGTGAAATCGTGAACTGTTTTGTTCCAAACAAGTATTTTATCCTGATTTGGCTTTGAAAGCCCATAGCCAAAGACATATAGTTACAAGTACTGAGGATAATATGTTTTATTTGGACGCATAAAAAAGTTGCACATTTCTTCAATATGCAGCTTTTATATTAAATTGAAAAATTATTTAGACTTAAGTTTCATTGGAGAACCATTTGGAGTCATTGGATCAACACAACTTTTACGGTATACTTCACAATTGAATTTGAATTCTAGAACCTACCATTTGTGGTAAGTAACAGTTTTGATGTTGTTACCTACTTTTCCATTAGTGTTGAAGATCAACCTTAATTACAGTGCTTTCTCTATCCTGGCATAATAGGTGCTTTAGGATACGTTTGGAGTTGTGCATCCACATTGTACTTGATGACTTTTAATTAAAACTGGTCTGTTCCAACATTTGTAAGTGTGAAAGATGTTTCAACTTGCTCACCTTCTTTTGCTTTTTCAAAATCGTGAAGCAAATTATCGGCTTTATCGTAGGCTTTGTGAGAAAGGACAATTTTAGCGCTAGTGTAAGCTTTTTGAAACTTTCTGTAGGCTTTTGTGGGTTTGAAATGCTGAAAGTCCTATAATTAATAGAACAGACAAGCTAAAGTAATGTTAATTTTTTTCATATCAATTAATTTATTTTATTACAGGGGTTATTATTTGATTGATTCAGGAAGATGCTTCATCTTTTTGGATTCCTTTTTTCTTTGGTTAGAACTCTTTTTGTCTTTTTTTGGAAGGCTTTTCACCAGTTAATTGATAGCTGCGATTAGTCTTGTTCATGTTTCCAAATATCCTTATTCACATAGGTTTAAAACTGTTCCTGTTAGATAAAAAAACTATCGCTCCTTCAGAGGTTGTCCACAGTAATAATCTTTTTTGAAAAATCCTTCTGGCGGCGATATATCTAGCATCATTTTACCCGTTGATTGAGGTTTGTATACACCTCCTGTCCAATTTGGAGTTGGTAGCCATGAAGCTTGAACATTACCCAATATAAATCTTTTTCCCAACATTTTTAAATTCAAACTCATGACTTGCAGGAATATTTTGTTTGATATGCAAAATTATGTTCTAATGTTTTAAATTGAACAATTTCAATGTTTGTTTTATTCTCCAGGTTCAACTGGGGTTAATGACCAGGAGCCAGTTTCATTGTTTTCTGAGCAAATGTTAAACTCGCAAAAATCGCAAGGGCTAAGTAGTATTTTTTTCATTTTTACTTATTTGGTTTTGCAAGTTCAAAACTGTACCATTATTGTATTTCAGTAAGGTTTCTTCAAATCGCTTGATACTTTCGCCAAGTTTTCAAGATATTCGCCTACCAAATTCTTTTCCTATCATAATTCAATGATTAATTCATGCTTGAATACTTGTTGCAAAAATGGATGTAGATTTGAATCATTGAAAAACTACTTACGCTAAAGAAGTTTAGTTCAGCATTTCTTAAATGACGCTAAACCATGCAAAAATGTGGCATTGATTTTTAAAGATCGCTAATGATACCCCAATCCTAGAAGTGGACGGGATGGGAATGCTCACAAAATTACAAAGACGTTTCTGCGGTGGAATTAGACCGTGAATCCGTAGCGTATTTGAAAGATCATTATGTAAGTGAAGGTTTAAAGTTATTTGAAGGAGATTTCTTGGATAAAAGAATGGATGATGTCTTATTAAATAAGGATTTGTTCTTAATTGGAAATTATCCATACAATATTAGTACTGAAATTGTCTTTAAAGTTATTGATAATAAAGAAAGGGTTAAAGGGTTTGGTGGAATGTTTCAGAAAGAAGTTGCCGAACGATTAGTTTCAGGGCCAGGAAGTAAAGTGTATGGTATTCCAAGTGTAATCTTAAATACATTTTATACTTGCACATATGAATTTTCTGTAGGACCTGAATCTTTCGACCCGCCTCCCAAAGTTCAATCTGGGGTTATTAAATGTATTCGCAAAGAAGACTTTGAATTACCTTGTTCGTATAAGCTGTATGCAGATGTGATAAAAACTGCATTCAATCAACGTCGCAAAACTATTCGGAATGCTTTACATAAATTTAATCTGCAAGAAAGCCATGAATTTGCTAAATTGCGTGCCGAACAGTTAAGTCCTGAGGATTTTATTAAACTCACCTTATTTCTCGAGAACCAATAATGAGTACCCAAATTTCTGAAAAACAGTTGTTGTTGGCAATTCAACCCTTGATTAAGGAGTCTGAGCACGAACAAGTGCGCAAACTTCTTGAAGACTATAGGGCAGAAGATATTGGAGACATTTTTTGGGATATTGAGTTTGAAGAGGCCAAGTTTATTATTGATGAAGTTGAAAGAGAAAAGGCTGTTGATATCATACGTTCTCTAGATACGGAATTAAAAGAGAGGTTTTTTAAAGAGTATGAAGCTAAAGAAATTGCAGATGATGTTATTGCTTATTTAGACTCAGATGACGCAGTTGATATCTTAAATCTTTTACCAGCTCAGAAGGCAGAAGAAGTTCTCTCTTATCTTGAAGATCAAGATTATGCAAAGAACTTGACTAGCATGCTTCATTATGACGATGACATGGCTGGAGGTTTGATGGCTAAAGAATTGGTTCAAGTTAAACACAATTGGACTGTTAGTCAATGTATTGAAGAGATTAGAAAACAGGCAGAGGAAGTTGATTCTGTGCATGCGGTTTATGTAGTAGATGATAAAGATATACTAAAAGGCATGGTTTCTTTGAAAGATATTGTGTTGTCAAAACCTCATATTTCAGTCATTGAAATAACAGATCCTGAATTTATTTCCATTAATGCTTATGCCACGGGAGAAGAAGTGGCAAGGTTAATGAATAAGTATGATTTGATTACCATACCAGTTGTTGACAGTATGACACGATTAATTGGTCGTATTACTATTGATGATGTGGTCGGGTTTATAAAAGAAGAAGCTGATAAAGACTTCCAACTACAAGCGGGTTTAAGTGAAAGTGTAGAGAGTGAAGATAAAGTATTAATTTTATCAAGAGCTAGATTACCCTGGCTTTTAGTTGGATTGATTGGAGGATTGGGAAGCTCTATGTTGGTATCCAATTTTGAAGGAGATATTTCCCTGTTGCCTCAATTGGCTTTTTTTATGCCTGTTGTAGCTGCCATGGGTGGAAATGCGGGAGTTCAATCTTCTGCAATAATTGTTCAAGGCTTAGCAAATAATACACTTAGAAGTAAAAATATTATACCTAAACTCACGAAGGAATTCACAGTTTCACTTATTAATGGCTTAGTGTGTTCTTCTATTCTTTTAATGTTTAATGTGCTAATCGGACATGCTTACGATTTAAGTTTAGTGGTTAGTTTAGCTTTGATTTCTGTGATAATCTTTGCTTCGTTATTAGGAACTGTCACTCCATTAGTCTTAGAGAAGTTTGAGATTGATCCAGCATTGGCAACAGGTCCATTTATAACAACTATTAATGATGTTATCGGACTTGGTGTGTATTTTATGTTAGGTAGAATTCTATTAGGCGTTTAATAATTTTTGAAAACTGTAAGAGCTTATACATTAAAAGGAAGACTGCTTTGTTTTGTTATTCAAGTGCTGTGTTTTCCATTGTCAATAATCAAAGGTAAGAAATGGTTGAAGCCTAGAGTGTTTGAAGAAAATCCGCGGACTATGACTTTTAAGGATATTATATATTTTTCCTATAAATATTATTATTCTTCTCCGTTAGTTCCAGAAAATCAGGAGATTGAAAAGCATTTTAGCTCAAGAATTGATTCAAAAATTGACGAATTTCAAACCTTAGTCACTGTGTCAATAGGAGGGGACCTAATGCCTTATGAATTGATTAAACCTAAGAACACTCAAAGTTTATGGGATGAGGTTGGACCAGATTTCTTTGCAAGCGATATTGTTTTTGCGAATTTAGAAACTCCTTTTGTAGAGGCTATACCTGAAAATTTCGTCCCAGAAGTGATGTTGAATAATATGTTATTCAATACAGATCAAAATACCTTTGATGTATTCAATGGAAATAAGAAGTTCAAGGGATTTGATATTTTGAGTGTTGCCAATAATCACAGTATTGATCAAGGCATAGATGGTTTGGATGAAACAATAAATAAATTAAATTCTCTTGGAATTAAATCTATTGGGGGTAGAATAAAAAAAGATGATACTGGTTTTGAAGTTGTGGAAGTCAATGGGGTTAAAATTGCATTTTTAGCTTACACATATTCATTAAATCAATTCACTCTTGATAAAGACTTGCAATGGAAAGTCAATTATTTGCGATTAAATACTGAAAGTGTGTCAATTGATGAAATTGCACAGGATGCAATTAAATGCCGACAAATGGGCGCTGAACTTGTTGTTTGTTCTCTCCACTGCGGAAATGCATATCAAGTGTATCCATCACAACTTACCATAAATTTGTATCAAAATATTTTTTCCAATTGTGGTGTAGATGTTATTGCTGGAGGGCATCCACATAATTTACAACCATGGAATTCTTACACATTTAAGGATCCAATTTCAGGAAAAGCTAAAAGTAGGTTTTGCAATTTATAGTTTGGGAGATTTTATTGCATACGATATATATATTCTTGGTGTCATTTATGTACCTACGTCAAGCTTGAAATAGGTCGAAATTCGGATGGCGAGGTAGTCTTTAAACCCACAGTTCGACCACTAGTTATGTTGTGAAGAAGAAAGATGATTTAAAACTTTATTATGCAGAACCTCTTCTTAGCAAAAAGAATTTAACAGTGAATTAAAACACATAAAAGTGCTGTATGAGAAATGTATGGAAGGTACATAATGCAATGCACCTTCCATGTAATTAGAATCGATTAATAATTTCCTCTAAATCAGATGAACCAACTACTCCGCTTTGTCTCCAAACTGATTTTCCTTCTTTAAATATCATTAAAGTTGGCACCCCTTGAATTTGATATTTAGAAGCAAGTGCTTGGTTCCTATCAACATCAATCTTGATGATTTTAATTCTGTCTCCCATTCTAGATTTTAAATCTTCTAAAATTGGTTTCATTGCCTTGCATGGACCACACCATTCAGCAAAGAAGTCGATTAATACTGGAGTTGTACCTTGAATTATTGATGAAAAAGATTGATTTGACATGTTTAGATTTTGTTTTTTAAGCTAGCCCAACCACCTCCGTTATGGACGTTTGTATATCCATTGGACTTCAATATGCTTTTAGCAGAAGCGCTTCGCATTCCTGATGCACAACAAGTGATGATTGATTGGTCTTTGTTTTTGAATTTTGATAAGTTTTTAGACAGGGTATCTAGCGGAATGTTTATCGAACCTTTTATGTGACCTGATGAAAATTCACCTTTTGTTCTAACGTCAACTATAATACCACCGTCGCTTAACATTTGTTTGTAATCAACAGATTGGCTGTTCAAACCGAGGAGTTTTTTAATTGCTGCAATCATGATATTATACAGTTTGATTTTTAAAATAGTTCACATCTAACCATGATCCGCCATTTACAGATTCAATTCCAACTTGAGAAAGGAAATTTACGGCTTGACCACTTCTGTTTCCAGATGCACAGCACATAACAAGTGGGGGATTTAATGATTTCAGTTTTTCGATTTGAGCTGGAATTTCATCCAATGGAATATTTATAGAACCACTGACATGGCCGCCCATAAATTCACCAACTGTTCTTACATCCACAATTACTGCGTCAGATGTTTTTAAGATTTCTTCTAGATTATATTTTGTATTCATTATTATTTATTTCGTAATTTATATGCTTTGATTTTTATATTCAATTATTACAAACTGCGGTTTGCTCAATTGGTAACTGTGTTTCAGAAATTGATTTAAAACCTCCTCTTACTTCACTAAAGTTGTCCCAATTACGCGATTCAAGTATAGATGCAGCAATCATACTGCGATACCCTCCTGCACAATGAATAATAAAATGTTTGTTTTTTGGAAATGCTTCAAGATTTGAATTAATTGATTCTAAAGGGATATTGATAGCACCAGCTATATGTCCAAGTTCAAATTCTCTAGGATTTCGAATGTCTATAATTGTTTCTTCTGATAAATTTAGACTTTCGAGAGTCTTGGCATATATGCGATCTGTTGTACTAATTTGGTGATTCGAATTTTTCCATGATTCAAAACCACCATTCAAATAGCCCATACAATTATCATAACCAACTCTAGCCATTCGTGTTATTACTTCTTGCTCACGTCCTTCGTCGGCAACTATCAATATATTTTGTTTAATGTCAGGTATTAATGAACCCACCCAAGTTGCGAAATTTCCATCAATTCCAATGTTTATTGAATTAGGAATATGACCATTTGCGAAGTTTTCAGCATCTCTTGTGTCTAATACCAATGCGTCCATCTCATTTGCAATTGTTTCGAAAGCTTCTGGTGATATAGCATTCATGCCACGATCCAAAATTGTGTCTATGCTTTCATATCCATTAATATTCATCAGTACATTTTTAGGGAAGTATGCTGGAGGAGGTGTTAGACCTTCCAAAAGTGCTTCCATAAATTCTTCTCGACTCATGTCTTTTCTAAGTGCATAGTTTACCTCTTTTTGATGGCCTAAGGTGTCTGTTGTTTCTTTACTCATGTGCTTTCCGCATGCACTTCCAGCGCCATGGTTAGGGTAAACAATTAAATCATCACTCAAAGGCATTATTTTATTCCTAAGCGAATCGAACAGTTTTGAAGCAAGAATTTCTTGAGTTAATTCTGCTTTGACATGTTGTGCTAAATCAGGTCTACCCACATCATTGATAAATAAAGTATCACCCGTTATTATTCCATGCTCTTTGTTATTCTCATCAATCAACAAATAACATGTGCTTTCCAAAGTGTGCCCTGGAGTATGAATTGCCTTTATGGTGTATTTCCCTAACTTAAACTCTTGACCATCTTCTGCAATTAAGGCTTCAAAATTTGGACTAGCTGTTGGTCCGTATACAATTGTTGCACCTGTTTTTTTGGCAAGATCTAAATGACCAGAAACAAAATCTGCGTGAAAATGAGTTTCAAAAATGAATTTTATTTTCGCATTATTTTTCTCAGCCATTTCAATATATGGCTGAACCTCTCTTAGTGGGTCGAATATTGCTGCTTCCCCTTCGCTTTCTAAATAATATGCTGCATGTGCTATGCATCCAGTGTATATTTGTTCTATCTTCATAATAAATATCTAAGTTGTTATGCAAAATTAGGCATGACTTTGCATATAAATTGTGATATCTGTCACATTGCTCAAACTTGTTTTACTCTTTGCCTAAGATTGCTCTGAAAGTTTCCTTTCCTGTCGGGATTTGTTTTAAGTTGTTGAGAAGTAGAAGCGCTCTTTCTAGCCTTAGATGAGGGCTTTTGACCTGAGAAACGTAAAAGATAATATAGCGTTGCATTCCTGGTTTTAAGGCATTAAAACGCAAATTCGCTTCATGGTCTTGGCTTAATAATTCCTTCAATTCATCACTAAGTTCCATCCCATATTCACTATTGTCTTTTTCTAAGCGTATTGTGATGGAATCTCCAGTTTGAAGTTTTAGTTTCTTTAAACGTGTTTTATTCAGTGTGATATAGCCATTTCCTTCTCCTAAAGAGACAATTCCACATTGAAACTCTATGGTGTTGTTTGCTTTACAAATCAATCTTCCTGCTTTAAAGCCACCTAGTTTTTGAACGATATTAGAAGGGATAAAAATGTAATTTACACCTAGTAAATAGTCTAATGAGCCGATATGTGATTGAAATTCAATCAAATAAAAATGGTTAGTTATGCAAAAATACAAAATTATTGTTCAAAATTTTTCGATTTATATTGTTGTTAATTGAAACTATTCGATTGTATAAATAGAAACATAACAACCTAATTACCTGGAATTGTTTTCATTTGCAGTTTTGGCCTTATCTTTGCATCCGTGAAAACCAAAACGGAAATCAGAACCTATTCAAATGGTCGACTTGAATTCACAGTATCTTCGCTATAAGCAAGAATTGGATTCTGCGATAAGTTCTGTTTTGAATTCTTCTGTTTTTATTGGAGGAGAGGAAGTGGAAAGTTTCTCTAATCAACTTCGTGATTATATAGGTGTTAACCATGTAATAACCTGCGGAAACGGCACAGACGCTTTGCAACTAGCCTTAATGGCTTTAGATTTACCAAAAGGGTCAGAAGTGATTACGGCGGGATTTTCTTATGCCGCAGTTGCTGAAGTATGTATGTTGCTAGGATTGAAGCCTGTCTTTGCTGACGTCGATATTAACACATTTAATATTAATCCATTAGAAATTGAAAAGCAAATTTCACCGCTCACTAAAGCAATTGTTCCTGTTCACCTTTTTGGGCAATCCTGTGACATGGAGGTAATTACTGCGATAGCAGAGAAACACAATCTGTTTGTGATAGAAGATAATGCTCAATCCATCGGTTCTGATTTTATATTTTCGGATGGAAGAACAATGAAATCTGGTTCTATTGGACATATTTCAACCACATCATTTTTCCCATCTAAAAACTTAGGTTGCTATGGTGATGGTGGTGCCGTTTTAACAAATAATCATGAATTGGCTATAAAAATTAAAATGTTAGCTAATCACGGACAGTCTAAAAAATACCATCACGATGCGATTGGAATAAATTCACGATTAGATGCATTGCAAGCTTCAATATTGAAAGTGAAGCTCAGCGTTTTGGATGGGTTTATAGAAGAAAGACGAAAAGTGGCATCTAGATACAATTCAGCATTTGAGGGAATCGAATCTATTAGAATTCCATATAAAGACAAGAAGTCGACTCACGTATATCATCAATATACACTTCAAGTATACGGCTTGAATATTATGGAAATAAGAGAGAAGCTAAATGAAAAAGGCATACCAAGTATGGTGTATTACCCAATGCCTTTGTATAAACAAAAAACATATAGGTCAGAATTGCATTTGCCTGTAACAGAGGCACTTTGCGATTCAGTGTTAAGTTTGCCAATGGGCACCGACATGACTGATGAACAAATCGAATTTATCACAAATCAATTTAAAGAAATAATTAATCATAAATGAAAATAGCAGTAGTAGGAACAGGTTATGTCGGCCTTGTCACAGGTACATGTTTCGCAGAAGTAGGTTTAAATGTTGTTTGTATCGACATTGATCAAAAGAAAATAGATAACTTAAAACAAGGTATTTTGCCAATATATGAGCCTGGTTTAGACGAAATGGTGAAGCGCAATTTTGATAAAGGAAGATTGCAGTTTTCGACGAATCTTCAAGAAAGTATTCAAGGTTGTGAGGCTGCTTTTATAGCCGTTGGAACACCTCCCGATGAAGATGGTTCAGCAGATTTGAAGTATGTTTTAGGAGTTGCAACTGAAATTGGAACTTACATGAACGACTATATGGTGGTTGTGACAAAAAGTACTGTTCCAGTTGGTACCGCAAACAAGGTAAGAACCGCTTTGAAAAATGCAATTGATAAGCGATCAGAATCTTTAACATTTGATGTTGCCAGTAATCCAGAATTTTTGAAAGAGGGTGCTGCAATTGATGATTTTATGAAGCCAGATCGAATTGTTATTGGTGTTGAGTCAGAAAAAGCTGAAGAAGTTATGAGTCGCTTGTATAAGCCATTCTTATTGAATGGTCATCCATGCATCTTTATGGATATTCCAAGCGCTGAAATGACTAAATACGCTGCTAATAGTATGCTAGCAACCAAAATTAGCTTTATGAATGATATTGCAAATCTTTGTGAAATAATGGGAGCTGATGTTAATATGGTCAGAAAAGGAATTGGAAGCGATAGCAGAATAGGTCACAAATTTATTTATCCAGGAATTGGATATGGTGGATCGTGCTTTCCTAAAGATGTTAAAGCCTTAATTAAAACGGCCGATGAAAATGGATATTCAATGAATGTTTTGAAAGCAGTAGAGTCTGTGAATGACGCTCAAAAACATGTTATGTTTGATAAATTAAAAGCTCATTTTGGAAGTTTAGCTGGAAAAACTATTGCCTTATGGGGATTGTCATTTAAACCAAAAACTGATGATATGAGGGAAGCTCCTAGCTTAGTACTGATTGATCAATTATTGAAAGAAGGGGCTAAAGTAATTGCTTATGATCCAGTTGCAATGCATGAAGCTCAACGTATTTTGGGTGATAAAATTGAGTATTCAAACGAACAATACAATATGTTGAAAGGAGCTGAGGCATTAGTAGTTGTTACAGAATGGCCTGAGTTTAGATCTCCAGACTTCAATCAAATATCTGCTAATTTAAATACAAAAGCAATTTTTGATGGACGTAATATATACGAACTTAAAGAAATGAGTTCCCTAGGTTATCACTACGAATGTGTTGGTAGAGAAAAAGTTAATTAATATGAGCAAAAAAAGAGTTTTAATTACTGGTGCAGCAGGTTTCTTGGGTTCTCACTTATGTGATCGCTTTATTAAGGAAGGATGCGAAGTAATTGCGATGGATAATCTGATTACTGGTGATTTGAGAAATATCGAACACTTGTTTAAATTAAAAGAATTTGAATTCTATCACCACGATGTTTCTAAATTTGTTTTTGTGCCAGGTAAATTAGATTATATCCTTCATTTTGCATCACCTGCAAGTCCTATTGATTATTTGAAGATTCCTATTCAAACCTTAAAGGTAGGTTCACTTGGAACACATAATTTACTAGGTTTAGCCAAAGCAAAAGGTGCGCGTATTTTAGTGGCATCTACTAGTGAGGTATATGGAGATCCGCAAGTACATCCTCAAACTGAATCGTATTGGGGGAACGTAAATCCAGTTGGCCCTCGAGGGGTATACGATGAAGCAAAACGTTTTCAAGAAGCAATTACAATGGCCTATCATACCTATCATCAGGTAGAAACGCGTATAGTGCGAATATTCAACACTTACGGTCCTAGAATGCGTTTAAATGACGGTAGAGTGTTACCTGCTTTTATTGGTCAAGCATTACGTGGTCAAGATCTAACAGCTTTTGGAGATGGGTCTCAAACACGTTCATTCTGCTATGTAGATGATTTGGTAGAAGGTATATATCGTCTTTTGTTAAGTGATTGTGCTACTCCAGTAAATATTGGAAACCCAGATGAAATTACCATCAAAGATTTTGCTGAAGAAATCATTAAACTTACTGGAACTAATCAAAAAATAATATTCCAAGAATTGCCTACTGATGATCCAAAACAAAGACAACCTGATATCAGTAAAGCAAAAGAGGTTTTAGGATGGCAACCAAAAGTAAATAGAGCCGAAGGATTAAAAATCACATACGATTACTTTAAATCGCTACCAAGTGAACGTCTTTATGAAGAGCCACATGGACGAGATTTTGGTCAAAAAAGCAACTAATTAAAAGTTCAGAGGCAGTCTGTAATTTATTCCAAATTGCAGATCTGACATTTTTATTGAATATTGATTGGAGTTTATAGTCCAAGGATTTAGATATGTCTGTACACCAGCGTATACTCCAAATTGTCCAGAATTATTGATGTTTGTGTAAACTGAAATTCTGCTGTTGAATGAAGCACTCATTTGAGTTGATTTACTTTGCTTTTTACTTGAACCTTCTATCATGTCTAAGTGTTCAGAGTTTGAACTGCTAATCAAAGACATTCCACCACCTAATCCAAATGAGAAGAAAGTATTGGTGGATATCCTGTGTTCAGAATTGAAACGAATCGGCAAAGTAAACACATGATATTTGTTCTTTACCGCGAGTGAAAAATTAGATACTGCAGAATATGTTGTTGTATCAAATCCACCATTTGGATTTGGGATAATCAATAAAAGTAATATTGGTGTGTATTTTTTTATTCGCCCATCATTATCTCTTGCCGCTATATCATAACTACTCTCATTTATGCGAATATCCTCTGTTCTTAAACTGTAATTTAAACCTGTTTCAAACGAGAATCTATTGTTTTTACCAAACTTGTATTGATAATTAGCAAAAGCTTGAACTCCAACTCCATTATTGGTCATTTTGCCTTTATTGTCCCAAAGATGATGATGCACCCATGCCTGAGAATCTTGATTGATTTTTAATGAATTCATAGCTCTCTGTGGCCCAATGCCAAAACTCAACCAATGCTTCGAACTCAAATCAGGAGAATAATCGGTTTTTGAATTTTTGACTTTCTTTGCTGAACCTTGATTTTTATTAGAAGAGTTATTAGGTCTTGTAAATGCAATCATTGATTCATTGTCTGTATTGAAATAGATATTGAAATACGGAAATCCGATATACCCTAAACTCAGATAATTTAAGTCGTCATTTAGAATTGAATTGAAATCTCTTTGGATATTATTCAAACTTGAATTTGAATTTTGTCCATTAATTGCAGATGCAGAACTGTTATTTGTGTTGTTTAAACTTGTAAATCCAACTTGTGGTTTATTGATTTGATTTTCAATTGCTTTGTGTCTGGTGTTAACTCTTGTTGAGGATCCATTTTCAGCATTTGTATTGATTAACTTTTCAGTTTTTACATTTTCTGAAGCTGTTGAAGTAGCAGAACGATGTGAAGATTCAAGTTCAATTATTTGAACCGTTTTAACTGTAGAAGCTTCAGAATCGTTTCCTGTATTTGTTTCAGTATCGTCCACATTTGATGATGTAATATTTTCAATGTTGTTTTCCTGAACAACAGCCATTTTATTCTTTGAATTTGTAAATCCGTTGCCAATCCATATCAAACTGGCTGAAACTACAATCAATACAGGCAACAGCCAATACCATAGAGGTTTTCTAGCCTTGCGGTCAAGTTTTTCAGAAATATTTGCCCATAAATGTTCTTTAGGCGGCAAATATTCATCTTGAAACGATGATTTTAATCTATTGTCAAATTCTTCTGGACTCATGATTTTTTATTTCCTTTTTATACAATTGCCATAACATACTTCTCGCTCTAGTTAATGAACTTCTAGAAGTGCTTTCTGGCATATTTAGTTTTTCTGAAATTTCCTTATGACTATAGCCATCTATAGCATAAAGCATTAACACAATTTTATAATTCTCAGGTAGTTTTTCCATTAGCAACAAAACCAATTCAGAATCAAATTGGTCAGGTGCATCATCATAGTTTTCGGCTATTTGTCTAGAGTTTTCATCAATGCTGACCTGTAAAGCCAATCGCTTCAATGATCTTAACTTATTGATGGATTCATTAATGAAAATTCGAGTCATCCAAGTTTCTAAACTACTCTGAAATGAAAAGTTTTTTAGATGGGCAAATACCTTTACAAATGCATCTTGAAATGCATCTTCAGCTTGCGCCATGTCTTTGAGATATCTTTTGCTTACTGCCAGCATTTTGCCTGAAAAATGATTGTACAAGGTCTCCTGAGCGATTCTGTCGCCTTTCAAACAACCTTCTATAACTTTCTTTTCCGAGAACATGTGTAACACTGATACCTCTTAGACAAAGATATTCATTAAAATGCTGCAATAAAGGTAATAAAATTTTATTGATCTTTAAAGTTTAAAAAGTCGAGGGCAATTTTTAATTTTGAGTCTTGTACTTAGATTCTTCAATGTACAATTCTAGTTTTGGCTTGCTGTTAATTCGAAACTTTGTTTAATTCGCTTAATTTAAGGTACTTAACCGTATGGTACCAGGCACTTAAATACGACCATACAAACCCTTCCTTTCCATTCAAAAAGTTGCCATATATCAAATAATGTTTTAAAAAATAAATAGGGAATAAAAGTACAATAAGTAAAAAAGGTCTATTTTTACCTTTATTTTTCAATAATTGAGCACCTCTACTCGTATACACATTAAACTTTTCAAAATATTGATCTAAATCTCGATAGCTATAATGTAAAATAGAATTCTTTAGATTGGATACCTTTCCTTTTGTTTCAACTTTTTCATGAACACTTGATGAATTGAAGTTGCCAAACTTCTTGTTGAACAACCTGATAATAAGCATCTTGCTTTCCTTGCCATATTTAAATATTTTGCCTAAGAAAACATGCTGTCTCGGAATGTTATATGCTGTAATTTCTGATTCAAGGTTTAATTGTTTTATTTCACTTATCAAATTATCTGATAGGATTTCATCTGCGTCGATACTTAAAATCCAATTGTGTTTGGCTTTTGAAACAGCAAATTGCTTTTGCAATCCAAAATCATCTAATTTTCTTTGATAAACAATTGCACCATGTGATTCAGCAACTGATTTGGTATCATCACTACTAAAATCATCCACTAGAACTATATCATCACACCAATCTAATTTACTTAGAGATAATTTTAAATTCTCAGATTCATTCTTCGCGATAATAACAACCGAAATTTTCAAGATTCAAATATATGCTTTTGGAACAATTTATATAAACTCAGCAAGATATAACCACCGCTCGGTTTTTTCCTCTAGATGGCTGTCAATTTCAAGAATTTCTTCCGACCACTTCGATAATTCCTCATGATTAGTACTTCCAGAACTAAGCTTTTCGGTTAAATCGGTCTTTTTTCTTTCCAATTCTTCAATTTCTCTTTCTAATGATTCGTATTCTCTTTGTTCTTTGTAGCTTAGTTTTCTTTTTTCTGCAACTGCTTCTTTTTCAATTTTTTGAGATGAAATTTTATTTTCAACCTGCTCTTCTTTCACCGGCTTTCTATTGATTTCTTCCTTGTAGTCCGAATAGTTGCCGTAGTAGTCGAGGATGTTTCCATGCTCTTCAAACACAAATAAATGATCAAGTAATTTATCCATAAAATACCTGTCGTGAGAAACTAAAAGTAAACAACCTGCAAAATTGCTTAAGAAATCTTCTAAAACATTTAAAGTGTCAATATCGAGGTCGTTTGTAGGTTCGTCGAGAATTAAAAAATTTGGATTTGCTACAAGTACTTTTAGCAATTGCAAGCGCCTCCTTTCTCCTCCACTAAGCTTTGAAACTGGGGTATGTTGAACTGAAGGAGGAAAGAGAAACATATCTAGAAGCTTTGACACACTAACTTGTTCACCATTTCCGAGTGTTACATATTCTGCGATTTCCTTCACTTCGTCAATAATTCTGTTTTCGTTATTTAAGTTGTTCGTATGCTGGGTGTAATAACCAATTTTTAGAGTTGGTCCATGAACAATTTCACCAGTGCTAGGTTCGATTTTTCCTGTCAAAACATCCAATAATGTCGACTTTCCAATGCCGTTTTTTCCAACTATACCAATTCTGTCATTTTTTTTAAATAAATAAGAAAAATCTTTAATGAGAGTGACATCTCCATATTTTTTTGAAACATGTGATGCTTCAATAATTTTATTTCCCAACCGACTCGTTTGTACAGAAATTTCTAATTCTTTGTTTTTTGTTTCTAAACTCACCTTATCTTTTAGGTCGTGGAAGGCTTCAATTCGAGATTTAGACTTAGTCCCTCGAGCTTTTGGCATACGGCGCATCCATTCTAATTCCTTACTCATCAACAATTTTGCTTTGGCAAGTTCTGAAGCATTAATTGTTTCTCTCTGAGATTTCTTTTCAAGAAAATAGGCATAATTGCCATTGTGAATGTATAAATCACCTCGTTCTAACTCCAATATCTGTGTGGCAACATTATCTAGAAAATACCTGTCGTGTGTTACCATTATTAAAGAAATTTGATGAGCAGTTAACAGGTTCTCTAACCACTCAATCGCTTCTAGGTCTAAATGGTTGGTTGGCTCATCTAAAATTAAAACATCAGGTTCTTGAATTAATAATTGAGCAAGTGCCACTCTCTTTTTTTGGCCACCACTTAAACTTTTGTTAGATAATTTCAAGTTGTGAATTCCCAATTTACCTAAAATTTGTGCTGCTCTTTTTTCAAAATCCCAAGCATTATAGATTTCCATTTGCTCAAGCAAAGTTTGCATTCCGTCGGCAGAATAGTCTGGGTCGACGATTGCTTTTTCATAGGTATTAACAAGCTGTAAAATGGGGTTATCTGCATTGAAAATACTTTCTTCAATAGTTTTATTTGGGTCCAATTCTGGCTCTTGTGGTAAATATCCGAATACTAATCCCTTGCTCTTACCAACTTCACCACTATCAGGTTCAATTAAACCGCTGATTACTTTTAAAAGGGTGGATTTTCCTGTTCCATTGCTTCCAACTAAGGCTAGTTTTTCACCTTTAGCAAGACCGAAACTTATTTGTTTAAACAACCATTTTTCTGTGTAAGCTTTTGAAATATTGGCTGCTGATATTAGATTCATTTTCCCGCAAAGGTAAGATATTTTTAGAGTAGCTAGTGTTGTAATTGATTTTGGTTTTTAACTTAAACATGTTCACATTTGCAACATTATGGTAATTTACAATCCCAAAGATTGGTGGAAATTGATTCTGAGTTTTCAAAGAAGTGATACATTTAGAATAATGTTACCAGGGATTGTTGGAATGGCTGTCTTTACAGGCTTGGTAGTTTATGTCGAATTAGATTTTCTACATATAACTTATAAAAACACCACAACAATACATGCAATGGTGGGATTTGTATTGTCGATGCTGCTCGTTTTTAGAACAAATTCAGCCTACGATAGGTGGTGGGAGGGTAGAAAAGCATGGGGGAGTTTAGTGAATAATTCTCGAAATTTAGCAATCAAACTGAGTGCACTTCCGATTCATAACGATGTAAAACTTCGCTTTAAAGTTTTGATTACAAATTATGTATTTGCCTCTAAAGAACATCTTAGGTCTGGGGTTGACGGTAGTGAGTTAGATCCTTGTGACAAGTATTCTAAAGAAGATTATTTGTTGTTTAATCATGTGCCAAATCGAATCGCACAATTAATCTTGATTGAAGTTCAATCTCTAGTTGAAGCTAAAATACTATCTCATGAACAGTTGCTTTTTATTAATCCTGAGTTAAGTTCATTTACAGATAACATTGGAATTTGCGAGCGTATTAAGAAAACACCAATTCCATATTCATATAATATATTCCTCAAGAAGATAATATTTATATATATTATTACGATGCCATTCGGGTTTGCAATGGAATTTGGGTATTGGTCTATATTTATCGTTTCAATATTATTTTATATTTTCGGAAGTATTGAAATTATAGCTGAGGAAATTGAAGATCCATTCGGTCTTGATGACAATGATTTGCCTACTGATCAAATAAGTTCAACAATTGAGCAAAATTTAGATGAAATTCTAAAATAACTATATAATCAGGTGTCTCTTTAAATTATTACATTTGCAGGGGTTTATTAGAAATTATGCAGAAGTTATTTCAATGTATCAAACTCACTTTCACTTTTCTATTACTATTTGAATGTAGTCGGATATATTTTATTTTATATAACTATAAAGAGTTTTCAGACCAAACTGTTTTTAAGTTTATTGAAACTGCCTGGCACGGTTTCAGGCTTGACTTATCGGCTAGCATGTATTGTCTTTCGCTACTTATTATTGTTTTTTTACTAGAGTTTATATTCAGAAGACATGCGCCCAAGTATATTTATAAAACTATTCTCATTATAGAGTTGAGTCTGATTTTTTTAATAACAATTGCCGACCCCGAATTATTTATTCAATGGGGAGGTAAGTTCAATAATCAAGTTTTGATTTATGTAACGCATCCTTGGGAAATGGCGTTGTCTACTGGAGCTGTTAATTGGGGAAAGTTGTTGTTTTTTTTGGTGTTTTACTTGCCTGTTGTATATCTTTTTTATAGAATACTATTAAAGCAAATTGAAAAAAAGCCAGCTTTAGGTTGGCAGCATTTAACTGTTACAATTGTGTATGCATTATTTGGTTTTATAGCTTTAAGAGGAGGTGTAGGTATTGCGACCATTAGTCAAGCATCGGCTATATATTCTCAAAAACAATCAGAGAATGCAGCGGCCGTAAATAGTTTATGGAATGCTATATATTATGTGATTAATGATGCGAGTTCTCTTTATGGAGAAGGGTTCAAAGTGTGCGATACAAATGAAGCGAAACTGGAATTTGAAAATCAAATTCAAAATGAACAATCAAGCTTAAAGTTTAGTAAAACTACCCGCCCCAATGTGTTAATAATCACTCTAGAAAGCTTTACAGCTTCTGCAAGCAAATACTTTAGTGGTTATAATAATTGTACACCAGAATTAGATAAGATAGCTAAGAACAACTTAAGTTTTATGAGGTGTTATGCAAGCGGAGATCGCACTGATAAGGGGCTTCTAAGTATTAATAGTGGATATCCTGCTCAGCCTTTGTCTTCTATAATTGTTTATCACGATAAGGTTCCGAAATTACCTAGTTTAGGATTAGAACTGAAGAGAGAAGGATATCAAAATAGCTTTATTTATGGAGGTGATGCGGAATATGCATCTATGGCTTCTTATTTTTTGGTCTCTGGCTTTGATCGAATTGTTGATCAGTCTGCTTTTAGCTCAAAAACCAAGAGCAGCAAATGGGGATATCATGATGAAGATATGTATAACGAAGCCTTCAATCAGATAAATGCTCAAAAAGAGCCTTTCTACTCACTTGTTTTGAGTTTGAGTAGCCATGAGCCATTTGACGTACCTTATGATTCACCTGAATTGAAAGGTGATCCAAAATACTTGTTTAAAAATTCCCTGAAATATGCAGACAAATGTTTGTCCGAATTTTTGAAGTCTTGCGAGAAACAAGCTTGGTATAAAAATACAATAATAATTTTAGTTGCTGACCATGGTCATGAGATTGGTTTATCTGATAAATTCTATTTTGCAAAAGAAAAATACCATATTCCTTTAATTGTATGTGGAGGAGCTTTAGCAGATAACTTTAAAGGTAAGAAAGTAGAACATGTAGTATCACAAACTGTAGTGCCAAGTATAGTTCTTGAAAGCATGGGTTTGCCTTCGGATAAATTCGCATGGCAAACTAAACCTACTGATAGTTTGGGTTTTGCTCAATATGCATTTAATAATGGGTTTGGTAGGGTTACTAATCATTCGGAATGCATATACGACAACAGTGGAGTTTCTTATTATTTTATTGGACCTGAAGAGGATAAGGAACAAATTAAAAAAGATGGCAGAATTTTTCAACAAGTCTTGATTGATGATTTCTTGATAAAATAAGTATCTTCGTGTAATAATTTATGAAGTTTTCCGATTTGTCACATAAAAGGTGGTTTTCGTGGATTTTAGTTCTAATACTCGTGATATCCAATGTAGTTTCGTATGAGATGACCAATGATTATTTTTCAAAGATTAGTGCAACTGAACAAGAAGAAGTGAAGGTTGAAAGTAGTGTCTTAGGCAGTGGAAGTAGAATAATAGATTGGGCAAAAGAAATATTGCGATTTTTTAGAAATCCTTAAGAATTAAGCTGTGATCAATAAGTTTTTTACCGAGATTTTTAATCTTTTTACCCGTTACAAACTCTATCATATAGTTTTTTGGGTTGTATATATTGCCTTTTGGTCGTTTCTTTTACCATCTGGAATTTCTTGGAAAAGAGATGTCTTAAATGCTACCATTTTCATATTTTTTCACATCCTAGTTAGCTATTTTAATAATTATTTTCTTATTGAGTGGTTTCTATTTCGAAGAAAATATTTAGCCTATTTTACAAATCTGAGTTTGTCTATTTTGTTGGCTTGTTTTCCGCTAGCGGTAGCCTCTTATAGATATATTCCCCTTTCGGATGAAAGTATTGCTTCTATATGGACCATTGGTTTTTTTATTTATAATTTTCTAACCATTTTTTTTACTGTTTTATTAACTTCATCAATAAAATTATTTCGAAATTGGTATCTAAAAGAGCAAACAAATAAAGAGTTACAAAAATTAAATATTGAGAATGAATTAAAATTTCTTAAATCTCAGATTAACCCACATTTTTTATTCAACAATCTCAATAATCTTTATGCCCTTACATTAAAACAATCAGAATTAGCACCTGATGCCGTTTTGAAATTATCAAATATACTGCGGTTTGGGTTATATGAAAGTCAGAAACAAAAAGTGGCCATAGAAGATGATATTCAATTTGTGCGCGATTACATTGAATTAGAAAAATTGCGTTTAGGTGATCGAACTGAAATTACCATTGAAGTTGAAGGTCAGGTTTTTGGAAAAATGATTGAGCCCTTTTTATTTATCAATTTTATTGAAAATGCTTTTAAGCACGGTGCAAATCCTACTTTAGGAAAATCGTTTATACATATTAAATATAAGATTGACGATGAACACAAGCAGTTGATTTTCAGTGTTTCAAATAATAAACCTCAGGTTATTAGTGAATTGGATAAAGGGAAATCTGGAGGAATTGGTCTGAAAAATGTGCAAACCCGTCTGAATATTTTGTATCCAAATAAACACATACTTAACATTGTTGACGATAAAGAAAAATATTCTGTAAATTTAACATTAGAAACAACATGAACACAACTCTAAAATGCATGGCCATCGATGACGAACCACTCGCCTTAGAAATTATTGAAGCTCACATTAAAAAATGCGATAACTTAAAGCTTATTGCGAAATGTTCAAATGCTATTGAAGCATCGGAAGCCATTAGTAAAGAAAAACCAGATTTAATATTTTGTGATATTCATATGCCCGAAATTAGTGGAATTGATTTCATGAAATCAATTCAAAATAGCGGAATTTTAGTTGTTTTTACCACTGCATATGCAGACTATGCGGTTGATGCATTTACTTTAGATGCTTTGGATTATTTATTAAAACCTGTTTCATTTGAGCGATTCAAAAAATCAGTTGATCGAGCTGAGGAGTATATTGCCATTAAAGGTCAGTCTGAACAGCCGAAAGCTGAGATGAATGAAGGGTATATGTTCGTAAAGGCAGATTCTAAAATGATAAAAATTAACTACGATGAAATATGGTATGTGGAAGCTTTTGCCGATTATGTAAAAATTTACATTTCTGAAGACAAAAGAATTGTAACTCTTCAAACTATGAAAAATATGGAACAAAGTTTACCATCTGATTTATTTGCTAGAGTTCACCGTAGCTATATTGTATCTGTTAATAAGGTAGTTGCAATTGGTGCTCACGAAGTACAAGTTGGAAATAAAAGTATTCCATTAGGTAAAAATTACAAAGATGCATTTGCTCAAAGAATGCAAATTAAATAATCTTATATTTTATATGAAAAAAGGAGTCTGATTGTATCCAGACTCCTTTTTTTGTGATTAAATTTATTGATTAAATCTTATCTGAGAAGCGTAAGCATGCCACTGTAATAATGCCATTTCTTGCGGTTATCTCTAACTTTAATGTGGTAATAATATACACCTTCCATACAATCTATACCATTATTGGTCCCATCCCATGAACCCGTGTTATCATTGCTAAAATGAACTTTTTCACCCCATCTATTAAAGATTGTTAATTCACAAGTTAAGATTGAGGTAAATTCAGGTTTCCAAATGGTATTAAAGTTGTCTTTATTCGGACTAAATGCATTTGGAATAAATATTCGATATATATCTAAGACTCTTAGGGTCTGAGAAGTTGTATCATTACAACCATTAATATTTGAAGCAATCATGGTAACCTCAAATAAACCTGTGTCAGAATAAGAATGTAGTGGGTCTTGATTTGAACTTATACCTCCGTCCCCAAAATCCCAATTGTATTGTGTTGCGCCTATTGAGAGATTTGTGAATGTTACTTCAGGTTCCACTATATCAATTTGCCTCGGAAGATAAGAGAAGTCAGCTTCAGCTTGTTCAAAGACATTAATTGTTTGAGTCTTAGAGAAACAAACCTTATTATTGGACAGAACCATTTCAACTCTTCCTGTATATACACCAGCTGTATTATAACTTTTTGGAATATCACCGTGAACTGATCCGCCCTTTCCTGGGTTGTTATCCGTATTTGCTCCATCAAAATACCATTTCCATGTAAAACTTGGATTTAATGGTAATTGTTCAATTGTTTTAGGATGGAAGAACATGGTATTGTAAGGTTCGCATCCCTGTAAATCAGTTGCTAAAAGACTGTCAGAAACAAAAGGAGCCACCCATAAACGAGCTGAAGTAGTTACAGAATCTGAACATCCATCTTTCAACTCTAATCCAATATCCATTGATTGACTTGGCGTATAAGTGAGTGAAGAAGCATTGCCGATTGTATTGTTATTCGCTAATTCATACCATCTATATGTGTAAGATTGTTGTCTTCCACCACTGCCCATTGCATTAAATGTTTTTGATTCATTTTGGCAGAGTTCATCATCAATCAAATCAACAAGAGCCAAAGGAGTTCGAGTATAAATGGTGAATGTGGTTGAGTCATTTCTGCTGCAGAAATCATTTCCAACAATTAAGTAGTCTTGTGGCGTCTTAACAGGTTTAATAGTGAAATTACCTAAGCTAACATCCGTCGTTGAATCAATTGCTTTTAGTGAGGTTCCATTCTTTTCAAATAGTACAAATTTAATCGGGTAATTATCCGCACTTGAACCATTAATTACAAGATTATAAGTAGCACCATCACAGATTGTATCACTTGGTGTTGGGTTTGTTATGCTTAAACCAGTTTTAATTTGTACATCAAATTTATAACTTGTTTGTTCAGAGTTGCATGTTTGATTCATTCTCATGGAGAAAATCTGGTCATCTGGGATTTGAGCGGTAAAGGATGGATTTGTTGTTCCTTTAGCTGAATCAATTAGCACAAATACACCAGTTGTGATGTTGTATAATTTGAAGATATAACCAGTTGAATCACCACCTTTTGCTTTAGCATTAATTGTCAAAGGTTGATTTTGCAAACAGGGTTGTTAAAGGTTATAGTATCAATGTTTAAACCTGGACGAACAAAGACAGTTACATATCCACTATCATTTGGATTTGTACATCCATCGGAAAGGACTGCTTTATATGTCACATCTGATGTTCCCATGGTTATGATTTACTCAAACCAGTTCCAAGATTGTTATCCCAATTAACTACAGATGCTCCAGGAAGTCCGTCCAGCTATACTAACTTAAGGTCGACAGTGTTGCCTTCACAAACAATTGTATCTTTCGGCATAGTAATTTTAAACTGTCCCTAACTGTAATCTTTATATATGCAGTATCGGCATAGAAATTTCAGAAGAATCTCTAGTACATCCATCCGTAAGTACAGCCATATATGTTGTAGTAAACTTAGGACTTACACTTTTTGATAACCCAACTCCTAATCCGTGATCCCATGTCACAGTTAAATTATTTGTTAAACCACCCACTGCAGAAGCTTCAAGCAGTGTGTTGGTGCCTCGACAAATTGTAGTATCTGGAGAAACGCTTAAAAAGAAACTATCCCGTAGGGTAATTCTAACAGTATCTGTACTTGGGGAGCAACCTTTGTATTTTGCTGTGACACGATAAGTTGTGTCTCTTAATGGTTTTGCTAAAGGCATAAAACAATCACTGCAACTTAACCAAGTAGAAGGGGTGAATGTGTAATTTGAATCACCATCGGTTGTCGAAGTTAAATATAAACTGTTGCCAATGCATATAGTGGTGTCATTTAATAAATTGATGTCAGGTTTTTTGTAAACAATTATTTGAGAACTAACGGTGTCGTCTATAGAGGTTAATCCATTACAAACTCCATTTGTCGGTCTTTGAGCAATCATTGTTAAATCATATACACCAGTATCATCAAAGGTCTGAGCAAAACTTTTAAATTGTTTAGGGAAGCCACTCATCATGCCATTTTTATCTTTCAAAATCCATTTCCAGGTCACTCCTGTTAAATCAGACCCTCCGCCTGAGAATGGTATAACAGCATCTTCACAAACAATGTAAAATGCACTATCGGATTCAAAATCTGCACTGCTTTTACCATTTACTTCTGAATAAAAGCTTAATGGTTTAATTGATGAGCCGGCATTAAATCCATAAGATCCATGGTCACCGTATGCATATAATACAGCAGAAAATCCATACGGAGAGCTTATTTTGTGCTGCCCTTGCGTGAGTCCGTCTTGTTGTAAATACGAATAATTTTGGTCTTTATCTACTTTGTACCAAGTTCCTGCTGGTGCAGCTCCATCTATGGTAAATGAGTTGGTATGTGCAGTTTTTACAATTACATTTAGAAAGAACTTATTAATTTGTTGGGCATTTTCGCAAACAAAGGACATTTCTTTTAAAGATTGCTCCAGCGGTGTTACCCACATCATCATTGGGTCTGTATCTGAGCCACCCCAAACACCATCACATGCTTCAGTTATACCATACTGACAAACACCAATTGGTTTGCTGCAAACAATTACAGTATTTGAAGTGATAAAAAACGTGTCATTTTCACCTGCATTTAAAACGGTTACTTTACCATTTACGCGAACTACTGATTTGTCAATATGAGCCACGACCTTAACCATGTCTGCTTTTCTTTGTTTGCCTTTGTCGTAAATTGTAGGAATAACTATAAATTTCTTACCCCATAGATTAACAGGCATGAGTTCTTCATACAATTGGTCATAAGAAGATTGACATGAACCATATTTTACTGAAGCTCTTGTGGCACCGCCAAAAACTGCAATTGGTTTACAATCTTTAGCTCTAACAAGTGTTCCTGTGAGATCCAATTTATGTGTTGCCGCTTTAACCATATAGGTTTCACCTTTATCTAAAGTGATGGTAAATGTTGAATTTGCGGCATTGCTGCCTTCTGTGTTACAAGCTGGTGTGATATCAATTTCAGTATTATCTTGGGTTGCCACGATTGCGAAACAGGATTTATAACAACTTGTGTTTCCTGTTTCATCCCCCATATGAGAAAATATTCGATAATCCACTCCTAAAGCGTCAATAGGATAGATTAAAGAAGCATCTGCAGAATATGATTTGGTGTTTTGGGCAGAAACAGCAATTGTATCACTGCATTGAACTAGTAAACCCATCGAACGACTAGAATTCGCCTCAGAACCAGTTACATAGCCTAAGCTAGCAGGCACCAAAACAGTATCTACACCACCGCCAGCTCCGATTGAAAAAGGCATAGTCACATTTGCAATTGGATTCTTAACAGTTCCAGTTGTGGCTTTATTACAACTTATAACTATTTTTAATTGTGGGGCAGGTTGGTTGTTACATCCACTAGTTCCACCAATATTTTCAACGAATGTTAACCAAAAGGTTTTTCCTAAAGTCGATAATTCTTGACCATTAATTGTCAGTAAAGAAAAATAGATTAAAAGAAGGCCAAAGATTCGTGTAAATGAACGTCTCATAAAAATCATAATGTTGGCGCTATTTTAAGTTAAAGATTAGTAATTTCTTAATAAATTATATGATTATCTAAGTTTTTTTAAATTTGTATTTGATATTCAGTGGATTATTAAATTAAATATCTTTATTTTTTTATAATTTAATTTGGGTATCCTCGTAAATAGGGTGGAATTTTACAATCTTATTTTATTTACTATATTTGCATTTTAAAATCACATTGATGGAATCAGGTCTCCTGGTCATTTTTTTAACCCTACTTTTCTCCGCTTTTTTCTCTGGAATTGAGATTGCGTTTATTTCTTCAAATAAATTAAGAATAGAACTTCAAAATAAGCAAGGAGTATGGAATGCGAAAATTTTATCCTGGTATTTAAAGGATTCATCTAGATTTATCAGTACAACCTTAATAGGAAATAATATTGCATTAGTTATATATGGAATTTATAGCGGTCAAATGCTTGACATGCTACTAGTTACTTATATTCAAGATTTCTTTTGGCGATTTTTTCTCATCACGATTCTTTCCACTTTGTTAGTCTTGATTACAGCTGAGTTTTTACCAAAAGCTCTGTTCAGGATGAATCCGGATAAGATATTAAGTGCGTTAATTCTTCCATTTCATATTTGTTATTTCTTATTGTGGCCGTTTGTTGGCTTCATTACACTTATCTCTAAGGGAATAATCAAATTGCTAACGGGTGAGAATAATACGATGTCTCAGCCTGTTTTTAGTAGAATAGATCTTGATCATTTAATATCTCAAACTGGTCAAATAGAATTAAATGAGGATAATAATTTAAGCACTGAAATGTTTAAAAATGCATTGGATTTTGGAAATCTCAAAGTGAGAGATTGCATGATTCCCAGAACAGAATTGGTGGCAATTGATGAAGAAAGTAGTATAGATGAATTGTTTGAAACATTTTTGGAGTCAAGACATTCCAAGATACCAGTTTATAGAGAGAGTATAGATAATATTACCGGCTATGCTCATCAGGTTTATATGTTTAAAAAACCAAAGCAAATCAAGGAAGCGACAATGCCAATATTGATTACAAATGAAAGCCGAAGTTTGCACGATCAACTCAAGGAAATGACTCTCAAACGTAAGAGTATTGCGGTGGTTGTTGATGAGTTTGGAGGCACCGCAGGGATAATTACTATTGAAGATATTATTGAAGAAATATTTGGGGAAATTGATGATGAATACGATACTGAGGAATTGAAGGAAATTAAGTTGGGAAATGGTCATTATCTCTTCAGTGGAAGGCACCCCATTGAATATTTGAATACCACGTATAATTTTGATATTCCAGAAGGAGACTATGAGACGCTTGGAGGATATATTATTAGTATTTGTGAAAGCATTCCTGAAGAGAAGGAAGTTATTCTTAACGAATTTTTTGAAATTACAATTAAGCAAAGTTCAACATGCCAGAATTGAGGAAGTTGAAATTAAGATTCTGAAAGGTTCTAAAGAATAATAATGACTAAGATTCTCCTGATTCACGGTCCTAATTTGAATTTACTTGGTGAAAGAGAACCAGCTTCATATGGTATGAAGACTTCGCAAACCATTTTGGAGGACTTAAAAAAAGAGTTCCCGAATATTGAGTTAGACTATGTACAATCCAATTCTGAATCAGATTTAGTAGATGCCATACAAGCCTCCAGTGCAACATTTCATGGGATATTAATCAATGCTGGCGCTTTTTCTCACACATCAATCGCTATTGCGGATGCATTGCGTTCAATAAAACTTCCAGCCATTTCTGTTCACCTTACAAATATCTACCAAAGAGAGGGTTTTAGACACTCTGATATAATTGGTGAAGCTTGCCAAGGAGCCATAGTTGGATTAGGAACTGATGGTTATGCTTTGGCACTTGAGTGTTTATTGGAAAAATTATATTGAACTAATTTCTTAGGATAATTTGTGTTGCCTCTCCTAAAATTTGTTTTAAAATTATTTTCTTGTCTTTAAACATTTCTGGAATTGAAAGTTCATCCTTTGAGTTGTATATGGTTAACAATTGACAATTCGATTCAATATTTATATTGTATTCTTCCTTCAAACTTTCACATAAGTTTTCTATTCTGATATTTTCTCTGGTATCACAGCATGCTGAAAAACTAATTGCTGAATTTTGCATTACATTTATTCGTACTTTATTTGCTGCGAAATGCTCAAATATTTTACTCAAATTGTCCTCAGCAATAAATGAGTAATTTTTAGTGGAAATTGAAAGTAGGGTCTGGTTTTCTTTTACAATATAACACTCTTTAGAAAGATTCTCAGCATCATTGTTAACTACAGTTCCTGCATCTTCAATGTTTACAAATGAGTTAACTAATAATTGAATGTTTTTGCTTTTAAGAGGTTGAATTGTTTTTGGATGAATAACGGATGCGCCATAATAAGCTAACTCAATGGCTTGATTAAAGTTAATAGTGTTCAATTTGACAGCATTGGTGAATTTTTTAGGGTCAGCATTCATAACTCCTGCAACATCTTTCCAGATTGTGACATCTTCCGCGTCTAAGCAATAACCGAAAATTGCAGCTGTATAATCAGAGCCTTCCCTACCTAATGTTGTCGTTTTATTATAAGCATCTCTACCAATGAAACCTTGAGTAATTACAACATTTCTTTCAATATATGGTCTTAATATTCGCTTTGTAATTTCTTCTGTTTCGTCCCACTTTACTCTAGCTTCTCTGTGATTACTATCTGTTTGAATAAAATTTCTGGCATCAACCCATTTGTTTCTATGATCTATACTTTGCAAATAATCGCTCACAATTTTCGTGGATAACAATTCACCATAACAAATAATCCCATCGTATATTTCATCATAACTTGTGTTGGGATAATGTTTGTCAACCAAGCACTCCAATTCCATGAATAAATCTTCTAAGTCTGAGTAAATGTGGTGCTTTGGGTCACTTATTAAGTCTTTGGCAATTCCAAAATGGAACGTTTTTAACTCTTCAATTGCCGACTGTTTCCTAATTTTGTCTTTTTCCCAAAATGCGCGTGTTAATTCTTCCAATTTGTTGGTAGATTTGCCCATTGCTGAAATTACAACAAGTAATTTATCGCTCGAAAAGTGAGCAATTATGCGGCCTACATTCCTTACAGCTTCAGCATCTTTAACTGAAGCACCACCAAATTTAAAGACTTTCATTCTTTTGATTATTTTTGCAAAAATAATTTAGTACAATCATGAATCAAAATACACTTATCACATTAAATCAATTTATTTCAGATGAGCAGAATAAATTTCCATTCGTTCAAGGAAGTTTATCTCGAATCTTTAGAAATCTTCAACTTGCTGCAAAAATGATTAATAGGATGTAAGAAAAGCTGGTTTGATTGATGTATTGCAGTTTTGGTGAAACCAATGTACAAGGTGAAGAGCAAAGAAACTAGATGTTATAAGCAATGAAGTTTTTATGCGCTTGATGGATATGGGAAGCGATTGTGTTTGTGTTGTTTCTGAGGAAGATGAAGATATTCATTGGTGTCCAAATGGTAAAAATGGAAAATATATTTTGGCTATCGACCCACTCGATGGTTCATCTAATATCGATGTAAATGCTTCAATTGGTTCTATTTTTTCAATTTATAAACGTTTGTCTCCGGATAAAGATGTTGATCAAAGAGACATTTTACAAAAAGGAACTCAACAAGTTGCTGCTGGATATGTAATTTATGGTACAGCAACAATGTTTGTGTATACAACAGGGAGTGGTGTTAATGGATTTACCTTAGACGACTCACTTCAGGAATTTTGCTTGTCTCATCCTAATATTCAAACTCCAAAGGCAGGTAAAATATTTTCAGTAAATGAAGGAAATTTAAACGATTTCCCAAAAGGAGTGGTCGAATATATTAATTGGTGTAAAGAAACTAACAAAGAAGAGAATAGACCATATTCAGCTAGATATATTGGCTCTCTAATTGCAGATTTTCATAGAAATTTATTAAAAGGAGGAGTGTATCTTTACCCTTCTACAGGAAAAGCCCCAAATGGCAAACTGCGATTGTTATATGAATGTAATCCTATGGCCTTCTTAGTAGAACAGGCGGGAGGTATGGCAACTACAGGAAATCAAAGAATTATGGAAATCGAACCCAACGATTACCACCAAAGAACGCCTTTAATTATCGGTTCAACTGAAATGGTAGAGAAGGTTTTAGGAATGATGCGAGCTGAATCAAATTAATTCTCAATCGTTCTGAGCCCAATTCGCTCTGTCACTTGGGGAGAATTGCCAAGGTGCACCGTTGTTTTCTAAATTGCTTAACATGTTATTCAATTCAGAAGGTGCAGAACTTTCTTCCATAACTTTGTATTGACGCATTTGCATAATTATGTCAACGGGGCTGATATTAACTGGACAGGCTTCAACGCAGGCATTACATGTTGTGCAAGCCCATAATTCTTCTGCAGTGGTTCTATCGTGTAATGATTTTCCATCATGAAAATCCTTACCGTTTTTATCTTTTAACTTGCCTAACTCTTCTACACGGTCTCTCGTGTCCATCATTACTTTACGAGGTGACAATAGTTTTCCAGTGATGTTTGCTGGGCAAACGCTTGTACATCTACCACATTCTGTACAACTGTATGCATCCATTAAATTTTTCCAACTTAAATCGTTTACATCTTTAGCACCAAAACCTTCAGGAGCCGTATATCCTTCAGGTGGAGTAGCACTCGGATCCATCATAAGTTGAACTTCAGTGGTAACACTTTCCATGTTTTCAATTTTACCCTTAGGATTTAAATAGCTGTAATATGTGTTTGGGAAGGCAAGGAAAATATGCAAATGCTTACTGTAAGGAACATAATTTGCAAAGAATAATATTCCTAGCCAATGTAACCACCAACAGATTTCAACTACTAAATGTGAACTTGATTCACTTAATCCAGAGAATAATGGGGCAAACAAACTACTAATCGGCATGCTGTAAGCAGATTGGAATCCTTTGTCTGCAGCATTCATTAACAAAAGAGCAAACATCAATACAATTTCTATCAATAAAATGTAATTGCCATCCAATTGCGGCCAACCTTTCATCTCATTACTTTGGAAACGTTTCACTGCTCCAAAATTTCTTCGAACTAAAAAAACAATACAAGCCACAATAACTAACGCACCAAGTATTTCAAAAAATCCTATTGTCACTCCATAAAAACTACCAAGATAAGGTTCGAATACGCGATGTGTACCTATTAAACCGTCAATTAAGATTTCAAGAACCTCAATATTGATTAAAACAAATCCAACATAAATTAAAATATGAAAAAAGCCAGCAAGTGGACGTTTTACCATTTTGCTTTGGCCTAATGCAACCATAGCCATTGTTTTCAGGCGCTCTGAAGATCTATCTGAGCGGTCTTCATCTCTACCTAAATTGATGTTTCTTTTTATTCTGCCAATGCTTTTAGCAAGTAGATAAGTGGCAAAGGCTGTAACGAGGATAAATACTATTTGACTAATCATAAGTGTAAGGCGCTTCAATATTAAACAAAAAAAGAAAAAATAGTTTGGTAAAAGTTAAAAAAAGAATATTTTTGCACTCCCAATTGCAGCGGTACCTTAGCTCAGTTGGTAGAGCAAAGGACTGAAAATCCTTGTGTCCGCAGTTCGATTCTGCGAGGTACCACTCCAAAAACTCTACAGAAATGTAGAGTTTTTTTATTTACAATAATTTCCCTTTCTCTTTTCTTATTAACCTTTTGAATTCCTGAATTTGCATTACTTTTGCATTCATTAAAAAATGAAGTCAATTTATGCCCTGTTTATATTGCTATTCACTTTGCCGGCAATAGGTCAAAATGTTGACGAAGAGGTATACGATACGGCAAGACGTCAAGATCCACACTCAACTGATTTTTCTACCTTTATACGCAATCGACATTTTCCTAATCCGACAGACAGCTCGATGCTTTACACCCAACAGTACGATATGACCAAAAGAAATCATGTTGGGATTCAGAACCTCGGTGATGTGAATACACCTTTTATTGATCTGCAATTCAAACCATTCGAACGAACTGGCTTTGTAAGTGGCATGACTCCATTCATGAATTTGTATTGGAAAGCCAATGATGCCCAGTTTTATAATGCACTTTTACCTTTTACTCAATTTCATTATGCTCAAGGAAGTGGTGGTCAAAGGGGGATGATTGATTTTGATGCTTTTCACACACAAAATATTGGAAAACGTTTTAATATTTCAGCCAAGTATCACAGCACATCGAATGATGGTTCATACAGTCGTATGAGTTTTTCATGTAAGAATATTCAATTGAGTGGGTATTACACAAGCAAGAATTTCAGATATACTGCGGCATACATCGCTACATGGAATAAAGTAAATATGATGGAAAATGGGGGTATTGACCAATCTCCTGAAACCGACACGTTATTTAAAAGTTTAAGTGCAAATGTGCGTATAGTTGATGTTTCTTTAAGTCATGCAAGGAATATCAACCGATATCGTGAGCATAAAATTCAACAAGTTTATTGGCTTTTGATGGATAGAAGTAAATCTACAAAGGATTCTTTGTCCGATCCAGATGGAAGTTTAGGTATTAGTCATTCATTTAGTGCAATTCGACAAGCAAATTACTACACAGACGTTGCAGCTGATTATGGGTTTTACGATTCAGTGTATAATTTTAATTCAGACGGAAGCGCAGATTCATTTGGGGTTATGGAGTACAGGAATACCATTGAATTGTTTACCCCAATAAACAAAAAAAGTCTGAGTTTTAGAGCAGGTTTAGGATACGATTATTTCACTATTTATCAGTCGGCGAATAGTCAAAACTACATAAATCAAATAGCACATAATTCTTCTGTGTTCACACAGTTTAATTTTAAAATAGGACAATTTCTTCAATCGGAGGCTTATGGAATTTTTTATTTTGAAGGGTATAATCAAGATGACTACTTATTAAGATGGAGAAATCAAACTTTTATTGGAAGAAAGAAGAAGTGGAATGCAACTGCATCCTTGCAAGCAAGTTCTCATAAACCATTTTACAAGCAACTCAACTTGTTTTCAAATCACTTTTTATGGAATAACACATTTGAAAAAACTGGATATCAAAGTTTGAATGTAAATTTATCAAAAGCAATAAAGAGACCCAAGGTATATGGTCCTTTTTCCTATTCATTGCCTCCAAAAGCATTTAATATAGGAGTTCAATACAGCCTGATTGATAATTTGGTTTATTATGGTTCTGATAACACACCTCAGCAAGCTAGTCGAGGACAATCGTGTTTACAAGGCAATGCTGAGTTTCATGTAAATTTGAAAGCTTTACAGTTGCACCAAGATTTTGTGTACCAAGTATTTTCAAAAAACCTTGAACCTGTCATTCAATTGCCAAATGTGATTTCAAAAACAAGTCTTTATTTTCAAACTTTAGCATTTAAAAAGGCAAGTTTTTTGCAGATTGGAATTGATGCCTATGTAAGTAGCTCTTATAAAGCTGGATTTTATAATCCCGGCTTGCAAAACTTTAGAGTAAGCAATGTGTCAGTTGGTGCATATCCATTTTTTGATGTTTTTATAAATGCGGAAGTAAAAACAGCGCGAATCTTTTTCAAGATGGAGCATGTCAATCAAGATTTATTTTCTCTGCAAACCTTTCCTAATTATATCTATGTGTCGCCTTATCAGCCTTCTGCTCCAAGGCGATTTAGATTGGGATTTGTTTGGAAGTTTTATTACTAAAGTAAAACTAATGTAGTTTCAAGTATTTAAGCGAATGTGTTGAATTCTGAGTATATATTTTGAAAAAATACATCCCACTACTTAAATGTTCAATTGAAATATTAGAACCTTTAACATTGCAATCAATGTGCTTTCCACTGAAGTCAAAACATTCAATTTTTTGAATGCTTACATCTGAAACAAGTTGAATTGAACCATTCCCTGGATTGGGGTATAAGCTCAAATTGTGCGAACTCAATATAGAATTTGTGCCAACATAACCATAGCAATATTGATCCATGATTTCCATAGATTTTTTAATGTTAAGACGACCCCCTGTGACGTTTTTGCCATTTAAATCATCAATTGGGTCTACACCTTCAAGAATGAATTTTCGCATCATTAAACTTCCTTTTGCAGGATTTGTTTTTATTGAATCCAAAACTCTTTCGCAAGCGTAACTATGCAATACGCCAACTGCAGCAGTAACCATTGGCGTTGCAAAAGAAGTGCCCGAGAATCCACTTCGGTAAATACGGTCTAAATCTATATTTGCCTTGGTGTATGCTCCTGTGGAGAAAATACTTGATCCAGGAGCACTTAAATCAATGCTTATAGGACTAAAACCTGAATTAAAATGTTTATCACTACTAGAGGTCGAGTTTACAGTGATTAGATGATTGCTTGGGCATAAGGTGGGAAGGTCTCCATCTGTGTCCACTAAACTCCCATTGTTATTTGTTGCGGCGCTTACATTAGTGATGCCGTATTTACCCAAAGTATCATATAAGCTACACCAAATTGGCGCCTGGTTAGGGAATTTACCATCAACGCCCCAAGAGGCATTCGTTGCCACTACAAAAGCTCCTTTTTGACCATTTGTCGAATTGTAAAGTTTTCTTTGGTGTAAGACATAGTTGTATGCTTTAATCACATCTGATTGGAATGTGTTAGGAAATCTGCCAGTGTCGGTAAAATTGACAATCATAAGTTTTACATTCCACATTATACCAGTCACTCCGGTAATGTTGTTACCGCGCGCACCAATAATTCCTGCCACAGGAGTTCCATGCCCGGCTTTATAATAATTACTGTCACTAATGTCGTTGTCGTTTCCAACAAAATTCCATCCGTAATGGTCGTCGATATACCCATTGCTGTCGTCATCAATGCCATTCCCAATTGTGTCAGCATAATTAATCCAAATATTGCCTTGAAAATCGGGGTGATTTATATGTAATCCATCATCAATAACTGCAATAACAATTGTATCGCCAGCTTTATTAACACCTTTTCTGTTGAGATCCCAAGCTTGTGTGGCTTTGATTATGGGTAAGTGCCACTGTTTATTAAACAAGGTATCGTTTGGCAGAGTACTTCTAAGCTTTATCTCAGTATCCTCTTGATGTAATACATAGTAAGGTAATTGTCTAATTAGATTAATCGCTTGATATTCAGGAGTCTGTTGTTCTTTGTATTGGAATACAAAGATTGTTTGTTCAACATTAAGCGCTTTTATTTGAATGAAATTATACCCTGTCAATTCATCGAGTTCATGGACCCGAAAACTATTTGAAAATTGCGCAATAATTCCTTTTAATTCAACTTGAATATTTGAAGAAATTGCAGTTTGAGTATATAAAATAACACTTAATAGAAGTAGTTTACGCATCAATACAAAGATACTTAATTCTTTAGACATCTTAGTAATTAGACACTCAGATGCTCAAAAGGCTGCATCATGATTTTGTAAATTAGCGTCGTGTTTACATTAAAGAAATTAAAAGTTCATTTCTTTTTTCAATTATAAATCTAAGATTCTAAAGTTTACTTAATTTTGCCTTTCAATGAACAGAGAAGAGCTTATTTCTGAAATTAAGGCCAAACAAAGTTTACTATGTGTTGGGTTGGATACAAGTATAGATAAATTGCCTATTGGAATCGAGAAAAGTATTGATGGTGTTTTACAGTTTAACAAATCAATTATTGATGTAACAAAAGACTATAGCGTGGCATATAAAATCAACACAGCTTTTTATGAGCAGTATGGAAAATTAGGCTGGCAATGCATGGAAGAAACACTCCAATATATTCCTGAAAATTGTTTCACTATTGCTGATGCAAAGAGAGGTGATATTGGCAACACTAGTAGCATGTATGCTAAGGCGTTTTTTGAAAACATGAATTTCGACTCAATAACAGTTGCACCATATATGGGAGAAGATTCTTTGCTTCCTTTTTTTCAATTTGAAGGCAAATGGGTGATTTGTTTAGGTTTAACAAGCAATAAAGGTAGCAAGGATTTTCAAACACTTGAATACGAAGGTGAGAAACTGTACGAAATAGTAATGAAAACTGTGAGTAAGTGGGGCCGAACTGATAACTTAATGTTTGTAACAGGTGCAACTAAAGCTGAAGACCTTAATACCTTAAGACAAATGTTCCCGCAGCACTTTTTTTTAGTTCCAGGAGTGGGAGCACAAGGAGGAACAGTTGAGGACGTCTGTAAAAACGCATTAACCAGTTTTGGGGGTTTATTAATAAATTCAAGTAGAGGAATATTATATGCTTCTTCAGGAGAAGATTATATGGAAAAAGCAAGGAATGAAGCAATGACACTTCAATTACAATGCTCAAAAGCAATGGGTCAATAAGATTTAGCTTATTTTTACAACATCTCTTTTGTCCTTTTTTTTCATTTTCTTTGGAACAGTAGCAATAATTTCGTCAGAAAGAGTTTTTATAAGTTTCTTTTTTACAAAATGACGATGTGTAAACATGCTAATTTCTCTAACTGGTTCAGGGGATTTAAAGTAACGCACAAGTTCCATCTGTTCGTCACTCATATCCATCACAGCGAGCTCAGGTAATATTGTTATTCCATCATCTTGCTCCACAATTCTTTTTAGGGTTTCGACACTTCCTGTTTGGTACTCAAATCTAGCTTTCGTGCTGTCTTTTTTTCTTTCACTACAAAGGTTAATCACTTGATTTCGCATACAATGTCCTTCATTTAAAATCCAAATGTCTTTTAAGTCAAGATCACTGCCTTTCAAAGTGGTTTTTTTAAATAATTTATGAGACTCCGAAACATAGGCCACAAATTCTTCGTAGTAAAGTGTTTCTTCGTTTAAATTTTTATCCTTTATTGGGGAAGCCATTATTCCACAATCCAATAGGTCATTTTTAAGATGATGAATAATTTGATCAGTTGTTAATTCATTCACAACTAAATTCACATCTGGATATTTATCTAAAAATTGCACAAGAAATCTTGGAATTAAATATGGGGCGACAGTTGGAATTATACCCAACCTTAATTCACCTTTGATTATACCTTTTTCATCTTGAATTAACTCGATAATTTTACTGTGTTCTTTTAAAACATTCCTTGCTTGTATAATAATATCTTCACCAATATGTGTAGGGATTACTGGTTGCTTGCTTCTGTCAAAAATTTTAACCCCAAGCTCATCTTCCAATTTCTGAATCTGCATACTTAAGGTAGGTTGAGTAACAAAACAACTGTCAGCAGCATTCACGAAATTTCGATGTGTATCAAGAGCTATGATGTATTCAAGTTGAGTTATAGTCATTTGTTATATCTTTTGATGCAAATATAGATGAAAAATTCAAACTAAGCAAATTCAGTTACCTTCAATGGGTATTTCGCACAAATAGTCGTTTAAAAAAAATATCCTGACAGTTTAACTATCAGGATATTTATAAAAAGTTTCAAATTAGGTTAATCAAATATTCCAAAGATTACAAGCAGAGCATGAACTACTGGAAGACCCCATCCAAAGAATAATCCACCGGTAAATGCACCTACAGCTAAAAGACATAATAAAATACTAATCCAAAAATGAGTCTCAATCTCTCCAAAATACAGGAATATCGCAATAGGCGGGATTAGAAAGGCCAAAATTATTAAAAGTATTAGTTCTGCATCTGCATCATTACTTGAATGAGTACTATTTAATGTTTCTTTAATTTTGGGTGAATTAAAATTGGATTTTTTTGAGACATCTGAACTTGATTCAAAGTTATTATCTAATGATTTATTACTTTTTAAAAACGAATGTTTTTGTCTTGATTGTGTTGATGAGACAATGTCATTTTGTACTTCCTCTTCAACAATAGATTCTTTAGCCAGTTCTTCTTTAACATCTTCTTCATCTATTGTGACATTAGCGTCTGCAGCAATGGTTTCATTTTGAATAATTGTTTTTGTGTTTTTTTCTTTTTTAGGCTTAGGAGTTTTTTTGCCCCCGTTGTCGTCTTTTGCACTAAACCAGTCGATGTTTAAACCTCTGCTGTAACGCTTTTGAGAAATTGAAAGGCTGCCACATGATGACAATAATATGGCAATAATAGCCACGATTGATAGTTGAATTGATTTTTTCATACGATTAATTAAATACGATTAAAACTTGATTTTTTTCTACTGCTGCTTTTTCTTCAATTTTGATTTCTTTTATTGATCCATCAATTGGTGATTTGATGATGTTTTCCATCTTCATGGCTTCTAATATCAGTAAAGGGTCTCCTTTTTTAACTTCTTGTTCTGCTTTTACAGAAATACTCAAAACAAGTCCTGGCATTGGAGCTCTCATCTCATTGATTTTTGGTTTAGAAATCAAATCGAGTCCCATACTGTGAAGCAATTGGTCTAATCGGTCTTTTATTCCAACAGTGTATGATTTGCCATCGTACCCAATTTCCACTGTTTTATTTTCTTTGTCGATATTAATTATTTCGAAATAGTAGGAGTGATTCTTGAAAATTAAATGCAGATACTTGCCGTTTTGCAGAGATATGATATCTAAAGCATTTTTCTGCCCATTAACAGTAACTTCATTGCCTTTAATTTCAATTTGATAGGAATCGTTTTGGAGATTTGCTTCCAACATATGTCTGCAAATTTAGAGTATTCCTATTTTTCTACAATAATATTTATCAACTCCTTTCCAGTATCTAATGTATACACTCCATTTGCAAGTTTTGAGACATCAATTTGAGTGTCGTAATTTGAAACATTTATTGATAAAACATTTTTCCCTTGAGCATCAAATACTTCAATGGTTTTAGGAAGTTTAACATTATTCTCGAAATGGACGTTGATAATATGGCTACTTGGTACTGGGTATACTCGAATAGAATGATTGATAATATCCTGAATACTCGTTTCTTTTTCAATTCTAAAATTTATGGAAATGGAATTGTTAGAAGGAACCTGATCTGATTTGTAATCGGTAAATAAATATGCTTTGTATACACCCTTATCTAAATCAAGGATTGGAAAGTTATTTAACATATTAAAAGATCGAATCTCAGAAGCTGATAAGCCTTGAACAATCACACTGTCTCTATAAATTATTGTTTCAGCAAGAGTTTGAGTATCAACTAAAGCAATAAGTACTTTACAATCAAAATCTTCTAATGTGACAAGAGATTTGTTATTTAATTGAACTTGTGGAAGTATTGGACCAGAAGTATTTACATATGTTTTACCATTCTGTGGAACGATGATACTATCAGCGACGAGGTCATATAACAATAAAAACTTCGTTTCACCTCCAGCGGTATCGTTAGTAATGAATTGATCTTTTGACCATTTTGTGTATGATTCTAATCTCACATCAAATGACGCACCATTAACACCAAAAGATGGATATTCTAGGATTAAAGTGTCTTTAGTCATGAAATTACTGTCAATTGTTTTTGAATACAATAGAACATTTGTAGGTTTTGTATAAATGTTTAAAATTGTAGAAAAACGATCTGTAGTTAAGCTATCACCATAATTAACTACTTGAACTAAACCATTAATAGTTTGAATATTCGTAAGTATGGTGTCTCCACTTCCAGGATATAAGATTTTTGCAACCCCTATATCGTAATTTTTTTTGCCATAATAAACTCCTTGAATGGTGTCATTTGATTTGACAAAGTCTTTAGCTAAAACTGTATACACTTGAACATCATGAACTTCAGGAGAATAAAGTTGTAAGGATGTATCTAAAATAAATGTTTTAGTTTCATTACTATCGAGCGTTAAATTTCGAATTCTAATATAATTAATACTTGTTCCTTTTGTTACTTTAAATACTAGAGTAAAAGGATTGCTTTGTGGCTCATAACCATTGTTTCTCAATGTTACAGATGATTCGTATACACTATCCAGTTGTAAGCCAGAATTTACAGGTGGGGAGATTGAAACAACTTCAATGTCATCAGGAACACCAACTGAGAAATCACTATATAACGTATCATTTGCTCTGTATTGATCCTCAGGTACAGATGAATACACACGCATTCTATAGTATCCTTTTTGAATTGGTTGAAAGTCTTTAAAGAACAATGTTTGCACAATTCCTTTAAAGCTGTTGAGTGAACTTGAATCCCTGTATATCTGACTATCGTTATAAAAAATTTCACAATACGACCAGAAATTATCAACTATATGACCATCGCCAACATTTTCAAGTTTTGCTTCTGGTTTTTTTGCTGAAACTGGAGGAGTGAGGCTGGTGTTGTTTTTGGGGTATTCTATAGAAGAAATTTGAACATCATTACTTCTAATTATTTTGAAAAATCTAAAGACAGTGTCATTTACTCGATTTACATCTGTTAATAATTGTGTAAATGCTACAAATTTGAAACTACCTTTTAAATCACATGGGAATGTTTTGAATGAAGCCAATACACTATTCAAAGCTGTTAAAGAATAAGGTCTACTATCTGTATAAATCAATGTATTTGTACTGTCATAAATTTCAGCCCTAACATTAAACGGTCCTTGAAAGTCTAATCCATAATTTTGAATAAATACTGTTGGATAAATTGTGTCAACGAACTGCTCATAATCGTATCCAGAACTTGGGTCAAATATGGTTGCTGGGCCTACATCATTAAATGCAGCTATAATAAAAGTAGATCTAAGGGTGTCATTGTCTTTAAGCTGGTCAGATGGAAAAAGTGACACAACCTGGATATCGTAATCACCGGCTAATTTTGGAAGAAAACTTGAATCAAAAGTTATGATTTTGCTATCTCCACTGTAAAAGGTATCAGTAATAGAAGAAACGTAACTAGAGGTATATTCTAAGTAGCCATATCTAAAAATATTGAACTTAATTGTATAAGGGCTTGTAATATCTTTAGCACCATAATTGATTACTTTAGCTTTAGGCGCAATGGTTGATACATTGGAAAGTTTTATTGTGTCTAAAGGTGTATAAATAACTGTTGGAGATAAGTCGAAATCTGCCTGTATTCTCGGTTCAATTGCAAATTTAAAAGGAGCATCTGGGGCAAAATCTACCCAACTTGAATCCCCAAGCGGAGCAGCATAGTAAAACGTATTGCTTCTCACAGGACTTTCTGCTTGATAGCCAAATGCGACATTCTGCGTTCCTAATTGACGAACACCTACATAAAAATTGCTATCTATTTGAACCGGAGGTAAAACAGGAGAAATAAATGTGGGTGCTGAAGTTAATGTATCAGAGGTCCAAATATTTGTTCCAGGTTTGCCTCCCGGACCATCTGATTTCCAAATGCCTAACTGGAATTTTTGGTTTGAAAGTGCAAAATTTACAGTAATTTGATTGATGTTTTTAGGTTGATTAGAGTGAAACTTTGCCACAAAGTCACCTGTATTTCCATTAAAACCTATTCCACCAGCAATTGGCAGTGTGGGGTCTTTATACGAATACACATATCCAGTTGCTAATCGAATAACGGATGAGCTATTGTTACTGCTGTTGCTGTCGTTTTGAGCGAATACCAATAAGGTGTCTAAGCCAGTATTATTAGGAAACAATGATGGCAATGAAAGCGTTTTTTCTTCAAGGTACTTTAAACTGTAATTTGCGGAATCAATTAAATTATTTGAACCGGCACTTTTTAAATACATCTTAAAATTTGCATCTTTCTTGCCAACGTTTTGAATGATTGCCTTAACAGAATCAACGTTGCCACTAGGAACAGGAAGCTTACCAAGACTATATACTTTGCCAACAGAAATATCGAAATCATGCCTAGGAAATTCTATACGAATGGTTGGGTGAAGCTCTGAACTTACATTAGTCGTATCTGTTAATGTACCCCCATTTGTTCTTGTAAATTTGGTTTGATTATTTCCATATCCAAATACAGAACCACTGTTTTCAAAAGTCCAAAAAATATTACTTGATTGAGCAGAAGTTTGGATGTATTCAACTAATATCTCAAGGTTTTTACCTAATACAGTATCAACAACATATGGTGTTGAAAATAGAAACCTAACCCATCCTTGCAAAGAGTCAATTTCATCTTGAGGATTTTTATCATACACTTTAGTCATTCCAGTTGTTCCAGTTAATCCTACCCAATTTATATTACCAATTCCATAATCCGAATTAACAGTAGTTCGCATGAAAATCTTCATATTGGCATTACCAATAATCGAATCACCACCATTTCTTAGAAATGAGATACTTGTAATTGTATCATTATGCCTTAAGCTACTAACCGTGTTCTCGGGAAAAATATAAGCATATCGTGAACTTGCACCGGCAGATGTGCTAGAATTAATTGGTCCGGCAAAATTGGAGCCATTAAAACTTCCATTTCCCAATATTATGACTTGAGAATTCGAGTTTGACAAGATGAATAAAAAACAAAGAGAAATGGTGACTTTTAAGTGGTATAGTTTTGCCATATAGGGAGTTATGTAATGGAAAATTTAAATTTTATTGTATCCAATTTGTAAAAATACAGATTTGAAATGTAAAACAAAAATAACTAGAATAAAAATGACATGTGATTTACACAAGCATTAGAAAAAATTATGACAAATTATACTTACTCTCTAATAATTAAATAATTGGAAATCCGCTTAATAGATTTTATATTTGCGTAATACAATGGCATTAAAAGTTTCAAATGAAACCAAAGTGGGCGCTTTAGCGGCGATTGCAATCACTTTTTTGGTTTTGGGATACAATTTTCTTGCGGGAAGAGGTAGTTTTTTTTCTAAGAAATACACCTTAAACGCTATATTAACAGATGTAAGTGAAATAAGTAAATCCACACCTGTGTTGTATAATGGATATAAGGTTGGCAACGTTACAGATGTAGATTTATTGAAACCAGAAGGAAACTTTAAGGTGTTTTTTGTCATTAATGAGGATATTGATGTGCCAAAAAATTCTTCAGTAAAGATAACAAGCGCACTTTTAGGAGGTAGAGCATTAAATTTAGTATTTAGTAATGAAAAGACTCTCGCAGAGAATGGACAAACTCTTAAATCAATTGCTGATACCACTTTAATGGAATCAATGAGTAACGTTTTGAGGCCATTAAATTACAAAATCAACAGTATTGTTAATTCTTTAGATAGTTTACTCGCCAGTGGTGATTTAAATAAATCTGTATCCAGTTTAAATACATCTCTAAGGGCATTTACGCGTATAAGCGATAATGCTTCTTCAATGTTAGAGCAAAACATGCCTAAATTAAATGGAATTATTTCAAACGTTGAAAGCATAACACAAAATTTAAAGAACAATAATGCCAATATTAGTTTAATCGTGTCAAACTTAAAGTCAACTTCAGATAATATTGCGGCCATGAAGTTGAAAGAAACAGTTGATAGAGCAAACAAACTAATGCTGGATTTGAGTTCTATTATGGATAAAGTGAATTCAGGCGAAGGTTCATTGGGGCTGCTTGTTAATGATAAAGCTTTGTACAATAATTTAAATGCAACTGCACTTGACCTTGATAAATTATTGAAGGATTTAAATGCATTTCCAGCAAAATATTTCCCAATTCCTTTTACTAAGAAGCAAAGAAAGAAGGCAATAGAGCAAAGTAATACTGCCAATCCTTGATATTTTTAAAATTGATATTTTTATAATTCTTTTTTTATCGTATCATTGCAGTGTTGCAAGAGCTAATTTTATAGTCTAGAAGTACATTCTTACAACACCCCCTCAAAATTTTGTCACACGGTAATTATTTTAGAATCCCTATTATCATTATTCCTTTATATTAACAATGGAAAGTAAAAACTTATTAGATAAGTCGATTGAAGAGCTGAACGTTATAGCCAGTACAATTGGTCTTCAAAACACGGCAGATTTGGAAAAAGATGCATTGATTGCGAAAATTTTAGACTCTGAAAAATCTGAGAACAATACCCCTCAAGAAGATGTTAAAGCTAAGAAGCCTAGAACCAAATCAAAAACTACAAAGAAAGCTGATGAAGAAAAAAAGATTGACTCTGAAAATGTAAATTCACAAGTAGAGAATTCTGAGAGTTCAAATGATATAGTTTCAAAAGAAATTGAAGAAAATTCATCTGAGTTCAAAAATGATAAGAAAGGTGGAAACCAAAAACACAACAGAAATAAAGGGCAACATCAAGAAAAAGCAGAGTCAAGTAACAATACTGATGTAGATAATGACGCTGTTAATCGTAATAAAGCAAAACAGCAAGAAGAACACCAGAAACAAATAGAGCAGCAGCGTCAAGATAGAGAAAAAGCGGATAAAGAAAAGCAAGAAAGAGAAGCTGCTAAACGAGAACGTATCCAACAATTACTTGAATTAGAGGGGGTTGTTACAACTCAAGGTGTATTAGAAGTTGTTCAAGATGGCTTCGGTTTCTTAAGGTCTTCAGATTATAATTATATGGCCTCACCTGATGATGTATACTTGGCTCCTCATCATGTAAGATCTCATGGATTAAAGACTGGTGATACAGTTTTATGTTCAATTCGCCCCCCTAAAGAAGGTGAAAAATATTTTGCCATGGTAAAGGTTGAAAAAATCAATGGTAAAACTGTAGAACAAATACGCGACAGAGTTAGTTTCGAGCATTTAACGCCTTTATTCCCAGATGAGAAATTAGATTTAGTTGATAAAAACGACAACTACAGCAATCGAATTATAGATTTGGTGTCACCTATTGGAAAAGGCCAACGTGGATTAATTGTTGCTCAACCAAAAACTGGTAAAACACAATTACTTAAAAGTCTGGCCAATGCAATTGCCACAAATCACCCTGAGGTTTACATGATCATTTTATTGATAGATGAAAGACCTGAAGAAGTTACCGATATGGCCAGAAGTGTAAATGCAGAAGTTGTTGCAAGTACTTTTGATGAACCGGCTGATAAGCATGTAAAATTGGCCAATATTGTACTAGAGAAAGCTAAGCGTTTAACTGAAAGTGGTCATGATGTTGTTATCTTATTGGATTCAATTACTCGTTTAGCGAGAGCATACAATACTGTTCAACCAGCATCGGGTAAGATTCTATCAGGTGGTGTAGATGCAAACGCCCTACAAAAACCAAAGCGTTTCTTTGGTGCAGCAAGAAATATTGAAAATGGAGGATCTCTTACCATCATTGCAACTGCGCTTACTGAGACTGGTTCAAAAATGGATGAAGTCATTTTTGAGGAATTCAAAGGTACAGGTAATATGGAATTGCAACTCGATAGAAAATTAAGCAATAAACGTATTTATCCAGCTATTGATATCGTAAGTTCAAGTACAAGAAGGGAAGATATGTTGCTGGATAAAAGTACACTTCAAAAACTTTGGGTACTTCGAAACCATTTAGCAGATATGAATAGTGAAGAAGCATTAAAAACTATGTTAAAATACATGGAAGGCACTAAGAATAATTTAGAATTCTTGGTTAGTATGAATGGTTAGGTTCTAATCTCTAGCTAACAAAATCTTACATAGAAGCCACAAAACTAATGTAGAACCTTCTGTTTAAGAATTTATCAGCAGCATATTCAATTCTTGTACAATAGTCGTAAAACATTACAAAGTTTATTCCTACTCCACCACCTCTTTGTAGGCTATTAGGAAGGATATTGTTGCTGTATAAGGTTGTTTTTTCATATGCATTTTGCACATATCCCAAATCATAGAAACTACTTAAGTAAACTGAAATTGGTAAAACTTCGTAATTCCTTAGTTTAGGCAGAAACTTATATTTCTTATCTAAAATTTGATATTTAATTTCAGCTTTACCTAAAGCAAAATTATTGCCATCGATAACATTTAATTCATATCCACGTATATAATCTTTTCCATAACCCAATGCTTGTATTTTACTGTATGGAGGATAGTCGTTTGAATAATACCTTAAGGTACCATGAAATGAACCATATAGTTTTCTGAATATTGGGAAATATTTAGAGTATGAACCTTTTAAACTTAAAGTGTGAAGGTTTTTGGAAGGCAGATTAAATTGAGATAATTCAATGTTTAATTTGAGCAGGTTTCCTTTTAGAGGGAATCCTTTAAAATCTCTTCTATCATATATATAGTGATACCCCAAATATAATTCAGTTTGTGAATTTTGGTTATTAAGTAAATATCGCCTATTTACCTCATAGGTTGCAACAGTATCTGCAATGTTGGTTTGTCGTATGCCACTGAATATATTGTGATAGGAGAATATTTTCTTACGATGTGTTAAGGTCAATTCAGCATTCTTTCGAGTCAATAATATTTTGTCATTATCTCTAAAAAATTGAACTTTATCTTCTTCTGTTTTATACCATACTTCACGATTGGTACTGTAATGGGCATCTACTTGTAATCCCCATGTTTGTTTTTTATTAAAATACGGAATTTTATATTTTATAGCGGCCATTTTTGTGTAACCGCTTAACAATCTTAATGTCATCGTTTCATTTCGACCACGTATGTTATACCATTCAAGATTAACACCGTATATTAATCGGTTAAAATCCTTACTGAGCCACCATTGGTTGAAATTTCGATCTGCATAATCCAACTGTGGAATTGGCCAAATATACCAACGTTCTGTGACATGTATTGTAACTAATCCGCCATCCTTTTCCACTGACACTTCATTGAAAATATATAAATTGATGAGTTGTTTTCGACTTTGCTCTTTATGATAAGACCAATTGTGAATGGTGTCGCCTAATTTGAAACTGATTTCTCTTAATATTATTTTAGTCTTTGTTTTGTTGTTTCCAGAAATATAAATAGAATCAACTCTGAACACAGAGTCTAAAGCTTGTCCATTGATAACTGAATGAATGAAGAATGAAAAGAAGAAAGAATAAAGAAGTTTACTAGAAGGCGATTTAAACATCTATAAATTTCATTAAATTGAAATATCTTTGGTCGAGGTCATCTGTTAAATCTTCACGATTAAAATATTGCACTACTTTATAGTCGTAACGCTCTAATGTTGCTAAAATGTGTTTGAGAACAGTTGTGTTTAGTTTGAGATGGATGTCAAGTTCGTCGCTGTTTTCAACTTCATAAATAAACAAACCAAGTATTTTAGCATCACTGTATTCTATGATTCTAGATAAATCACTTAACGAATAGTCAATCGGTTTTACTCGGATCACAAGAATACTTCCTGCGTTTCGAATCGTTAAGCTTGAGCTTATGGCATCTATCGTGTCTTGCGTTTCTAAAACACCTTGAAATAGACCTTCAGCATCAACAACTGCAATTAAAGGGGCATTAAAGGTTTTAAGCTGTGAGCAAATATCCAATAAATGTTGGTTTGAATTTACAGATGGTAATATTGAACTGAACTGAGGAAGAGTAGATATCTTATCAGAGCTGTTTCTACTTTGGAGGTCTTCAAGTGAAGCGTAATTTACAAGAATATCTGAATCAACAACTGGCATTAAATCAAGTTTCAAATCTTCCATTTTTTCTATGGCGTCTTCAATTTTTTGCTCTGGATTTAAAGGAACAAAATCATAACTTATGTAGTGGTCTAATAACATGATTTATTACAAAGGTAGCAATTTAGACATTGTCATCAAAATATTCATTGACAACAAATAAATCTATTCTATAAAGCGATCAAAAGATACCACAATTTTGTTTTTGTGTACTGTGTTTTTTACGCTTTTGTTTTGTTTGTTTCTTAAAGCTTTTAGCGTTAAAATTTCCGAATGCTATCCCTGCAAATAGGTCGACATCTCTAAAACCTCTTGTATAAATAAAGGAAGCTAAATTGTTGCTGCCTATATAAACAGGGCCAATTCTTAAGGAAGTTCCAATTCTCAAAGAACGGTAATCATATTCGAGCATTGCAGGAACAGAAATTTCAAAAAATCTGCTTTCATACCTTGGAGATACCATTAAAAAGTTTTGATAGCGGTTGTGTTCTGAACTTCTTTTTCTCAAACTTTGAGAAATAATTGACGATACAAAGACATTTTTACGAAATTGAAAATCGCCTGAGAGCATAATTCGAGTAGGTAAACCTATGTTGATATTACTTTGGTATTGCGAAAAATTAGAGAATTGTCTTAGAAATGAATCAGCAATCAGTTGATAATTGTCCGACTGCTTAATTGAATTAAAATTTGAAGTGTTGGTGGAAATTCCTGTAGTTTCATTTAAACTTACCTCACGATAAGTAGCATCTTGATATTTGATTCGTCCAATGTCCAAAATAGAGAATCCAAGTTTTGCAAAATATTCTGTCCGTGTTTTCGAATAGTTGCCATTTCTTTTAAAGCTTTTCTTATTAAAGATATATGATATACCGATATCACTGCCCCAGCCATTTCCCATTTCTTCACCGTAACTTATAAGCTGAAATTTACCAGGACTAAAAATTAAGCTGTCCTGAAATTGACTGTTTACAGATATTGCATCACTTTTAAAGTAAAACCCAGGAAGACCCCATACCTTTTTTAGGTTGATACCAAATAAAACTTGTCTCTGCCAATCTAATTCAAAAGATTTTGCAACATTGATGCCCAAGTTTATTCTTGAATTTCCGCTTATATTAAATGCATTCATGAAACTTTGCCCTGAATTTTGTGTGGCATTGAATTGTGAAAATGCACCTTGAGCAGAATCAAATTCATACCAAATAGCATGTGCCAAATTTTCCGGGAGTTTTGATACTCTAATTCCCGCTGAAGCCTGAGAAAAAAAACCAAAACTCCATGATTTAATAGAAACTGAAGCGGAAGGTCCATATACATCAGATGAAACTGAAATGTGCTTTGGCCTTCCATTTAAGTGTTCTCTTAACCAAAATTTATCAAATTGTGGATTGCCAGATTCTGTTTTATAGTTTGGAGGAATTCTATTTGGTATTTTATAAACAGAATAAGGCATATGCAAACTGAGATAATTGTTATTTGCATTCACCCAAAATCCAGCTAAATTTACCTGCCATTTAAATTTACTGTATCCTGGCAAAGATGGATTTAAATAAATTGAATGGACTTTGCCATAGTTTCCTATTGCCAATTGCATATGTTGCTGTGCAGTGGATGTTTTGAATATTCCACAAAAAAACAATAGAAGTATGACGTACAATTTAATTGTGCCCATACTTATTAAACTGCAGTTTCTTAAAAAAGTTGCTTTTAAAAGTTAAGAAAAATCAAATCAGTATCTTAAACTATTGGTTTTTAGCTGTTTTAACTTCTGTCTCTATACTTGGATGCTTTAGAGGTATCAATTTTTGAACCCAAAATATTTAGAATTCCGTATAGGCCAAAACATGTGCGATTGATATAAATAGCGTCTTGTGGCCCTCTGGCTCCATTCGCTTCTTTTAACTCAATCATTTTACTGAACCTCTCTCCAAGGTCGTAAATTTGCTTAAAATAACTATCATCACTAAAATCAAATGTGTCAGAATTAAATGGACGCCCCAATAAATCTAACATTTCCTTAAACGATTTCTTTAGTACAGGAACTACTTTAGCACTGTCCTCTTTTAAAAGATATTCGAGTTTGAAAAGAATGTGAGTGAATAGAATGTCATTATTGATAGCTTCTGAATCGAGTAAAGTAAAGTAGTCTTTATGAAAGATAGGGTCAATCTCTTTAACACAACCAAAATCAATAACACCCACTTGATTATCTGCTGTAATTATAAAGTTTCCAGGGTGTGGGTCGGCATGAACAGATTTTAAAACAAATATTTGATGCAAATAGAAATCCCAAATTGCTTGACCAACTTTGTTTAGAACGTCCTGAGAATGATTGCCTTTTACAAATTCAGATAAGGGTAAACCATCAATCCAATCCATGCTTAGAATTCGATTACTACTATATTCTGGATAGTAATTAGGAAAAAAGACACCATTAACTTTAGAGCAAGCTTTAGAAATCTCAATTGAACGCTTGAGTTCCAACTTGTAATCAGTTTCTTCTAAAAGTTTGTTCTCCACTTCCTTGAAGTATTTATCAATGTCCTTTCCTTTTAGGTTTAAAATACGAGTGGCTAGTGGTTTCACCAACTTTAAATCACTGCTTACACTATCTGCTACTCCAGGGTATTGAATTTTAACTGCAAAAGTTTTGTCTTTAATTGTAGCTTTATGAACTTGACCAATACTTGCAGCATGCATTGCAGATTTGCCAAATGAATCAAATAATTCTAAGGGTTCCTTTTTAAATTCTTGCTGAAATGTTTTTAATACCAATGGATAACTCAGCGGAGGTGCTGAATATTGAGCAAGTTGGAATTTGTTTTGATAGGCCTTTGGCATCAAGTTTTTATCCATACTTAGCATTTGAGCAACCTTAAGAGCTGAACCTTTTAACTTACTTAAGGTGTCGTATATGTCTTCGGCATTATCTTCGTTCAATTCGTCTCTATTGGTGCCTGAATCAACAGCCTTCTTTAAATAATATTTTAAATAGTTTCCACCAATTTTCGCGCCAGCACCAGCAAAGCTAGCTGCTCTTTGGATTTTTGAGGTTGGAATTTTAATTTGCTCTTTCATACGGATAATTGCAAAATGAATTACATTTTAAATACAGATTTAGACTTATTTTGGACTAAAAACTTACCCAAATCTAAGATGCTATCAAGTGCACTTTTACCCATTAATTCCATGATTAAATTTACTGATTTTTCAATTGCCGCATCTGTTTTCGCAAATTCTTTACTGTCATCTTCCATCCAGAAATTTAAAATAAATAAAGTGTTCATCCACACAGCTTCATGATAACGGTCGCTAATAAACTTTCTATCTTCAATCTCATTTCCACTCAGGCCTTCTTGTATTACTTCCTTGGCAAATTCAGTAATCTTCGACTTTATTCCATCGTTATTTTTGAAAAGTGGTTTTCTATGTTCAATACTATAAATAAAATAACTGCGATTTTGGTTTAAAGCCACAATCAAGGTATAGAAAAGCCCTAATATTTTTTCTCTAGAGCTATAATTTTCAAATTCTTCTGAATTTTTTAAAGTTTCAATTGTGGAGTCAATAGCCTCTGTCCAAATATGTAAATCAATATCTTTGAACTGAACGAAATGGGAATAAAATTCAGGCTCAGATAGTTTCAATTGTTTGGCAAATGCATAAATTGAAGCTGGGTCTTTTCCTTCAGTCAAAACATAATCAATATATGCAGTAACTATCTTATCTCGCTGCTGTGTGTTTGTTTTTTGTGTTTTATTTGCCATGATATAGATATTAACAATTCAAAGTTAGAAATGTTGTATGGCAAAAATGAATTTAAGTCGTTGAACTCTTCAAATAAGCGATTAATTAACTTTTTAAACTAAGTGAAATTCGTTTTCTCTCAGCATCAATATCCTTTACTTTTAGTTTTAGATGCTGGTTTAATTTAATGACTTCATGAGGACTTTGAATAAATTTGTCAGACATTTCAGATACGTGTAATAAGCCATTTTCTTTAATGCCTATATCTACAAATGCTCCAAAATTTGTAATATTTATAATTATGCCATTGATTAACATCCCAACTTTTAAGTCGTGTATTGATTGAATAGCACTGTCAAATTGTTCACTTTGTATAGATTCTCTAGGGTCGAGTCCTGGTTTTTCAAGTTCCAATAAAATATCATCAAATGTGTAATGACCTATTTCTTCCCTAATATGGTCTAATTTTCGAATTGAATCAATTACACTTTTTTTGCCAATCATATCAGGAATAGATATTCTCGTCAATTTAGCCATCTTTTCTACTGTTTTGTATTGCTCAGGATGCACAGCGCTATTGTCCAGTTTGTTTTCACCATCTCTGATTCGCAGAAAACCCGCACATTGTTCAAAAGCTTTTTCACCTAATCGCGGCACTTTTTTGAGGGCATTTCTATCTTTAAATTCACCGTTTTTATTTCTGTATTCAACAATATTTTTTGCTAAAACTTCCCCTAAACCAGAAACGTGCTTCAATAATTCTTCACCAGCGGTGTTTATGTTTACACCAACTTTATTCACACATATTTCTACAGTATCAATTAGCGCTTTCTTTAATTTAGTCTGATTCACATCATGCTGATACTGACCAACACCAATGCTTTTTGCATCAATTTTCACCAATTCTGCTAGTGGATCTATTAATCTTCTACCAATACTTACAGCGCCTTTAACAGTGACATCGTAATTTGGGAATTCTTTTCTAGCAAGTTCAGAAACAGAATAGATTGACGCCCCATCTTCATTGATCAAAAAACTTGGTGTGTCTTTAAATTCTCTTCGAATTAAATCGTATGTCTCTCTACCTGCAGTGCCATTTCCTATCGCAATGGCTTCTATTTTTTGTGTTTTTAAAAGTGCGGATAGTTCAGATATTGATTTTTGTTTTTCTGAATTGGAATTGAAAAACAATATGGAATGATAAATTAAATTGCCAGCTTCATCAAGACACACTGTTTTACATCCACTTCTTATTCCAGGGTCGATGGCCAAAATTCTTTTGTTTCCTAAGGGAGCTGAAAGTAGAAGTTGATTCAAGTTATTAGCAAATACTTGAATGGCATCAGTCTCAGCTTTTTCAAATAATTTTTGTTTGAATTCGTTTTCCAAAGAAGGTCTTAAGAGTCGTTTGTAAGAATCACTAATTATGTCTTCTAATATAGCTGGGCACATCGAATTTCTACGTATCCATTTTCTATCAAGGGCTTCAAGAGTTTTATTTTCATCTGGTAACACACTTAGAGTGAGTAAACCTTCTTTTTCTGCTCTGAAAATTGCCATTATTCTATGAGTTGCAGCTGAATTGGCTTTCTCTGAATATTTGAAATAGTCATTGTATTTTTCGGCTTCATCAGCCTTTCCTTTTGAAAGTTTTGTTTCAATAATTGCATGTTGTTCGAATCGGCCTCTCAGCATATTTCTAGTATCTGCATCATCTGAAATCCATTGGGCAACAATATCTGAAGCCCCAGTAATAGCTTCTTTTATAGTACTTACCTTGTTTTTTACAAAACGCCTTGCTATTTCTTCAATATTTTGATCTCTTTGAGCTAAAATAATCTTCGCTAATGGCTCAAGACCTTTTTCAAATGCTTGAGACGCACGAGTTTTCTTTTTTTGTTTGAAGGGTAGATACAAATCTTCTAAAATGTCCTTGTCAAAGCACAATTCTATTTTGTTTTGTAAATCTGAATTTAGTTTTCCTTGCTCCTTAATTGTTTCTAAAATAAATAATTTTCGCTTAGCAAGCTCATCAAAGAACTCTGATTTTTCAATGATTTTAATAATACCCAATTCGTCTAAATTATTTGTTTGATCTTTGCGGTATCGAGCAATGAATGCAATGCTTCCGCCTTCTTCTTTTAATTGAAGAACAGATTTTATTATTTTTATTGGAATTCCAGTTTGGAGTTCAATGAAAGTTAACTTTTGAGACATAATCTTGAAATAAGTTGGTGCTTCACTCAGAGAGAAATAATTAATTTGCTATTAAAGATAAGTCCGCGAATTTATCTTTTTTTCCTCTTTTTGCGTTTTTTCTTATCTACAAGAATTCCTTCATATTTAAGTTCATCCATTAGGAACCATTTATCCTCCATTTTTAAAAAAAGGGCTGATAAAATATACCTTTTTCTTTCTTTGTGTTTAATTATAAGATGTAAATACACATATTCATGACTTCCAATTCCTCCAGTATCTAAAGAGAATGAATCCAACGTAGTTTTCGCCCAATCTATACCTGCTTTTCGAGTCTTTTTGTGGATTTTATAATATTGAAGACGTAGGTTGTTCCAAAAGTTGTTGTACATTGCAAATTTAGTTACGTCACTTTGACTGCCGGCATAAGAAGTGTCAATGTAATTTTTGTAAGTTCTAAAGGAAGGATATAGGGTTTTTAGATTTTTGAATTTTAAAGATTTTAAAATTCCATAAGTACTATCCTTAATCCAAATTAAGTCGTCCAAATGAATGTTGTCCTTTTGACCATTCGTGTCTAATTCTTCCTGAGCTGCAATGTGATTGGAAAATAGTAGTGTTAAAACTAAAATGAGGTATTTTTGCATGAATTAGATTCGAAACTACACTATTATTTTGAAAAATAAAACTGAAAATCAGCTCAAAAATTCATTAAGTCCATATTTAAGACAACATGCCAAAAATCCTGTCGACTGGTATGAGTGGAATAATTTAGCATTTGAAAAAGCGGAAAGGGAAAACAAACTTCTTTTAGTTAGTATTGGTTATAGCGCTTGTCATTGGTGTCACGTAATGGCTCATGAATCTTTCGAAGATATTGAAACAGCTGAAATCATGAATCAATATTTTGTTTGCGTTAAGGTAGATAGGGAAGAATTGCCAAACGTAGATCAATTGTATATGGATGCATGCCAACTAGTAAATGGAAATGGTGGTTGGCCATTAAATGCATTTGCACTACCGGATAAACGACCAATTCACGCATTAACATATGCTCCGAAAAGTGAATGGCATAAAATCTTACACGCGATACATGATCTTTGGGAACAGTCGCCAAATAAGGCATATGAATATGCAGAAAAATTAGCTCATGGAATTAAAACAATCTCATTACCTCCTGGCATAACAAGAAGAACAAAAGATGTGAAACCTTTATCGCATGAAGTATTTAATATGTTTAAGGAAAATTTCGATAATGTGTATGGTGGACAGAATAGAGCTCCCAAGTTTCCAATGCCCACTAATTGGTTGTTTCTTTTAAAATATGCTTTAGTATATTCAAATATTGATGCTCAAAAAATGGCTGTGTATACGCTTGAACAAATGGCAATGGGTGGCATATATGATGCAATTGAAGGTGGCTTTTCTAGATACTCAGTTGATAAAAGGTGGTTTGCCCCACATTTTGAAAAAATGCTATACGACAACGCTCAGTTAATTGAAGTGTACAGCTATGCTTATCATAAAACTAAACACGAATTTTTTAAAAGAATTGCTCTTGAAACAATTCAATTTTGTAAGCAAGAATGGAAGACTAAATATGGTGTTTACCAGTCGGCATTGGATGCTGATAGTGAAGGAGTAGAAGGAAAATATTACACTTTAACATATAATGAACTTGAAAAAGTACTCGGGTCAGATTTGGATATTTTTGCCAAGTATTATCAATGTACTCAACATGGCAATTGGGAAGAAAGTAGGAATATATTATTCCCTTTAGGTACCATAGAAAATGCAGCTATTGAATTAAAGATTGATTCAGATGATTTGCATAATGTTGTAAAAAAATCTAGGGAAATTTTAAAAGTTTATAGAAAAACATTAATTAAACCAGGTATAGATGATAAATGCATAAATTCATGGAACAATTTGTTCTTAAAGGGTATCTCTGAATCAGCCGTGTATTTAAATGATTCAAGTTTATTTGAAGAAGCAGAAGCATTAGAGAAGTCAATTTCAAATTCGTTTATTAAGGATGGAGAAATGTATAGAATATTCAAAGATGGCGAGTTGAAAATTGATGCATTTTTAGAAGATTACTCGACTTATTTGGATGCTTTACTTTCACTATTTACTGCTAGTCTCGATGAAAATTATTTACTGAAAGCGGAACGCTATTTGAAGATTTGCATTGATAAATTCTACGATTCAAAAGTTGGGTTTTTTAAGTTTGAATCATCAGATGGATTACTACATTCAAAGTTTGATATCAACGATGATGTAATCAATAGTGGTAATAGTATAATGGCAAATGTCCTTTGGAAAATGTCGTGGTATTTCAGCAGAAATGATTGGCGAGAAATGGCAGAAAAAATGTTGGAGTCTATGCATGATTTATTGAAGGTAAATCTGGTCCTTAGACATAGCAATTGGGCAAACTTAAGTTTGCAAATTGAAACTGGGGCTATTCAGAAAATTATTTCGAGTAATAAAGCGAGAAAGGAGGTTCTTTCAATCCTTCAAATTCAAATTGAAAAAGATGTAATATTAGGTTATGTTTCAGAGTCGACACAGGTTCCTTTGTTTAAAGGGAAAGGATTTAATGGAACACATTTAGATTTATATTTGTAAGGATCAGACGTGTTATGCACCTGAAAAAATTTGAATAAATAATTATATTAGCGGTTCATGAGTCAACTATTAATAGACAATATACAGAAGCATATTCTTTTAAGTGAAGTAGAAATTAATGAATTGCTTTCTGTTTTAAAACCAAAAAAACTTAGAAAAAGACAATATTTTGTTCAAGAAGATGAAGTTAGTGAGAATTCTGCTTTTGTTATTTCAGGATGTTTAAGGTCTTATTTTGTTGATTCAAATGGATTTGAGCACAATCTGCAATTTGCAATAGAAGATTGGTGGATTACAGACATGATGAGTTTTACCACTCAAAAACCAGGACGATTATTTATTGATGCTTTGGAAAATTCTGAAGTTTTACTGCTTTCACGAAAAAATCAATTACAATTATTTGAGACTTGTCCAAAACTTGAAAAGTATTTCAGAATTATTACAGAAAATGGATTTGTTAGTAATCAAAATAGATTACTTGATAATTTAAGTTTACAAGCCACAGAACGCTATCTAAACTTCAAAGAGAAATATCCTCAATTATTACAACGATTGCCGCAAATTCAAATAGCTGCTTATTTGGGGATAACACCTGAATTTTTAAGTAAAATCAGGAATCAATTGGCAAAGAAATAATAAAGATTACGAAGGTTCAGAGCGATGAGAGCTCATGTTTTTGCCTATAGTTTCAATAGCTTCTTCAATTTTATTTAATTCCGCTAATATATTGGATTTGTTTTCCCCTGTGAAAACTTTGTAATGCTTCAATAAATCATCTGAACACAATTCGGTATAGAGAGTTTTGAATGCTGCATTATGTTCTCTGATTTCTGCATATTCGTGAATTAGTTTTTCGGTTTGATCAAATATATTTGGCATAATCTAAATTGTTTGAAATACAATAATAAGGTTTTTATGTAATTGATTTGCATTCTATCTAAATAATGAAACTTAATATAGTTTAAGAAAATTTATTAATCTGTATTAATGCATGGCTTTAAAACACCAAGTAGTTTTGCGTCTTAAAATTTAATAAATTATGTCAAGTTATTCATTCGACCCAGCTCACTCTGAAGTTACATTTAAAGTTAAACATCTTATGATTTCAAATGTAACTGGCCATTTCTCTAGTTTTGAGGCCACAGTAGAATCAGAAAAAGAAGATTTTTCAGATGCTAAAATTGATTTTCATGCTGATGTTAATAGTATAAGCACGAAAAACGAACAAAGAGATGCACATTTAAAGAGCGCAGATTTCTTTGATGCTGAAAACTACCCAAAAATGGAATTCAAATCGTCCAACTTTAAAAAGGTTGAAGGTTCAAGTTACAAATTGGAAGGCGAATTAACCATACGTGGAGTGAGTAAATCTATAGTTTTAGATGTAGAGTATGCAGGTACTATGAGCGACCCTTATGGAAATGAAAAGCATGGATTTGAAATAGTTGGCAAGATAAATCGAAAAGATTTTGGCTTGAATTGGTCAGCAGTTACTGAAGCAGGAGGAATTGTCGTTTCTGATGAGGTGAGAATTTTAGTTGATGCTCAATTTGTCAAGAATCAATAAATACCTTGTCAAATAATGCACAGATAGTTTTATAATTAATTGATACCTAAATTCAAAGCAGCCAAATCGTCATAGTTTTGGCTGTTTTTCTTTTTGGTATTATCTTTGGGTTATACATCAAAAATATACCCCAATTTTTAATATCTTTGCAATTTTATGCTCAACAATCTCATTAAAAATATAACGAAAGTCTTTGGTGGAAGCAAAAGCGAAAAGGATGTTCAACAACTGACTCCTTACATTGACAAGATCAATGATTTTTATGATTCCTATCAAGAGTTAAGTCATGACCAACTCCGGGCTAAAACTGCTGAACTCAAAGAACGCATACAAAATGGATTATCAGATTTTGATTCAAGAATTGATGTCATTACGGCAGAAATTGAAAAAATGACTGCAGAAGAAGTTCTTGAAAAAGATCAAAAATACTCTGAGATTGAGGATATCATTAAAGAGAAAGACGTTGCTTTAGAAAAATTATTGTTAGAAATTTTACCTGAAGCATTTGCTGTTGTTAAGCAAACTGCAAGGCGTTTTAGTGAAAATGAAGAATTAGAAGTATCGGCGAATGAATTTGATATAAATCTTTCGAAAAGAAAACCTAATGTTACGATTGTAGGGGATAAAGCTAGATATTCAAATGAATGGACTGCAGCTGGAGCCACTGTTAAATGGAATATGGTGCACTATGATGTTCAGCTTATTGGTGGTGTTGTTTTGCATCAAGGCAAGATTGCTGAGATGGCTACTGGAGAAGGAAAAACACTAGTTTCAACTCTACCCGCATATTTAAATGCCTTAGCAGGAAATGGTGTTCACATTGTAACTGTCAACGATTACCTTGCACGACGAGACTGTGAATGGAACGCTCCAATTTTCGAATTTCACGGTTTAAGTGTTGACTGTATAGACTTTCACAGACCAAATAGCGATGAGCGTCGTCAGGCATATTTGGCTGATATTACTTATGGCACAAATAATGAGTTTGGATTTGATTACTTAAGAGACAACATGACTCACAGTCCAGAGGAATTGGTGCAGAGAAAACATCATTATGCGATGATAGATGAGGTCGATTCAGTTTTAATTGACGATGCAAGAACACCGTTAATTATTTCAGGTCCAGTTCCAAAAGGTGATATCCAGGAGTTTACGGCATTGAAGCCTAGAATTGAAAAATTGGTTAATGCACAGAAAAAAGCGGTAAACACGTTTTTAAATGATGCAAAGAAACTTATAGAGGCAGGAAATACTGGTGAAAAAGAGGGCGAAGGAGGTTTGGCCTTGTTGAGAGCTTATAGAGGTTTGCCAAAGCACAAAGCGGTTATTAAATTTTTAGGGGAACCTGGAATGAAAGCTTTGTTAACTAAAGTAGAGAATTTCTACATGCAAGAGCAGCAAAAGCACATGTACAAGGCCGATGCTGAATTGTATTTTGTTATTGATGAAAAAAATAATCAAGTTGAACTCACTGAACGAGGAATTGAAAGTATAACTCAGTCTGGTGAAGAAAAAGATTTTTTCATTATACCTGATGTTGGGACTGAAATAGCAGACATTGAGAAGTCGAATGTTTCGGATGAAGAAAAAGCAGAAGTTAAAAGTGAGTTAATGCGCAATTTTGCAATTAAATCAGAGCGAATTCACGCAATTAGTCAGTTGTTAAAAGCTTATGCTTTATTCGAAAAAGATACAGAATATATCCTTGTAGATGGCAAAGTGAAAATTGTGGATGAACAAACTGGTCGTGTACTCGAAGGGAGAAGATATAGCGATGGACTCCATCAAGCTATTGAAGCTAAGGAAAATGTGAAGATTGAAGCTGCAACACAGACATTTGCAACTATAACTCTACAGAATTTCTTTAGAATGTATCACAAACTTGCGGGAATGACTGGTACTGCAGAGACTGAAGCAGGTGAATTTTGGGAAATATATAAATTGGACGTCGTTGTTATACCAACAAATAAACCTATTGCACGTATTGATACAGATGATCAGATTTACAAAACAAAACGCGAGAAATACAATGCTGTTATAGACGAAGTTATTAAACGTTCTAATGAATCGTCACAAGTCCTAGTAGGTACAACTTCTGTAGAAATTTCTGAGTTGTTGTCAAGGATGTTAAAGGTAAAGAAACATCAAACACAATGTATTAATACAAAAAAAGCCAAAAGAGAGGCCGAGGTGGTTGCTGAAGCAGGGTATCCTTCTGCGGTAACTATTGCAACCAATATGGCTGTGGTGAAAATTGGATATAAAAATAGGAGGAAAAGTTAAGGAAGGCAGGAGGGGTTAGCTATAGTTGGAACAGAAAGACACGATTCAAGACGAGTTGACCGTCAGCTAAGGGGACGTGCTGGTAGACAAGGGGATCCAGGATCGTCTTTGTTTTTTGTTTCATTGGAAGATGATTTGATGCGTAAGTTTGGAAGTGATAGAGCATCAAAATTAATGGATAAATTTGGATATAAAGAAGGAGAAGTTATTCAACATTCGATGATGAGTAAAACTATTGAACGCAGTCAAAGAAAGGTTGAGCAAAACAACTTTGGAATGCGCAAACGTTTACTTGAGTACGATGATGTGATGAATAAACAAAGAACTGTTATTTACAAACGTCGTAAAAACGCCTTATTGGGAGATAGATTAGCGCTTGATATTCAAAATATGCTTTCAGAATGGTGTGATGACAAAGTATTGTTTGCAAAAGATAGTGAAGACTATAGTGCTTTATCAATGGAAATTGCCATGTCCTTCGCACTTGAGCTGCCGTTTAATGAAGAGACTTTTAGAACTAGTAAACCTGAAGCATTAGCGGATGAATTATACCATTATCTGATTGAATCCTACCAAGCAAAACAAAAGAAGATGAGTGAAATAGCTCTTCCCGTATTAAAACGAATTCAAACTCAAGAAGGAGACAAAGTTGAATTTGTAATGATACCTTTCACGGATGGTATTAAAAACTTTGGAATTCCTGTGAATTTGAAAAAGTGTATTAATAGTAATGGTGAAGCGCTTACAATTGAATACGAAAAAAATGTTTGTTTAGAAACACTTGACGATGAATGGAAAGATCATTTAAGGGAATTAGACGAATTGAAACAATCTGCTAACAATGCAACATTTGAGCAGAAAGATCCATTGTTGATATATAAAATTGAATCGGTTAAATTATTCCAAGGAATGATTGGTAGAATGAATGATAAAATTTTATCTATGTTATTTAAGGCACAAATTGCAACAGAGGATAATAGACAAGTTCAAAAAGCCAGAGAACCACAAAAAACAGATTTAAGTAAATTAAAATTGAGCAGTTCTGAAAATAGACCTGTTTCAAATGAAGGATTAGTTACAAATGGAGAGATGCCTGAGCAAAAGTTGAGTAGAGCAGAGCGTCGGAAACAAGAAAGAGAACTACAAAAAAAGCGTTAATTACATGAAAAGATTGATAGTTTTAGCAATATTTGCATTTGCCATATTTAGTATTGATGCGCAGGTTCAAGTAAATAAACCTGCGGGTTTAGACAATTTAATTCAAACTCGCACAGCTCAGAAAATGAATCCTAATGCAACTACGCATGGATATCATATTTTGATTTTTAATGGGGATGATAGGAATAAAGCTGAAAAGATGAAATCAAAATTTGATTCTGAATTTGAGAGTCACAGTGAAGTTGTTTGGGATGAACCAAATTTCAAAGTTTACGTAGGGGCATACACTTCAAAATTTGAGTGCATGAAATTATACGAGGAAATTAAAGGGAAGTATCAAACTGCAATTGTTGCAAGCGCAAAAATAAACTATCCACCTTTAGATTAATATGTTTAAAAAAATTTGGTCCTATATAACATTTCAGAAACAACCTGATATGGGAAATGAAGACAAATCTTCTCTTCGATTAATGCATGGTATTAATCGAATCTCAATTCTAATGTTTCTAATCGGAATGGTAATTGTAATAATAAAGATATTCAAATAGAATACTTATGAACGGATATATTATTATTATGCTTGCTGTGATGCTGGTTTCTTGGTTAATCAGTTCACGTCTAAAAAGTAAATTTAAGCACTATTCAAAATTGCATTTGCAAAACAACATGTCAGGAGCAGAAATTGCAGCAAGAATGCTTGCTGATAATGGCATATCTGATGTGAAAATTATTTCTGTTAAGGGTCAATTAACGGATCATTATAACCCAATTAATAAAACAGTTAATTTGAGTGAAGCTGTATATAGTCAACGTAATGCTGCAGCGGCGGCTGTTGCTGCGCATGAATGTGGGCACGCCGTTCAACATGCAGAAGCATACGCCATGTTGGGTTTAAGAAGTAAAATGGTGCCTATTGTGAATATAAGTTCAAGCATTATGAACACTCTAAATATGATTATGTTCTTTGGCGCTGGAGCTTTATTGTATTCAAATAATTCAATTGGTTCTACCTTGTTGCTGATTATTGTTGTAGCCAACTTGTTCATTACGGCTTTTGCAATGATTACACTGCCAGTGGAGTTTGATGCAAGTAAACGCGCCTTAGTTTGGATGAAAAACAATGGAATTGTGACAAACAATGAATATGCTGGTGCAAAAGATTCTCTTAAATGGGCTGCCATGACTTATGTTGCTGCTGCAGCTGGGGCACTCGCAAATCTTGTTTATTTTCTTTCTATATTCATAGGTAATAGAGATTAATCTAATGATGCGCAAATGTTTTATTCTTTTATTCTTGCTTGGTATTCTCTTTAAGTCGTTTGCTCAAAATAATGAGCAAAAGTTACTTTTGAATCAATATGTTCAAGATGAAAAGGGTAAAAAAATGCAATCAATTGTTGCAGTTTACAAATTCATGGGGCTTCCACTTGAAGATCCTATGAATATTGGTGTTGAGACAAAGAAGAAATCAAATTATTTCAACGCCAAATTACCTAATATGGAGGGTATGGGCGACACTTCTTATGCATATATCTATTTCGGCGGCATTGATGATCGCGAAGATTTAACAGGGTATACCTTGATTTTTATTGGTAATAATCAAAGAAGTTCCAAGCCAGCTTTGTTTTGGATTGACCGTAATCACAACTTAGATTTGTCGGATGATGGAGCTCCTGATACTCTGCCAAATTCTTCGATGAGTATGGACATCACTCTGATTAATCCGAAGGTTGATAATGCAACCTATACAGTTAATCTAAGTCGATTTTCAACATCTTATAACTCCAAGTATGTCGGAATGTTAGATGAGTACTATAAAGACAATAGTGGTGAGAAGAAATATGCTGGGACCCTTTTTAGTTTTAAAGAAGTTCGATTAAACACCATTGCAGGTGATTATAAGTTTGGAGATGATAGTTTTCGATTAGGAATTAAGGATGTAAATTGTAATGGTATATACAACGATTATGGGACGGATGTTCTGCTAATTGGAGACTATAAATCCTTGGTATTACCTGATAATAAAGTCGAGATAAAATCAAAATCAGGCAAAACCTGGTTTGAGCGAAATGGGAAGCGCTATTTAGTATTACATGTGGATCAAGTTGGTGCTTATGTCATACTTAAAGAAGATAAAGATGCTAAAATTCAGAACAGTTTAACAATTGGAAAGAAACTGAAGAAATTCAAATTTCAAACAACTGATAAAGAGAGAAAAAGCATTTGCATAAAAAAATATAAACGAAAACCCATGTATTTATATGTATGGAGTTTTGATCAACCTGGATTTAGTGAAGACACAGCGGCATTGAGAATCATTGAAAGGGATTATAAAAATAAAATTCAATTGCTAACTTTGAACTATGGTGAAACACCTTTAGAATTGAAAAAATTTAAGCGCAACAACAAGATTACATGGCGCATTGGCCAATCCACTCAAAAGATTAATGATATATTATTTATAGAGCATTTGCCATTTGGATTGCTAACTCTAAAAAAGCTCAAAATTAAAGATGTTAAGATAAGTCCTACAGATTTGTTATTTTTGCTAAAAAATAATCAGATTTAGTATGGAAGATATTGAAGAACAAGAAATTGTTAAACCCAAAAAAGGAAGAACTGGAATAATCATTCTACTATTATTACTATTCCTAGGTTCTGCAAGTGTAAATTTTTGGTTGTGGGATAAGGAGAAAAAAGCTACTACAATTGTTAATTCTAAGATAGACTCACTTCAATCTTATCATACTTTAAAAGATAGTTTATATGCCGCCCTTGCTGAGGAAGAAGAAAAAGTAGCAGGTCTAAGAGCTGAAATTATCATGTATCAAGAAGATAATGATAGTTTAAGATTGTTATTGGATGAGAAACTAGCGAAAATAGCAAGTTTAAGGGCAATGGTTCGTAGAGGTGGCAGTCCCGCTACTTTGAGAGCATTGAAGGATAGTTTGAGCAGAATAAGTGCCTCTAATCTTGAATTTAAGGGACAAGTAGATTCTTTGCTTTTACAAAATGATGATTACAAGTCTAAATTGATACAACAAGAAAATCAAATTGCAGCTTTAGAAAATCAAAAGAAGATGCTCAATGATAAGGTGGATATCGCATCCCAGCCTAGTTGTGGTCCTGTTATCGTAACGCCAATGTATGAGAAAAAAGGAGTTTATATTCCTCAGTTCAAAGCTAGAAAAGTTGATCGTTTGCAAATTACATTTGATATTCTCGGGAATAAATTAACTGCCAAAACAGTGGACAAAGAATACCTGGTCAGAATAATGGACCCAGATGGAATCGTATTGAGTAATAACAACAAACAACTTAGTAGTTCAGATGAGCTTTACACAGTTAAAGAAAATGTGAGTTTCAATGGAACTCAACAAAAGATTAAAGTAAATTTTACTCAAGATCCTTCTTATAAAAAAGGCAAATATAAGGTTGAATTGAAAGAAGGTTCTGAAGTGATTCAAACTTTTTCATTTGAATTGATGTAAGCAATAGCTTATAATTCGATTTTATATTTTTCTTGTAAGTTTTGACGACTATCTTCAATGTGTTTCATTAGTTTGATATAATCGTCACTAGATTCTTTTTGGACCTTATGCTTTAACAATTTATTGTATTTAGACATATCCTCAGAAAATGAAATTGCGTCTGAACTAAATACAGAGTGTTTTAACTTTTGATATACATACTCGATAGCATCTGAATTTGGATGAGCTCCATCTGAATCATAGAATCGGTAATCTCTTAGATCGTCATTAATTAATTCATATGCTGGAAAGTATTTAACGTTTGAATTAAATTTGAGTAATTCATGTATCGCCAGTATAAGAGTTGATTTGCTGATATTATTTTCAATTACACCATCTTTCAAATGCTTAACCGGTGAGACAGTAAAAATAATTTGCGTACCAGGAGATTGTTCCTTAAGTTTTTTTACAATAGGTTCCCATGACTTAAAAATATCAGAAACGGAAAGTAAGTTTTTAGTAAAAAGGTTTTGAGGTAATTTATGACAATTGGCAAATATTGTTTTATTTTCAATTGACTGATATACATATGAAGAGCCAAAGGTGACAAAAATAAATTTACAATTTTTTAAAGCGTTTCTAAATTCGTGTAATCTGTGATTAATGTTTTTCAATACATCTGTTTTGTTAACCTCAGAGAATGAGCCATGATGAAAAGCACTATGCCAGTATCCATTATTAAAAATCAAATCACCTTCAGTGTAATCACAATGACTAAAAGTGCGTTTAAAGCTTTCTAAGAGACTAATTGGATTAAAAACCACTCCATTAGGTTGAGCGAAAGTTCTAAAGCCTTCCTCTTTCATTCTTTTCGATATATGGTCAGAAAAACACGATCCTGTAAATATGATTTCATCTTTGAAATCTAATTTAATTTCAAGTTCATTTGGAATAAAATTTAGGGCATATCGAATCATAAGTATGGGTTTAACTATTTCATCATTTCCAAGGCAAATGCATCACGCATATCATAAAATACTTTTCGAAGAGGGGTGTCTCCATTCGTTCCATAATTTACCAAATTGATTAGTATTCTATTGTTGTTATCTGGAAAATAATGAGCATCTCCACTATAACCTAAATCTCGACCTGAATGTCCTATACCCATTTTCCCTGTGTTTAAATGTTTAAATTGTTGAAGCAAACCTACTCCGAGATTACCTCGATCATCATCATCAATAAATGTCATCATTATGTCCATAGACTGTTGGTTAACCAATGTTTTATTGATAAATAATGCTTTCATAAACCTGTGCAGGTCTAGTACGTTGCTATATATTCCTCCATAGCCATTTCCGCTGCCTGTAATCAAATTTGAAACGTTTACTATTGTACCATTGTTATATAAGTCATAATAGCCTTGAGCAGTCTCATTTGGCAAGTCATCATGGTGATGGTAGTAAGTGTTTTTCATTCCAACTTTATCAATCACCAATTCATGCATCCATTCATTATGAGGTCTTCCTGTAATAGCCTCAATGCACATACTTAATAACAATGTATTAGTATTGCTGTAATCTCCACTAGTTGCATTACTTACATATTCAAATTTAGCGGGTTTTTTTATATGCAAATTTTATCAATTCTTTGCCAGTCCATTTTTTATTTGGGTTGTTTAGAACAGAAAGATAAAATTCACTATCAGTAATGATGTCATAAATTCCACTGCTGTGCTGCATTAAATCTTTTAATGTCGCTTTATCAAAGGTTTTCTACTTCAGCAACAATTTCTTTATCTAGCCATTTTGTTGCTAAATCACTGATATCAACCTTGCCTTGTTCTCTCAATTGCATAACAGCTGTTGCAAACATCATTTTTGTGATACTTGCTACTTTACTCACTGTGCAAGGTTTAAAGTCAATCCCTTCCTTAATGTCTGATTTTCCTGCGCTTCCAATCCAAACTCCATACTCATCTTCAATTAATACTGACACTCCTGAAGTCCCTTCTTCTTGTATGTGTTTAGTATGGATTGATAAATGTCGGCTTTGGGGTGCGAGCTGCTGCTATCAGCAAAATCAGAATTACATGAATTTGTTTTACCTACGTATGATTTTCTACATGAATTACTTAAAACAATAATTACTGATAATGAAAAGATTAATAGAAATCGCTGAATTGAGATTGAAGACACAGAGAAATTCTTATTATTTATCATCTTTTTTAGATTTAATTAATTGTGAAATTGGGAAAGAAACACCAATGTGAAGCACATTGTATGGCAGTAATTCTACATAACCTGGCACAAATGGAGTTTGAAGAATATTCTGATATCTCATAAAAACTCTATTTCTAGCTTCATTGAATTTATAATCCACTCCAAGTGATAAACTAAGCATCCCTTGAGGTCTGGATTTAAGTCTTTTTACCTCCCAATCTCCATTTGAATTTTGCTTAAATTGTTGACTTGCAGGAATCATGTGCAGATATCCTCCACCAAAAGCGATATTTAGTCCCCATCGTTGACCAGCTTTATAACGATACCCAAATTCGGAATACAAGACCACGCTTCTTTGAATATAGCGATGACTAAAATATCCGATTTTAAACGATTGCCCCCAACTATGTTTTTTGGCATTTTTCCATGTTAGTCCTGTGGAAAGGGTAACACCTGGGTGGACTTACGAATAAAACACCTTAGGGAATCCTGTAATTGGCAAGGCGGTGACATAATTGTTGGCTGCCACAGTGAAATATGTGAGCTTATGTTTTCCCTCAGACGAATGAACTATAGAACTCAATAGTATCAAGCAAATACTCTTTTTCATACAATGGCAATGTTAAGTAATTCTATGTTTAATCACAAAGTCAAATTTAGAAAACCTGTTCTTTAAATAAAAAGTTAAGCCATTAGGCCAAGATCCTATAAACTGGGATTTTTGTATTTGATCAGAAATCACTTGCATTCTTTTCAAAACGGTATTATATTTGCGTACACTATTATAGTGTTTTCATAGTTTTAGTTTTGTCAAAGGCCGTGTCAGAAATGATGCGGTTTTTGGCGTAATAAGGTTTCTGTCAATAAAACATTTATTAAAAATACTGATATTTTATCTTAGTTAATATTGCTTAGAATGTAGTAATACCAACGTACAAGCTTCCTCCCAATCTATGCCTCTTTCGCTTAAGTGTTCTTGTAAATCTGCATTCTCTGTACCAGGGTTAAATATCACTCTTTTTGGTTTTAATTCCATAATAAATTCATAATATTTCAATTGAATTTTTGGATTAATGTATAAGGTAATTGTGTCAATTTGAGAAAAGTTTTCGCATTTTGATTCGGTTTGAATGGGTATGCCAGAAACTTCACCAGTTCTTTTTCCTAAAGCTTCAACTAAAAAGCCTTTAGCTTTTAAAAGCTTAATTGCCATATTTGAATAACGATTTGGGTTTTCACTTGCGCCTATTACTAATGTGGCCTTGCTTTCGTTGCTGTTCATAAGAATGTAAATTTCTAGTTCACAAAACAAATATTTAATATGATATTCGCCTAATTATTTTACGAATATGAATATAGGAGATAAGTTAATAAACTTCAAACTAGAAGCTACTGATGGGAAATGGTATAGCAATTTTGACTTTGTTGAAAGGTATGCCTTGTGTTTTATTTTTACAAGCAATACATGTCCTCAGTCCAAAGCATATTGGCAGAGAATTGTAAAATTAGCTGACAGATATGAACAAGATAACATGGTGTTATTTGCAGTGAATTCAAATGATGAACTTCAAGATCCGAACGAGTCAATGCAGGGTATGAAAGACTTAATGGGTACTTTAGAAGGCGAAAATGTCTATTATTTAAAGGATGAAGATCAAAGTCTTGCTAAACAAATGGGAGCTGAGATAAATCCTGAAGTATTCTTATTCAATTCAAAACGCGAATTAGTTTATAAAGGTATAATTGATGATAGTTGGGAAAATGAAAATCAAGTTATGATGGCTTATCTAGAGGATGCAATTGAATATTGTTTAGACGGAATTGATATTGATTATCCAGAGATTCCCGCTCAAGGATGTGATATTCTTTGGAAGAAGTAAACATTTATCTCGTTTATGACCAAAACAGTAGTTATTACAGGAGCCTCCTCAGGAATTGGAGAGGCACTAGCATATCATGCAGCCTCGCTAGGCTATAATTTATGTTTAGCTGCTAGACAATCAGATAAATTAAACAAAGTGCGAGAGAACTGCCTTAAAATGACTGAAAATGTAGTTGTTGTTCAGGCAGATGTAGGCATTGAAAATGATTGTAAAGTCATGATTGAACATACCATTCAAGCATTTGGAGGAATTGATATCTTAATCAATAATGCAGGAATTAGTATGCGAGCCATGTTTAATGAATGTGATCTTGATGTAATTCACAAAGTAATGGATGTTAATTTTTGGGGTACTGTTTATTCAACGAAATATGCTTTGCCATATCTTCTAAAATCTAAGGGTTCTGTCGTTGGAATTTCATCAATTGCAGGAATAAAAGGACTTCCCGCTAGAACAGGGTATTCAGCTTCCAAATTTGCTATGCATGGATTTTTAGAATCTTTGAGAATTGAAAATTTAAAAATGGGTCTGCATGTATTGATTGCATGCCCCGGATATACGGCTTCTAATATCCGACAAGCAGCATTAAATCAATCTGGTAAATCTCAATCTGAAAGTCCTTTAGATGAATCAAAATTGATGTCTGCAGAAAAGGTGGCATCAGAAGTTTTTAAGGCAATAAATAAAAGAAAATCGAGTTTGTTTTTAACCTTTGAAGGAAAAGCGACAAGGTTTTTAAATAAATTCTTTCCAAGCTTATTAGATCGTCTAGTTTACAACAAAGTTTCAAAAGAGCCAGACAGCCCATTTAAGTGATTTTGTCAAGTTAGTTTTACACTAATTAATTCTAAAACTACAGCTTCCTGAAGTTCGTTAAGTTCTAAATTCCAGACATTTGTATTTTCGTGTTGTCCATTAACACTTATGGATATCACGACACCAGCTTTATTGTTCATGTGAATTAGTATCTTTTCCTCATTGTGGAAATTACTTCTCTTAAAGGCTTGTATAATTCCTGATTTGAAATCACAATATACTTCTTCGCATTTGTAATCCCTCAGGGCGCTTTTACATGCATCATAAGCATGTTTTATGTTCGTATTAAATATCTTTTGTAACATTGTGTTCTGCACTTATTATATAATTAGACGCAAATTCATAATTAAGGTTGCAAGTCCTATCAATTATGACAAAAAAATGAGATTTGTGTGACTTTAAAATTAAGGGAAGATTTAAAAATCTATTTTTATTTATCGAATGAGCGTAAAAGTTCCTCTAAAATAACGCTCTACATTATCACAAGCTACGTATCTTACTTGATAAACATACACATCTTGTGGAGCGTAGTTGCCTTTTATTTTGCCATCCCATTCGAAATTTGGACTTTCGCTTTCAAAGATTTTTTCACCCCATCTGTTGTATAAACTCAACAAGTATGGCGAACCTGGATCGCTGTAATTATTACCTGGGAATGTTTCATTTATAAAGTCGTCGTTTGGTGAAAATGCATTTGGCATAAATAAATCTATAGGTAATGCGTCAGCTTGTTCAAAAATTGATACACTATCTGAAATTACACATCCGTTTTCATTTCTAACTGTTATAGTATAAACACCAGCTTCTGATACGGATATTGATCTTGAAGTTGCTCCTGTGTTCCATAAGTAATCTACCATACTGTCTGAAGCTGTTAATTGCAACTTTGATGAAATACAGATAGTTGTGTCATCGCCTAATCCTCCATCAATTTGAGGATATTGATATAAAGTAATTGAATCCGATTCAACACATCCTTCTTTTGAAACAATTGTTAATTTATATTTACCTGGGGAAGTGGCGTGGATGTTTTTATCTTCACTAAATTCTTCCCAAATATACTTTACAAATCCATCTTGAGGAATTATCCATCGATCCACTGGCCCACAATAAAAGGTGTCATTACCCAAGTCTAAGCCTGTCTCAATATGCTGTAAATTGGCTGTGTCAATAATAGTACATAATTTATTTCTGACAGTCACAATATATTGACCAGGCTGGTATGTGGTAATTTGTGGTGTTTTTTGTCCAGAATTCCAGGAATATGTTGTTTCGAGGTTTGTTTTACTTGAATAGTTAACACCATCCAATGTCACAGGTGTGTTCTTACAAAATAAGGAGTCGTTGATGTAAATATGTGGAGGAGGATATAATATAAATGTAATACTATCACTTGATGGACAATTATTTTCGTTGGTTACATTTACCCAATATTTCCCAAGTTGAGAAATAAACACTGTTTGTTTATCAGTGTTATCATTCCATAAATACGAATTGTATCCTGGTGCTCCCAAATATGTAAATTGGACAAAGCTATCTCTGCATATAACCGAATCTGGACCTAAATCTAAGAAACTTAAATCATTTGTGATAACCATAGTGTCTCTTGCTGAGCATGGAGCATCTGTCGCCTCAATCCAATAACTCCCTCCCTTATTTACGGTTATCTCTGGAGTAGTTTCTCCCGTGTTCCACTTAAATAATTTGTCATTTAAATCAGAACGTATAGGTATAGTGAATTTACCGCAAATTAATGTGTCCTCAGGTAAATGTACCTGAAAACTCTCTTTGATTACAATATCATATTCTGAGGTGTCATTACATGTATTACTTCTTGTAATTAAACGTACCGTGTAGTTGCCTGGAATTGAATATTTGTACTTGGGGTTTGTAAATATAGATGTATCTTGTTGTGAAAAGGGATCACCAAAATCCCAGTGGTAAGTAATTCCTCCCTGGCTTCTATTTGTAAAACTTACTTCATTGTTATTACAATTGTATTTAGGCGCAAAAAAGGAGGAGACAACATAGAATACACACTCACTTACATTAAATTGAAAGTCGCGTTTGGTTTCGCCAATTAAAACACCATTTCGGTATTCTTTCACCTTCAAGCCAATAACATATTGACCCGTTTTGGTTGGAGTAAGAGTCAATTTGCCATTTTTCTCGTCAATTGTGAGTGTAGGTATTCCATCAATTTGATTGAAATAAGTGTTGTATGAACTTTGCCACAGAATTAATTTTTTAGGATAATGTGGTAAATTATTAAAATTTGAATAATCAGGTCTTGATGAGTTAGCTGTTGATGTCCCGGCTCCATCGTACGGTTGAAATAACTCGTATACTAAAGAATCTCCATCTGCATCATATGCGGAATGGTCGAAGTTTAAAGGGGCATTTGTACAAAGAAAATTAGGGGGTAAATTTTTAAATGAGGGTGAAGAGTTATCTATGGATGTATTAATTTCAGTCCAATATGTAGCACCAGTGCTTTCTGGAGCAACTATATTGCTTATTGTGTTGTTACGACAACATCTTTCAAAAGAAATAATAAAGTTACCATTTTTGGGTAAGCTAATGGTTGTTTCATACACATATTTGTCAACGCAAGCATTTGGAGTAGTTTTAATGCAGCTATAGTTAACATCACTTACTCTTGTTGGGGAATTTCTCCTTACCGTCTTACATAAATTGGTGAGTAGAACTTCATTTTTTGCGTTGAATACATTGATTAAGCCATCAATATCACTAGCAATAGCCCCATCTGAGCCGTTGATGCAATCGATGTACAAAAACAGTTTAATTTTATAGATTTTATTAAAGGTGTTTTCGCTTTGAAATTCGTACATAATTTCTCCACCCACTATATGTGTAGCCTCTGCATTAAACAGAAGCACTGCTGAAAATATAAGCAGTAGGAGCCTTTTCATGTTTTTACTTATTCTAATAGACGTACAAATTACGAAAAAAGCTGCATAATTAGATATTTTTTTTAATTAAGGAGCCTTTCCTACTAGTTCCATATATTTATTCAAAAACTGTTCCGCATCCTTTGAACGTCCTGATTTTTGCAATTCTGTTCCTAAAATATAATAAGCTTGTGGGTTATTTGGATCTAGTTGTATGGCCGCTTGCAAATTGTAATAGGCTGAGTCTGTTTCACCTAGAACTAATTGTGAACGAGCTAGTCCTAAATATCCATTTCCTACATTCCCATATGTCTTTAAGAATGCATTAAAATAATTCTTTGCTTCATATGCATTGTTACGCATGAGCATAATTTCACCCAAAAATAAGGGAGCTGAAGCATTTTTCTTGTAAGAGAAAGCTTTTGATAAATTATCAAATGCTTTATTCAGCATTTCTTTATCGGGGTTAGATTCATTGTTTTGGACTGATAATGAGTAATATATCATTCCTAAACTTTGATATGCCTCGTAGTTCCCATCTCTTAAACTTATGGCTTTTTGGTACATAGCTATAGAACTATCGTATTTGCCACTGATTTTATAAGCATCTGCTAATCCTCTTGCATACTCTTCTTCTAATGGATTGTATTCAACTGCTTTTTTATAGAAATACACTGCTGAGTCTCCATTATTTGATTTTAAATATTTTCGTCCTAAATGGCTGTAATTGTTTGCGGATTTAACAACTGCTGCAACAGTTACTCCATCAACTTTAACTTCATGAATAGTGCCTTTAGGCGGCCAGTATCCGTCTAAAATTTGATTCTTTGATAAGGTTCTTGTTGTCCAAATTGCATATGACCAATCGTTGTCTGCCCATTCATATTCTCTTGTCCAAGCATATTTAACATCTTTGCCTTTTGGGACATATGTCTTTAAGGATTCTTGTATGTTGTTACTGCTTACCTTTAAATCACCTTGAAGAACTTCTGGCTTATTTTCGACTAACCATTCGAAAGCTTTTCGAGGACTTTGACTCCAATAATCCAATTCGTATTTTCCGTTAGCACCTTCAACACCTCCTGCAATTTCATTGAAATATATGTACTGATATGGATGATTTAGTATGCTCCAAATACCTGGTTTAACAAAACTTAAACTGACTACCCCTAAAATAACGACTTGAACAGTTTTGTTTTTTATTGTTGATGACAACCAATACCATCCTAATATGGCAATTACTGCCAAAGACGGATAAATAAATATGAAGTGCCTCCAACCATTGTACACATAAGATTCTTTGTAAATTGCATAAGCTGCTGGGAAAATTGTAGCAAAAACAAGAATAAAAAACATTAATAATTCTAACTTTGGTTTCTTGAACCAACCTAATAGCATACCTATGAAAAATCCTCCAATTATGGCTAATGGTGCTGTAAGTAAGATTAATTTAGGTTCGTAATACCAAGGTTTTTGAAATATTCTTACCCCTTCGAATAGTTCGTAATAGGTTAAAAATGAAAATTTTTCAAATTCTCTTAATGCAGTTAATGCCCCGGTTAATGGCTGCCTTAATGCATATGGCCACATCGCAATTCCAATTAAGTAACCTGCAATTGAAACAACCAATAATGTGATGAAATAAGGTTTTATTGTATCCATCAAATTACTTTTCTTTTTCTTGAAAAACAACCAATGTAAACCGATTGCCATTCCTAAAAACAAGAATAAAAGCAATCCACCCGCTCTAATGCTGATGGCAAAACCTATGGCAATTGCCAACATAACTTTCGTTTGATGTCTTGCATTTGGCAATTCTTTGAGTAGTTTCATAATGTAATACAAGGCCATTATATAACCAGCGGCGAAAGGAATATCTTTAGGATTGTTAAAGCAATGCCCAAAAAAAGATGGGGAGCAAACCAAAGCGATTAATGTAATAACTGCAGGCAACCATCCTGAAAATATCCGGACGCAAAGTGCGGCAAACAATATACAAAGAAATCCTACCAAGGAGTTGATAAAATGTCGAACATGGAAATCGTTTTCTGCTCCAATCACACTATTGATTCCAGCAGATAAAACGTCAATACTCATCCCATAAAACACGTTTGTGTAATAATCTCGATGACCTGCTTTCTGGAAATCAAACATGGTAGTGTCATTGCCAAAACTCGTGTAATATTTCAAGACATCTTTTGAAAAAGTATTGTGATTTGGTTCATCCCATGTTACATTATAATCAAAGCTAATAATGCACATGGTCACCAAAAGAAGAAGTGCAGAAACTCCAAAAATTCGTTTATAAATCGGATGGTTAATGTCTAGTTTGCTTTTTTCTTCTTTTTGTACTTCTGCTGCCTTGAAAAAACTGTTGATTATAGCTTGAACTCCCATTGGGAAACTTTTCAAAAAGGCGCGAATCCCATCTCCAAAAACGAAATCATTTGCTTTGTATTCATATGGAACTTTTGTGCAGTTGCCATGTTTTTCTCCAAGGGCAGATATTTGCCAAGCATTTGAAATGTTCTTTTCTAAAACGATATGGTTAAAGTCTTCTGGTGACAACAATACGGCTTCACATGATGATAAATTGCTATTCCCTCCAGTCATTAATTTTGGCCAGAAATTGGACCAATAACCAATGTATCTCTCGAAATATCCAAGTTTTACTGAGGGTCTGCCGTATGCTGCAACCATGTTGCTGCCTTTGTAAAATTTATTAGCTTGATTTGCCCATCTACAAATGGCTTCAGGCTCATTACTCAAAGGTAACTTAAGTGGCAAGATGTTTTTAACGTCATCACCGAAATCTCCATTATCTACAAGTTTAATCTTACTTTCATGCTGTAAATCTTGAATTATTTTAGACTTTATATTTGCTGATGAAAAAAGTGCAAGTGGATTATTAGATTTGAAGCATATTTCTGCTAAGTTTTTTAAATCTTCTTCCGATTGTTTACTGCCATTCGAACTAATAATATAAAGTGCTGTGTTCCCCCCATTACTAGATATTTTATCACTATTGCTATGCTTACTTGCCATTGTCGATTGTATATTGACTTAAAATCGGAAAATTATACCAAATTCTACGAATATCCAAATTGCTGCAAATTGACTATACTTGCAATTAAATCAAGGAGAAAATATACGGATGTAATTTGAATTCAAAGTCAATTCAACTACATAGCTCATATTGCCTAGCAAAATGAAAAAGAAAATAAAAGTTGCCATAGAATTAACCTTGAATAAAATGCCTGAACCAATGCTTAGGTTTATGTCGCATCTGTTTTCATTTCTAAAGCGCATTTTATCCTTGATTTATAAGAAGAGTGGAACTGGAGTTCTTGGAATCAAATTATGTGATTTTATTATCACTCGATGCAATGGTAATCGATTTATTGAGTTTGAATTGAGTAATATTTGCAATGCTCAATGCGTGTTTTGCCCATATCCTGACATGTTAAGAACGGATAAGAAGTTTATGAACATGAGCTCTGAAGTTTTGGATAATGTGTTATCAAAAATCAAGTACTTTAATTCAACTTTAGTGAGTTTTACCCCAACAACTGGAGATACTCTTTTACATCCTGAATGGAATTTGTATATTTTGAAAGTTTTACAAGAAAAACAAGTGGCAGGTGGGACCATGTTTACTAATGCAATTAAATTAGATGAGGAGAATAGAACTAAATTCATGGAAATAATAAACTCTAAAAATGGACACAAACTATCTGAGCTATATTTTTCTGTTGGAGGCCTAGATAAAACGACATACCAATCATTGTACAAGGTGGATCGATTTGATTTAGTAGTCAATAATATTCAGGAATTATTAAAATTATTAAAGCAAAATAATCAAACAACTGGAGTTCATATTCATGTTAAACTTTTAAAAGATAGTAAATTTAACTTGCAAGAAGCTCTGAAAATTTTCAATCCTTTTTCTTATCCATTTGTTTATTTTTCACATTCAAATTTATATTACAGCAATGATCAATACACAAGGAATGCACTAATAGAATATTTGGATGAACCCTTTAACCAGAAACACAAAGCATGTGCTTATTTACAAAAAACACGATTTGCAGCAGATGGAAGTGTTTGGGCTGATGGATGTGTAATTTCAGAAATGCCCAATGATACTTCTTTAAAATTAGGTGAAATTGATGAAGAGTGGAGTAAAATTGAAGATGAAAGAAATCGAATAATAGGAAGTTGGGAGCAAAATCAAGAGATTCCTCTGCCATGTCAGGGTTGTACGGTGTACAGACCAAGATAATTTAAAGTAATTTTAAAGCTTGTTTGATGATTTCTTCTACTGAAAGTGAGGGTGTATGTCCACTTATCTTCTGAATAACTTTGTCGGCTGCATTTCGCTGGAAACCAAGTGCTTGAAGGGCAAGTAATGCTTCGCTATTTTGAGAACTGCCCAGTTGTATATCGGATTCATTCTCACCACTTCCTGAAATTTTCCCAACTTTATCTTGTAGCTCCATGATGATTCTTTGAGCAGTTTTAGGTCCAACTCCCTTTACCGACTTCATCATGGCCACATTTCCGGTACTAATTGCACTGATTATTGTAGAAGGTGTTTGCCCGCTAAGTATCATACGAGCAGTGTTTGCTCCTACACCGTTTACTAATATGAGCTGTCGAAACAATTGCCTTTCAATTTCATCAAAGAATCCGAAAATTGAGTGTGAATCTTCTTTAATTGATAAATGGGTTAAAATTCTAACTTTCTTAAGCGTTTTTATTTTTTCAAACGTATTAATACTAATTAAAAGGTGATAACCAATTCCATTCACATTAATGATAACGAATGCTGGATTTGCATGTTCGACGCTACCTTCAATAAATTCGTACATGAAGTTAAGATTGTGTTAGAATTTCAGACTCATTCACAACAGTTACCCATCCAAATGGGTCAGTTTGAACTAAGGTTTTATAATCTGTTAACGTATTTAGGATTTCAGCACTTAAAAGGGGTTCATTTAAGTCAAGATTAAATGCTTTGTCTTTATAGCTAAACATCTGAATATTTGTAACAGTAGCAGCTGTTCCAGACACAAACATCTCTTTTACTTTTCCAGATTCGTGCCAATTGATTAAATTTTCAACACTTATTTTGGTTTCAATTACATTTTTCCCTGTTTTTCTTAAAAGTTGAATAATGGTATCTCTTGTTATTCCAGCTAATAGAGTATCGCTTAATTCTGGAGTGTAAATAGCATCATCACAAACAATAAAAACATTACTTGTGCCTGTTTCTTCCAGGTAGTTATGTGTTTCACAATCTGTCCATAATACTTGATCAAAACCTTGCAATCTTGCCATTTTTGCGGGATACATTGAAGCAGCATAATTACCGGCACACTTTGCATAACCAACCCCACCCTTAGCGGCTCTAGTGTATTTTTCTTCAATTCTAACCTTTAATGGGTTGTTGTAATAAGAACTAACTGGACAGGCATATATCATAAATGAATAATTGTCGCTAGGTTTTACTCCAAGAAAGTCATCTGTTGCAAACATAAATGGACGAAGATACAATGAACTTCCTCTTATTGCTGGAATCCAATCTTTATCTAATGTTAAGAGTTTTTCTAGGGCGGAAAAGAAGACTTCTTCAGGAAGTGCTGGCATGCACATTCTTTCAGCTGATCTATTTAATCTCGCTAAATTTTCTTTTGCTCGGAAAAGTGTAACAACTCCATCGCTATTTTTAAAAGCTTTCATACCCTCAAAAATGGATTGGCCGTAATGCAATGCAGATACTGAAGGACTTAAAGGGATTTTTCCAAAAGGTTGAATCCTAAAGTTCTGCCATGTATTGTCTATAAAATCACAAGCAAACATATGGTCTGTGAAGGTTCTGCCAAACACAATGTTTTCTGGATCAAATGAAGAAATTTTCGATTCTTCTACTAATTTTGTCGTAATTTTGAGGCTCATTTGATTGCAAATTAAACAAATTCTATGAATGATAACCTAATTATACCTGAAAATAATCCAGAAGACATCAATATGTTTTATGGGGATGAATTGTATTTAATAGAGGAATCCCAATGGTATGAAGATATTCCATCAGAAGGCGGGAATAAATACAGGTTTCTAAATATTGTTTCGCATAGTGATTCAGAAATAATTCCAGAGAAGCATAGAGATATGTTTTTTAGAATGATAAATGCTATACAGACGGATCGAATCAAAATGGATGCAGACGGTTTTGCTGTTATAAATGTGCAAAATTACCGAGGATTAAAATGGAATAATATTGAAAAAAATTTTAGTCCAAAGTATTGTGTGTTTTGGGTGTTGATCCGCATAAAATGGATATTCCATGCAAATTAAATGGAGGATATAAAAAGAATGATTGCAAGATTATTTACATCAATTCTATGGATGTAGTTTTCCAAAATAAAGAATTAAAGAAAATGCTGTGGGATTATCTTCAACGGATGTTCAAAATGCACAAAAAGTAGAATGAAGAAAATAGTTTTTGCATCTTCAAATCCAGGTAAAATAGAAGAGATAAGAAGCATTTTAGGAAAATCTTACCAAGTATTAGGACTAAAAGACATTAATTTTAATGAGGAGATTATCGAAAATGGATCCACGTTTGAAGAAAATGCTCAAATAAAGGCAGATCGAATATTTGAGTATACGGGTTTGCCTTGTTTTGCAGATGATAGCGGCTTAGAGGTCAATTGTTTAAATAATGCTCCAAGTATATACAGTGCAAGGTTTGCTGGAGAGCCTTCTGATTCAAAGAAAAACAATGTTCTTTTGCTTGAAAAGATGAAGGGAGAAATTGATCGTTCAGCTCAATTTGTTTGTGTGATTTGCCTAAAGACAAAAGATAATACTCTATTTTTTAAAGGAATTGTAGAGGGGGAAATTGCTGAGTCAATGAGCGGTAAGGAGGGTTTTGGTTACGATCCATTATTTATTCCCAGATCCTATACTCAAACATTTGCAGACTTAGGTAAGGAAGTGAAGAATAAAATCAGTCATAGAAAAGTGGCTTTGAACAAACTACAGACTGCCATAGATACAATACTTTAATGAATGATGCTGTGCAAATAGACGATTATGATTACAATTTACCTCTTGAATTGATTGCTCAAACTGCTTTAGAGCCTAGAGATAGTAGTAAATTATTGGTTTACAATAAAGGCGAAATTACAGATGGAGTGTTTTCGAATTTACAAAATTTTTTACCCAAAGACTCAAGTTTGTTTTTCAATGATGCCAAAGTTATACCCGCACGCATATTCGCCAAGAATTCAAATGGAGCTAAAATCGAAATTTTTCTATTAAAACCACATTTAGAGGAACACCTTTCAGCACTGAATCGGAGGGAAGAGGGGAAGTGGGAATGTCTGATAGGCAACTCGAAAAAATGGAAAACAAGTGAGATTTTAACACTAGATATACAAGGAACTAACCTAAATTTTGAACGAATAAATGAATCAGTCGTGCATTTTAAGTGGAATGGAAATCTTACATTCGTTGAATTAATCGAAATAATAGGTAGCATGCCTTTGCCTCCCTATATCAAGCACCTTGCCACAGAGATTGATTCAAAAAGATACCAAACTGTATATTCGAGAATCGAAGGTTCAGTTGCAGCACCTACTGCAGGTTTGCATTTTACCGAAACAACTTTAAGTGCCTTGAAATCAGCAAATCACACAATTGATTATTTGACTTTACATGTTGGGGCTGGTACTTTTATGCCAGTAAAAGTGGAGAATGCTCTGGAACACCCAATGCATACTGAAATTTTTTCTATAGATAAAGATAGTATTGAACATTTGTTCGAACAGAATTATATTGTGGCAGTTGGGACAACCACATGTCGAGTGCTTGAAAGTTTGTATTGGTATTCGATAGGGATAAATCATTCAATTGAACCTATTGGTCACATTACTCAATTTGTATACAAAGAATTAGACGCTTCAAATCTGCCAACTAGAAAGGAATCAGTCAAAATTTTGTTGGAATATATGGAGAAAAATAATTTAAACTCTATTCAAGGCGAAACTTCAATCATGATTGTTCCTGGGTATAAATTTAGGATGATTGACGGCATGATTACCAACTTTCACCAACTTCAAAATCAACTCTCTTATTGTTGATTTCTGCCTTTATAGGGGAAAATTGGAAAAAAGTATATCAACACGCAGTTGATTCGCAATACAGGTTTTTAAGTTATGGCGATTCGTCTTTACTATTGCCGTAAAGATTTTTTTTTAAACGGGTAATTTTCTTTTATTTTTGCACGCTTATAACATTTTTGGCACGTTATTCGTTTAATAATTAAAAAACAAACAAATCATGCATTCAAAATATTTAATTTTAACATTGCTTTTAGGTGTATTTGCTTTTGGGGCAAAGGCTCAGAAGTTCGGATATGTAGATACAGATTATATACTTGGTCAGATGACAGAATATAAAGCGGCACAGACGCAATTAAATGAATTGTCAGATAAATGGGAAAATGATCTAACTATAATGCGTGAAGAGATTGACAAAATGTACAAAGACTACAAATCTGAAGAAATTTTGCTTAGTGCAACTCAGAAAAAAGAAAGAGAAGATGCCATAGTAGCAAAAGAGGATTTGATGAAAAAGTATGAGCAAGAGAAGTTTGGTGTTAATGGAGATTTGTTCAAGAAACGCCAAGAATTAATCAAACCTATACAAGATAAGGTGTTTGCCGCTATACAAAGAGTAGCAAAAAATAATGGGCTGGATTTTATTTTCGATAAGTCCGCCAATATGAACATATTATACAGTAATCCAAAATACGACAGAAGTGATGACGTCCTTGATGAATTAGGCGTTACACCAATTGATACAGATAAATAAACCAATAAAACCACAATGAATAAATCCATTTTTATCGCAGCACTTTCGATGTTGTGTTTCAGTTTCCCAAGTGCAGCAAATGCTCAAAAGGTAGGGCATGTAAATTTTCAAAGTATTGTTCAAGCATTGCCAGAATACAAAACAGCAGATACTGAGTATCAAGTATATTCTCAAACATTAGAAGATGATTTGAAGTTTATCGAGTCTGAGTACACTTCTAGTTTAGAAAAATTAAATGAAGAGCAAAGTAAACCTGTTCCTAATGCAACAAAAATCAAGATTCATACTGCTACAGTTCAAAAATTGCAAATGGACTACCAAGAAACTCAACAAATCAACCAAGAGAAGTTGAGAGAGAAGTTAGCTGAATTAACTCAACCTTTAACAGAAAAGGTTTCAAATGCTGTTTCTGAAGTTGCTAAAGAAAAAGGGTATACACATGTGATTGATAACAGTTACGGAACTCTTATTTACGCAGACGACGCTCATAATTTAGACAAAGCTGTTAAGGCTAAATTGAAAATTGTTGACACACCTGCTGTAAATCCTGGCGCAGGAAAAGCTGGAACTACTACTCCAGGTACATCTAAATAAATTGTCGAAGAAAAAATTCGATCCCAAGGCTTCGCATCCGATCGGAATTTTTGATTCTGGGGTTGGAGGATTAACGGTGGCAAAGGCTATTCATGAGCTTATGCCAAGTGAAGACATTGTTTATTTTGGAGACACTGCTCATATGCCATACGGGGAAAAATCTCCTCATGCAATTCAATCATACTCGGTAAAAATTACCGAATTTTTAATCAAGCAACCATGTAAGTTAATTGTGATAGCTTGTAATTCAGCTTCTGCTACTGCCTTCAAACAGGTGCAGAAATTATTTCCAGACAAACAGTTTGTGATCAATGTTATAGATCCTGTTGTTGATCATATAGTGAGTGAGGCCAATGTTAAAACGATAGGTTTAATTGGAACTAAGCGAACTGTAAGCAGCGCTGTATATAAGAAAAAATTTGAGAAAGCAGATTCAAGTTTAACCATCAAATCGATAGCGACACCTTTATTGGCTCCTATGATTGAGGAAGGATTCTTTAACAATAAAATCTCAAAAACTATCGTGCATTCTTACTTAAGCAATCCACATTTAAAGCAAATTGAATGCTTGATTTTGGCATGCACACATTATCCATTAATCATTGATGAAATTACCTCTTTTTATAAAGGGAAAGTAAATATTATCAATTCAGCAGAAATTGTCTCTTTGGAGGTAAAAAAGTTTTTGGAAATTCGAAACTTAATAAAGCTTAAAGAACAAAATTCTCAACTCAAGTTTTTTGTTTCAGATTACACAGATTCTTTTCAGGAAACTGCAAAAATATTCTTTGGGGAAAAAGTTAAACTTAAGGAATTTAATCTCTGGAATTAAATATTCTAAAGGCTAAAGTGTAGCAATAATGGGGATGGAATAGCAGTTTGTTTTATTCTCTTCTCAGCATTGAAAGTGTCAGTAAATTAATGTAAATTTGCGGCTCATTAAAATAACTATGGCTTTCGATTTAGATATGATAAAAAAGGTATATGAAAATATGCCTTCACGTATTGAAGCGGCACGTAAGATGCTTCAAAAACCCCTAACATTAACAGAAAAGATCTTGTACTCTCATCTAAGCGAGGGAGCACCAACCGAAGTATTTGAAAGAGGGAAAAGTTATGTTGATTTTGCCCCTGATCGTGTTGCCATGCAAGATGCGACAGCTCAAATGGCATTATTGCAATTTATGCAAGCGGGAAGAGCAAAAGTGGCTGTTCCAAGCACAGTGCATTGTGATCATTTGATTAATGCTAAAGTAGGAGCAAAAAAGGATTTAGAATTCGCGACTCAGGACAGCAAGGAAGTTTTTGACTTTTTGTCTTCAGTTAGTAATAAATATGGATTAGGCTTTTGGAAGCCAGGAGCAGGAATTATTCACCAAGTTGTTTTAGAAAATTATGCATTCCCTGGTGGAATGATGATAGGAACTGATTCACACACAGTTAATGCAGGTGGATTAGGAATGGTTGCGGTTGGTGTTGGTGGCGCTGATGCATGTGATGTTATGGCAGGGTTGCCTTGGGAACTGAAATTTCCTAAATTAATCGGAATTAAACTAACTGGAAAACTGAGTGGATGGACTTCTCCAAAGGATGTAATCCTAAAAGTTGCCGGTATTTTGACTGTTAAAGGTGGAACAGGAGCAATAGTGGAATACTTTGGCGAAGGAGCCACATCAATGAGTTGCACAGGTAAAGGAACTATATGCAATATGGGAGCAGAAATAGGTGCAACCACATCAACTTTTGCATACGATGATAGCATGGAGAGATACTTACGTGCCACAGATAGAGAAGGAGTTGCTGATTTAGCCAACGGTGTTCGTGAGCATCTAACTGCAGATCCAGAGTGTTATGCAGAACCAGAAAAATATTTTGATCAAGTAATTGAAGTTAATTTATCTGAATTAGAGCCATATATTAATGGTCCTTTTACTCCAGATTTAGCAACTCCGATATCTAAAATGAAAGAAGTGGCAGCAGAACACGGCTGGCCTTTAAATGTTGAAGTTGGTTTGATTGGAAGTTGTACGAATAGCAGTTACGAAGACATATCAAGAGCAGCGAGTTTAGCGAAACAAGTAGCTGATAAAGGCTTAAAAACTAAGTCGGAATTTACAATAACCCCTGGAAGTGAGCAGGTTAGATACACGATTGAACGAGATGGTTTCATAGAGACTTTTAATAAAATCGGAGGAACTGTATTTGCAAATGCTTGCGGTCCATGTATAGGTATGTGGACTAGAATGGGTGCAGATAAGAAAGAAAAGAACAGTATTATCCATTCTTTTAATAGAAATTTTGCTGCTCGTCAAGATGGTAACCCAAATACACATGCATTTGTTGCTAGTCCTGAAATTACAACTGCATTAGCAATTGCTGGTAGATTGGATTTCAATCCATTAACAGATACACTTGTAAATGAAAAAGGAGAAGTTGTAAAATTAGAAGAGCCAACTGGAATGGAATTACCTCAAAAAGGGTTCGCCGTTGAAGATGCTGGATATCAGGCTCCTGCCGAAGATGGTTCAAATGTGTCAGTTGTTGTTTCCCCTACTAGTAATCGATTGCAGATCTTGTCACCATTTCCAGAATGGGATGGCAAAAATTTAACAGGTATGCGCTTACTAATAAAGGCGAAAGGTAAATGTACAACAGATCATATCAGTATGGCTGGGCCATGGTTGAAGTTCAGAGGTCACTTAGACAATATCAGTAATAATATGTTAATTGGGGCGGTAAACTTCTTCAATGACAAAATAAATTCAGTAAAGAATCAAATTACTGGCATTTATGATGAAGTTCCCCAAGTTCAAAGAGAGTATAAGGCCGCCGGAATTGCCTCAGTAGTTGTTGGAGACGAAAACTATGGAGAAGGATCAAGTAGAGAGCATGCAGCTATGGAACCTAGGCATTTAGGTGTTCGTGTTGTTTTAACCAAATCGTTTGCTAGGATTCATGAAACGAACCTTAAAAAGCAAGGGATGTTAGGTTTAACTTTCGCAGATAAATCAGATTACGATAAAATTCAAGAGGATGATACAATTGATCTTTTGGGATTAACCGAATTTGCGCCTAACACTCCATTGAAAATGGTTTTGCATCATGCAGATGGCACTTCTGACACAATTTTATGTAACCATACCTATAATATTCATCAAATTGAATGGTTTAAAGCTGGAGCGGCTCTTAATATTATAAGAAAAAAAGCAAATGCTTAAGAATAGGTAATTTGCAGATAATAAGCAGTTTGCGGAATTATTTGTGAGGATTCTCAACTAAAGCATGAAATTCAATTGACTTTTATGAAAAGTAAGGTCTTTTGAATGAATAAAAAGTTTGCATATTAAAGTTTAATTCCTATTTTTGCACTCCCAAAATAATACTCACCATGGATTTAATTAAGTTAGTAGAACAAGAATACATAAAATCTGACCTTCCAAATTTTAAAGCTGGAGATAAAGTAACAGTTCATTATAAAATCAAAGAAGGAAACAAAGAAAGAATCCAATTGTTTCAAGGTGATGTAATTCAAAGAAGAAATGCCAACCTAAACGCAACTTTCACAGTTAGAAAGATTTCTAACGGAGTAGGTGTAGAAAGAATTTTTCCTGTTCACTCTCCAAATATTGTTAAAATTGACGTTAACAAAGTAGGTAAGGTAAGAAGAGCACGTATCTTCTATCTAAGAGGCTTGAGTGGTAAAGCTGCTCGTATTGCAGAGAAACGTTAATTTAGAGAGGTTAATAGTTTTTATAAAAGAAGGTCAATATTTAATATTGGCCTTTTTTGTTGTAGAATTGTTAATGACTATAAAAAAAGCCAGCTATTCAATAATAGCTGGCTTAAGTATATTGAATATAATAATTATTAGTGTTTGCTCAAGTATTCAGACACACTGCTCACAGACTCCATGATTGCATCTTCACCTGCTTCCCAGTTTGCAGGGCAAACTTCACCAAACTTTTCATTGTGTTGTAATGCATCAATCATTCTTAATGTCTCGTCTACGTTACGACCTAGTGGCAAATGGTTAACCGTTTGGTGCATAACGATACCTTCTTTATTTATAAGAAATAAGCCTCTGAATGAGATCATTGGTCCATTGGCTGACAATTCACCATCTTCAGTGTAATCGTAATTGCCAAATAAGACATCATAATTGGTAGCTATTGTTTTTGTGGTATCCGCAACAATTGGATATTTTACACCTTCAATTCCACCTTTATCTTTAGGCATTTGCAACCAGCTAAAATGACTTTCTTCAGTATCTGTGCTGCAAGCAACTAATTTAACACCTCTTTTTTCAAATTCATCTAATTTTGATTGAAATGCGTGTAATTCTGTTGGACAAACAAAAGTGAAGTCTTTTGGATAAAAAAACAGAATAACATGGTTTTTACCTAAGTATTGATCTAAACTAAAATCTTTAACGATCTCTTCTCCGTTAATAACAGCTGGGGCACTAAAGTGCGGCGCTTTTTTTCCTACTAGTACTGACATAATGCCGCAAATTTGCGCATAAAATCATAAATTTCATCATAGAAACTTGTAATTAAATTATATATCTTATCTATATAATTTAATAGATTTATAAGTTATGGTTATTATTAAAAACTTGGCTTAAAACCAATTCTTAAGCCCTGCCCATTGCCTTCAAATGAGAAATATGAGAAGCTACAGCCAGTCTTACTTTTGGGTACTCAATGTAAGGGATGTTGTATTCTCTACAAACTTCTTTGACAATTTCACTAATTGCGGGATAATGTATATGAGAAATATGTGGAAATAAGTGATGCTCAATTTGGTAGTTTAATCCTCCAGTGAACCATGAAACTATTTTGTTTTTGGTTGCAAAGTTTGCTGTTGTTTTTAACTGGTGAACAGCCCATTCATCTTCAACTTTTCCAGTTTGAACATCTACAGTAGGGAAATGTGTGTCAGTTACAGTATGGGCCAATTGGAATACTAAGCTCAAAACGATACCTGCAAATAATCCATATGTGAGGAATCCAATTAACCAAGTTGTGAATCCCACTACTATAATTGGAATAACAACAAATAATACGATATGCAATGCTTTAAATCCCCAGAACGTAAAATGTTCTGATAAGCTCATTTTTTTAATTGGCATTTGACCAACTTTTTTTGTGAAATACTTTTTGTAATCGGTGAAGAATATCCAATAAATGTATAACAATGAATAAGCCATTAAAAAATAAATGTGTTGGAATCTGTGGATTTTGTATCTTTTTTGAGTTTCACAAAGACGCAAGAACGGCTTCGCATTAATATCATCATCCATTCCTTCAATATTAGTAAAAGTGTGATGAACGACATTGTGTTTCGTCTTCCACATAAAGACATTTGCTCCTAAAACATTTAAAGATAGCCCTGCTAATTCATTTAACCATTTTTGTTGACTAAAGCTTCCGTGCGCACCATCGTGCATAATGTTAAATCCAATTTCAGCTGTTATAGCTCCTAAAATCATACACTCAAGCAAGCTAATAACAAGGATATCAGAAGTAAAAAACACCAAATGAACATAAACTGCAATGAAACTAGCAACCAAAATGCTTGCTTTTGTATATAATTTGATATTCCCAGTTGGTTTCGATTTTATTGCAACAAAATAATCATTGATTCTTTTTCTTAATTCAGAGTGAAATGAGTTTGTTGGGTTTAAGAATTTAGGTATAATCATGTATTGATTTTTATAAATTTATGGTGCAAATTTAATACTATTCCCCAATAAATTAATCAAGTTTTTTAAGTAGCCATAGGATGTAGAATAAATCGAATTGATTTATAGGCATTTAACCGAATCAATATTGATTAAATAAATTGTGATATTTAAGGGAAAAAAGCAATATATGCATGGATATTACATTATCTTTGCAGTTGATATGCCTTCTCGCAGAAATAATAGTGACAATTCAAGAAAACCATTCAAGAAAAAGGATGGATATGGCTCAGATTCTGATTCAAAAAAGTATAAAGGAAAGCCTGAGTTTAAGCGCAGTTCAAAGCCCAAAAGTTTTGATAGGAATTCAAACGATCCAAATGAATTGGCACCACCACGTTTTATAGCAAGAGAAGACAAACCAAGTTATAAAAAAAGGTCTGAAGATCCGAGAAATTCTTCTCGACCATATAATGATAGAAGGAAATCATCTTTTGATAGATCTTCTGATGAGTTTGGTAAAAAGAAGTTTCCAAAAGCTGAAGGTAGAGGACCAAGATTTGATTCACGTAAAGATGCAAGACCTGATGGTCCTGACAAAAGAGGCAACTTCTCATCAGAGGATAGGAAACCGTATTCAAGAGGAAAAAGTTTTGAGAAAGACAGCAGAGGACGCAATTCCAATCGCCCTTTTGACCAAGAGAACAGAGGCGGGAACTTCAAAACAAATGGAGACGAAATTAAAAGACCATTTAAGCCTAAATATGATCCTGAAGTTAAAAACAAGAAAAGCTTTAGAGATAGAAAGAATGAGTTGCTTGGTGTAACTGATAGCCCGGATGATATTCGTTTGAATAAATACATTGCAAATTCAGGTGTTTGCAGTAGAAGAGAAGCAGATTCCCTTATAGAACAAGGGTTAGTTACTGTTGATGGTAAAGTAGTCACTGAGATGGGTTATAGAGTGAAAAAAGGTGAAGTTGTTAAATACGATGGACAAAAGATACTGCCAGAGCCATTTGTTTATATTTTGATGAATAAACCGAAAGACTTTATTACAACTACAGATGATGATAAAGGTCGGAAAACTGTTCTAGATTTATTAGCAGATAAAGTTCCTCAAAGAATTTATCCAATTGGACGATTAGACAGAAATACAACAGGAGTGCTGCTACTAACCAACGATGGAGATGTTGCTCAAGCTTTATCTCATCCATCTTATCAAGTCAAGAAGATTTACCATGTCGTTTTAGACAAGAAGGTCAGTGGAACTGATTTAGATAAGTTGGTTGAAGGTGTAGAATTAGAAGATGGACTTGTTCACGCGGATACAGTTGCTTTTGTTGACAATGAGGATAGAAGACACGTTGGTGTCGAAATTCACAGTGGTAAAAATCGAGTTGTGAGAAGAATGTTTGAACATCTTGGTTACGAAGTTGAAAAATTGGATAGAGTGAGTATGGGGATTTTTACAAAGAAAGATCTTCCTCGAGGTAAATGGCGATATTTAAATCAGAGTGAAGTTGGATTCTTATCCAAGTTAAAAGCAAATATGGCTAAATTGTCATAATTCGGTAAAAAATTTGAAATTTAAGAATATTAAAATTCATTTTCATGTAACTTTCATGAAGATGAATTTATATCAATACGTCCAAGATTTTTTAGGTTTATTTTATCCAAACACCTGTCTCAATTGTGAATGTCTGCTCTACAAAAGTGAAAAATTTATATGTACAAATTGCTTAATAAATTTACCTATTATTGGCTATTTTGATAAAGATAAACACCCAGTTGAACATATATTCCATGGGAGAATAAAATTGTTTCAAGCAGATGCATGGCTTTACTTTAAAAAAGGGGGAATTTCACAGAAGTTAATGCATGAACTGAAGTATAATGGCAATTACAATTTAGGGGTTTATTTGGGGAGTAAATACGGGCAAAGTCTTAAAAAACAGGAGTGTAATGAGTTGCCAGATATTGTCACTTTTGTTCCAATGCATCCAAAAAAACAAAGAGTTAGAGGATACAATCAGAGTCAAGCAATTGCTGAAGGATTTGCCAAAGCATTAGGTGTTCCATTGCACGATAATTTAATAATCAAGTGTAAGAATAGTCGAACTCAGACTCGAAAAAAGAAATATGAACGCTGGGATAATTCCAAGGATAGCTATTCATTAAATTCAAATGTTTTGGACGTTAAAATGAATATTGGGCTGATCGACGACGTGGTCACAACTGGTGCAACATTAGAAGCTTGTTCTACCTTACTTAAAGAGAGTGGGTTTGAAAAAACAAGTGTATTTGCGTTGTGTTTAGCAATTAATTAATTTTATTATATTTGCGCAAAAAGGAAGTTTTAAATGAAAAAAAATATCGTTACCCTCATGTTATCTGTTTTTGTTGCAATTTGTGCGAATGCTCAAAAACCAATCGTAGGACAATTTATTGGTGAAAAGATTCCATTATATTGTGGATCAACAGGAAGTTCAAGTGCAGATTCTACACGTTTGCCAATTTTGTTTCAAGCAAAGTTAGATGGATTAATACCAGGGGCCAAGTACAAGTATTATGTTCGATTCATTCGTTTGGCTGATACTGCAAATTCTTCTGCAACTGGAGCTGGTACATCTCTGTTTATTCGAAAAAAAGGAACATGGACATCATCAAGTAGTCCGAATTTGAGTAACTCTGGTGCACATGATACTTTAGGCTTATCTATTGGAGAAGCCGAATATTTGGGATGGTTCGGAGCAATATACGACAACGATGGCCGCTTCACTCCAGGAGAGTTTGTTTATCCAATGATTGTTATCGAGGAAATAGGCAGTGGATTAAGCCCTCAAAAATTTTATTTAACAGATTCTATACAAGTTTTAGCGTTTTCAAATAGTCAAAGTTCAGGAAATGGAACTGCAATTCATGGAGCATCTTTTTTAGGAGGAAAAAACATTGTTTTATTATACGATGATGATAAAGGATTAACCAGAAGACCTGTTTCAATTACATATTCGGAAAATGAAAGTTTGTCTTTTTCTAATATGCAAAATTGGTATACTAATAAGGTAAACGCAAAATCAGGAGCTTGGGGAACTATTATACCCAATGACCTAAGCAATGGAATCCGTAGAATTGAAAGTCGTGATGTTGGTTTTGATACTATTATATTTGCAAACATTGAATTAGATGCTACATGGGGTAATGATTCGACGGTAAATAGGAGCGGAGGAGCAACAAATCCTGTAAGCATTAAAAGTGATTATGCACCATTGTTAATGCCAGAATTTCAGTTTGTGAATGTTCAAACCAACGTTGTGGAAGCTAATTCGACTGTAAATATTTTAGTTCGAAGAAGATATGGAAATGGAGATTCAAGTAAAATAAGTGCTTTTAGAAATGCAGGAACGGCAACAGACAGTGTTGACTTCAAAATAACGAGCACATTTCCAAAAGTATTTAAGCCATATGGAGAGGCAATAGACACAATTAAGGTTGATATCATTGATGATTTTAGCAGTGAAGCAACCGAAAATATTGCAATACGCTTAAACAAGCCAGTTAATGCAAGGGTTGGGTTCCAAACTACCCACTCAATCAATATCACGGATAATGATATTCCTGTAGTTTCATTCGACAAAAATACTATTACCACAAAAGAAGGAGTAGGAACAATAAAAGTAAAGTTAAGAATAAATCTTGGTTCAACATCTGCAACAGATGTTAAGGTAGTTGTTAAACAAAAATCTGATAGTACTTTTATTCCAGCTGAATTTAAAATGGGTTCCAGCAACACAGACACTACTGTTCAGTTTGCAGGAGGAAAAATTGTTGATAGCTTGGAATTTGATCTTGCTATCGTAGACGATATCTTTAGTGAAGACAGAAGTGATACAGTTATTTTGGCTTTGAGAAGTCCAACTGCACCTGCTATTGTTGGAACGGATTCATTATTAATGCTTGTGATTGAAGATAATGATGCACCTTCTTTATATTGGTTAAGTCAAAGTAAAATGACCGTTAAAGAAGATGTTGGATCAGTAAAGATTAGAATAAACAAACAGAATGGTAATATCAATCAAAGTGACATTATTGTAAGTTATGATTCGGATGCGAAATTTGCGCAGCCTGGTTCAGATTTTACTTTCAATACTCAACTTTTATCCTTTTTTACAACTGACCCTGACAGTTTTATCATTACAGTTCCTATTATAAATGATAATTTTAGTGAACCTACAAAAGATGCTGTTATTTTCATTAGAAACTCTTTCAATTCAAGGATAGGAAAGCCAGATACCATCAGAATAACCATTCTAGACGATGATTTGCCAGAATATAAAATAGCTACAGCAACTAATTCAAAGTCACCGAACTTTATCCCTGATAGTTTAAACATTAAATGTGCAATAAGAGGGGTGGTTTATGGTGTAAATATGGGACCTGTCGGTGCAACACAAGGATTGTCATTTACAGTTAGAGACAACACTGGAGGAATTCAAGTTTACAAGCCTTCAGGAGGAACAAAAGGATACACGGTCACTGAAGGTGATAGTGTTTTGGTTTATGGAACAATTTCCCAATTAAACGGGATGTCTCAAATGAGTCAGATTGATACCATCTACAAACTTGGAAGTGGAAGAGCTTTGAAAAGTCCAACAGTAATAAATGTACTTTCAGAAGCAACTGAATCAGATTTAGTGAAGTTTGATTTGGTTAAATTAGCTGACCCAAGTGCATGGCCAACTTCACTTTGCTAGTAATACGACATTAACTTTGAATGTGATTACACAAACAGGAAGTTTTAATATGATAATAGATAGTGAAACTGATATAGACGGAAAACCAGCTCCATCTGGATTCTTTAATGTTAGTGGTATTGGAGGACAAGTTGATAATTCAAGTCCATATTCTTCTAATTACTTCTTGTACCCTAGAAGAATTTCGGATTTTACCAATTTGGTTGTTCCTGTTTTTGGATTTACTCAAGACTCTTCAAGAGGTATTGAAAATAGAGATAGTAGTGAAGGTTTTGTTCTTCAATGTGCTAATCTTACTTCCAACAAACAAATTACAATTCGATTAAAAGTGGTACTGCTACCCTGAAATGTAGATTATCAAGCAAATTCATTCAAATTGTACATCTTAACACCTTCTAAACCAAGTGAGGTTATTAAAGTCAAAATGAACGACGATAATAATCCTGAACAGGAAGAATATGTTGTTTTTGCAATAAGAGATAACCCATGGGAACGCTTGTAGGTCCTGATAGTATTCATGTATTAAAAGTTATTGATGATGAAACTGTTGGATTGGATGAAAGTTTTTGGGCATCAAAAACTAAAATTTATCCGAACCCTGCCAACAAACTAGTAAATCTATTTGCTGAGCAAAACACGATTCAATCCATAAGCATATTAGATGTTAATGGTCGTGAGGTTAGAGTGTTTAATGAGCTAAATACAAATAATCCAGTTTTGATATTGAAGGATTAGCTAAAGGCTTATACACGCTTTCAATAGAAAGTGAGAAAGGCAAGTTTACCAAGAAACTAAGTATATTTTAATTATAAAAGCGCCACTAACAGTGGCGCTTTTTTTATCATATGAGCAATACGTATTTTAATAATGAGTATTTGAGTTTTTTCAGAGAATTAGCTTCAAATAATAACAAAGATTGGTTTGATCCAATAGAAACAGATACCAAACGTATGTTAAAAAACCATTCGAGAATTTTATTGCGGATTTGATAGAAGCAAATAGGAAAGATGGAAATCTTGGTGATTTAAAACCTTCTGAATGCATCTTTAGAATCAATAAAGATGTTAGGTTTAGCAAAGATAAGACTCCACAAATTGAAATGTCAGCTTTAATAAATAAGGGAGGAAAGAAGAATATGGTCGACCCAGGTTTATATATCTCTCTTGACCTGAGTTTATGCATATCTACACAGGATTATATATGCTTGAGAAAGATCATCTTATGAAAGTAAGGGAAAATTGCAAATAATCCTGAGAAGTTTGATAAAAATTTTACAATCGGCTGGGTTTAAGAAATATTTGGTGAAGTAAAAGGAGAAAAATCCAAAATCCTACCGCCTGGAATAAAAGAAAAGTCAAAGGCTCATCCATTAATTTATAATAAGCAGTTTTATGTATTTAATCGATCTGAGGCTGAGAAAATACTAGACAAAGACTTACTTAAATTTGTTCAAACCCATTATAAAAATGCTAAGGCATACAACGAATTTCTAAGCACCTGATTTTTTCGTTTTAAAGTTTAAATCAAACTACCTTTGCAAAATGTTTGATTTGCAAGAAATATTAACGGTGTCATTTACACTCTTCGCCGTAATAGATATTTTGGGGTCTATTCCAATAATAATTAACTTAAGACAGAAGATTGGGCATATCCAATCAGAAGTTGCAACACTAGTGTCAGGATTGCTAATGACCTTGTTTTTCTTTGTCGGAGAGCAGTTTTTAAATGTGTTAGGGGTTGATATTCATTCATTTGCCTTAGCGGGGTCAATTGTAATATTTATTATTGGATTGGAAATGGTGCTTGGTATTGATTTGTTTAAAGTTGATCCAGATCCCAAGTCTGGTAGCGTTGTCCCTATTGCTTTCCCCATTATTGCAGGGGTGGAACACTCACAACTATAATGTCCTTAAAGTCGGAGTTTGAATCGGCAACATCTATATTGGAATACTTATTAACTTGATTGTGGTGTATTTTGTCTTAAAATCAACCTCTAAAATTGAGCGTATATTAGGAAATGGTGGCCTATTGGTTATCAGAAAGTTTTTTGGAGTAATTTTAATAGCAATTGCAGTAAAGATATTTAAAAACAATTTGTTAGTTTAAAAATTTTCCGTAAAATTGTAATTATTAATAATTTATATATTATGAAAAAACTAACCATTTTATCAATCGTTGCATTTGCTGCAATCAGTTTTGTAGCTTGCAAAAAAGACAGAGTTTGTGAATGCACAGAAAGCGGAACAACTGACAAAACCACTTACAATGATGTAACAAAGCGTCAAGGTAAAGCCAATTGTGTAAGTTACACTTACGACAATGGTAATGGAACTTCATCTAAAGTAGAATGTGAATTAAAATAAACAACTATGAAAAAATTAGTATTAATTTCTTTATCAGTTGCTTTTTTCTCTGTTTTACTTGTTTCTTGTAAGAAAGACAGAGTATGCGAGTGTACTTATCCTGGAGGAAGTGCAGAAAAAGTAACATTTAATGATGCTACCAAGCGTCAAGCTAAAGATGCATGTGTATCTCAAAGCTATGATGTTGGTAATGGAACTACTGTTAAGATTGAATGTGAACTAAAATAACAATAAATTTCTTTTATTTAGCGTCTGAAAAACTCAGGCGCTTTTTTTTTGTATGACTTTAAAAAAAATTTCATTTTTCTCTATAAATATAGTCTTAGCTGCAATCTTTTTATTGTCTGCATGGTTTAAGTTGTTTCCAATTGAACCATTTGAATATAAAATTGTAGGTACCACCTTTTTTGGATGGGTAAGTTCTGTTTTTGTTGCTCGAATTGTGATTTCGCTTGAATTGTTTTTAGCATTAATGTTACTATTAAGTGTCAACTTGAAAACAACGCTCAAGCTATCTCTATTTATCTTGGCTATTTTTACCATCCATTTAACTGTTGATCTTATTTTGAACGGAAATCAAAGTGATTGTGGGTGCATGGGTAGTTTAATGTCATTTACTCCTATTCAGGGAATTATTAAAAATTTAATTATGATTGCTGGAGTTAGTGTATTGTTAATCAATTACGAGCAATTATTTAAGTTCAAGTTCAAACTGGAATATTTTTCATTCTATATTTTATTAATTTCAGGTATAGCAGTTTTTGCTTCTAACCCAGTTGAATTAACGTATTCGGAAAAATATCTTAACAAACCGTTTGAGGGCTTTAAACTTGATTTAGACACACTTTACAATACTGTCTATGGTGAAAAGATTGAACAGCCCAGTATGGATGTGCGTGACAAAAAATTAATTCTAGGATTTTTAAGTGCAAGTTGCCCTCATTGTAAAATTGCAGCTCAAAAAATTTCAGTTATTAAACGCAGAAACCCTAACTTGCCTTTTTATTTCTTTATCAATGGAGATCAAAAGGATATTGAAAAGTTCCTAACAGTTACTGAAACAGAAAACATTCCACATAGTCGTTTGAATGGTCACCTCTTTGTTCAGCTGGCAGGATTGCATTTACCAATCATCTATTATTACTCAAAAGGATTTATAGATAAACAAGTGGATTACTACACCCTTGAACAATACCATATAGAAAAATGGTATAAAAATTAATCAAGCGAATCTAATGTTCTGGCGATTGATTTTTCTTCGAAAACTTCTAAGTTATCTCCAACTTGAATATCTTGGAAATTTTTAATTGAAACTCCACACTCAAATCCTTTTAAAACATCTTTAACATCATCTTTAAATCGTTTTAAAGAGTCTAAAGAACCTTGGTGAACAACAACACCATCTCGGATTACTCTTATTTTTGAACTTCGAGTAATTTTGCCTTCAGTTACCATACAACCTGCGATTGTACCAACTTTGGTAATTTTAAATACATCTCTCACCTCAACGTTTCCAATTATTGTTTCTTTGATTTCTGGGCTTAACATTCCTTCAATCGCAGATTTAATTTCATCAATTGCTTGGTAAATAATAGAATAGTGTCTGATATCAATTTGCTCAGTTTCAGCTATTTTCTTAGCTCCTGAAGAAGGTCTAACCTGGAATCCAATAATAATGGCATCTGATGCCGAAGCCAATAGAACATCACTTTCAGTGATTTGTCCAACACCTCTGTGTATCACTTTCACCATTACTTCCTTATTCGAAAGATTTAATAATGAATCACTCAATGCTTCCACAGAACCATTCACATCTCCTTTAATGATTAGATTTAATTCTTTAAAGTTTCCGACAGCTAAACGTCTTCCGATTTCATCGAGCGTAATATGCTTAGTTGTACGAATGCCTTGTTCACGCATTAATTGCTCACGCTTATTTGCTAATTCTTTAGCCTCATCTTCATTGTTTAATACAATAAGTGGATCGCCTGCGAATGGAGCATCAGAGAAACCTAACATACTAACTGGAGTGGCTGGTCCTGCTTGGTCAACTCTTTGATTTCGTTCATTAAATAGAGCTTTTACCTTTGCATAATGTGAACCAGCTACCAAATGATCTCCAATTTTTAAAGTACCTGTTTGAATTAATACATTTGCAACAACTCCACGACCTTTATCTAGTCGAGCCTCAACTATTGTTCCTTTGGCCTTTCGAGTTGGATCAGCTTTTAGCTCTAATAATTCTGCCTCAAGTAGAATTTTTTCTAAAAGTTTGTCAATGTTTAAACCTTTCTTAGCAGAAATTTCTTGGCTTTGATATTTTCCTCCCCATTCTTCAACAAGGATATTCATTCCGGAAAGTTCTTCTCTTATTTTTTCAGGGTTTGCTCCATCTTTGTCAATCTTGTTGATTGCGAAAATCATTGGAACTCCTGCTGCTTGTGCGTGACTGATTGCCTCTCTTGTTTGAGGCATGATACTGTCATCAGCCGCAACAACAATTACTGCTATATCTGTAACTTTAGCTCCCCTTGCACGCATGGCAGTAAATGCTTCGTGACCAGGTGTATCTAAAAATGTGATTTTCTGTTTACTTGGTAATTGAACTTCATATGCACCAATATGCTGAGTAATACCTCCGGCCTCACCTCCAATGACATTAGTTTTTCTAATATAGTCAAGTAGGGAAGTTTTACCGTGGTCTACGTGTCCCATTACCGTTACAATTGGTGGTCTTGGAATGGACTTTTCTGGATCATCTTGTTCTTCTTCGAAACCGATTGTATCCTGAGCGTCAACAAACTCAACCTCATAGCCAAATTCATCTGCAACCAATGTTATGGTCTCGGCATCTAAACGTTGGTTGATTGAAACCATTATTCCGAGTGAGAAACAGGTGGAAATTACTTGAGTAACTTGAACATCCATCATTTTAGCCAAATCGTTGGCTGTTAGGAATTCTGTAACTTTTAAAATTAATTCTTCCTGTTCTTGTCTTTCCTTTTCTTCACTTCTAGCGTGATAGTGGTCATCTCTCTTTCTTCTCTTAAACTTAGATTTAGAAGTCTTTCCACGTCCAGTTGAATCTAATTTGTTTAGAGTCTTCTTTAATTTATCTTGAATTTCTTTTTGAGAAATCTCTTTTCTAGGTTCATCTCTCCTTTGATGGGTGTTTCGATTAACCTTAATTTCTTGTTGAATATTAACCTTCTGAGCTCCTGACTTACGTTTTCTCTTTTCTCTGTTTTGTTTGTCATTTGATTGGAACTTTGATTTGATAACAGGCTCAGGTCTTAAGACTATTTTGCCTTTAATTGTTAATCCATCTAATTCAACCAACTGAGCTTTTACAACTTCTCGTGGGTCAATTTCTTCAGGTTCTGTTTTTTTAGGTGCTAATGGCGGAATTTCTGGGCCCTTTTTTTCAAGCTTAGGCTGTTCCTTTTCTACTGGCTTTTCTTTGGCAGGTTCTTTTTTAACCTTGGGTTTATTTAGCTCAATTTTGCCTTTTACCTTTAATCCACTGGTATTCGGTTTTTCAATTGGAGCTTCTTCTTTTGGTTTCTCTTGTATCTTCTCAACAGGTTTTACTTCTTCCTTTGGAGTTTCCTTTTTTGAAGTCTTTTTAGGCTCTGGGACAACTGGTTCAACTTCAGGACTTACATTCTTAATAATGACTTCATTGTCTTTCTCTTCAGGAATCGGCTTGTCTTCTGACTTCTTTTTTAAAGTCGTTTCATCTGCCTTAATTGTTTCTTCGCGCTTTTTAAGCTTAAGTCCTACAGATTTAGATTGTTCTTTTGCCTCTTTATCAGAAGAGAATATACCTGCGATGTGTTTGTACATCTCAGCTGTAAGCTTAGTTGTCGGCTTGTTTTCAAGGGCAAAACCTTCCTTCTGCAAACTTTCTATAATAGTTTGCGTACTCACATTAAATTCCAATGCCGCTTTTCCTAATCTAATTTCTGCCATTCAGTATTTTATTCAAGACAAGTATTTGTCAAAAAATGCAAAGGTAGGGTTATATTGGAATTAATGCAAAAAAATAACTAGGCTCAAAATGTCTAGTTTTTTATCTGTGGCATTTAAAATAATCGAAGGGTTCCAAACAATCCTTACACTTATACAACGCCTTACATGCAGTGCTTCCAAATTGACTGACAAGTTCTGTGTTTTTGCTTTGACATCTTGGGCATTCTACCTTGTGTGTCTCGCCAAAAATTGTGTTCAAATTGAGGTCTTCATCTTCTGGTGGAGCAATGCCATAGGACTTTAATTTTTGCTTCCCTTTTTCACTCATCCAATCTGTTGTCCATGCCGGTGATAAAATCAATTTAACTGTTGCATTGATATTTTTCTCTTTCATTAATTTGATGATATCTGCTTCTATGGTATTCATCGCAGGACATCCACTATAGGTTGGTGTGATTTGTATTTCAAAACCAGATTCATTCGGAATTATATTTCTAACAACACCTAAATCTACTACTGATAATACAGGTATTTCTGGGTCGCTTACTTGTTCGAGTAAATCCCAAATTTTTTGAACTTCTAATTCAGCAGTTTCCATGTTTACAAAGGTAAGGTTTAATTAGAACTTACTTAAGTCATTTCCTTCACAATTTCATGACATTCGTCATATGTATAACCTTTGCTGATCAAGTGATTCATTATCTTTTTTTGCTTTAGATATGGGTTTTTTATAGAAAGTTTTGATGCGTATTTTTCACTTAAGTTTCGAATGCTTCTTTCATAATCCTCATCATCAATTTCTTTCATTGCTTTCTTAATGCAATATGCACTTATATTTCGCCACTTCAGCTCTCTTATTATTTTTGCTTTCCCCCATTTTTTTTGACGAAATTTTCCTCCGGCATAAGCCTGAGCAAAACGCTCTTCATTCACAAAATTTGTTTTAACTAATTCCATTAATACCTGTTCAACCTCATCAGAATACAACCCAAACGAGTACAGTTTTTCGCGAACTTCTTTTTGGCACCTTTCCTGATAGGCACAATAATGTTCAATTTTAGCTTTGGCCTCATTAATAGAAAATTTCTTCTCTTTCTTGTTCTCCATTAATGAATTATTTGAACTTGATATTGTTTGCGAATAGTGTCAGATTCTATTTTTAAAAAATAAAAACCATTTTGAAAAGCAGAACAGTCAATCGCCTCTCCAGTGTATATTTTGTCTTCAAATATTTTTATGCCCAAATGATTGTATAGAGTTACTTCACAATTGCCATTGATGTCTTTTATTTGAATTTTGTTATGGCTTGGGTTAGGGAATAACTTCCAGGTATAGTTGCTTTCTAGCTTTTTTGTACTTGTGCTATATGTATTGTAAAATGAATAGACAGGGTAATGATCACTGCAAGTTTGACTGTATGATAATATATGCCTGTCTAAGCGAAATACAAATGTAGAATCATTCTTATATTTCTTTTTTAGTTTACTTGAAATAAGTTGATGATCTATTGCTTCTGAATAAGATGTAGTTGTTGGAATATTGTTTTTGCTTAAAATCTGACTGTTGAAGTAGAAATTGAAATCTGAATATTGAAGATTAACAAATGGAGAAGGTAAGCCTTGGAAAACAGATTTATCAATATCGTCATTCCAATCTCCAAGAACAATGCAATTTCGGTTTGAGTAAGTCTTATTTAATTCCATTTTCAACCATTCTGAAGATCGCTTTCTGCTGTTATAAGCCAATGTTTTTAAACTGTCGTTACCAAAGTTGGATTTGAGGTGAAGAATAATTAAAAACAAGGTGTCTATTCCAATGTCGTCTTTGGGTATTAAGGCAATCTCCAATGGGTATCTAGAAGTAGAAAAACTATCTTTATTTTCAGTGCCTATGGAGCGATTAGAAATCAGATCGAACAGTGATTTTTTAAAGATCAAACCTGTTTTTTGTTCTGGAAATGCATCTGAAATTACACCTTGGTACTCTGGTAATTTGCTTACTAAACTTTGAAATGAATCAACGTTGCAAATTTCATTAAGTGCCCAAATATCAATATTTGATTCCAAAATAACTGAATGAATCAATCTCAATTGCAATGAATCATTTGATGGGCCGTATCCTGTTTGTGTTTTACCGAACCAATACAAATTCCAATTGGCAATTTCCAATTGATTGCTTTTGCCAATGCTTGGTATATTTTGGGCATTACCATTCAAACAATTATAAGCGCACACAAGAATGAGTAATCTATGTTTTAACTTTAGGAGCAAAATATGTAATTGAAATGGTTTTTATTATCCATGCAAAGATAAGAGTAGAAAAGAAGGTAAAAATTGCATAAACCATCGCTGGTTTTTGCATGTTGTTGTTGTTTAGAATGTTTCCTGCAACCAATAATGCTAGGGCAGTGTTTTGTAAGCCTACTTCTACCATTATGGTGATGTTGTCTCGAATATTCGTTTTGAACAGAGCTCCTAGGATAAATCCTAAAAACATCCCAGTAAAATTAAATAATAAAAGTATTAGGCCTTGATTCCAAATTTCATCACCAGTAAGTTGGATACCTCCTTTTTCCGCAGGAGCAAATATTTTAATTGAAAAAATAATAAGAAGTAAAACTGGTAATAAATATCTTAGATAAGGAATTAGCTTGTCGGCAAAGTCCTGAGATTTTCTTCTGATCAATACCCCAATACTTGCTGGTATAATTGTCACCATTGCAATGTGCAGCATGGTATTTAGGACAGGAAGCTCGATGGATGCTGTTTGATGGATAAAATAATTTAACGCGGCATTAACAAATATAGGTACAGTGAACATACATAAAATACCATTCACAACGGTTAATGAAATGCTAAGAGCAACATTTCCTTTTAAAAGAAAACTAACTAAGTTAGAGGTTACACCTCCGGGACAAAGAGATATAATAATAAAGCCAACTTTTACTTCGGGAGAAAAATCAGTCATTAACATAAAAAAAAATGCAATGATTGGTAAAAAAACCATTTGAGCTACTAATCCTAAAAATAAAGTTTTGGGAAATGAAATAATATTAGAAAAATCTTTTCTGCTTAGGTTAAGACCTAAACTCATTGTTATGAATGCTAAAACAACATCTATCAATAAATTTATGTGTTCAAATAATAGATCTAACATCCAATTCTTCAGGTTTTGATTTTTCAACAAACTTAAGGAATTAATCCAGTTTATTTAAATTTTAAGTACTCAATTCTTTAAAAATAAGTTAATAATTTACACAATAAAAAATAATCAAGTTAGGTTTCTGATTCTAAATGACAATGCGTAAATTTGCATGATGAAGAAATGGATTTTCTTGCCTTTTGTAATCCTCTTATTTTCGTGTTCAAATGAAAATAAAATTGTAGATCAAATGATTGATATACCCAAAAGCGAATGGACTTACGATCAAATTCCTGATTATCCTTTTCAAGTTGAGAATACTAATATTTATCACGACTTCTATATAAAATTGCGTGTATCCAAGTCGTATAAATACGAGAATCTCTACCTGCTTTCTCACATACATGAACCAAATGGAAAAATTAAAAATCAAACTATTAATCTAACTTTAACCGATAGCACAGGTAAACCACTAGGCCAGTCAACTGGTAGTGCAATTGATTATGAGTTTCCAATGGGTAAGATGTCTTTCAAAGAAGTTGGTCAGTATAAAATTGCCCTAGAGCAGAATATGAGAGATAGTATGGTGAATGGTATTGAAAGTATTGGTGTAAGAATCATGAAAGGTGAACCGGTTTTTTAATCAATGGGGAAACCAATAGTTTTTTTTGATGGGTATTGTAATTTGTGTTCTAGTAGTGTTCAATGGATAATTAAAAACGACTTGAATAACACCTTTCAATTTGCTCCCTTAAATGGAGAAACAGCTAAAAAAATCATAGAAGATGAAGATATTCTCAAAGAAGACTCAATCATTTTATTTTTAAATAATAAGTTTTATTTGCGAAGCACAGCAGTATTAAAAATAGCGGCTAAACTAAAATATCCAAGTAGGTTCTTGTCTGTTTTTCTTATAGTGCCTGTTTTTATTCGCAATTGGGTTTATCAAATCGTTGCGAGAAATAGATACAAGTGGTTTGGTAAAAAGGAAGTTTGTTGGATACCAAGTGAAGAACTAAATATAAAATTTCTAAAATGAGAAAACTTGTACTAATTGCGTTTTTAATTTATTCAAGCGTTCTGTATTCGCAGATTAAATTGCACCTTGATAGTCAATTGAGAACAGCTATGAGAAAAGTATAATTTTAGTGAAGGATTAATGTGTATACTCTTTTTATTGTGATCCTTTTACGATAAGTTTATAAAAAAGGAGATACCGACAATTCTTAGTGGACACCGGCGTTTTTTCGTAGATAAAAATTATAATGTAAAGAAGTCCAATTTTGATTTGCCGTGTTGGTTTGAACCAAAATTTGGAGAAGGTTTAGCTGCAGTTAATATTGGAAATATCATTTCATTTATTGATACCAATGGACAACCTCGCATTTTCTACTCGACTAATTGTATGTAATCAGCAACGTAACATGGTTAGGCCTATCTTGAAATGGGAAAGCCAAAGTATATCAAGGCGGTAATGGAATAAAGCACTATTATCAAATCTATTATATAGATAAATCAGGCAAACGGATTCCTCAAAAAGCATTGGTTCGAGTTAAAGTAAAAGGAGAAGAACCGGTATTAGTCGTGAAAAATGATGTTCCAATTGCCCCAGCTCCTAGTTTTCTAGTTCCTGTGAAGCGTTTGCCAAAAGGGAAGTATCCAATAGAAGATCATCTTGCTTCAAAATTGTTAAGTGAAAAAAGTCACAATGATAATCGAATTCTAGTGTATTTCGAATGTGGAGCTTATCAGCTTGAAAACATGAATTCGAGTGATACTATTAATTGTGGCAATTTTGTGTTTACTGATACCTTCTTCAATGTTAAAATTGCAGGTGGATTTTCTCTGCCTTGCGCCTTTGAGCCTGAGTTTTCGGAAGGTTTATGTGCAGTGTCCATTGATAGTATGATTGTCTATATTGATACAATGGGCAATCAAGTAATTAACACAGGTTTGAAGGCTTGTAATAATGAAAACAATAAAGTTTCAACGTTTAAAAATGGGATTGCCACCTTGTATAAAGGAGACCCATCTGTAAAAGGTTTGTACACAACATCTGCAATCGATAGAACTGGTCAAAGAGTGCGCTTACTCGAATACGATGGTTTAGATTTGGCAGAGGGCAAGGTTGATATGTTTAAAAACTTAAATGCCGAAGAAGCTAAGAATTGTTTTGTGGGTAAAGGTAAGTCAAATGGTTTGTGGTTTCTTATTGAAAAATCAGGGAAGGTTAGAAAGAAACTTGACCTCAAATAACAAATTCAAAACTAATTTTTGGTAGCTTTAGATTGAAGGCGTTGAGTTATTGTCAATGCAAGTGCCATTAACACTGTAAATCCGATTACAGATGCTTGTCTCTCTAAAATACTTTCAAAGCATGATGAAATTAATAACATGATTGCAATTGCTCCAATTAATGAGTTTGATTTGAAAGTGTAATAAATAGAAAACAACAATATCATTAAGAAGAGGATGCCTGAAATTATACCGCTTTGAACAGATGATTCTAAAAATTGAAAGTGAGGATTTTTTCTATTTACGGCATTAATTGTGGGGTTTACAGAATAGAAGTTTGCATATAAAACAGAATCTGCATCTCCAATACCCACACCTAATATTGGGTGTTTTGAAATTACATCCTTTGCATTTTTCCATGCTTGTAGTCGTAAAGCAAATGAGTAGTCATTTGCGTCTTTTCCCTCCCAAGCAACATTAAAATCAATTAAAGTGTTATGTATTCTATTGCGCAGAGAATTGCTAAATGTGTAAGCTAAAATTGGAATAAGAACCGCTCCTAAAACTGCGCCAATTTTCATTTTTTTATTAAGTGTCCCAAACTCAATTAATGCTAAAAATAAAAACCCCAAATACAAAGAAAGTAAGCCCGTTCTAGCGCCAAGTATATGGATGCATATAAAGTTGACTGAAACTAGAAAAAGACCGATTAATTGTTCTGTTTTTGTTAAGGCCAGGAATTTTGCTTTTAAAAGTACAAATAAACCAAGAATGCAAGATGAGGCTAATAAAATTGAAAATTGAATGTGATATATACCATATCCGAATTCAATTGGTAACGGTTTAGATTCAAGTATAAGTTGATCGAATAATTCCTTATTTATGAAATAGTTATATACACTCACAACTGCTGGTAAATACATGGAATACAAAAATATCAGAACCATGTGAATTACTGTTTTTGTTGTAATTGATTTATTTGAAATAAAATATAAGGGGAAAAATAGTAATGGTAATTTTAATACAAGTTTTCGAATACCATGTTCTGTGTTTGTCGTATATAAAAATGAATAAAGGGTAGTTAGGTAAAAGGCTATAAATAAAAGAAAAATTACTTTCTCTGTTTTGTTAAGAGAGCTTGTCTTAAGTAGAAAAAGACCAACGCTGCAAAGTAGTATGAATGATATACTTAAAACCCCAGGAGATAAAGTAAATGAAAAGCACAAAAGCATCCAAGCAAACAATACAATTTGATTGATATATTGCTTGAAAATATTCACAGTATATGAATGTGATTTATTTGGCGTAACTCACCTTAACTTCGGTGTTTTCAGAAACACCTAATTTACTAGCGACACTTTTACTCATTTTCAAAATACTAGTATTGTCGGCTTTTGAATTTGCTATTACTCTTGCAAAAACAGTGTTATTGTTTTCTGGATTTGTAATCATAACAATTGTGCCAACTTTGGCCTTAGGATGCATGATAAAGCTTCTATCTTGACTAAGTTCACCATCTGTGGAAATAATCGCTAATCCTTTTTCGGATATTTCATCCCCATCATCGGTGCTATATTTAGTTTTTACTGATTGGTTTTCTTCAGCTACTGCACTTGTCTCAGCTGTATTCTGTACGACAACATTCTTTGATTTGAATTGCTAATGGTTTCAGCGTTTGTCCAAGTTGAGTTTGGTTTTTCAGGTTGTTTGCAACTAAAACTTCTTCTTTTACTTTTTTCAACCAGCTTAGCTTCGGTTGGTTTTGGTTTAGGAGTGCTTTCAACAATTTTTGTTTCTTCAACAATGAGCTTTTGACCAAGCATGATATTGTCTGATTTCAAATTGTTGAAGAGATTTTATTTCCTTAACAGAAGTGTTGTATTTACGAGCAATAGAAAGGGTTTGCCCTTTTGATACCGTGTGGTATTTCTTTTCAATTTAGTTGTAGAACTATTGGCTACTTTAACAGTTGAAGATGCTTTCCCTTTAGGGATTAATAAAATTTGATCGATTAAAATATTTTGTTCTGAACCTTCATTCGATTCATAAATAGCCGAAGCTGTAACGCCATATTTTCTGCTGATTCCATAAACTCCCTCGCCTTTACTAACTTTATGTAAAATGTAAAGTTGGCCGTCAATTGTTTTAGTACCAATAGAATCTTGAGGCATGCTATGGGCTGAAATCGCGAATAAGCATAAGAAAAAAGTGAATATAGATTTCATTATTTACGTGTAAAATTACAAAGTAAGCCAAAATTGAGGGATACTCTATGTTGGCGGGATATTAATTGTCAACAGGTGAATAGAAATGCATACGTTTAATTTTGGCTTTGTGTTTTTACTTCTTCAATCAAATTAGAAAACATCACTGTCCAAATTGTTTATTCGTATAAAATTACCTCTTCCACTCTTAGCCAGTTTTTCTAAAAATTCTATTGCTTTTGCATCTCTGCAAAACCAATGCTTGAAAGTTTAATAGTATGCTGTCTATAGCCTTTTGACGCAATTTTGTACATATCCTGATTGCTTAATTTACTGCTATTTAATAAACCATCAGTAGCTAAAAATATCTGATTATTACCATTGGGGATGTAATGTGTTTTTGCAAGTTCATACGCCATAACAATACTTCTAGAACCATTGCTGCCTCCACCAGCTTCTAATGAGTCAATATACGCATCAATTGTGCTTTTATTTAGGCCATTTATGTTTTCAAAAACTACTTTTACCTTGTTTGTGTAAGAAATTAATGTGATATAATCTTGAGGTCTAATAACTGCAGTAATTTCTTTGATTGAGCGTTTTAAATAATACAATTTTGTGCTATCTTGCATACTACCACTTATATCAATAATGAATATGAGATGATTTGGCCTGTATTTATAAGAATTAAACCCAGAATCAGCGTATGCAACAGGTATATATACAGGTGTAGGTTGTTCCTTCTCTTCAATTATTTCTTCTTCTTCTTTTTTTTGTTCTGCAAGAGTTGGTTGGGCAGGAATTACTGGAGTAATCAAGGTGTCCATTTGTCTTTTTAAGTAAATTATACAAGTGTAATTGTCTGCATTGTATTCGAATTTAATTTCATTGCTTAAGTAACCCTTTTTTGATGCAAAAACATCTAGGCTACCATAATCGACCCGGCACTTTAGCTTATTTGAAGCAAATCCTTTGACACAAGCATATACAAAATTATTTTTAGTTACTTCTACTTGTGCATCATATAATGTGATATCATTCATTTCATCTTTAACAACCACCTCTAATGGAATTTGTGAAGCTTGAAGAGGTTTGCTGTTTTCAATTGATGGACACACTGTATAGGCTGTTTCTAGGATGCTTTTAATATTTCCTTTGATGCTAATGTCAAATGAAGAATTCAAATTGCTGAAATACAATGGTATTGTTTTCTCAAAACGACCTTTCTTAGAGGTATAGTAAACAATTCCAATTTGAATTGATTCCCCTGGAGCTAAGGTTTTGCTACTCGTTAAAACTGAATAATCATCCTGAGGCTGAACGGGAAGCAAATAAATGGTCTTATTTCCTTCATTACTAAATGTAAAATACGCAGTATCGTTATTAAAACGATCGATATTCCCATGGTTAAATACTCTTTGGTTCACCTTAAGTTGAGCAAAGGTAAAATTTGGGATTACTAAAAGAATAAGGAATAGAAAACGATACATTTCTTTAAAGTATAACGAAAACTATACCAAAAGAATTGTGAACACAGTTAAATAGGAAGCTAATTACTTAGATTTTGAAAGAATATAGGACACATTTAGAGTTCCATATTTGTAAAACAAAACTATAATAAGGCACAATACAACAAAAGACACAACAAAACCAATCCAAGATAATAAAACCCCTTGTTTATGGTTCTTTAATGCTTCATCACTGTAATTGCTGCTGAAGCTATTTAGCATTTTTGTATCTTTGTCAACTAGATATACTGATATGACGCCTAAAATAAATCCAACTATAATTGGAGACAGCACAATAGATGCAATGCCGAGGAATAATTTAACGTTTCCGTATGGTAGTTTGTCGTTTAACAATTGATTATTTTCCATATCAATGTACAATAGTTTGCAAAAATAGCAGTTTATAGCGAAAGAACAAGTTAATTTTAAATTAAGCATTTTGATTGAGCACGATTTTTACCGTTTGATGGAAATAGAACCATATTCCGATATAGATGTTGTGAAAAAACGCTATCGTGAGCTGGCTATGCTTTATCATCCTGATAGGAATCCAAATAATTAACATGCAGAAGAGTTTTTTAAAATTCTTACTCAAGGATATAATATTTTAAGTGAGGCAGATGATAAGGCTGTGTATGATCGTTCTTTAAAGAACTATTACGAAAAGCCGATAGTAAATTCTAGTGTTCCGAAAGTAAGTAGAAATGAGGAGATTAGAAGTAAAATAAGAAAGAATAAAGAAAGAAAAAGAACAGATTTTATTAACGAATATGTTAGGGCAGAGAATGAATTTCCTCATAAATACAGATTTATTTTAGCGCTCTTTATTTTCATCAGCGGAATATTGCTTTGTTACAACAATTGGTTTATTAATCTGTTGAATTTTGATATTTTTTATATTGTAATCGGCGTTTTCATGTTTGGAACTGGAACTTACATGATGTCCGAGAATATTTATCGACGTCGTAGTTTCAAAAAGGCAATGAAAATCGAAGACTTTAGTCATGATGGCGGTCCAGCTAAAATTTTCTTGGTTTTGTTCTTTATAACTCCAATTGCGTTTATGTTACTTATGAATATTACAAAAAAAGTACATTTGACTTATTATTATGATATAACAGTGGTAGAAAATGTTTTATATTTTGGAGAGACTGTCACATACAATTACAGTGTTAATGGAGAGCACTACTCTCGGCGCACAGATGTGAGTCCGGGGCATAATTACCAACATTTAGGAAAGATGAGAGTGAAATTTTCAAGAATTAATCCAATTATCAGTGAGTTGGTTTTCCTCAATAACTATTAACTAATTTTTCCAGATTGTTTCAGTGATTCTTTTAGAATTCTCACCAACTACTTTTATTAGGTAAAGTCCATTCTGCTCAATTTCAAGACTATTCAGATCCGAATTAAAGGTGAAATCAATTTCTTTTCCTAAGCGATCAAATATGTGAATTTCTATTATCTTGAAATCACATGCAATTGTAAAGATTCCATTTGAAGGATTAGGAAAGATAGAATAGTTTTTTGTTGAAACATTTAAAGTAGAAAGACCAAAGCCACCACGATTAATGGTTCTTAATACTGTTCCTCCATCGCCAACAATAAGTCCTACTTCATTTTGAAAATACACAGATTGTAAGTTTGAGGCACTGCCTGTTATTTGCTGTCCTCGTTTAGTAAATGGTTGATAAACCTTGGAGACAATTCCATTCTTACCGACTAAAATTCCAGTATCTGAAGAAAAGAACCAAGCATCGAATATTGTTTTCATTTCTGAAATTTCTGTTTCTTGCCAGGTTTGTCCGCCATTCACACTTCTTAAAAAAATATTTTTGTAGTTCCCTGAGACTATATCGAGCATGCCTCCAGACACCATTAGAGTTGAATCCCCAAAATGTGTAATGGAATTAAAATTGATTTTACTATTGTATTTGATGACTTCCCATTTGCGGGAAGACAAGGGTTTTTTCAATAAATACCCGCTGTCTCCAACTGCCCAACAGATTGCATTTGAAAGTATACAAACATCATTTAATGCTTTGTTCGAATTAAATGTTGTATCAACGCTCCACGTTTCTCCAAAGTCGGTTGTACTCAGCTAGTATTATTGTTCCCAACTGCAATCCCATTTGCTCCTGAAAAATTCGATATCGTGGTGCACAAGGTGAAGTTCGATGTATTTTTGTGTCCAGTTTATTCCGCCATTAAAGTTTTTAGTATTCTAGCATTTTCACCAGTTATAAAGCCAGTGTCTTGAGATGAAAAATATAAACATCTTAAGAAAGGAATACTCAAGTTTAGTTTGGTCCAAGTTTCGTCTATATCATTTGATTGTATAGTGAATTGTTATGACCCACTATATATGCAGTGTTGTTAATGATTTGAACATCGTATAAATCGTTGTTACCCGGCAATATGTTTTTTTGCCATTGAGAAAAACCAAATAAAGGAGCAAAACAAAATAGGGTTAATACAAATGACCTATTCATGATTGTTAAGTGCAAAAATAATTAATTTAAGTGTGAATTCTGGGGGATGATTTTAATTCTGAATAATTATATCAATTCAATCAATTAAAACAGATTTATTATTTAAATATATTTGCCGTATAATTTGAAGCAAGAAGAAGATTTTTATTACAATTCAGAAGGTTTACTTGTATTTACCTCAAAGTATCTGTCAGAAAGGGGATACTGTTGTGGCAATATATGTAAACATTGCCCCTATAATTATGTTAATGTAAAAGAAAACGAAAAATTGAAAGATGCAAGACGAACAAAATCCACTCGCTAAAAAAATCATTTCTTTATTGGTCTTTGAAGAATCTTTCAGTTCAATTGTATCTGAGTTGCCAGATGAATCAAGGTACGCTTTGGCAGATGAAATTAAATCATTAATTGTGAAAGATTTGGTGAAGCCTTGCAAGAACAGCGAAAACAATACACTGTCTGGTATTCTTTACGATTCTGATGCTATGAATTCTTACACTTTTATTTTAACTGCGAAAGGACTTGCATATTTAGAGAACAATTTGAAAACATAAGATTATTCAAATTCAATAAAATTAAATGTATTATTGCATCACATGAAGTTTGGAGCGATAGACATTGGTTCGAATGGCGTAAGGCTGTTAATTTCAAGACCGTTGCAAGAAGATCAGTTAAAACCTGAATGGAAAAAAGTAGAATTTACCAGATTGCCTTTACGTTTAGGAGATGATGTGTTTAGCACAAAGGAAATAGGGAAGAAAAAATCAGAACTTTTATTAAAAGCGCTAAAAGCATTTGCTTTGTTAATTGATATTTACAATGTAGATATTGTGCGCGCCTGTGCAACAAGTGCAATGCGTGATGCAAGAAATTCAGATAAAATAATTAAGAACATCAAAAAGGAAACAGGAATTGAAATAGATGTGATTAGTGGGAATTCTGAAAGTAAGTTAATTATGAACGCTTTTCTTCATCTATTGCCAAAGGAAGAGACTTTTCTGCATGTGGACGTTGGGGGAGGAAGCACTGAGTTGACACTGATTCAAAAGAATAAACCAGTAGTCAATAAGAGTTTTAATATTGGAACGGTAAGGGCAAGAGAAAATAAAATAAAAGAAGAAGAGTACGATAAGTTACACGCTTGGATAAAGGAGCATGTAACTTGGGTGCAAAAATTGAAAGGAGTGGGTACTGGGGAAATATTCATAAGTTTGGTTCTTTAGCAAAAGTGCTCAAGGGGCTTACTTAAAAACCAAAAACTTCAGGACCTCACTGAATTAATAGAAGAAACACCACTTCATGAGCGAATTTACGATATGAAATTGAATCCAGATCGCGCTGAAGTAATTGATGTTGCTGGTCGGATTTATTTGGATATCTTTAAACGAACAAAAATATCAGAAATCCTAACTCCATATCATGGCTTGAAAGATGTAATTATTCAAGATTTATGGGAAAGATATTACACCAAACAGAAGGATTAAGAATCCAAATATAAAATCATTAAATATGATTTTTATTCTCCTGATTATTGCTACCTTTGCAGCCGTTTAATTTAAACCAAAATGAGCAACAAAACGTTTACGATGATCAAGCCCGACGCTGTGGCTAACAAGAACACTGGAAAAATTATTGATGATATTTTACAAGCCGGCTTTACTATTAAAGCTATGAAATACATTCAATTAACAAAAAGTCAAGCTGAAGGATTTTACGCTGTACACAAAGAACGCCCATTTTTTAACGATCTGGTTGGTTTTATGATTAGTGGACCGATAGTAGCTGCAATTCTTGAAAAAGAGAATGCTGTTGAATCTTTTAGAACCTTAATTGGTGCAACCAACCCGGCAGAAGCAGCTGAAGGAACTATTCGAAGAAAATACGCTAAAAGTATTGAAGCAAATGCTGTTCACGGAAGTGATAGTGACGAAAATGCTGCAATTGAAGGAAGTTATTTCTTCTCTCAATTCGAACGATTTTAATAGGGTATAGTTCCTGTTTGATTTGTCTGTTCCATCTGTTTCTCAAACAATTGGCAGAGAACTTATTTTTAAATACGGACGAATTAATTTAATTTTGTATAACCTGGTACGAATTCCACATTCGTCAAGCTAATCTATTCATAAATGAAAATCGGTCTCTATACCAAAGTTGTTAGTACGCCTAGACAACTAAAATTAATGGAAGACATCATTGGATTCTTGTTGTCCGAGAAGGTAGAAGTATACCTCCATAAGGAAGTCAATGAATTATTAGAAAAAAATTTCAATCTACCTATTTTCGAATTCCTAAAAAAAGGGGAAAGTCATATTGACTACTTGATAAGTATTGGTGGAGACGGTACAATTCTTAGTGCTGTAGAAATTGCAGGAGATAGTGAAGTTCCCATTATTGGTGTTAACACAGGACGCTTAGGCTTTTTAGCCAATGTGTCAACCGACGGATTTATAAAAGCGTTTAGTGATTTGCAAAAGGGATCGTATTCAATTGATAAAAGAACTTTACTGCGCTTAGAAAGCAACACGGATTTATTTAGGTTTAACTACGCTTTAAATGATTTCGTTTTGCATAAAAAAGAAACCAGTAGTATGATAACCGTTCATGCATTTTTAAATGGAGAGCCACTAAATTCCTATTGGGCGGACGGATTGATTGTTGCCACACCTACAGGCTCTTCTGGATATTCATTAAGTTGTGGTGGTCCAATATTATTTCCAAAAGCTTCTAGTTTAGTAGTTACCCCGATCGCACCACATAATTTAAATGTGCGTCCAGTCATTATTCCTGATGATCAAGTTTTGAGTTTTGAAATTGAAGGAAGAAGCTCTCAGTTTTTAGCCTCATTAGACAGTCGCTCTGTAACAATTGATCAAACTGTTCAAATTGCAATTCGGAAAGCTGATTTCTGCATCAATCTTGTTCGATTTGAAGGAGACACCTTCCTTAAAACACTTCGAAATAAGATGCTTTGGGGAATGGACAATAGAAACTAAGCATCTTTAAGTTCAATTGCTTTTTCATACATTTGTAAGATCCTTATGAAGATCATTTCTTATAACTTAAACGGTATACGTTCAGCTATCAATAAAGGCTTTATCGATTTTTTGAAGCAAGAAGATGCAGATATTATCTGCGTTCAAGAATTAAAAGCTCAAGAAGCAGATATAGATGATTCACTATTCACAGACTTAGGTTATCACACCTATTGGTTTCCAGCGGTTAAAAAAGGCTATAGTGGTGTTGGAATTATCTCCAAGATGAAAGCGAATTCAATTGAAACAGGCATCAATAATGAATTATTTGATAACGAGGGTCGTGTTTTAAAAGCTAGTTTTGAAGGTTTTGATGTGTACAGTTGCTATTTCCCTTCTGGAACAACAGGAGACATCCGTCAGAAGATCAAGTATGAATTTCTAGATGCTTTCTATCAGTTTATTCAAGAACAAAATCCAAGCAAGAAGAAATTAGTTGTTTGTGGAGATTACAACATTTGTCATAAGCCAATTGATATTCATGATCCCATTGGGAATAAAAATTCAAGTGGATTTTTACCAGAAGAAAGAGAATGGATGGATAAATGGTTCGAGTGTGGTATGTTTGTTTGTTTTAGATTGAAAAATTCTGAACCAGATCATTACACTTGGTGGAGTTTTCGAACTGCAGCACGATCTAGAAACAAAGGATGGAGAATTGATTACATCTCAATTAGCAAACCCCTTGAAAAAGAACTGAAATCAGCAGGTATATTAAATCAGTATGTTCACAGTGATCACTGTGGATTGTATGCCGAACTTAAATAGAGCATTTTGAAACGCTTTTTACCTAAAAATCTCAAACAATTACTGTGGTTTATAGTTAAATCTCCACAGAGAAAATGGATTGGATATTCGACATTGTTTTTAGATATGAGAGCATATTTGTCCGTGTTTTTTAAAACCTCTAGAAAACAAAAAATTACAATTTGTGTTGGGGTTAAAAATAGAAGTGAAAACTTGTTGTCGTTCTTAATAACAAGCATGAACGCCTGCAAAGACAAAGATTTATTAGCACTTTCTATATATGATTGCGGAAGCACAGATGTTCAAGATTTAAAAACATCCATTCAAGATATTTGGGAAGGGGACTTAAAATTTGAGACATCTGATCAAGATTTTGCCCGAACAATTTCCTTCAATGGAGCTGTTAAAATGGCAGATACTGAGCTCGTTTTAATTTGCGATGCCGATATGTCTCTACCCGCAGATATTGTAAGTAAGGTTGTTAAATACACTGGTAAATTTTCTGCTTGGTTTCCAGTTGTTTGGTATACAAATGAAGATGGAAGCGGGAGGTATTACACGAAAGTCTTGGAATGATGGCTTGTAAAAAAGCACAGTTTTTCAAAGTTGGAGCTTATGATGAAAAAATAAAAAAATGGGGCAAAGAAGATTGGCTTTTGTTTTTTGAGTTTTACAAACATGGATTTGGATGCATTAGAAGCAGGGAGCCTGAATTCATTCATCACTACCACAAGAGCCTGAAGCCAGATGATTTTGTTCCTTTGTTTTGAACAATATCAGCTAGTCTTTCCAAATAAATTTAATCAAAATTAAACCTAAACTCACAATTAGGACATTGAATGCCATGAGCACTAATAAATCTGGTAACACGGTTTCAAAACCCAATTCGTCAATTGCTTTTTTTCCAGCTTTTACACCTACTAAAACTTGAGGAAGTATGATAGGGAAAGTTAAAACTGGAAGTAAAACTCCAGGATTGTCAGTTTTGCTTGCAATACTACTACTAATCGTGAAGATTGAAGAAATGCCGATTCCACAAACAAGAGTGACCAATAAGAATAAATTTCCACCAGCACTAACACTGCCATGCATTATAATAAAGACCAAGTATGCAAATAAGGTGAATACCAACATTAACAAAAAAGAACTTATTAGTTTTGAGGCCAGGAAGATTTGAGGCGAGGTGATTTGTTGCCAGAATGCAAAATCTTGTTTACGCATTTGAATAAAGGACCTAGATACGCCTTGTAATGTTGTGAAAATTACGACAATCCAAAAAATAGCGCTAAAATGCGGTTTGTCCATTCCAGGTAAGGTAAGGAAGGTAATTAATACTGCTGTAAAAATGTAAAGGAATGCTCCTATTATAGCGTGTTTCCCCTTCCATTCTTCAGCCAGAAAAAATTTCAACAGTTCAAGCATTGCAGCAAAGTTTAAATTATGTACTTTTGTGCAAAAGTAATAGAAACATTTGTATGCTTAGCAAAATAGAAAATTTAACTTCTGACGAACAACAATTGGTTTTAAATGCACCAGTGCTCGTTTCTGCCCTTGTGGCGGGAGCTGATGGAGAATTTTATCTAGCTGAAATTAAAGAAGCAGTGAAAATCATTCACATCAAAACATACTCAGAAACCAGAGATGTAAGTGGTGTTTATAAAGCAATTGACGGTCATACCGAAGAGGCAATTGATATGTTAATTGACAATTTGCCTGAATCAACTGACGAACGCAATGAGTTTTTAACCAATTACCTAAGTGGATTGAATGATATTTTCCCAAAACTCGACCCAGCATTTGCTTTAGATTTATATACAAGTTTAAGAGAATTGGCATTTTATGTAAGTAATGCAGGCGATTTAGGAATCGGTATGCGCACAGAACAAGAAAAAGAAATGTCTAAGCTTGAGTTTCTCAATGCACCTCAAGTAGGTTAATTCTGCTTCAATTAATTGTAGGCATAATCTGCCAAGTATTCGAAGTCGTGGGAGAGTTTTCCATCACTGCAAATACTCGCATTTTCTATAACACTGCTTTCCTCTTTAAGAAGTTCTGGCATTACATATTCAAGAAGCATATGTCCAAAACCTTCACTGGCATCTCTCGGCAGTTCAGTTGGTAAATTGCTCACGGCCATAACATCGATAGTGTCTTTTAAATACGGTTCAGTTATGGTCATGCTGCTTGGATTATATCCAAACACAGGATCATAGATGGGCGTGTCTTTTAGCGTTATTGGAACAGCTCCTTGAACGTCACAACTGATGTCTGCAATTACTTTTGGACGAAATGTACTCAAGCGAGTATCGTTCTCTGAGAATAATCTGTCCATGGTATGGTCCCAAAAAATACCGTTAATCAATAAGTCGCACTGAGGTAAATAATATCTAAACACGCATCGGTATCGAGTAGGATCATGGTGGAAGTCGCTTCTGTCGTATGGTTTTCCGTCAATACGTTCATATAAATTCTCCGTTAACAATACTGCAAAAACAGGTTCAGAATAAATTTTAGTGAGAATATCTGAAGGTGTTACTTGTTTGATATTCGCTTCGTTTAGCAATTCAAGAGCACCAAGAGAAACGCGGCCATTTCCGGTAAGGATAATTTTTATATTGGGCAAATTAAGCTTTTTTAACTCTGATTTAAGTTCCAAATAATCTTGACATTTATAAGCCGGTTTTAATTCGAAGGAGCTCATTTTTTTGCCCCAAGTTAAAAGTCCGTTATATGCGCCAACAACACCAGCAAATCTTCCAAATCCGAGGATGCGATCTCCATTTTTCCATCGCAAAGTTTCGTAATCGATAAGGTGAATTTTTTTAGAAATAAGCGCGTGCATTAAATCTCGATTATGCGCTTGTTTTTTGATGGTATGTGAGAAAAACAAATAAGTCTTACCTGGAATTAAACAACTAGGTGGAACTTCTTTTATCCCGAAAAGGTAGTCGCAATCGCTAAGGTCTTCTTTAATTTCGACACCAACGAGCTGGAACATATCGTCTGAAAAACATCTATCAGAAGAACTTTGAATATAGATTTGAATTTGAGGGTGTCGAGATTTAAGTTCAGCGCATTGGCTAGGGGTAAATGCAACACGTTTGTCTGCGGGTTGCTTTTCTTCTCTTAGTATACCAATTTTTATTGTCATGAGGTGATGCAAAGATATTGAACGTAATACAAACTAAGTGACAAATTGACAAGAAACAAAATAATAAGGGAGAAATGGAAAAGAAGTAGCAGAAATGAAGCGTTTTGCATTACTTTTGCAGTAAAGGTAACACACACCACTGGGGCTGACCGGAATTGACGGGTAGAGCGGGTGAGGTGTAAGCATGTAGAGCTTTGTTTGCTGGCTCTTGAATCCTAACATTCAAAACCTTAAGAGGCGAGAATAACTTCGCAATGGCTGCTTAATCTAGGATTAGGTAAATACCATACACTGTCGGTGCCTTCGTTCGGGCCGGTGCCGAGTAACAGTGTTCGACATGCCTGGATATGTATTTGGAACGGCAACTACCATTTACATTACAAAGTTGCATAAGGCTGAATCTAGGTGTGTTGTAAACCTTTTTCAGCTCGAAAACAATTGCAACTAAACATGTAGAAGGCACTATCATTTCCTACTCCGGACGAGGGTTCGATTCCCTCCAGCTCCACCTTCGCCCTCCGAAGCTTTAGCGCAGGAGGGCTTTTGTTCTTTATAAGGAATTATTTTGGCGCTAAATCTTCTTTGGGCTTCGGTGGACACAGTCCACCTAAATTCAACTAAATTGATTTTGGATTTTAATTCGTTCTGCGTAAATTTAGTTAAAATTAAAAGTAATACTTAATGTGGCATGTATACATACTCAAGTGCAATGATGAGACTTATTACACAGGCTGTACAGGTGATTTAGAAGAAAGAATAAGTCGACACAGAAGAGGATCTGTTCAATACACTTCAAGCAGATTACCAATTGAATTGATTTCTTATATTTCATTCACATCTAAATACAAAGCTTATGCTTTCGAAAAATACTTAAAATCAGGCTCTGGAAAAGCATTTGCAAATAGAAGGCTTTTATAATTTAAAGTTCAACATTTCGCCCCTTGGTTTGACTTACAAAAACTTAATACCCACCTCAAGTGGTTTTTTTCGATTTTGTTTCCACGTAACATTTCCTCAGCTTTGTGCGGTATCTGGTGTTGGGGCAAACATCTAATTTGGCTTTTTGAAAATATTAGAGAAAACCCTGAAAATAATATTTAGAGTTTTCACGCCATATCAGAACTCCACTTCGTTACATTCGATACAGGGGCAAAGCGCCACAGGGTGAGCCCCTTGATGCGCATGCTGTGTGACGGAATGTTTTATCATGTAAACAAACTTCTCTCTTTTTCTTCATTCTCACTCACATTCTCAAGTTCACTTCTGTTTCAAACTTGTGAAAATGGAACACTAAATTTCAATATATTATAGATTGAGACAATTATAATATTACTTCAAATTTTGTGACTGTTTTATATTCTGTTATGAAAGTTGTGTTTGATTTATACATTCTACTAATATTAATTCAGTCCAATAAAGACAGACTCTCCTTCGTTCTCACATTTTAATCCATTTGTAAATACCCTTGTCTGAACGGATAAAGTAAATGCCATTTGGCCAATTGCTGATGTCTAAATCAAGTTTTGTTTCATTTTCACTTCTCTGCGATTCAATTAAGGCTCCATGTATGTTAAATATTTGAATTGATATAGGAGACAGGTCAGAACTAGTGATATGTAAAGTTGTAGATGCAGGATTTGGGTAGATTTGCAAATGTGCAATATTGGATTGTTTAGTTTCAATTCTACTACCATTCACCAATGTGACTTCAGCGTAGTTTGTTATTACGGCAGGATTATAGTCGAAAAATATAGAAGCCCTGTTTCGAATAGTTATGCCAGCTTTCAACCCTAATTTAGGTTTTATGCTGAAACCAATCCATCCTTTAGAAGCATCTGAATCATGATTGGCATAATCAAGATTTATATCCTTGAAAATAAATTTCAAAACTTTTCCATCAAAATATACTGAATATGGATGACTTGCTCCCGATATTGAAAATGATTCATATTCAAATTGATTACTTAAAGTGTCAGTTACCACAATATTTCGAGCAAATGAACTTCCAAGGTTTTGAAAATTAATTATGTATTCTAGATGTTTAGGCAATGAAGTTACATTGCCTGATGGATATACTATTTTATTGTTAGGGTCGTATGATGCAACGATTGGTAGACAAACAGAATCCATGTTGTTTAAAGTGTCGATTTCCATATCAAAAGTGTCTAGGCGCAAACTGTAACACAAAAAATCACCCATTGATGTTGTACTGTCAACTAATAAATTAATGTGAAAAAGGCGATTTTCAAAAGCCTCTAATTTTAATATGTCCCATTCAATATATTGTCCATTCACCATTCCGAGGGTTTGATGATATATATTTTGTTTCTGTTGGAATTCGAATGCGAAGGTGAGCATTACGCGTTTTTACGCCTCTGTTCTTTACCACACCGGTTAGTCGTGTTTTTTCTCCTGGTCTAGAAGCCGACCCACCTGTTAAACGTCCGTTGAGATCATAAGGGTCTTCATGATGAAAGGGGATATGTAATGTTTTTTCAGCGCCAGCTATAAGAGTATCGGAGGGAGCAGTGCATGGCGAAATATGAACAGATTTGCTAATGTCCTGCGCTTCAATAATACCTGGAAGCCAATTTAATCGGTATTTCCCAAAACTATCAGTCATTGTAAAAATGTCTCCATTAGTTCCACTGAAACGTATGATTTGTTGTGGCATTCCTATTCGATTGCTGTTGTATTTACATGAACTGTCTATATCGAAAAACAATTTGCCATTCATATAACCACCTGGTGTTAAATTGTATAAATCTCCAGTTTTGGAATTGTATATATGCGGACCTAAAGCCTTGCTGTAAACAAATCCAAATGAGAATTTTCCTGCATGAATGTCTTTCCATTCTACACTGTCTTTGTCAAGTACTAATATTGTGTTGTCAATCCCATTTAGAATGCCAGGCATGTATATCGCTTCATCTGTGTAAAAAGGAGAAAATCCGCCAAAAGTTTTAGACCCAAGATTGTATTCAATATCTTTATCACTGCTTCCATTCCAAATTCGCATCAATGATCCATATTTTCTAAAATATATAATATCACCTTCGCTTGTTATAGATGCTCCTATTAAATCACCAGATGGTCCTAATGATGGCGTTGTAACTACATCATTTGTCATTAAAAAGAATCCACCAACGGATTTGCCATCTACTTTGAGAACGGTTCCTCCTAAACCAGCATAACACAATAATTTATTACCACGCGCATCTATTGTCAATCGGCCATAAGAAGTTAAATTTGTTGTAATTGGAATCATTTGGTCGTAACCTTGGTTTATTTTATAAGTAAATAACTTGAATAATGATTTGGACGACTCATGTACTTGATAAATTCCGATATCATTGCTGTATGAAGCATTAATTGTTAATGAATCATCTAACATTGCTGAAGAAATTGTATCCCACACATTGTTTTTTAATTGCAATAAGCTAAAGCGTTTCCCAGATGGAGCTTGTATTGAATTAACACTGCTTAGTAGTGCACTTATGTAAAATTTATTTTTGTGAAAAAATGCACCACTTAATGTTCCCTGAAATTGAAATGTATCGCTACTTGTCCACGTATTTCCATCATAAATTCTTAAAAATGCTTGCCGTTTACCTGAATTATTGACTGTTCGAGCTAGAATGAAAATAGTATTATCGTTGCTATTGATTGATGTTAAACTGTCTATTCCAGCTTGTTGTGCAATAGGGTAGAAATGTTTTGGGTAATCTGTTGCTAATGCATCACTTAGGCTTGAGAATACGAAGAGAAAGAAGAGTATATATTTTGTTTTCATGATAATGGGTTTATTAGTTTGACATAATTAATTTCTATAACGCTGCAAATTCATTCTTTAAAATAGTTAGCTCCAATACTTCTTGAGTTTATACTTGGTAGTAAAACATCTATTCCTCAAACACCCAAAAAAGTTTTCACCGCCACCCAATATTCTCCATTATCTGCTTCCGATTTCCACAAACAGGATGAACCATGTCTGCCTGCTCCATTTGGAATGAATTGTGTCTTTTTATCTGAGCTTATTACATCAAATAATGCTTTAGTTTGGGACTGTTCGTTTTTCGCAGAACTTAAAAACGCCGGTTTGTCCAATCCTGTTATGCTGGTTTTTACACTTACGCCGTTTAAATATTCACCAGGACTAAAAGACAAGACTTGCTCAACATCTGAATTTTCTTTAGCAACGATTAAAGCTAATGAGGATGAGTAAGAACTTCCCCATAAGATTACGTTTTTGTTGTAGGTTTTTTTAGCCCATGCCACAGCCGCTGTTAAATCTTGTTTTGCATCGTTGTATGTTGTGCCTTTACTCTCTGCCTTGGCCCTTTTATTTGTTTCGTTAAGAACGCCATTCACCGAGCCCCCTGATCTTTGATCTATTGCAATGCAATTGAATCCCAATGCGTTTAGTTTGGGTGCAATTTCTAAATACTCACCTCTGCTGTAACCGGCTTGGTGACAAAGCACAATAACGGGTGCTGTGTTTTTTATGTGGTAGTGATCAGCTGTAATAAGCAAATCATCTAAAGAATTAAATTCGATGGTTTTTGTGAAAGCAGTATCTGAGTCAACAACGCTTGGCTCATCAACTTTTGCATCTTTGCAATTTACAAATAAAAGCAATGAAAAACTTAACAGAACAAGTAATGGTTTATTTAAATAGGTCATAATAATTACAATATACTTACAAGTATACGCTTCAACACCGAGAAATCATGATTTTTAATACGGGTTTCATAAGTGTTTACCATTTAATGACAGAATTTAAAGCTTTGACTCTAATCGTATTGAAGGTTTTTTTTAACATAAAAAAAGCCACTACATGATGTAGTGGCCTTTTTTTGTTTTCAGTTTTTATTAGAGTTTTAAGAATCTTAAAGAGCCTTTGTTTTCAGTTTTAATGATGTAAACGCCTCTGTTTAATTCAGACGTGTTTACACTGCTAGCATCTGTAAAACTAAGGACAGTTTTTCCATCAACACTTAAAATTTCACCTGTAAGTTCTTTGCTGAAGTTTAATTCTTGTGAACCTGAAACTGGATTTGGATACACACTAAATTGTGCATTTTTAACCACATCACTTATTGAATTAACTTCTTCACCAATTTGAATAATTCCCATTGAACCACTCACTTCATATCCAACTAAGATTAAGTTTTGTTTGTTCGGGCTTTCACTTGCAGGGATAAATTTAATTATCTCTGGAGACACATCACCTGTAACTGTTCCTGAACCATCAACTTCTCTGTTGTTGTAATACGTAATGAATTTAGGAGCTTTAGGGTCTGTGATGTCGTACATCAAAATAGCACTTTGTCTTTCTAGTCCTATGAATGCATAAGTGTTTGCTCCAATTGTTGCAATTTCAATTGCTTCAGGCTCTACACCTTTATCGTCAGAACGACCATCTTTTTCGCCATCGTCTTCATTGAACAAATCAGATTCATTACTCAACACAGTTTTAGCTAACTCATCTTTACTGTCAAATACTAAGTTTCCATATTCATCAAAAATTGAGAATGAACGAGCACCATAAGAGTAGATTTGATCGTAGTCACCATCGTTGTCGTAGTCACCATTTGCTTCAGTGGTTTTTAAACGACCTAAATTGTCATCTGCTTGTAATGCACTAGCATTTGGATATCTTGCAGAATCTAAATTTAGATTTTTAACACGCACCTCTTCAGAATATCCATCGTAGTCTCTTGAGTCACCTTCATTTACTGTTACAATGTATGTTTTACCTCCAACTGTGTACGATTTGATTCCATCTGGCATAAACATACCTAATGTTGGATGAGATGTGATGTTTACAGCATTGTCTTTATCACTAGCATCAAATCCGTAATCGTTGTTGAAAGAGATAATTCCCAAGACACTGTTGTCTGTGATTCCTGCTCCAGCTAAACCGAAATCATTGTCGTTTATTACAGCAATTTGATTGTTTGGCAATAAAGCAATCCCTTCAGCTTTATCTGAACTTGCATAACCTGTTGAAGGTAAGTTTAACACTTTGTTTTTATGAACAGCATAGATTCCTTTTTCAAAAATCTCATCAGCACTTAACGTTTCAAGCGGACTAGCATCTGGTCCATTGTCTGCGATTTTAACTGAGTTGATGTCGATTTCCCAAATGGCATCATTACCTGTAGATGGGTGTTGTATGCACACTAAAAATTTGTCAGCATCATTTGTTGGAATTAAGCCAGTTGGCTCAGCACCATCAACACTTAAACTCGCCCATCTTGTCATTGAATCTGCTACTCCATCCATGTCCTTGTCAAATGTTTTCCATATATCGCCAGGACTGTTGTCTTCAATTACAAAAATGTTGCCTTGAGCATCAATTGTTAAGTTGTCTGGATTAGCTAAAGTAGTACCAACATTCGTTTTAGTTGTTAAATCATAGGTAGCGCGACTTAAGTACAACTTTACTTCAGAAGTTGAAGGGTTGCTTAAGTCAAATGAATATACCCTGTGTTCACTTGTAGTTGCTAAGAATAAAGTATTGCCTCTGATTTCTAAGTCTTCTGGTCTTCCATAAGGAGTAGCATTCAACTCGTCAGCAGCAGTTCTACCACCTCTGCTTGTGAAATCAAAAGGATCTGCAGTAGTTAATTTCATGCCGTTTTCATCTGTCATTGCAATCCAAGTTGCAGCTCCAGTTCTTGAAGTTCCAGTGTTAGAAGCATCGTTCCAGTTTTTACTTGCATCACCGTTGTATGCGTCAACTTTTAGAACGAATGTTTGACCAACTGATAAATCACCAACAGTTTTTGGAACAAATTTGTATACGGATCCACTTGTGTTTTCATCAATGAAATACAAGACACCGTTCGCATCAAACTTTAATCCTTCATGAGATACAGAAGGGATATTATCTCTCCAATAAACGAGTGGAGTTTCAGATTTATCCATCAAAGGATTCAACCATTCGAATAAACGTCCATTACCGGCCCATTCTTCAGCTGTAAGCACTGTAGAATGTGGCGTCCATAAAGCAGGGTCAACACCACCGAAGTCATCGTTGGTAGCATCCCATTTACTTGGATCTGATTCAAAAACACCTGAATTGTTTCCTTTTAAAGCAGTAACAAAATCACCTGTGGTCATATCGTATCTTGTTAGTCCACCACCAGTACCAACTTCAAGAGGAATAAAGATAAAGTTGTTTGAAGGGTCTAAAGAAATCATATCCCAGTTTCCAAAAGTAGAAGCAAAGTCAGCATCTAAGTTCGCTTTGTTTCTATCTACAATTTTCTTTTGTGTGAAGTTTTCAGATAAAAGGAAAGGTGTTTTATCTTCAAGTAATGCTCGTTCTGTAAGATTTGCATTTCCAGAAGTAGTTATTTTCCAGATGGCGTCATTTCCTGACGATGGATGTTGGATACAAACTAAGAATTCGTTTGCGTTGTTTGTAGAAATTAATCCAGTTGGTTCAGCACCATCAACACCTAAACTTGCCCATAATTCCAATGTTTCTGCAACTCCGTCGCTGTTGTTGTCTTTAGCTTTCCAAATGTCACCAGGACTGTTATCTTCGACAACATAAATATTGCCTTGAGCATCAATTGCTAAGTTGTCAACTTTGTCGAATCCGGAACCAATTGCTGCATTTGAATTTACCTCAACAGTTGATTGATTAGCAAATACTTTAACAGTGCTTGTAGATGCATTGCTTAAATCAAAAGAGTAAACGGAGTTTTCACTTGTGACAGCCAAATACAAGGTGTTGCCGTTTATTTCTAAATCTTCTGGTCTTCCATAAGGAGTCGCGTTTAATTCATCTGCTGCAGCTCTACCACCTCTGTTTGTAAAGTCGAATGGATCTGCAGTAGTTGTTTTGGCGCCATTAGCGTCGGTCATAGCCACCCATGTAGCAGCACCAGTACGTGATGCAGAAGAGTTAGATGAATGATTCCAATCTTTACTTGCATCACCGTTATAGGCATCTACTTTTAGAACATAAGTTTGTCCTACGGATAAATCACCAGTTGTTTTAGGTACGAATTTATAAAGTGATCCACTGTTGTTTTCATCAACAAAGTACATAACTCCATTTGAACTAAATTTAACACCTTCATGAGACACAGAAGGTACATTACTTCTCCATTTTACGATTGGAGTCGAGTCTTTGTGCATCAATGGATTCATCCATTCGAATAAACGACCATTACCTGCCCATTCTTCAGCTGTTACAACTGTATTATGCGGAGTCCATACAGCAGGATCAACTCCACCAAAATCGTCGTTAGTAGGATCCCAGCTGTTCGGGTCTGATTCGAACACTCCAGTATTGTTTCCTTTTAATGCAGTAACAAAATCACCAGTAGATATTTCATAGCGCGTTAATCCTCCGCCAGTTCCAACTTCCAATGGGATATAGATATATGCATTTGAAGGATCTAAAGAAATCATATCCCAATTACCAAATGTTGAGGCAAAGTCAGCATCTAATTTTGCTTTGTTTCGATCAACAACTTTTGATTGAGAAAATCCAGTTGGCAAGGCAAAAGGAGTGCTGTTTTCGTTAATTACTTTTGCAGATTCTCCAAGATGCTTCACTTCTTCAATTGTAAATCCATTTTTGTTGGCGATCGGGTTATTTAAAATATTTGTAGCTACATGGATATCGATTTCAAATACATATTTCTTTCCAGTTGTTGCTTCAGGTCCTTCCGAATCTCTTTCTATTACTAAGAATTTACCATTTCCAGTATAAACGGCATCTCCAATTTTATCAACTCGTGAAGATGCATAACCTGCGTATTTATTTCTTTCTAATAAATACACATATTCTGAAACAGGTAAACCAGTGTTTGCATTGATACCCAATATTCGAATCACATCCGAGTTGTCTTTGGTAATACTGCTCGGGTTGTAAAGCGGACTTTGAATAAATGCATAGATAGTGTTGCTTTCCATGTCATAGGCTATAGCTTCAAAACCTCTGTTTGCCCAACGTTTAGAATATACTTCTGGTAGAGTTTCAGCTCCATAAGTACCTGCAGGCATAGGAGTAGTTCCTAATGTTGACGTACCCTTAGGGACAAAACGCTCGATTAGTTTTCCATTTGCAGCAAATTTATAGATGGCGGGACGGTATTCATCACATAACCAAAAATTTCCGTCTTTGTCTTTCAACACACCTTCAAAATCACCTCCAAACTCATCGTAAGGTAAAGCGTGGTATTTGTCTGCTCCATTCACATAATCTGAGTTTGCATAAGCAGTGTTAACATCAGTAATTGTAACCGGTACTTCATCAAATCCTGGTATATTTCCTTTCCCGGAAATTGGAGTAGTACCATCCTTACGAGTTAATAGAATGCTGCTTCCCAAGGTAATAGCACCAGTGTTTTTGTTTAAAGTGAATTTTACAATTCGTCCTTGATAGTTTGGTAACTTAAATGGTCTTAGATTTTGTGGAGCAGCTGGAGTAACAGAAGCTTTAGCAACTGTGTTTCCATTTGGTCCGCGATCTGGTACAGCATAGAATACATAATCTGTAGATGTTGAAGCTGCTTCATCAAAATACAATCCTGAGAAACCACCAAGCTTGACATCAGGCTGACCACCACCATAAACTGGAGTTCCTAACGATGGCCAGTTAGTAACAAGTTCATTTAATATATAAGACTCAACTTTAGTAGAACCAAGGCTATGGTTTTTAAAACCTAGCGGTAGAATATCAAGAAGAGTATTAGTGCTTAAATCAATAACAGCTAAACCATTGTTTTCTTGACAATTTACATAAGCTTTTTTGCCGTCTTCAGTAATCGTAATAAATTCTGGTTCCATATCTTGAGCAACAGTAGCGGTTCCATTGTTGCCAAATATGCGTATCCCTTTATTCATTAGAGAGTGCTTTTTGTCGTTATAAGATGTGAAATCTAAATTGACAACTGAAGCGCCACTTACTCCATTACTCATATCTATTATAGAGATAGATCCATTCGGGTCAATTGTATAATCATCATTTGGTTCACCTTCATTTGCAACCAATAATTTCTTTCCATCTGGAGAGAAAGTTAACATGTCAGGTAAAGCACCAACAGTTACTTGTCCAAGATAAAGACCTGTATTATCGAAAAAAACAACAACTCCATTACTGGTTTTAGTGTTGTTTTCAATAGCAACAGCGATAATACCATTGTGTGATGCAACAGAATTTGGACCACCACCATAAGTAGACAAATCTACATCTTTAAACAGAACAGGTGATTTTGGGTCTGCAATGTTAATAATAGATAAACTATTTGTAGAAGTGTTTGTGAAAAATGCTCGCTTAGAAGCAACGTCATAAGCCACAGTTTCAGATGATTCTTCTTTTGCTGTTTCATAACTGCTAAGATGTTTCATCTCGGTTTGTGCTTGTGCTAACCCTACGGAGAGACCCATTCCAATGAGTAGAATTAGCTTTTTAATTGTTCGATTTTTGTTCATGATTTATTTTAAATTTGTACTTCAAAAAACGAGTCATTAAATTTCCTAAATATTTTGTGTTCCTTATGCTTAGTGAATGATTTGTTGTGAAAATGAATTTTAGCTGAACTTAATGTTAGTTGTAAATCACTTTAATATTTACGATTTGTTTTTATACTAATATTCAATTGGTTTAGTAAAAAAATGAGAAAAATATGTTAAAGTGATAGTCCTCATGAGACTGGTTTTTGCGCTAAAATGTAGATGTTATGAATAGGATTAACCTAATTGAAGCAGATGAAAAACACAATCCCAAACGGGTATAAGTAATATAAAAAACACCTCGGAAATGTGATAAAAAATGTGTCAATTTGCACTTCCTTAATTATTGGTGTGTAAGTTTGAATATTATAGTCCAGTACAAGGAATTAGGTTTAAACTAAAATTGGAATTAATTGCTAACTAAAAAAAATTATGATTAAGAGAAAATTGAAATTATGAGATTTGTGAAACACATTTTCAGGGCATCGATTTCTGCAATCTTTATGAGTTGTGCAAATGAAATACCTGTTGAAAACAACACATCTAATAGTATTCAAATTCAATTTAAAGAAGACTCTCAAAAAGCAATACCAATTTATAACAAATTGATTTCGTGTTTATAAATTTGACAATTCTTTCAAAGATAGTTCTTTTATTTCAACCCAATGGTTTTTAAATGATTCACTAGTACAAGAGGAGGGTCAATTTTTGTATGCACTTCCAATTCAAAGCATGTTTTTTAGACGACAACACAATTCAGGCTTCAAATGGAAAGAGTTCACTTGAGTCATTTGTTCCTGATTTACCTAACGAACTTGGAAAATGTGCTTGGGAAAAATACATATTTAAATACGATGAATCAAATAGACCTCAATTTATAAAGCATTTCAGATCTGTTTTTGACAAAAAAGACAAAGATGGGAATCCTATCAATTTTAATAAACCTGATTACAAATTGTCGGAGACAATTTACATCTTGTATGAGAAAAATAAATCAGTTCAAATTGTTAAAAATGAGTTGGGTATTCAAGTTGAAAAACTAATTAAAAGGTTTAATAAAAATTCACGTTTAATCTCTGAAGAATGGTCTTATGGCGATGAACAGCGATATCGCGTATATTATACTTATAAGAAGTAATTCTGCAATTTCAACATTAGGTTTTAATCCAAAGTTTTAATAAACCATCATTCGAAACGCGTTTTTTTTCATAAGACACTGGGATTTCATGATTGTCGCCGTGATACGTTACCACTCGAGTTCCGATTTTTAATTGGTCCAATTTGTAGGCTGTTTGTTTGGTATATGTTCTAAAGTAAGCTTCGGATAAAGGAAGTTCATTGTTTAGTCGTTTTGTGTGTGCAATGTTTTCGTAATAAGGATTGTATAAATAAAATGCATCGAATTTCTGAAAGTCAACATCAATACTGTTTTGTTCATAAAACTCAACATTTGACAAGTCGTATGCTTTTAGTAAAAATTTGGCAACTTTTACTAAGCTTGGTCGTATCTCAATGCCTGTAAATTTACTGTTTGAATGCAAGGCCCCAGAAATGCAAAATTTTCCTATTCCTGCTCCTATATCAAGTATGTTCTTGTCGCCGTCTTCTGTTAGCCAATCGGTAGCCGTTTCCGCAATGTGTATGGGCGTGAAATGAGTTTTGGAAACACTCATTATGTCTTCAGAAAGTAGTTTGTTAAACCCATCTTCGCTTAAAATAAATTTCTTTTTTATTGGTGTTTTTTCTGACAAAATAGTTGTTTGTTTTTTGATGAAAATGGATTTAACGTGAATTCAAAATTATGAATTCTTTTTCGAAAATGAACAATTCAATTTTTGACGAAACGAATCAATTAATTTTCTTAAATGAGATTCAATTTTCATGGTTTTACAGATCAAATACTATTTTTTTTCAAAAATTTACACCTTATAAGCGCGCGAAAAGCAATTTTTGATTTTTAATGTCCTGAGGGGCAACGGAATAAAACATGCTTGTGTCTTGGGGGTATGATACTTAAACGCATTTTCTCTCTTTTAGCGCTTTTGATTTTTATGTT
>JAWKNQ010000003.1:0-156827 GCA_041391605.1 Bacteroidia bacterium
ATTTTACATTTTGCGATTAATGAAGGCGATGCTGTGCCTGTTGACGGAGTAATAGCGATTGTAGGTAAAGAAGGAGAGGATTTTAAAGATTTACTTAAAGAAACCCCTAAAGCTGCAGAACCTGCCAATACTGAAACCCCTGTGGCCACTAAAGAAGAACCAGTTGCTGTGGCCCCAAGCCCTGCTCAAAATTCAAATTCGAGCAATGGAAGAATCAAGGCATCTCCTTTAGCTAAGCGTTTGGCAAATGAAAAAGGTATAGACATTTCATCAATCAATGGTTCTGGTGAAAATGGAAGAATAATAAAGAGTGACATTGAAGGATATTCTGCTGGCGGAAATAACCCTGTTGTAACTTATGGAGGAAGTGAAAGCTTTGAAGAAATTCAGGTTTCACAAATGAGAAAAACTATTGCAGGTAGATTAGCAGAAAGCAAATTTACTGCACCTCACTTCTACCTGACAATGGAAATCAATATGGACAAAGCTCTTGAATCTAGAGCAGCCATGAATGCCTCAGGTGAAGTGAAAATATCTGTTAATGACATGATTGTCAAAGCTTCTGCAATTGCATTAAGAAAACACCCTTGGGTTAATGCAAGCTGGTTGGGAACAAAAATTAGATTCAATCACCACATTCATATTGGAGTTGCAATGGCTGTTGAAGATGGCTTGCTAGTTCCAGTAGTTCGATTTGCTGATCAAAAATCATTATCAGCAATTAGTTCTGAGGTGAAAATTTTCAACGGAAAAGCAAAAGAGAAAAAACTTCAACCAAATGATTGGGCTGGAAACACTTTTACAATCTCTAACTTAGGAATGTTTGGAATTGAAGAATTCACAGCCATCATCAATCCTCCAGATGCTTGTATCTTAGCAGTTGGTGGAGTGAAGGAAACAGTTGGAATTGTCAATGGTGAAATCACAAAAACTAATGTGATGAAAGTGACATTGAGTTGCGACCATCGCGTTGTAGATGGTGTGGTAGGCTCAAAATTCTTGAACACCCTAAAAGAATTATTAGAAGAGCCAGTCAAAATGCTGGTTTAAACTTCAAACAGTCCTTAATTTATTTTTATTAATGGCTATGACCTTCGTGATCATGTGAATCATGATCGTGACCATTATGCATATGACCTGAGTCTGTTGCCATCTCATTAGATTCCATATTGGCTTTTTCCAAATCTGCTTTATAGAGAGAATCTACATATTCTTGATTGACGGCTTTTTGTTGTTCAATGGCACTATCTCTTTCCTTTTCCATTTCTGCTTCCGACTTGGAGCTGTTACTACAGGAAATAGCGAAGAGTGCAAAACATGATACTAAAACTAATTTTTTCATACGAATAGAATTGCGAAATTCATTATTTATGCTAAAAAATGCAAATTTTTTAGATGTCAATTGAAAAACTAGAAAGATTATCAGGCCAGAACGCATCTTCAAAATGCATAATTTTAGAAGTATCTTCTTCTATTATTACAGAGACAACATCATATCTAACCTCCAAATTAATGTCTGGATTCTTGTAAAAAAACCCCTCTACAGCCTCTGCCAAATGCAACTGCTGTTGTTTACTGACAAATGATTCTGGAGGGCCAAATGCCATCGTATTTCTAGTTTTCACCTCTACTATAATCAGATTCTTATCATTCTGCATAACTAAATCAATTTCAAATCGCCCTAATCTCCAATTTTCATATAACAATTTGTATCCTTCAGAAATCAAATACTCTTTCGCAAGTTTTTCTCCTTTTTTACCTAAATCATTATGCTCTGCCATAGTATAAAATTAACAATAAAAATGGGAAAACACTAGTCCTAAATAAATTAATTTGGCAATTATGATTGCTCCAGTGTATCTTAGCGCTTACAATTCAAAATCAACAATCAATTACAAGAATTTCAAGAAATAATCTTGTTCATAAGCATTTCATTTTAAAATATAACAAGATGCATTTTTCAATTAAAATTAATAGGTATGGCAATAACAGATAATTATGAGATGGTGGAGATAAGTGCTCGAATCAAAACTGATATGCTCAATTACATCGAACCTGGTGAAACTTCATACAGCCCATTAGAAGTTGAAGAATGCATGCAAATTCTCCAAGATTACCTCGTTGGAATGGAAAACAAAGAAACAAAAGATGATGCCATGCTTTTGGTTGAGAAAACTGTTTTAGCGTTAAATGACCTTAATCAACGCTGTCAATTTGAACTGATTGAAACAGATCAAAGAGAGGATATCTGCGAACTTATAATTCTTGCTGGGAAAATGAAAGGCTTTAATACACGAGATGAAGACATCACTGAAGAATGGAGAGAATGGTAGCGAAATCCATTACATTTGGTCACTATGAACAAACAAATTTAGATATGGAAAACTACATTGAAATGAATAAAAAATCTTGGGACAACAGGCTGGAATCGCATTTGTCTTCAGATTTTTATAATTTGAAAGCGTTCTTGAATGGAAAAAGCTCTTTAAATTCTATTGAACTTGATTTGTTGGGAGATGTAAGAGGAAAAAGCATATTGCACTTGCAATGTCACTTCGGACAAGATAGTATTTCCTTAAGTAGAATGGGCGCAATTGTAACTGGCGTAGATTTTTCTGAGAAATCAATTGATAAAGCTAGGGAACTAGCAATAGTCACTCAAAATGACACAGAATTTATTTGTTGTAATCTTTATGAATTACCAGAACACCTCAACAAAAAGTATGACATTGTTTTCACATCTTATGGTACAATTACATGGATGCCTGATTTATTGAAATGGGCTGCTGTTGTGAAGCATTTTTTAAAACCTAAAGGCAAATTTATTTTTGTAGAATTCCATCCAATCGTGTGGATGTTTGATGATGATTTAGAGACCATTATATACAACTATTTTAATGTAAAGCCAATTATTGAAGAAGAACAGGGCACCTACGCAGATCGTTCTGCTACAATCAGCAATACTAGCACCACTTGGAATCACAGCATTTCTGAAGTTGTACAAAGCATAATGTCAATGAATTTAACTATTACTAACTTAAAAGAATACGATTATGCTCCTTATCCATTTGTTAAAGGATGTGAAGAGTTTGAACCAATTAAATTTCGAATCAAAAAATTTGAAAATAAATTACCTTTAGTTTATTCAATAGTGGCAAATTAATTTAAGTGTTAATAAGAATTTAATTAGATAAATAATGAAAGCAGCAATACGCAGAAATTATGGGACAGCAGATAAAATTACTGTTGAGAATGTAAGCATTCCTCAGTTGAAGGAGGATCAAATATTGATTGAAGTATTTGCCACAACTGTTAACCGCACTGATTGCGCCAATTTAACAGCAAAGCCATTTATTATGCGTTTTGTTCTTGGTTTATTTAAACCTCGTAAAATTATTTTAGGCACTGACTTTTCTGGTAAAGTGACAGCTGTAGGTAAAAATGTAAACAAATTTAAAGTGAATGAACATGTATTCGGTTTTGTTGATACAGGAAGTGAATCTCAAGCTGAATTTGTTGTTAATACTGAATCCCAAGTTTTTAAAATGCCAGATAACATCGATTTCAAATCTGCAGTGGCTAGCTTAGAGGGAGGACATTACGCCTATTCCTTCACACATAAGGTTGAAATTCAAAATGGACAATCTGTTTTTATAAATGGAGCAAGTGGGGCCATAGGCTCTGCACTTTTACAATTTGTTTCACAATATGATGTAAAAGTTTCTGCAAGCTGTTCAACGAAAAACATCGAATTAATAAAATCTTTGGGTGCTGAAACAGTTTTTGATTACACCAAAGAAGACTTCACCGAAGACACAAATCAATACGACTTTATTTTTGACGCAGTAGGTAAAACCACTTTCGGAAAGTGTAAACATTTATTAAAAAAGCATGGGGTATACATTTCTTCTGAATTAGGACCTTATGCTCAGAATATTTTTTTAGCATTGTTTACACCTTTGTTCAACAAAAGGAAAGTTATCTTTCCAATTCCATTTGCCCATTCAAAAACTATCCCTTTTATTATTCAGAATTTGGAGAATGAAACATTTAAGCCAGTTATAGATAAAACATATAAATTAGAAGATATAGCTGAAGCATATAAATATGTGAGCAAAGGTATGAAGACTGGAAATGTCATAGTTGATACTCATTAATTAAATTCTAATCAATACCATTTTTAGTATTTCTTGACAAATATCAAGAGCAACAGTGTATATTTAGTCCAATTTTGTAGTGTTAAATAAATAATAAACAAGTATGTCAAAAGAAATCTCAACTCAAATTAAAATTAATGCTACGACCGAACAAGTGTGGAATGTTTTTAGTGATTTTAAGAATTACCCCAATTGGAATCCATTCATAAAGTCGATACAAGGTGATTTTGAAATAGGTAAAGTAATTTCAATTCATCTAGTTCTTCCTGATTCAAAACCAATGACCTTCAAACCAAAAGTTCTCTCTTTTGAGCAAAATAAAAAACTCATTTGGCTAGGACATCTTATGATAAAAGGAATCTTTGATGGAGAGCATAAATTTGAATTAATTGACAACAAGGATGGCACATGCACTTTTATTCAAAGTGAAAAATTTAGTGGAATATTAGTTCCTTTGTTAAGAAAGACTATTGAAGTAAAAACAGTAAATGGCTTCAATCTAATGAATAAATCACTTAAAGAACGTGTTGAATCCATGCGCAAATAAACATCCTAAAAACTTGATTTTAAATTTAAATCAAATTGATTAGATTTGTCGTAGGCGAATAAGAGACTGATATATCCTTTTAATTTGCCTGATCATATATACCTTAATTTAAATATCACAATGAAAAACATTTTCAGCATTATTCTCAGTTTTTTAGTAATCTTCACTTTACAAGCACAAAAACTCGATTTAAAATTAAACCTTAAACAAGGTGAAACTTACTATCAAAAAATGAACACCAATATGAATATTGACCAAACCATAAATGGAATGGCAAACAATATAACCATGAGTATTCGAGGAGTTACAGAATTTAAGGTGACAAATAAAACAGATTCATTTTATTTTATGGATGTTGTCTATGCCAGTTTAGCTATGGACATGAAAATGCCAATGGCAACAATGTCATTTGATTCAGAAAAAAAGGATAGTACTGATATTTTTTCAAAAATTTTAAGAAATTTAATTGGAAAATCCATGCAAATAAAAATGGATTATAAAGGAAAAGTGTTTTATGTAAAAAATGCTGATTCAATATTCAATGGTATGTTTGAAAACATTCCAAACTTACCTGAAAGTCAACGTAAACAACTTGAAGACCAAATGAAACAATCGTATGGCGAAGAAGCATTCCGCAATAGCATTGAGATGTCAGTTTCGCTATTTCCAGAAAAACCTGTTGCATTGAAAGAAACTTGGGAGAAAAATTCAGATATAAAGACAACAATGGAACTAAATTTAAAATCAAAATACAAGCTTGAAGAATCCAATAAAAATTTTTATCGCATCACTGGAAGCACAGAGATGTCAAGCAACAAAGATAAGTATGTTAGTGTCTCTGGTTTTTCAATGAAATACGACATGAATGGAACAATGACATCTGATGTAAAGATTGATACTAATACTGGCTGGGTAATTGAATCAAATATTTCTCAAAACCTTGACGGTAATGTAGACATTGAAGCTTCAGACTCATTGCCAGATGGATTATCGTTTCCAATGAAAATGAAGAGCGAAATAAAGTTAAGCAATTAACAATTATTCTAAGTTGTGATAAAGTCCCATTTAGGAATTCTGCTATTTGGATTATCTGGATTTATTAATTTTCAGGTTTGGTCACAGACCTGTAATCCGGATTCTCTAATCAGGAGAGACATTCGAGCAATTGATACAGATGCAAAAATCAAATGGGAACTTGGCAAACATATTACATTTTACAATCCAACCTGTAAATCTTTAAACACTCTTTTAGTTCATTTAGTCGGCACCTCAGACGACCCCCAAAGCACAACATTATTCACTGCATTGGCGGCAAACAATGGCTATCACGTCATAAATTTAAAATACCCAAATCAAAATGGTTCTGCCCAAGGAGTTTGTAAAAACAGCACTGATACAAATTGTTTTATTAACTTTAGAAAAGAAACCATTGAAGGTCTTGATTACAGTCCAGATATTTCAGTAGATTCAAACAATTGTATTTACAATAGGTTGTATAAATTATTGAAGTATTTAGAATTTAATCATCCAAATGAAAATTGGTCTCAGTATGTCAATAATTCAAATTTTTATTGGGATAAAATCATTGTTTCTGGTCATTCACAAGGAGGTGGGCATGCTGCAGTAATAGCCATAGAAAATAAAGTAAAACGCGTTCTTATGTTTGCATCTCCAAATGATTACAGTACTCATTTTTCATCTTATGCCACATGGATAAAGGCTACCCACATTACTCCTGATTCCAATTATTATGGATTTACAAATTACTTTGATAATACAATTGGAGATTTCTCAAATCAAGTAAACACATGGACAGCATTGGGAATGAACAAATTTGGCGATACAACTTGTATCGACCATAAAGTTTACCCTTTCTTAAATTCACGCCAATTATATACGAAAATTGATTTACCTGGGGTTTTAGGTTTAGCGAACCATTCAGTCATGATTGTTGATGAGTATACAGTTGATTCATCAAATAAACTATTATATGAAGACGTATGGAAATATATGCTTGGAATAATCCCAAATTCAAACTCCAACAAACCAATAAGTTTAAAAACCCAAAAGATTCAAATATATCCAAACCCATGTAAAGACCAATTTATCATTCAATCCTCAAACCTTATATATTCCATTTCTATTTTTAACTCTATCGGAAAATTAGTTTACAATAAAGAATTTCGTAATCAGACTACAGAAGTAAATATTAATATTGATGGCAATGAAACTGGCCTTTATTTCATAGAATTAATTGATGTGAAAGGATCTAAATATTTTGAAAAATTATTTCATCATTAGTTAATTTGAAAATCATTATTGAAACTGAACGACTATTCTTGCGGGAAATGACTGAAGTCGATGCTGAAAATGCTTATTTATTAAATTCAGAATTTGATGTAATAAAATACACCGGAGATGAGGCATTTTCGAGTGTAGAAGAAGCAAGAACATTTCTAAGATCTTATCCGGATTACAAATTGCATGGATATGGCAGATGGGCTGTCATTCGCAAAGAAGATTCGAGATTCCTCGGTTGGTGCGGCATTAAATACTCACCACACATCAATGAACATGATATCGGTTTTCGCTTTATGAAAGCATATTGGAATAAAGGATATGCCTCGGAAGCAGCATTGGCTTGCTTAAATTATGGAATTAAATCATTAAATTTAAAAACTATTGTAGGAAATGTTCGAGTAGAAAATAAGGCTTCAATTCAAGTATTGAAAAAAATAGGGCTATCTTATGTGGGAGAATTCATTGAGCAAAACACACTTCACTACAAATTTAAAATCGACAACTTTTAAAATGGAAATTCAGAAAAACAATCCCTTGCATGGAATCACACTTGAAACTATTCTAAAAGAATTAATTGAATTTTATGGTTGGGAATACCTTGGAGATCAAATTAATATTAATTGTTTTAAAAGTAACCCAACGCTCAAATCAAGTCTTAAATTTTTAAGGAAAACAGATTGGGCACGAACAAAGGTTGAAAACTTATATATTCGACATAAAAAATCACACTAAATGTACACAATTGAATTAACTGAATCTGAATATTTATACATTAATACATCTCAATTGCCCAAAGCCGGCAATGGTTTATTTACAGCAATTCTGCTAGAAAAAAATGATATTATTTCTTATTTCGAAGGTGAGATTCTTTCGAATAAAGAGGCCGATAAACGTATAACAGAAAAGAAAGACCAATACTTTATTTCACTTTTAAACGGTAAAATTATGGATTCGATGCAAACAGATTGTTTTGCAAAATATGCAAATGATGCAGATGGTTTTTCCAAAACTAATTTTTCAAATAATTCTAAAATTACATTGGACGAAGAAAACAAAGTTTGTTTGATAGCAACAAGAACAATTGAAGCGAATGAGGAAGTCTTTTGTTCTTATGGCAAAAAGTACTGGAAAAATAAAAATAGTAATTAATTCACAACACCAAAATCATTTTTTAAGCAATTATTATGTTAGAACATTGGAATGAAAGATATAAAAATGAAGAATATGCATATGGAGTAGAACCAAATGCATACTTAAAAGAGCAATTACACTCGATTCCACCTGGTAAAATACTTTTTCCTGCTGAGGGTGAAGGACGAAATGCTGTATATGCAGCTGAACTTGGCTGGGATGTATGGGCATTTGATCAAAGTATCGAAGGAAAGCATAAGGCCGATAAACTTGCTATGTCAAAAAATGTAACAATTAAGTATCAAGTTGGCGAATTTTCAGAACTCAATTTCGAAGAAAATTTTTTCGATGCTATTGCATTAATTTACGCGCATTTTCCCTCTAATCTAAAGTCAAAATACAATCAAAAATTAGCTAAATATTTAAAGGTGAATGGCGTTTTAATATTTGAAGCTTTTAGCAAAACTCACCTGGAGTTCAATTTGAAAAACCCGAAGGTTGGAGGTCCAAAAGATAAAGAAATGTTATATTCATTAGATGAAATAAAAAATGATTTTAACAATTTTAATACAACTGAATTAATTGAGACCAATACAAATTTGAGTGAAGGACTTTACCACATTGGAGAAGGTTCTGTTATTCGATTCAGAGGTACAAAATCTGAATCAATAAATAACAGCTAATTTAATCACCTATTTAACAAGATCTTAAGATATTGAAAATATGGTGACACCCAATAAATTTGAGAATTCTGTAAAAATTCATTACTATTGATAGTAGAAACTTAAGACAATACTCAACACTTATCAGGAAAAGCTAAAACACTGATATTAAAATTTGGTATTTATTAAAACATGGAAGAACAAATTGACAAAAAATTAGATTCATTAAATATTGCAAGTGAGAAGGAATCTTATTTTAAAATTTTCAGAGAAAACATTATTGGAATAGATCAAAAAATAAGTACACCTGATCATAAATCTATACCAATAACTTATACAGATTGGACAGCTAGTGGACGAAATTACAGACCAATTGAAGATATTATTATAAATGAAATAATGCCTTTTGTTGCCAATACACATACGGATACCAATTCAACAGGAATGTCTACCACTTATGCATACCATAAGGCTCAACAAACAATAAAGGAGTTGGTTAATGCTAATGCTAATGATGTCCTGATATCAAACTGTTCTGGAATGACAGGTGTTGTCAACAAATTTCAAAGAATTTTAGGTTTAAAAGTGCATGAAAAGTTTTTAAGTAAAATAGAATCAGACACCTTTGAAAAACCGATTGTTTTTATCACACACATGGAACATCATTCCAATCAAACAAGTTGGTTAGAAACTATTGCAGATGTTGAAATAATTCCACCTGGAACCGATGGTTTAGTGTCTTTGGAAAATTTTAAAACTTGCATTGAAAAATACAAGAATAGACCATTAAAAATTGCAGCCATTACTTCATGTTCGAATGTAACGGGAATTATGACTCCCTATCATTCTATGGCTAAAATAATACACGATTATGGTGGTTTATGTTTTGTTGATTTCGCATGTTCAGCACCTTACGTCGAAATTGATATGCATCCCGAAATTGAAGATGAATATCTAGATGCCATTTATTTCTCTCCTCATAAGTTCTTGGGAGGTCCAGGCAGCAGTGGAATTCTCATTTTCAATAAAAATTTGTATAAAAACACAGTTCCCGACAATCCAGGGGGAGGTACAGTAGACTGGACAAATCCTTGGGGAGGTCATAAGTTTATTGATGACATTGAAGCAAGAGAAGACGGAGGTACCCCAGCCTTTATTCAAACCATTCGCGCTGCATTATGCATGCAGTTAAAAGAAAAAATGGGTGTTGCTAACATTAAAAAAAGAGAAGATGAATTAATTGAAATGATTTGGGATGGACTACTCAATATTCCTAATCTGCATATTCTTGCAGATCAACATAAAAACAGGATTGGAATCTTTTCTTTTTATATTGATGGTTTACATTACACAGCAGGAGTTAAGCTTTTAAATGATAAATTCGGAATTCAAACTAGAGGAGGTTGCTCTTGTGCTGGAACATATGGTCATTATTTATTAAATGTGACGGAAGACATTTCAAATGAAATCACAGGATTAATCAGCAGAGGAGATTGCTCTTCAAAGCCGGGCTGGATTAGAATGTCAATTCATCCAACCAATACAAATGCTGAAATCAAATATGTGATAGAAAGCATTCAAAAATTAGCTAAAGAACATCAAATTTGGCTCCAAGATTACGATTTCGACATCAGAAACAACAGAATCAAACCAAAACAAAATTCATGCGAATCAGAAGTCATACAAAGAATTAACACATGTTTAAGTAAAAGCCATTTGTAATGATAAGAATTTAATATTTCGTATTGTCTTTTTCATTCTTTTACATTCTCTATATTTGCAATAAATCCATTCTATTTATTTGGATTGATATTCTATCAAAATGAGCAAACAACTATCTCCAAGCAAAGCAAATTTTGGAACTTTACCTGTCTTCCTTACTGCTATTTCAACTATACTCGGTGCGGTATTATTTCTTAGGTTTGGTTATGCTGTGGGGTCTGTTGGATTTATGGGGACCCTTTTAATCATTTTCATTGGTCATCTTATAACCATTCCTACTGCAATGGCTTTGGCTGAAATAGCCACTAATCAGAAAGTTGAAGGAGGAGGTGAATACTTTATTATTTCAAGGTCATTTGGAATAAATATCGGAGCAGCTATTGGTATTGCTTTATATTTATCTCAAGCAATTAGTGTAGCCTTTTATATTATTGCGTTTGCAGAATCATTTGAAGCTATCAAACCTTGGTTTTTATCAGAATTTGGTATACAAATATCTGACAATCGAGTATTTAGCATACCTGCTATGGGTTTGTTAATATGGTTAATGGTTACAAAAGGTGCTGACTTGGGAATGAAAGCTTTGTATGTAGTGGTTTTTATATTAGGATTGTCTATACTTTTTTTCTTCCTCGGCTCCACCGACTATAATGACAGTTTTTCAACCTCTCAATTATTTCAAACAGGCTCAAGTGACAAAGGATTTTTCTATGTCTTTGCAATAATATTTCCTGCATTTACAGGCATGACAGCCGGTGTTGGATTGTCGGGTGATTTAAAAGACCCCAAAAAATCAATTCCATTTGGAACACTCGCAGCAACTATTGTTGGTATGTTAATTTATATTTTGATTGCATACAAGTTGGCAAGCTCTGCAAGTCATGATGAATTGATGAACGACCAATTGGTTATGGGGAAAATAGCTCTATGGGGGCCAATAATTCCAATTGGACTTGCTGCTGCCACTATATCATCAGCAATTGGTTCATTTATGGTTGCACCTCGAACTTTGCAAGCTATAGGAAGCGACAAAGTATTTCCAAATCGCATGGTTAATTTTTGGATACGGAAAGGAACTAAATTAACGAATGAACCTAGAAATGCGACTATCTTAACTAGTGTAATAGCTTTCCTTTTTGTGTTAATGGGTGATGTAAATGCAGTAGCAGAAGTTATATCCATGTTTTTCTTAGTCACCTATGGGTCCTTATGTTTGATTTCTTTCATGCAACATTTCGCTGCTGACCCATCTTACCGACCGACATTTAAATCAAAATGGTATCTGTCTTTATTGGGTGCAATAATGTGCGTTTATTTAATGTTCAAAATCAACACAGGTTATTCAATCGCAGCAATTGTTCTTATGGTCGCTTTGTATTTCTACATTTCTCTTAAAAGTGATAATAAAAAAGGAATGGCGAGTATTTTTCAAGGGGTAATTTATCAATTTAGTAGAACCATTCAAGTGTTCCTTCAAAAATCAGAAAAAGATTTAAAAGAAGAAGATTGGCGACCAGTGGTAATCTGCTTATCGAAAGATAGCTTTGAACGATACAGTGCTTTAGAAATAATGAAATGGATTTCTTATCGCTATGGATTTGGCACATACATTCATTTTGAACAAGCCTATTTTTCAAAAGAGTCAAAAGCCATAGCTGAAAACAAACTTCAGAAGTTATTAAAAATAACAGAAACGAGTAAATCGAATGTTTTTATTGAAACTTTGATTTCACCTTCTAATACAGCAGCAATTGTTCAGGCTATTCAGCAACCAGGGATTTCAGGTAAACCAAACAACATGATGTTATTTGAATATAAAAAGGGGGAAAGCGAGTGGTTGACCAATATAGTTGATAATTTTAGTGTATTAAAAACCGCTAATTACGACTTGTGCATTTTAGGTACTTCAGATAAAAACTTTGGTTACAATAGAGATATACATATTTGGATTCGTAAAGAAGATTATGATAATGCCAACTTAATGATTCTACTTTCTTATATCATCCTTGGTCATCCAGATTGGCAAGATGGAGAAATTAAAATATTTGCAACCTTCCCAGAGGAAACATTGCAAAAGGAACAGGCGCAATTAATTGACTTGACTACGAGTGGTCGTTTACCTATTTCGGCAAACAACATTCGCGTAATTCCATTGAAAGAAAATATAAAACGCAAAGATTTAATAAACGAATATTCTTGTGATGCCGATTTAACCATAATAGGCTTTCATGAAAGTGTGATTGAACACAAGGGAATTCAGCATTTTGAAGGTTATGATAAAATTGGAAATGTTCTATTTGTGAATACATTAACGACTAAGTTTATTGTTTAAGAATTATCTATGAATTGATTCGTTTATCTTTGCAAATAGAAAATTTAAAGTATTAAAAAATCATGAAAGCAAGACAAATATTTACTCTGCTAGCCATTGTTGTTCCAATTGCTATCGGATATACTTACTTGTATTGGAAGCCTATTATTTGGAGTTTTATTATTGTTGGACCGTTAATCATGTTAGGTATATTTGATTGCATTCAAACAAAAAGATCCATCAGGAGAAATTTCCCTGTTATTGGTAATTTGAGATATCTTCTTGAATCATTTCGCCCTGAAATCCAACAATATTTTGTAGAAACAGATACGCAGGGTACACCAATTAATCGTCAATTCCGCTCATTAATATACTCCAGAGCTAAAAACGAAATCGATACCACGCCTTTTGGCACTAAATTAAACTTGTACAATCCTGGATATGAATGCATGGTACACTCATTATATCCAAACAAAATAGAAGAATTGGATCAACATCCCCGAATTCTATTCGGAGGAAAAGATTGTAAACAACCATACAGTTGTAGCATTTTTAATATATCGGCTATGAGTTATGGTGCTTTAAGTAGCAATGCAATACTAGCTTTAAGTAAAGGTGCAAAATTGGGCAATTTCGCTCATAACACTGGCGAAGGTGGAATAAGTCACTATCATATAGATGGTGGTGGTGATTTAATTTGGCAAATTGGTACTGGATATTTTGGATGCAGAACATTAGAAGGTGGCTTCAATGCAGAAAAATTTTCTGAAAATGCAAATCATCCAAATGTGAAAATGATTGAAATAAAACTTTCACAAGGTTCTAAACCTGGTCATGGAGGCATATTACCTGCAAGTAAAAACACTGAAGAAATTGCTAAAATTAGAGGTGTGAAGCCACATACAGATGTAAATTCACCTCCTTATCACACGGCATTTAACAACCCTGAAGAATTGATGTATTTTATAAAAAAGCTAAGGGATTTGTCTAACGGAAAACCTATTGGTTTTAAACTTTGCATAGGTAGTAAATCTGAATTTTTAGAATTATGCGATGCAATGATTGATACTGATATTCGTCCTGACTTTATTACTGTTGATGGTGGAGAAGGAGGAACTGGAGCCTCACCTGTAGAGTTTACCAATTCAATTGGAATGCCATTGAGAGAAGGATTAGCTTTTGTAACAGACACATTAAAACGATACAAATTAAAAGATGAAATACGGATTACAGCTTCAGGAAAAACAATTTCAGCATTTCACATTATTCGATTACTTGCACTAGGAGCAGACACTGTAAATAGTGCAAGAGCCATGATGATGGCAATTGGATGCATTCAAGCCTTGAAATGTCATACAAACAAATGCCCTGTCGGAGTGGCGACGCAAGATAAGCGATTGATTCGCGGATTGGATGTCAATAACAAATATGTTCGAGTGGCAAACTATCATGAAAAAACAATTCATGCACTTGTTGAATTATTGGCAGCAGCTGGCTTGAAGGAACCAAATGATATTCACAGAAAACATATCTTACATCGCACTGGTCCAAATCAAATGATTTCCTATACAGAATTGTATCCTGAGGGAGCTTAATTCTAATTTTCTAGCTTATTCACTATAACTTTATAATGAGGGTCTTCGTAATAATTAACATCAATTATTTCAGAAGCATTTTTTAATAAATGTCTGCAGTCTTCACTAAGATGTCGCAACCTCACTTTCTTCCCAACCTTCCTATATCTTTCTGTTATTTTATTGAGAGCATCAATAGCGGAATGATCAACTACTCTACTTTCTTTGAAATCAATTACAATTTCAGTTGGATCATTCATAATATCAAATTTCTCTTGAAAAGCTGATACTGATCCGAAAAACAATGGTCCAAAAATTTCATAATGTTTGCTTCCATCTTCATCTATAAATTTACGTGCCCTAATTCTTTTAGCATTCTCCCAAGCAAACGCAAGTGCTGAAATGATAACTCCTGTTAGCACGGCAACAGCTAAATTATGAAAAATTGCTGTGACGAGTGTTACAAGTAGCATCACGATCACATCTGTTTTGGGCACCTTCCTGAATACCTTTAAACTTGCCCATTCAAATGTCCCAATAGCAACCATAAACATCAAACCAACTAATGCAGCCATAGGAACTCTTTCAATCAATGAAGAGCCATATAAAATAAAAAACAACAATGCAACAGATGCAACTATCCCTGACAACCTACGTCTACCACCAGAACTCACATTAATTATACTTTGACCTATCATTGCACACCCTCCCATTCCTCCAAAAAAGCCAGTTGTAATGTTTGCCACTCCTTGAGCAACACATTCCTTGTTCCCTCTTCCACGAGTTTCTGTCATCTCATCAACAACTGTTAAAGTTAATAAACTTTCAATCAAGCCAACCATGGCCATAATAAAAGCATAAGGAAAAATTATCTTCAATGTTTCTAGATTCAATTTAACAAATGGTAGATGAAACTCTGGCAAACCACCCTCAATTGAAGCGATATCGCCAACTGATTTTGTATCTATACCAAAACCAATTATTATTGCGGACACAACCACAATTGCAGCTAGACTAGACGGAACAGCCTTTGTTAGTTTTGGCAAGAAATGTATAATTGCCATTGTTAAAAGAATAAAACCAAGCATAATCCAAAGTGGATTACCATTCAACCATTTCTCATTGCCTAATGAATCAATTGTTTTAAACTGCGCAAGTTGAGCCATAAAAATCACTATGGCCAAACCATTAACAAATCCAAAAATTACTGGATGTGGAACCAAACGTATAAATTTACCTAAACGTAAGAACCCAACCACAAGTTGAATTATTCCCATTAGTATAACAGCAGAAAATAAATACTCAACGCCGTGCACTGAGACCAAACTTACAACAACAACAGCAATTGCTCCTGTCGCACCAGAAATCATGCCTGGGCGCCCTCCTAATACTGAAGTAATCAATCCAATTATGAAAGCTGTGTAAAGTCCAATGAGCGGACTCACATGAGCAATCAATGAGAAAGCAACTGCTTCAGGCACTAAAGCTAATGCAACTGTTATCCCTGATAATATGTCATCCTTGGGATTAAATTTTTTCTTTCTGAATTGATCTATAAATGTCATCTATATTTGGTTTTAATAGCTTTCGAATTCTGATTTTAACTGAATTCAGTCATTCGAAAGCATTTTTTAAAGAGGCGCGAAAATAAGTAAATACCTTGAGCTTGACAAGGAGGCCATCATATCTATTACTGTGCCTTGTTTTGCTAAAATACTCCTTCCCATTATTCTTTATGGTTAACTAAATAGAAATGTCTTTCACAAAAATTAATACATTTGTAATGCTTTAACACTAATGTTTTATTCACAAACATATTCAGGGATAAACTTCACAGAAAACCCATTACCATTTGGTGATTATGAATCATGTGAATTTGAGAATTGTTCATTTGAGAATGCAGACTTAAGTGCGTATAATTTCATAGATAGCAAATTTATTAATTGCAATTTCAGTTTATGTAATATTAAGGATACTGGATTTAGAGATGTAGAATTTCAAAAGTGCAAACTTCTGGGATTGCACTTTGAGACTTGTAATAAATTGCTTCTGATTGTGAAATTTACATCTTGTCTACTCAATCTCTCTTCGTTCTATCAGCTAAAAATCAAGAAAACAGAATTTTATGACTGTCAACTACATGATGTTGATTTTGCAGAATCTGATTTAAGTTCATCCAAATTTATTAATTGTGACCTTAAATCCGCTATATTTGAGAACACAAATCTCAATGGAGTGGACTTTAGAACTGCAATTAATTACACCATTGATCCCGAACAAAATCGCATCACTAAAGCAAGATTTTCCATTGAGGGTATTGCAGGCTTGCTAGGAAAATACAATATTAATATAGAATAACATGGCATATAGTTTAACACTTGCAGAAAGTATTCGTCACTACCTCAAACATAAAAATGTATCCAACATTGAAGAGAAGCAAATGATGGGTGGATTGTCTTTTATGGTCAATTCAAAAATGTGTGTTGGGGTTATAAAAGATGAATTAATTTGCCGTATTGATCCTAACGTTTATGAAGAAGCACTTGAAAAAAACGAATGCCGACCTATGGATTTTACAGGACGACCAATGAAAGGTTGGGTATACATTGATGAAATTGCAAGCAATAATCCACAAAAACTGGCATATTGGATTCAATTGGCCTTGGATTTCAACTCCAACGCTAAAATATCAAAAAAAAGAAAACAAAGTTAGATTTATCTTTTTAAATTAAATTGATAACCCAATACCACATTTACTTGAAGAAAGGAGAAATGTTGATCTGCTTTTTCATTTTTATTACTTGAAACCACTATACTTGGCAAATTAATATACCCTAGCTTCACTGTAGATTGCAGAAAAATTCTCTTGAAAAACATAGTATTCAAACCTAAATTTCCTGTTACTCCAACTCCTGAAAAATGCCACTCATCATTTAAATTTTTCTGCATTAAAATAGTTCGTGTTCTTGGGAACATGCCACCAATTGAGCCTCCTAAAACAGAATTTAACTGAATATTCTTATGGAATGACAACAATTTATCTTTTCTTGTTAACTCAAAATTCAAATAGTTTAAACCATCTGTATGTTCGAATTCTAAGAAGTCTTTTTTTAACTCTAATGGCGTATGCCTATAAACTCCATCGTAGGTTGTTTTGGAGTCTTTTATAAACCCATCAACATTAACAGTTTGATTCTGATTCATCACGTACTTCATATGATCGAAACCAAAGGAAATACTATACCTAGAGTTAATGTTATAACCTAAGCGATAATTATATTGAGGAATGGTAATCTGTTCTATGTTTAAATAAGGAGTAGCTCCAACTTTTGATGGTCTATCCTTAGCTTTTACATGACTTAAAGTAAAATCATATCCCTCTCCTCTAAAGTGAATATTTGAGTAACTGTAATATGCCCGATTATAGCCCCAATAGAAAAAGAAACTGCCTTTATTAAAGCCAGTCTGTTTAATTTCATTTTTATTTAACGCAATTAATTCAGTGCTTAGCGAAAAGCAAGACAAAAACGCAACTAAAAGGAATAAGAAAATGTGCTTTGGCATTCAGAATAAATCGAATCCTAATTAGTCAACGTTATCGTGAAGATATTTATTCCCATTGTCTTTGAAACGTATGTTTTTGGTATCTTTATCTTCCTCAAGTGAAATTTTAGATATTTCAACTCCTGGTTGTACTTCTTCTAGAACGACGTGATGGCGCAAGTATGCAGGTGTTTCAAGATCATTCATATTTCTTGTTTTAACTGGCTCATGATTCGCGTCACGATGATTCTTTTCGAATGTAAACTCTTTAAATGGAATCTCTTCTGGAGCGGAAAAAATTGGAATTTGTTCAGATTCTGTTTTACTCGAATTTTCATTCTCTAATGCACTAAAATCAATTTCAATCACACCATCATCTTCTTGAGATTCTTCATCTATTTTTAGAGGACGATTATTTTCAAAACCAGTTGCAACTACAGTGATTGCAATTTCAGAATCTAAATTTTCATTATAGGTTAAACCGTGTTTTAGATTTGCATTTAACCCAGCTTGTTGTTGGAAGAATGCACATATTGTATCAATCTCATTTGTGTAAGGTTCTTCTTTACCAAAACTTATATTCAATAATATATGTTGAGCACCTTCAATACTATTTTCATCTAACAAAGGTGAGTCCAATGCCATCTGAGAAGCATTTATCGCTCTGTCATCACCTGTGGACAAACCTGTGCCCATAATTGCTCTACCACTATTTTCTAATGCTGTTTTTACATCTCTAAAATCAACATTTAAATAGCCTTCCACAGTAATTATTTCAGCAATTCCTTTAGCAGCAGTAAATAAAACATCATCTGCCTTTCCTAGAGCTTCTCTGTATCTTAAATTAGAAAACATTTGAAGAATTCTTTCATTGCTTATTACAAGTAAAGCATCCACGTGTGGCTTTAAATCTTGTATACCTTTTTCTGCGCGCTCAGCTTTTGAGGGCCCCTCATTTTTGAAAGGTCTTGTAACAATTCCTATTGTTAATATACCCATTTGGCGGGCTTTTTCGGCAATAACAGGAGCGGTTCCAGTACCAGTTCCACCGCCCATTCCTGCGGTGATAAACAGCATTTTTGTGTTGTGTTTTAATGCTTCTTCAATATGACTAATGCTCTCTTCTGCGCAGCGTTTACCAAACTCAGGATCTCCTCCAGCACCCAAACCTTCTGTCAAACTGCTTCCAAGTTGTATCTTATTTTGAACTGGGCTTCTTTCCAAGTGTTGAGCATCGGTGTTGCACAGGTAGAAATCTACCCCAACTATGCCCTTTTGGTACATATAGCTTACTGCGTTACTGCCACCACCTCCCACACCCATTACTTTAATAATGGACGATTGTTCTTTAGGTAATTCTACTTTGAAATAATTCATTTTACTATTTGTGGTCTATTATGTTGTGCGCTTTTCAATTCTAGTTTTATCAGATTATTTAAAGTCGTCCATGGCTTGATCATCATCAATCCATTTCTTGAAACTTCCAAAAAACCCTTTTATAAATCCATCGCCTTCTGCAACTTTAACTTTTTCTTTGCGTGTTGCAACCTTGTATGAATTGGATATATCGTCGGGCATTTGGTCTTCAAAGCCTTTTAATACTAGACCAATACAAGTTGCATACATCGGACTTCTGACTTCATCTACCAAACCTTTTCCTAAATGTGGATCTGGCATTCCGATTTTAACTTCGCATCCTAATGAATACTCTACTAAGTTTCCTAAATCTTTTAATTGAGCACCTCCACCTGTAAGCACAACCCCTAGACTTAATTTATCTTTATATCCAGAAATTTTGATTTCATCGTGTACCATTTGTACAATTTCTTTTATTCGAGCATGAATGACATGAGCAAGATTTCTTTCCATGATTTGCTTTGGCTTTCTCTCGCCAATACCGGGCACAGTGATTATTACATTGCTTCTCGTACCTTCTGCAATCGCATGGCCGTATTTAACTTTAATTAATTCAGCTTGTTTTGGTAAAATCCCAAATGCATCTACAATATCTGCTGTTATTATTTCACCACCGAAAGGTATTACAGCAGTATGTCTTATTTTCCCATCATGAAAAATCGCTAAATCAGTTGTACCACCTCCAATATCAACAATAGCTATTCCAGTTTGTAATTCCTCTTCATTTAAAACAGCATAGGCAGAAGCTATCGGCTCGACAATAACATCAGATGCATTTAGACCGGCATTTTCTACACATTTTACAATAGTCTTAGCAGCACTAACTCTTCCTGTTACAACATGATACTTACATTCTAGTTTTGTTCCTGGCATTCCTTCAGGTTCTTTAGTGGTAAACCTTGAATCTATTGTATATTCTTGAGGTAATGCATGTAAAATTTTAGAACCAGGCTCAACTGCAATTCGATATTGTTCCTTATTCATTTCCTGCAGTTCGCTAGCACTAATTTCCATTTCAGAATTTTCGCGAATACGCACACCTGTTTGCTGAAAACTTTTAATATGTTCACCAGCTATCCCAACATGTACCGCATTAATCTCAACGTTTGAAATCTTTTCAGCTTGGGCAATCGCCTGTTTGATTGCATCAACTGTTTTTGAAATATTTGTTACCTCACCTCGCATGACCCCACCTAAAGAAGGATGAGAACCAATTCCTAAAATATTTATCTTGCCATTTTCATTTCTTTGACCAACTATTGCGCAAACCTTAGTTGTTCCAATATCCAATCCTACTATTAATTTATTTGACATGGTTGATTTTCTTATTTTTATTTTCGTTTCTTCTTGTTAGTTTTTCTCGTCTATCATTTTTCTCCGACAATCTGACCTTTGAACTTTAAATTTATGCGCTTGTATTTATCCCAACCAATCGCGTTTAACCCTTTTAAATAGAACGTTTTTAAGCGTTTAAATTTATCATCTACATCCTCTGCCGAACCAAATACAATACTATGATTTCCTACCTTAGGAATCAATAGAATATCCATATAATTATCTACATATAGTTGTTCAATTTGTGAATCCCAAAACTTGTTCATACTGCAGTACTCAGCTATAGCTGTTAAATCTGCTAACAATTTAGTGTGCACAAACACAGAATCATCAAGGCTTTCAGCTATCATTCCGTTTGCGATAATCACACGTGGTGTATAGCCTGAATTCAAGGGCATTTTATATCCATTTTTTTGCTACATAGTAACTTTGCCCTTTTCGATTAACGACTCGTAGAATAGGCTTTCTTTGTAATACTTTGATTTGAAGCAAGCCAGAAAGATCTAATAAAACGTCAGCCTTTTCGATAAAAGGGTATTTTTCAAGTCTCATTTCAATCGAGTCGAGATGTATATTTTGATGCAAACTTCCTAGGCTCAATTTGTTTGTTTCTCCTTGAATTATTTGAACAACTTTATTGCTATCTAGAAAGGCCAATTCTTCCTTGGGTTCGATTTCAACTTCAATCCCTGTGAGTTTCAAATTATTCTCTTTCTTTTGAATAGCCACCAAAGTGATTATTAAAAAAAGAGCCATACCCGACCACATCAATACCTGCTTAAACTTTCGTTTTCCCATCCATTCAACTTTCATAAGTATAAATTTTGTATTGGCTTTAACAATTGATCAATATTACCTGCTCCCATAATTAGTAGCAGCTCAGGTTTTTCGTTTTCCAACTTTTTAAGTATATTTTCCTTGGCAATTAGAATGGGATTATTCTTCATTTTCAAGGCTAAAAATTCTGAATTAATACCCTCTATCGGCAATTCTCGAGCTGGATAAATATCCATTAACCAACATTCATCTAACAAATCTAATGCAAGAGCAAATTCCTTTCCAAAATCTCTAGTCCTAGAGTACAAATGTGGTTGAAACAAACCTGTTAATTTTTTATCGGGATACAAAGCTCTAACAGATTCTATACAGGCTATTATTGCAGCAGGATGATGGGCATAATCATCAATTACAATATGTTTATCGGTCTTTACTAAATACTCAAACCTGCGTTTAACACCTAAAAAACTAGAGCACGCTCTTGCTAAATTATCTATAGGTAAGTTTAACAATGAACAAGCTGTTAAAGCGGCAGCTGTATTCTCAATATTATGAAAACCTGGCAGTGCATTTTTAACATCTGTCTCCACATTGTTAAAGGCATAATGAAATGTAAAATGGCTGTCCTTTATTTCTCGTTTGCTTATGATTGCCTGAGAACTAGGATATGTTCCATACTTAATTGTTCTAACCTTAGACTCAATGTCTAAATGGTCGTTTATTATGGCTATTCCTTCAGGTTTTATTTTCTCAATAAATTCCACGAAGGTTTTTTTAAATTCAAGGTGCTCATTGTAAACATCTAAATGATCTGGATCCGTAGAAGTAACAATTGCAATATCTGGTGAGAGTTGAAGAAAAGACCTATCGTACTCATCTGCTTCAACTACCATTAAAGGTTTTGAAAACAAATCAACAGCGTCTTTCTGTTGAATATAATTGCTTCCAAAATTCGAACTTACTCCACCTAAAAAGGCCGAAAAATTAACGCCTGATGTGTGAAGCATATACGCAATCATACTACTAGTAGTGGTTTTTCCATGAGTGCCTGCAACAGCAATTGTGTAAGCATCTTTCGATATTAACCCCAAGACTTGCGCTCTTTTATAAATTGGAACATTTTGAGACATTAAATGATTTAACTCAATGCTATCTCTAGGAACTGCTGGAGTGTATAAAACTATTGAATTTCTTGTGTTGTAAACTTTGGATGGAATTTGATTTATATCCTCAGAATAATGAATTTTAAAACCTTCCTTTTCCAATGATCTGGTAAAATCATTGCTTGTTTTATCATAACCATGAACTTCTATTCCTAAAGTCTTGAAATATCGGGCAATTGCACTCATACCGATACCTCCGATACCTAAAAAATATGCAATTCGTATTTGATCTATGGCTATCATTACATGTTATCTAATTCATCCACAATATTTTTTAACGCATCAGGCTTGGCAAATCTCTTTAAATTTACTTGCATTTTATTTTGCAACTCAGGATTTGAAATCAAGTTAATTATTTCATGTAATATTTGTTCACTTGCATCTGAATCTTTCACTAAAATTGCTGCGTCATTTTCAGATAATGCAGAAGCATTTTTTTTTTGATGGTCTTCTGCTGCTGTTGGAAAAGGAACTAATATAGAAGGCTTATTTAAAAGACAGATTTCACTAACTGAAATTGCTCCAGCTCTTGATACGACAATATCTGCACCCGAATACGCAGTAGCCATATCATTGATAAAAGTATGTGCTTGAACACCTCTTAACCCATACGTATCAGCATTAAACATTTTTCCTGTTTGCCACAAGACCTGTATACCATTAGCATGCAATACCCGAATGGCATGTTGTATACTGGTATTAATACTTCTTGCACCTAAGCTACCGCCTATTACAAGTACTAAGGGCATTGATTCATCAAATCCAAGTTTTACCTTAGACTCTGTTTTTAAACTGTGAATTGCCTTATGTATACTTTCTCGAACGGGATTACCTGTTATTACTATTTTGTCTTTGGGAAAGAATTTCTCCATACCTTCATATGCAACGCATATTCGAGACGATTTATTAGCCATCCACTTATTGGTTAATCCGGCATAAGAATTTTGCTCTTGAATAAGGATGGGGATTTTTTGAGTTGAAGCGGCATAAATTAAAGCCGAACTAGCAAAACCACCAACTCCAACAACTTTATCTGGTTTAAAACTCTTTATTATTCGCTTTGCCTTATAAATACTTTTTAAAAACTTAATTGGCACCCATAAATTGCTAATTCTAAGTTTTCTCTGTATCCCTATAATTGGTAAACCTATAATTTCGTAGCCCGCCTCCGGCACTTTTTCCATCTCCATTTTATTTTGTGCACCCACAAATAAAATTTGACAGTTTGGGTATCTCCTTTTTATCTCATTTGCAATTGCAATGGCTGGAAAAATATGCCCTCCTGTACCTCCGCCTGATATAATTACTTTATTCAGCATTTAATTCCGCTCTTTCAAATCATTTTCAGTTTCTTGTTCTTCAACAGAACGACTTACACTTAACAAAACACCAAATGTGGCACTTGTAAAAATGATGCTAGTCCCACCCATACTTATAAAGGGTAGTGTCAACCCAGTAACAGGAAACAAACTACTTGCTACAGCCATATGTATAAATGCCTGCAGCACTAAACTAAATGAAAGCCCGACTGCTAACAATGCGCCAAATGCTTTAGGACTTTTTAATACAATTCGAATTGATCGATACAAAATCAAAAGATATAATCCTATTACGGATAGACCACCAAAAATCAATCCGTACTCTTCAATTATAACAGCAAAAATAAAATCTGAATACGGATGCGGTAGATACGCACTTTGTTCGCCTTTACCAGGTCCTTTTCCAGTCAAACCACCACTAACAATTGCTATTTTGGCTTGGATTGTTTGAAAACTTTCAGTTGAATCTTTTCCTTTAAAATTTTCAATTCTAGCTTTCCATGTAGCTGCCCTTCCTGGTAAAATATTTTCAGGTGCATTTAATAAGGTTAACACCCCAATTAAAGCAACAACTCCAAAAGACCCTGCAAGAAGTGCCAAGTGTCGGAGCCTTGCATTACCAATAAACAAGAGTATTGTGCAAGTAAAAAATAAAACTAAGGATGTGCTTAAATTTTCAGGCATTATCAGTATACAAATCACACATATATAAGCTAAAATAACTGAAAACCCTTTTAATGAGTTCAACTCTTCTTGTTTACGAGACAAGTATCTGGCAATAAACATTATTAAAGCAAATCGTGCAAAGTCACTACTTTGGAATGTAATTCCGAAAATCGTAATAGTACGTTTCGCTTCATTAATATCGTTTCCAAAAATAAGTGTACCAATTAATAAAGGAATGGCAATTAAAACTGCAAGTTGTGATATTCTTGAAAAGTATTTATAGTCTAATAAATGGAAAAAATACATTAGAAAAAACCCACCGAATAAAAACAGCATATGCTTGAATAGAAAATATTCGGTGTTTCCATCTTGCTTTTTAAAAGCGAGTGAACCAGTTGCACTGTAAACCGCAAGCATTCCCAATAGCGATAAACTTATCACTGCAAACCAAATGTACTGGTCACCTCTAAATTTGAGCTTGCCTATTCTCATTAACTGATAATAATTGTATTCAATTAAACCTTAATAGCAAAGTTTAATCTCAGTAAACAATACTATTATAAATTTTTTACTGCGGCTTTGTACTGCCAACCTCTGTCTTCATAATTTGAAAACAAATCAAAACTTGCACATGCCGGAGAAAGTAAAACTACATCTCCTTTATTTGCAAATCTTTTCGCTACAGCAACCGCTTCTTCTGCACTGCTTGTATTAAGCATCAAATCTACATCCTTGCCAAATGCAGCATGTATTTTATTATTGTCTAGTCCCATACAAACAATAACTTTTACTTTCTCCCTGATTAATGGAAGTAAAGAAGAATAATCATTGCCTTTATCAACCCCACCGACTATCCATACAACTGGTTTTTCCATACTTTCTAGAGCATACCATGTTGAATTGACATTTGTAGCTTTTGAATCGTTGATAAAATCAACGCCCCCAACTGTTGCTACATATTCTAGTCGGTGTTCGACGTTTTGAAAGTCGGTTAAACTTTCTCTAATGATGTCCTTTCGAATGTTGAGGACATTAGCAGCTATGGCCGCAGCCATACTGTTGTAACTGTTGTGAATGCCTTTTAAGGCGAATTCATTAATAAACATAATTGCTTGTTGTTGTTTAGTGAGGTTTGTTTGTTTGTAATCGAGTAAGTATAATTGTTTATCGGCTACATATGCACCGATATTAAGTGTCTTGTAATACGAAAATGGAAGCTTCTGAGCTTTGGTAGGATGTGTTTCTAAATTTGAAACTATAGTCTCATCATCCGCACAATAAATTAGAAAATCTGTACTTGTTTGATTGGCTGTAATCTTAAATTTTGAATCAATATAATTCTGAAAATTGTATTCATAACGATCCAAATGATCTGGTGTAATATTGCATAAAATTGCAATATCTGCCCTAAAAGTGTAAGTGTCATCAAGTTGAAAACTACTAAGTTCTAAAACATAATACTCATAGGTACCATCTGCAACTTGTCGTGCGTAGCTTCTTCCTACATTTCCACCCAATCCTACATTAAATCCAGCTTTCTTTAATAGATGATAACACAACATAGTTGTTGTAGTTTTGCCATTTGTTCCCGTTATGGCTATATGCTTGGCTTTAGTAAATTGATGTGCAAATTCAATCTCCGAAACAATTGGAATATTCAATGCTTTAATCTTTTGGATTAGATTTGTATTATTTGGAATGCCTGGACTTTTAATAATAAGATCTGCATTTAGAATCAAGTCTTCAGAATGCCCTTCTTCCTCGTAAGCAATTTTAGCCACATCGAGTTCAAGTTTGTATTTTTCTTGTATTTGTCCAGCATCTGAAACAAAAACTTGAAAGTCGTGTTTTAAACCGAGTATTGCACAACCAGTTCCACTTTCTCCAGCACCTAATATGACTAAACGTTTACCCAAATTATCTAAGTTTTAAAGTTATAATGGACAAAACGGCTAAAATGATTCCAATGATCCAAAACCTGGTGACGATTTTTGCTTCATGAAAACCTTTCTTTTGAAAGTGATGATGAATTGGTGACATTAAAAATATTCGTCTCCCTTCTCCATATTTTTTTCGAGTGTATTTAAAGTATCCTACTTGCATCATAACACTCACATTCTCTATTAAGAACACCCCACATAAGATTGGGATTAACAGCTCTTTTCGAATGATAATTGCAAGAGCAGCAATAACAGCTCCTATCATCAAACTTCCTGTATCTCCCATAAACACCTGAGCTGGATAACTGTTGTACCACAAGAATCCAATGCATGCACCCACAAATGCACCTGCAAATACAAATAGTTCACCTAGAAATGGGATATACATGATGTTCAAATAATTGGCGAACAAAATATTTCCAGACACAAATGCAAACAGCCCTAAAGTGGTTCCAATAATCGCAGAAGACCCTGCAGCCAATCCATCTATACCATCTGTTATGTTTGCTCCATTTGAAACAGCAGTTATGATAAAAATGACAATTAATACATAAAAAATCCAAGAGTACTTTGAATTCATTCCAAGTAGTTTTGTGATACTTGAATAATCAAATTCTGAGAATTTAAAAAATGGAATGGTTGTCTTAAGTGTTTTCTCATTTTTAGTATAAAATTTAGTACCTTGAATTACGCTTGAATTCATTTGAGTGATATCTAAATTTTGTTCAAGAACTTGCTTTTCAGTGTAGTGATTTGTCACAACAACTGCAGGATTAAAATACAAGGTTAAACCAACTAATAAACCCACAATAATTTGTCCCATAACTTTAAACTTGCCTGACAAACCAGCTTTATCCTTTTTAAAAACTTTTATATAATCATCAACGAAACCAATTAAACCTGAAAGAACAGTTACAGCAATCATCAATAACACATACACATTATTTAGCCTAGCTAATAATAATGTGGGAATTAGTATTGCTCCCACCATAATTAAGCCTCCCATTGTTGGAGTTCCTTTTTTGGTTTCTTCGCCTTGTAAACCCAAATTTCGAATAGTTTCTGACACCTGTAATTTGTGTAGCATATTTATTAGACGTCGTCCGAAAACAGCCGAGATTGTCAAGGATAAAATGGCAGCCAATCCCATCCTAAAAGTGAGATACTTCCATACACCTAAACCCCAAATGTCATAGTGTTGATCAAGATATGTAAAAAGGTGATATAACATATTATTGCTGTTGTTTAAAAAATTCTGTTAATATTTCCCTATCATCAAAAGGGTATCTTACGCCTTCAATTTCCTGATAAGTTTCATGTCCTTTTCCAGCTATGAGAATGATGTCTTTTGGTTTACTCATCATCACTGCTGTTTTTATGGCTTCTTTTCTATCTGCAATTTTTAGAACCTTTTTGTAGTCGTTTGGTCTCACTCCATTCAGCATTTCTTCAATTATGGTTTGTGGATTTTCATTTCTTGGATTGTCACTTGTAAAAATCACCTTATCACTTTTCATTGCAGCCACATTTCCCATGAGTGGTCTTTTTTCTTTATCTCTATTTCCTCCACATCCAGCAACAGTTATCAATTGTTCATTTCCGCTGCGGATGCTGTGAATTGATCCAAGCACATTTTCCAATGCGTCAGGGGTATGCGCATAGTCAATAATCCCTATTCTTCCATCTGCACTTTTATATACTTCAAATCGTCCATTTACACGGCCCTGCTTTGATAAATGCATCAGTATTTCACTGCTTTCAATTCCCAATAAGAATGCCGTTGAATACGCCGCAAGAATATTGTATGCATTAAATTTTCCAATCAACCCAAACCATGTATCCTGATTGTCTATTTTCAGTAGTAATCCATCAAAGTCGCTTTCCAATATTCTACACACAAAGTCAGCGGATGATTTTACAGCATACGTGTATTTTGTTGCCTTTGAATTTTGAAGCATCACCATACCATTCCTATCATCTTTGTTTGTCAATGCAAATGCATCTCGAGACAAATTGTCAAAGAATTGTTTTTTTGCTTTTAAATAATTGTCGAATGTGTGATGATAATCGAGATGATCGTGAGTGATATTAGAGAATACCCCACCATCAAAATCTAATGCATTCGTTCTGCCTTGAACAATGGCATGAGAACTCACTTCCATGAAACAAAACTGACACTCTGATTCTAACATTTCATTTAGTAACGCATTTAATCGTATAGGGTCAGGAGTAGTGTGGGTACTATTAAATACAGTGTCATTAACTGTGTACTCAACTGTGCTTATTAATCCGCATTTATAACCCAATGATCTCATTAAATGATGCAACATTGTACAGATGCTAGTTTTCCCGTTGGTACCAGTAACCCCTATTAATTTTAATTTCTTAGATGGATGTTTGTAAAAAGCAGAAGCAAAATAAGCAACAGATTGTTGTACATCATCTACTACTACATATGTAACAGATTCGTACAATTTATTTGGCAATTCACTACATACGACAACAGATGCCCCAGCAGCAATAACTTGTGGAATGAAGATATGAGCATCTGTAGAGCTTCCTTTAACAGCAAAGAACATCGAATTAGATCCAACTTGCCTAGAATCCAATTCAAGTGAATCAACCCTACTGTTTTCAGAACCCTTAATCTCAAGAATTCCTTCGTATTGTGCGATATCTTTTAAAAGCATGCTCATGTGGATAATCGCAAAAAAATTATACTCCCTTTTACCAATTGTGTTCCAGGTGAAAGCGATTGATAAATTACTCTTCCAAAACCTTCCACAATTACCTTTACTCCTCTATTCTCTAAAATGTAAATTGCATCACGTATACCCATTCCCTTCACATCTGGAATCTTTGTTAAATCTGATTCGAGTTCTTTTAAGTCAATGGATTGTATATCTGCAGATGATTTAACCCATTCGCTTTCAGCACTACCAAGAACTTGATGACTACTAATTTCAAGGTGGTTTAAAACATATTTGATATCATCTTTACTTCCATTTTTAACACTCGGCATTTCACTGCGTTCATTTGCTAATAATGGCTTGTGTAAAGATACATTTGTACTAAACACCTTATCTGCAATTTCCTTAAAAACTGGGCCTGCAATAGCACCTCCATAATACACTCCCTTTGTTGGAGCATTTATTACCACTATACAACTGTATCTGGGGTTATCTGCAGGAAAATATCCGACAAAAGAAGCTTTATGAGAACTTTTATCGTACCCTTTGCCTTTCATGGCTATCTGAGCTGTGCCAGTTTTTCCAGCCACTTTATAATCTAAGCCTTTTAAGTTTTGTGCTGTACCTTTTTCTACAACCCCTTCGAGCAGTTTCTTCAATTTATCCAATGTTTCTTTGCTGCAAATTTTCTGGTTCAATACTTCAGGTTTATTGCTTTGAATCGTCTTTCCAAATTCTTTAACACCTGTTACCAAATATGGCTTCATTAACACCCCATTGTTTGCAATAGCATTATAAACTGATAAAATTTGCATGGGTGTAATCTCCATTTCATACCCTATACTCATAAATGGAAGGGACACACCACTCCATGCATTATCTGAGGAGTTCTTTAACAGTGGATCTCGCGTTGATTTAATATCAAATGGAAGCTTTTTATTTAGACCTAAATTGAAGGCATATTTAAGAAACTTCTCAGGTTGATCTTTGTAATATCTTTCAATAGACTTTGCAATTCCGACATTACTCGAATGCTCAAATATATACTCAAAGGTTACTTTCTTATAAGGCGAGGCGTGTGCATCAACCATTTTTAATGGGCCAAATTGTGTTTCCCCCCATTCAATGTCAACTGAATCCTCTAACTGAATGTACTTATCTTCTAAAAGTGCCATTGCACTTATAATTTTAAAGGTGCTTCCAGGATCTGAAAACTCATTAACTGCATAGTTCTCTGCTTCTGAATAGGTGTTGTCTGAATTTCTTTTAAGATTAGCTATTGCTTTTATAGCTCCTGTTTTTACTTCCATTAATAGCGCACACCCATGGTCTGCATCATTATCTATCAAACATTGCTTCAAGGCATTTTCCGCAACATCCTGAATATTGATATCTAAAGTTGTATAAACATCAAATCCATTTCTTGGCTCAAGTTCTGCGCTATTGTCAACAGGTTTCCATACCCCTCCGTAAATTCTTTGTTCAAGTCTTTTTCCAACTGTACCTGACAGAAATGAATCGTATGAGCCTTCAAGTCCTACTCCAGTTCCAGTTTGATTGATATAACCTACAGTTCTGAATGCCAATTGGCCGAATGGAATCTCTCTCTTAAACTTTTCAATTTTTATAAAGCCACCCTTGTATTTTCCCAAGTTAAAGATTGGCCATGTTTCCATTTCTTTTACACTTGTGTAATCAACATCTCTTCTAATCAAAAGGTAGCGCTCTCCTCTTTGTCTTGCAGATGCTAAATAATTCTTCCACTCGTTAGCGCTTCTATCTTGAAATTTCAAGGCCAATTGAATTGCCAATTGCTCTACATTATTGTTAAAAAAGTCGTTGGTGATGGATTCAACCTTGGTATCCATTCGAATTTCGTACTTAGGTATACTGGTAGCTAAAAGACTTCCATCCTCGGCATAAATATTACCACGAGATGCTTGAATTTCTCGCCATTTTGTACTTTGTTTCTTTGCTATACTTAAGTACTTATCTTTTTGTGTGAATTGAAGATCTACAATTTGCCAAATAATTGAAACAGCCAATATCAACACCATGACAAAGGCAATCCAAGATCTTAACAATATTGCTTTTTTTAGATTCACTTCTTTTCGTTTTCTATAAGTATTGGAGGTGTTCTCAGTTCTTTAATTCCATCTAATTCTAAGCGTTTCGCAACTTCACTTTGATTACTGCGTTTCATCAACTGACTTTTAACACTTATATATTCACTTCTCAATTCATTTAATTCACTTTTAAGCAATTCTTTTTCCTTTAAACTTTTTACATGAAAATGAGAAAGAGCTATATAGACAATCGTTAAAAAAACAGTCAAAAAAATTGGAGGTAACAATCTTTCTAAACCTTCTTTGTTTTTCAAAAATGAACCATCACTAAACTTCTTTAGCATGTCATCAGCATTTGAATTCACAGGAATTTTATTTACTACTTCTTGTTTGGTATTTTCTTTAAACTGATTCAATCTTTTCCGCTATTCTTAATTTTGCACTTCTTGATCTCTTGTTTTGGACAAGCTCTTCTTCACTTGGGGTTATCGGCTTTTTATTAATTAATTTATAAAAACTTGTTTTTTTTCCGTAAAAATCTTTCTCCAATTCACCTGAAATATTCCCTGAATTGAAATAATTTTTAACCATTCGATCTTCTAAAGAATGGTAACTCATCACCACAAATCGCCCACCGTCTTTTAACACCTTGTATGAGTTTTCAAGCAATAATTCTAAAACTTTCATTTCATTATTGACTTCTATACGCAGTGCCTGAAATACCTGAGATAAGTACTTACTCTCTTCTTTTTGTGGCGTACAATCCTTTATTGCCTCTTTAAATTCCTCTATGGTTCTGATTGGTTTTAATTTTCGCTTCTCCTCTAGTATTGTGACTAATTTAAATGCATTCTTAATCTCTCCATAGGTGTTAAAGATTCTCAATAATTCTTTCTGACTGTAATGATTAATTATCTCATTTGCCTTAATTGTGGAATCTTTATCCATCCTCATATCCAATTCACCGCTCAATCGATGCGCAAATCCTTTACTACCTTCATTTATTTGATAAGAGGATATTCCTAAATCCGCCAATATTCCATCTACTGGAGAAGCTTTGAGGTAATTTAAAAATTGCTTGATGTATTTAAAGTTGTGATTGATAAAAACCAAACGCGAATCATCTGGAAGATTTCCTATGGCATCCGCATCTTGGTCAAAGGCATACAAACGGCCTTCTTCTCCCAAATGTTTTAAGATTTCTTTAGAATGTCCACCACCTCCAAATGTGACATCCACATAAGTTCCATCTTTCTTAATATTGAGCCCTTCGATGCACTCTTTAAGCATTACTGGAAGATGGTATGCCTCAGTCGTTTTTACCATTTGTATCAAAATTTGTTTCGTTGCCTGAATTTGGTTTTCCCATCAATTCTTCCGCCATCTTAGAAAACTCCTTATCATCAAATTTCAACTCTTCTTCATAATGTGATTTATCCCAAATTTCAATTTTATGGTTGTAACAAGAAATTACAATCTCTCCAGAAAGTGAAGCATAATCAATTAAGTTGTTTGGGATATTTATACGACTATTAGAATCTATTGGAACAATGTTGGCTCCATTGTTAAATTGTCGAATAAATTTTCTAGCCATTCGATTAAAATCGTTCAAGACTTCTAACTTCTTAGTTTCCATCGTCCAGTCAGCAGAAGTGTAAAGCACTAAACATTTTTCAAAGCCACGATTTATCACCATTGCTTTGGCATCCTTATCTGGAATTTGAGCGCGCAACTTCGAAGGGAGAATAATCCTCCCTTTGTTGTCAATTTTACATTCAAATTCTCCGATAAACCTAGCCATTCAGTACTTGCAAATAATTTTGTAAAATAAATTCAAAAAATCCACTTTTCTCCACTTTTCTCCACTTTGTGGAAAAATAATTTTCAACATACATATATGTATTTGTTTTTGTGATAGTTATGTTGAGTAATTCAATTACATGATTTTTTAATTATGTCCGATACATGACATTTAATTAAGTTTTCGAGTCTTACATTTGTAAAATGAAAGATTTTTGTTCGTACTATTAAGTCAATTTGCTTTTAATCAATTGTTTTCAGGGTTGCAGCGACGCAGGTGTTTGTTCAATAGGAGGAATGCAAAGCCATGGTGAAAATGATAAAAATATAGCCTTGCTCTCACATGAGTTTTGCCACTGGCGAACAAAAGGTTCAAATCGTGATTCCACAACTTGAATTTAATGCTAAATTGAATGATAAAAACGCTTTACAGTTAAAATTACCCTATAGTTTTATTTCTGGAAATCTTGGGTCGAATAATGGATTGGGAGATATCACTTTGAGCTTTTCAAAAAAATCTTTTTGAATCTGATAAGGAATTAAAAATTGGATTGAATTTTAGTATTAAATATGGTGTCAATAAATCGGATGCAAAAATTAACTCATTAAATTTGCCAATGCCTTATCAAACCAGCTTAGAACACATGATTTATTAATTGGATTTGATGCAAAACTATCGAATAAATGGTTGTATGCAATTGGATTTCAAATGCCAATTTATCAATTTAATGAAAATGGATATGATACTGCAAAATTCACAAGTAATTTGCCTGAGCAAAAGCAGTATTTCACATCCAATTTACTATTCAGAAGACCTGATTTAGTTATTCGATTGATCGTCAATTCAAACTTGGAACTAAATCATTTCTCAGTGCAGGTGTTATTACCGATATATCATTTGGGTCATGACCGATACACTGGATACAAGTGACAAGATTATGTAATGTATGAAGTAAAGGGCTTACTTTTAATGTAAATTTAGGATAATATGATCCTGAATCATTTTCTGCTAGTCTTCGCTATGCTAGTCCCTTGTTAGTGCGAAAAGTAAGACCAGACGGTTTAACTAGATCTTATGTTGCAGGTATAGAATTGAAATACGCTTTCTAGAGTATTTCTTTTCTGTTGTATGCGATGTAATCCGTTACCATTGCAGTTTTACCTTCTTGAACTAATAATTGATTAATCTGCCCTCTGTGATAGGTAGCGTGATTGAATAAATGTAAAAACATTTCCGAAATAGTATTCTCAAATCGTTGCCTTTTTGTATTAACATATTGAATTACTTGGTTTAAGTCTTTTGTTTCAATATATAACTTTGTTTGCTCGAAATTGATTGAATTTTGTTCTAAGAGTTCATTATATGGTCTAATTTCAAATACTTTAACGCCCGATCTTTTTCCTTCAATTCTCTCTAACCAAATTTGATGCGCAGTTACAGTGTGAGAGATTAAAACATGTATTCGTTCGTTCTCTGGTTGATGCTGCATTAAATGTCGAATCATGTCAGAATTCACGGTATATGTATAAGTGTTAAGGTCTGTTAGAAAATTATTACTACTCTCCATAATGCAAAGATAAAAGAACATCTTATAAATTGCCTTAAATGAATTAATTCATTAGCTTTGTAAGACTTGTATAACTTATGGTTCCTATTATCGATTATTATGGATTAATAATATATTTCAAAAACGAAGCTGTTCTGCCAATTCAGGTTTTCGGCAAGAGAAATGAATTATTAAGTAAAGCAACAATAAACTTTGAAAATGGCCTTCTAATGCCTATTCAAATTGACACATCACATTCAACCTTAGATGAAGTCGATATGAAGAATTTCAAATTGCTTGTAGAGAAAAACAGCAGTGAAATTATTAAATTATGGTTGGATAATTTTCTTTACAAAAATCCCATCGAAGTAGACATTATAAAACAAAAACTTGTTGAATAATCTACTTCTAATAAACAATGAAAAGCTTTATTTCTTAATTACTTCAGAATATCTCTTGAAATTACAATGCGTTGAATTTCGCTTGTACCTTCATAAATTTGAGTGATTTTTGCATCTCTCATCAAACGTTCAACGTGATATTCTTTAACAAAACCATATCCTCCATGCACTTGAACAGCCTCGACCGTGGTTTTCATTGCAACCTCACTAGCAAATAATTTTGCCATACTTCCAGCGCGGTTGTAATCCATTTTATTGTCTTTCAACCAAGCTGCTTTCAAGCATAACATTCTAGCTGCTTCAATTTCTGTAGCCATGTCTGCTAACTTAAATTGTATCGCTTGGTGATGCATAATTTCTTTACCAAACGCTTTGCGTTCTTTTGAGTATTTAACAGCTAATTCGTATGCTCCACTAGCAATTCCAAGAGCTTGAGATGCTATACCAATTCTTCCACCAGTTAGAGTTTTCATTGCAAACTTGAATCCAAACCCGTCTTCGCCAATTCTATTTTCTTTAGGAACTTTCACATCTGTAAACATTAATGAATGTGTATCACTTCCTCTAATTCCAAGTTTGTCTTCTTTCTTACCTACAACAAACCCCTCCCAGCCTTTTTCAACTATAAATGCATTAATACCTTTATGCCCTGCTTCAACATTAGTTTGAGCAATTACTAAATAATAAGTGGCAGTGTTACCATTTGTTATCCAATTTTTAGTTCCATTTAACAAATAATAATCGCCCATATCCACAGCTGTAGTCTGTTGTGATGTTGCATCACTTCCAGCTTCAGGTTCACTTAAACAAAAAGCTCCGTGCACTTCACCCTTAGCCATAGGAACCAAATACTTTTGCTTTTGCTCTTCAGTTCCATAAGTTTCCAAGCCCCAGCAAACCAATGAATTGTTTACCGAAACAACCACAGAAACAGAAGCATCCACTTTACTTAATTCTTCCATAGCCAGAACATAGCTCACTGTGTCCATACCTGATCCGCCATATTTTGGATCCACCATCATACCCAAGAAACCAAGTTCTCCTAGCTTCTTAATCTGATCGGCTGGGAATTCTTGTTTATTATCTCTTTCTATAACACCAGGTAGCAATTCCGTTTGTGCAAAATCCCTTGCAGCTTGTTGGACGCTTAATTGTTCTTCCGTTAATTCAAAATTCATTGCGGGTGCAAAAATAAGGTGTTATTTGATTTAACCCAAATAAAGCATATTTAAAATTTTACAAAGTTGAATTTAATTCATAGGATCAAGAATCTCAATTTATTGCTTAAGCATAACTTTTAAAAAACTATTTTTGCGGCGATGTTAATCATTAAAAATAACAGAACTGATCCCTATTTTAACCTAGCAGCTGAAGAGTATTTAGTAAAAGAATTTGATGATGATATCTTCACTCTTTGGAGAAATGAGAATGCAATTATAGTTGGGAAGCATCAAAACACACTTGCTGAAATCAATTTAGATTACGTTCAAGACAATGATGTCAAAGTGGTGCGTAGACTCTCAGGTGGTGGCGCTGTTTTTCATGATTTAGGGAATTTAAACTTTACATTTATCAGTAATTCACAGAACAAGGATGAAATCAAAATTGATTTCAAACACTATACAATGCCAATTATTGAAGTATTAAAGACTTTAGATGTGAATGCTGAGTTTAGTGGTAGAAACGACCTTTTAATTGACGGAATGAAGTTTAGTGGAAACGCGGAACATATTTATCACAAGAAAAAACGCACTCTTCATCATGGAACTCTTTTGTTTACAAGTGCTATTGCTGATTTGTCTGCTGCCTTGAAAGTTAATCCTCTTAAATTTCAGGACAAAGCCGTTAAATCAGTTAGAAGTAGGGTCACTAATATTAGCAGTCATTTAAAAACACCTTTAACTGTTACTGAGTTTTACGACCGAATAATTGAATACATTTCTAGTAAAAATGCAAACTTCAAATTCTATGAATACAGTGATAAAGATATACAAGCAATCGAAAAAATAGCGAATGAGAAGTATCGAACGTGGGACTGGAACTTTGGGTATTCACCTAAATATACGTATCAAAAATTAATTAAAACAAACGGTGGAAATATTGAAATATATTTATACGTTGAAAAAGGTGTGATTGAGGAAGCAAAATTTCATGGAGATTTTTTCAATATAGAAGATAAACTAGAAATTGAAACAGCATTAAAAGGGTGTAAACATCATTTAGAATCTATTAATCATGTATTAGGTCAATTTGACATCCCGAAGTATTTCAACAACACGACTCAAGTCGAATTAATTTCTGGGATGTTTTAACGCCATTATTTTTTTGCTCTCGGGTGATACAGAGCTATAGTCTCTTTCAGATAACTCTTGTCTAAATGGGTATAAATTTCAGTAGTTGTTATACTCTCATGCCCCAACATTTGCTGAACAGCACGTAGGTCAGCTCCTCCTTCCACTAGACAAGTTGCAAATGAGTGTCTAAATGTGTGTGGGCTTATATTTTTTTTAATTCCAGCTTTTAAGGCCAAGGTTTTAATCAGTTTAAAAACAGATACCCGACTTAACTTTCCACCCAAATGATTTAAAAACAAAGTGTCACTTTCTTCTTTTTTCATTTTTAAATGCACTCGAACTTCATTTACGTAAATTTTAATTGCTTTTAATGCTAATGTTCCTATTGGCACCAATCTTTCTTTATTACCCTTTCCACTCACCTTTAGAAATTCATCTTTGAAATGAATTTCAGAAATATTTAAGCCAGTAAGCTCAGACACCCTTAAACCGCAACTAAACAAGGTTTCTAAAATTGCCTTATCTCGATGTCCAAGTGGCTTACTCATGTCAATGTTCGAAATCATTTGATTGATTTCATCAACACTTAAAACTTCAGGTAGTTTTCTTGCCATTCGAGGCATTTCTAAAAACTGAGTTGGATCAATTTCAATGACGTCTTCTAACAAAAGATAGCGATAAAACGCTCTTAAACCACTTACCATCCTAGCCTGACTAACAGCTGCAACACCAGCTGAATTTAACTCAGAAACAAATTCTAATAAATGTTCATAATGCACCTGTAGAGGTCCAATTCCATTCAACGAATTGTTTGAGAAAGTTTCAAAATATTTTACATCGTGTAAATACGCCGATATGCTGTTTTTCGAGAGTGATTTTTCTAATAAAAGATATTGCTTAAATCCCTTGGTAGCACTATGCCAATCCATGATTATTTTAAATCAATCTGCCTCACATTAATAACTTCTTCAGTTACTGAATCTGTTATAACACATACAATGTGGCAATGTTGAATATCGTAGTCAGCAGGAATTTCAAAATCTACTTCCTTTTCAAAAACTCTTCCCGGAACTAAAGTTTCTGTTAAAGCAGTTCCAACAGCGTTTCCAATTGATTCACGCAATACATGGTTATGTACATAGTTTTCATCGTAGGATGTTAAAGTGGTTTGCTTGCTGACGATTTCAGATTCTGTCAGATATAAGGCGTATTTATGAGAACCACTCACTGAACTTGTATATTCAAGTTTCATTTTTAATGTCAAGATTCTGCCATTAATAGATTTCTCTAGACCAATATTAACAGGTGTAGACAATCGCAAACGTTCATCTACCAAATTTCCCCATACCTTGTATGCGTTAACTCTTGATGTTTGAGCACCAAAAATCGCCCTATCTACATACCCGTTTGGTAAACCTGTTGGGACACCTAATTGACTTAAGATTTGATTACTTGCATTACTGTTTAAAACTGGAAAACCTTTCCAAGGAGTTGTAAAATTTGTCAAATAATCACCTGCATATAAAGCCATTACAACAACACTATCATGTGTTTTCTTATTGAGGATAGAAACTGCTTCGGCAGCTGCTTGTGGGCAATTATTGCACCTAACACCTGTAATATCTTCAATTAAAACTGCTTTATGTTGAGGCACAGCAACAGTTCCATCGATATATGTCGTATCTTTAGTTTGAACAGGCTCTGAAAAATCAATAAAAGGAGGCGTTTCTTCGCAAGAAATCAAAACAAAGACAAGGCTTAAGATTGGCAGTACAAGGCGTTTCATCATACAAAAATAATAAAAACAAAAGAATTATCTAAATATATTAAATTTGAATGCAGAATATGGCAAAAAACCCTCTAAAATCCTCCTTTAAATATGCTTTTCACGGTATTCGTTTGGCGCTTAAAGAACGCAATTTCAAAATTCACGTTATTTGCTCTATTTTAGTGGTAAGTTTAGGCTTCTATTTCCAAGTAAGCAAAAATGAATGGCTAATTCTGATTTTTTGTATTTCAATGGTATTTAGTTTAGAAATTGTAAATACATCCATAGAAAAATTAACGGATTTGGTTTCTCCAGAAACAAACACTCTCGCTGGCTATGCAAAAGACCTAGCTGCTGCAGCTGTTTTGATAGCATCGATTGCCGCTTTAATTATTGGTTCAATGATTTTTTGGCCTTATTTTTTTAATTAAGCCGAACACTCTATTTTTGCTGCCCATTACATGCCCATGTGGTGAAATTGGTAGACATGCCATCTTGAGGGGGTGGTGACCTTACGGTCGTGCAAGTTCGAATCTTGTCGTGGGCACTTTTGTTCGCAGTTACGCATTCACAGAAATGGACTGCAGAATTTCTTCGATAAACTTTCTGTCATTATTGAGTCTAGGCACCTTATTTTGCCCTCCCAATTTGCCTCTTGTTTTCATCCAATTATAGAAAGTTTGATTTGGCATAGATTTGACAATTGGCATTTTTAAGGCTATGTCGCTAAAACGTTTTGCCTCATAATCGCTGTTTACTTCTTTCAACTTTTTATCCAGGGCCGTTTGAAAACTTTCGATTGAATCAGGTTGACATTCAAACTCTACTAACCATTCGTGTCCGGCATGATCATTTCTATCCATAAAAATTGGAGCGGCGGTATACTCTCTAACCTTTCCACCCGTTACTTGGCAAGCATACTCAATCGCTTGCTCCGCATTGTCAATAACCAACTCTTCTCCAAAAGCATTGATGAATAATTTGGTTCTGCCAGAAATGTGAAATTTATATGGGTTAACAGATTGAAATACAATTGTATCTCCAATTTGATACCTCCACAAACCACTTGTCGTGCTAATGATAACTGAGTAATCAACCCCTGGTTCAACATCTCCCAAAACATATGTTTTTGGATTTTCTAAACCTAAATCACTCACTTTTATAAACTCATAGAAAATACCATAATCGGGCATAATTTGCATGGATGAATCCAATAAATCTGTCTGCATGCCAAAAAACCCTTCACTTGCGTTATAAGTTTCAAAATAACGCATATCTGGGTTCCGGATTAAATCTTTAAAAAGTGATTTATAGGGCTTGAAACTGACTCCACCGTGAATATAAAGCTTTAGATTAGGCCAAATCTCACTAATATCATCTGCTCCTTTCATGACTAGTAATTTTTCAAGAAGTACTATCGTCCAAGTTGGAACTCCTGAAATATTTGTAACATTGTCATGAAACACCTTTTCAGCCATTTTTTCCAACTTCAACTCCCAATCGTCCATCAGTGCAATTGACTTATCTGGAGTCTTGAGTAAATTTGCCCAAGTTGGCATATTGTTCATCAATACAGCGCTTAAATCACCATAATAAGAATTTTGATTAAATGCATTAATTTTATGACTACCGCCTATCAATAGACTTTTACCATCAAATATTTCTGATTCAGGGACATTGAGACAATAATAACTCAATATATCCTTTCCTCCTCTAAAATGGCATTCTTCAAGTGTTTCATAACTAACTGGAATGAATTTGCTTTTGTCTTGAGTGGTTCCACTGCTTTTGGCAAACCAAATAATTTCTCCCGGCCAAAGAACATCTGGAATGCCTTTCATTATTCGTTCGATATAAGGTTTTAAAGATTCGTAGTCTTGTATGGGAAACCGATTTCTAAAAACTTCATAAGAAGTTATTGACTTGAAATCATAAAGCTTGCCCCACTCAGTATCTTTTGCGTCTGAAATCAGGCGTTTCAACACATCTTCTTGCACTTCTGCTGAATTATTGATAGCATTTTCAATAGAGGCTAATCGCTTCCTGAAATACCAACTCATCATTGTGTTAAAAACAGCCATAAATATAGTCTAGCTAAAAACCTAGTTCTGCAAATATAGGGTTAAAAATAAAACAATTTTAGATAATTCTGACCCAAGTATTTGATTTTTTAGCTCTAATATTGTAGCAGTGTCAATCATTCAATATAAATATTCAACCATAAGGATTAATTTTGTTTTAATAGTCATATTAGTCGTTTTGGGGTGTTGTAATGAATCAACAAATTCGGATTCAGATGAATATTCTATTTCCAATAAAACAGATTCAATTCAAGGATTAATGTCGGAGACTAATGCTTATTACTTGGGAATAATACTGGCAAATGGTCGAATATTGGAATATACCAAAGGTCTGAATTCGAATAAGGAATCACTAAATTCGAATACAATTTTTGAGGCTGCATCTTTAAGTAAAACTATAACAGCTTATGTCTATTGGAAAATGTTATTAAATGGTCAAAAAATTCAAAAACTTCAAGGACTTGAGTGCGAGACTCAAGATACCTTGGCAATAAATTGCCATCATTTGTTATCGCACAGTTTAATGAGTACCGATTCATGCATTCATTTACCAGATTCAATAAAATTTAAATACTCTGAAAACAATTACTTGCTTTTGCAAAGATTGATAGAAAGTTATTCAAGTAAAAACCTTGAAAGTTTAGCTTCAGAACATGTCTTTAAACCACTCAATATGACAAAATCAAGTTTTATTTGGAGAGATTATAATAACTATGTTAATGGATATTATCAAAATTTCAAGAAGCATAGAGAAATAAGACATTATTCAACGCCTAAATCAAATGGAACTCTTTACACTTCTGGAAGAGATATGCTTAAATTTACTCAAGAACTACTCAAAAGCAACTGCCTAGATTCCATGGCTGTTGAACAAGTTAAAATACCTGGATTCACCCAGCTTGCTTGGGGCAGAGGAATAGGAATTGAATACCAAGGTGATAAGAAATTTCTATGGCAATGGGGCAATAACTGGTCATATAACCATATTCTTTTAATTGACAAGACTTCTGGCTTCACAATTGTATGTTTAAGCAATAGTATAATTGGAGCAAGTAAAATACGTACACTTTGTAATTTCTTGATGGATAGACAGTTTCAACTCTTTGATTACATCGATTGGTATTAAGAACATTTGTCTTTTTTATTTCAATTGAATCTTTTACCTTTGCAGCCCTGATTTTTATCAGGAGCTTAATAGCTCGCGGATGTGGCGTAATTGGTAGCCGTGCCAGACTTAGGATCTGGTGCCGAAAGGCGTGGGGGTTCGAGTCCCTTCATCCGCACTAAATTTAAAGTATGCTTGAGAATATTTCTAAAGCATATTTTTTTTTAACAAAACACAGCAAAATACTGCTTAGAAAAAAAATAAACCTTTAAAAAACAGATGGAATTAAAATTCAATAAAATTGACGACCTAAACGCAACTTTAGTTGTTGAACTTGCAAAAGAAGATTACAGCGAAGCGGTTGAAAAAGAACTAAAAAAGCATCAAAAACAAGCTGTCATTAAAGGTTTCCGTCCAGGAAGTGCTCCTTTGTCCATGATAAAAAACATGTATGGCAAAAGCGTTTTAGCTGAAGAAATTAATCGTTTGGCTAGCAAAGGTTTATACGATTACCTAAAGGAGCAAAACATTGACATCATCGCTCAGCCTTTGCCGAGTGAAACTGTAAAATCAGATATTGATTTAGACAAAGGTGAGAACTATACTTTTGCTTTTGATTTAGGATTGTCTCCAGAATTTGATTTTAACATTAGCGACAAAGATAAACTTGATAAATACATCATTTCAGTAGACGACTCTGAAGTTGATAAAAGAAATTGAAACTTTGCGCAATAGAAATGGCAAAATAGAAGATGCTGACTCAGCTGAAGAAAGATATTATATATGCTGTATTAAGTGAACTTGATGATAATTCAGAATTGTTTGAAGGTGGTGTTCAAAACAAAGAAACCTCTTTAACGCCTGAACTTGTTAAGAACGAAGAATTGAAAAAGAACTTAATCGGTATTAAAAAAGGTGCTGAATTGAATGTAAATATTTACGATTTATTCAATGAAAATCACAGCATCATTAGCAGTTCTTTAGGAATAAGCAAAGAGGCTGTTTCCGATTTAAATCCAATATTCAATTTAAAAGTAACAGAAATCAAAAAACGTATTCCTGCAGAATTAAATCAAGAATTTTTTGACAGCGTTCTAGGTAAAGATGTGGCAACTGATTTAGATGGACTTAAAGCTAAAGTTAAAGAAAACCTCGAAGCATATTACGCAAGCGAAAGTGACCACCAAGTTGAACATATGATCACTCATTTACTTGAAGAAAAACACAATGTTCCACTTCCAAATGAATTTCTTAAACGCTGGTTAATAAACACAAAGGAAGAAGAATATAACGAAGGAAATATCGATGAAAGATATGAGAATGAATCTAGAGTATTAAAAGAAGTTTTAATACGCGAAAAGGCTGCAGCTCAATACGATATTAAAGTTGAAAAGCAAGATATTGAAGATGCCTCAATGGGATATACTTTATCGATGTTCAGAAATTACGGACTTCAAAATCCAGAATTTGAATTTGTTAAGAAATTTAGTGATGACAGTCTTAAAAAGAGAGATTACATCGAACAAATGAATGACATAGCAGTTCGAAGAAAAGTCTATAACAAGGTAAAAGAACTTGTTACATTTAATGAGATAAAAGTATCTATTGAGGAGTTTTACAAGTTAATTGAAGAACATAATCAAACTCACAACGCTGAGCATTAAATTATTTGCTTCTGTAACAAACAATTAACATATTCCGTTTGTTGCTAATTAAGCAAACGAACAAATTTATCGAAAAGGTTCAAATTAATTTTGCGCCTTTTTGTCATTAAAGGTAAATTTGTATTATTATTGTTATAAAATACCATTATGGATCAAGGAAAAGAATTTAAAAAATATGCAACTAAGCATTTAGGTTTAAACAGTTTAACTGTAGACCGCTACATCAACAACGCAAGCCCTAAGGTTATTACAAACCTTACTCCAAATATTATTGAAGAACGTCCACTTAACATTGCTGCTATGGATATTTTCTCAAGATTAATGATGGATAGAATCATTTTCCTTGGTGTTCCAATAAATGACGAAGTCGCAAATATCGTAATGGGGCAATTGTTATTCTTAGAAAGTTCAAACCCAAACCGAGATATTCAAATATACATAAATAGCCCAGGAGGTAGTGTTTACGCTGGATTAGGCATTTATGATACTATGCATTTCATACCAAGTGATGTGAGTACAATCTGTACTGGAATTGCTGCTAGTATGGCTGCGGTATTAATGTGTGCCGGAGAAAAAGGCAAAAGAACTGCATTGAAACACAGTCGCATAATGATTCATCAACCTCTAGGAGGAGTTCAAGGTCAAGCAACTGAAATCGAAATCACTTATAGAGAGATATCAAAATTGAAAAAGGAATTATACGATATTATAGCACTTCATAGTGGTCAAACATTTGAAAAAGTTGAAAAGGATAGTGACAGAGATTATTAGATGACAGCAGAAGAAGCTGTTGCTTATGGTATGGTGGATGATATCCTAACTAAGGCAAAAGGTAAAAAATAATGGCAAGTAAAAAATCGAGTTCGTTTTGTTCCTTCTGCGGTAAACCCAAAGAAGAATCTACTATGCTTATTTCTGGCATAGAAGCTAATATTTGTGATGCGTGTGTAGAACAAGCTTCAAAAATTGTTGATGTTGAGCTCGGTAACACTGTCAAAACCAAAAAAGAAGACAGCAAATTTAATATCAGTCTTCTAAAGCCACATGAAATAAAAAAACATTTAGATGAGTTTGTAATTGGTCAAGATCAAGCAAAAAAAGTATTATCGGTATCTATATACAACCATTACAAAAGAGTCTTAAATGAAACAGAAGGGGACATTGATATTGAGAAATCAAACGTCTTACTTGTTGGTGAAACTGGCACAGGAAAAACACTATTAGTTCGAACATTAGCCAAAATCCTAAAGGTGCCATTTTGTATCGCAGATGCTACTGTATTAACAGAAGCAGGATATGTAGGCGAAGATGTAGAAAGTGTAATTTCAAGATTGTATCAAGCGAGTGATTACGATGCCGCTGCAACTCAAAAAGGCATTGTTTATATTGATGAGATTGATAAAATCGCCAGAAAAGGTGATAATCCATCTATCAGTAGAGATGTCAGTGGCGAAGGTGTACAACAAGGATTACTCAAATTACTTGAAGGTACGGTTGCAAATATTGCTCCAGAGGGTGGTCGTAAACACCCAGACCAGAAGTTCGTCAAAATTGACACTCGTAATATTTTATTTATTTGTGGTGGGGCCTTTAACGGCATTGAAAAATTAATTGCTAAACGACTCAATAATTCTTCAATTGGTTTTCACACAAGAAACAAAGACAGATTAAAGGATAGTGATTTAATTGAACAAATTGCACCTTCCGATTTGAAATCTTTTGGATTAATCCCAGAAATCATTGGTCGAATGCCAATGATTACCTACTTACAGCCATTAGATAGAGAAGCATTGAAAAACATTCTACTAAAACCTAAAAATGCTCTAATTAAACAATATATCAAGTTGATGGAACTTGAAGGTATCAAACTTGTTTTCGACAAGAAAGCTATAGAGTTAATCGTAAGCAAGGCTGTTGAGTTTAAACTGGGAGCAAGAGGTCTTAGAACCATTTGTGAAAAATTGATGCTAGATGTTATGTTTGATGCACCATCTAATAACGAGAAAGAGATAACAATAACTTCAGATATGGTTGTCAGTAAACTTGCTGATTTCGATAGCATTCGTGCGGCATAAGTGGTTATGGATTCCATTCGAAATGCTTACCCCAACTTTGAATCAGAACTGATTACAGAAATCGATTCAACTGCTATTACTAGGGAAGTGAAGGCCGGTGAGATTTTACTTAAAACTGGCCAATATATTCAAGATACTATCCTTGTTTTGCAAGGTAAAATTAAGATTTTTCGAGAAGATCAAGATGGTAATGAGTTTTTTATGTACTATTTGACTCCTGGTCAAGCATGTGCCTTATCAATGATTTGTGCAGCAAAAATGGAAACCAGTAAAATTATGGCTATTGCAACTGAAGATTCTAAATTATTAATGTTACCCCTTAATAAAATGGAGAATTGGATGTCCAATTATAAATCCTGGTATTCGTTTGTTGTAAATACTTATAGAGATCGATTTGAGGAGATGCTATTGGTACTTGATCAAGTTGCTTTTAGAAGCATGGACGAAAGATTAGAATTTTATTTAAAACGACAAGCAGAAATACTAAATAAGAAACACATTCATCTTACCCATCAGGAAATCGCCAATGATTTAAATTCTAGCCGAGAAGTTATATCTCGCTTATTGAAAAAGATGGAACAAAGAGGCTTATTGACACTTCATAGGAATGATATTGAATTGCATATTTTATAGCACAATATAAATTTGTAATTCTTTAAGAATCTTTACTTAATCAAACTTTAAAAAGTGCAGAAATTGCCTTCCCATTTATTATTTTTCATTAATTTAGCCTCCCCTATTTGAATACACCTAATGACATATTAAAACAGTACTTTGGATACGACGAATTCAGACCACTTCAAAAAGATATTGTTGAAAGTGTATTAGCTGGAAATGACACTATTGCTTTGCTCCCAACTGGTGGTGGAAAGTCAGTTTGTTTTCAAGTTCCTGCATTAATGAAGCCAGGAATGTGCATTGTGGTTACACCATTAATTGCACTTATGAAAGACCAAGTTGAAAATTTACTTAGTCGCGATATTCCAGCTTTAGCATTGTTTAGCGGAATGAGTAGAAAGGAGCTTGAGTTTGAGTTAGAAAATTGCGTGAATGGAAAATACAAGTTTCTATATGTTTCACCAGAACGATTATTAAGTCAGCATTTTCTGGATTTTGCGATTCATATGAATCTGAATTTTCTAGCAATAGATGAAGCTCACTGTGTTTCTCAATGGGGATATGATTTTAGACCACCTTATTTAAAAATACCAGAATTCAAATACAAATTCCATGGAATCAATTGCATTGCATTAACTGCTTCAGCCACACCGTCAGTAGTTTTAGATCTAGAAGATAAATTGGAGTTGAAAAAACCCAAATTATTTCAAGCTAGTTTCGCGCGATCTAATCTATCCTATGTTGTGCAAAATGAAGAAAACAAAATTGAAAAGGTAAAAGTTATTTGTGAAAAAATTAAAGGAAGTGGGCTAATTTATGTAAAAAGCAGAAAAAAAACACTCGAAATTTCGAAATATCTTCAAAGTAATGGCATTTCATCAGATTATTATCACGCAGGTCTGGAATCTAAATTAAGAACTCAAAAACAAAACCGCTGGAAACAAGGTGAGATAAGAGTGATGGTATGCACAAATGCCTTTGGAATGGGAATTGATAAGCCGGATGTTCGATTTGTTATTCACGAACAGAAGCCAGATTCATTAGAAGCCTATTACCAGGAAGCAGGAAGAGCTGGAAGGGACGGTAAAAAATCTTACTGCATTTTATTAAATCACAAGTCTGATTTCAATGATGATATTAAACGAATTGAACTTAAATATCCTTCAAGTAAAGATATCTATAGAATATATGAGTTGATATACAATTATTTGAAAATTGCAGTAGGTTCAGGAAAAGGAATTAGTTACAATTTTGATATTCAGGAGATGAGTTCTTATTTTAATGTAAACCCCAATCTTGTTCTTAATGCATTAAAAATACTTGAATTGGATGGATATTTTCAGACAACTGATTCTGTTTATCTTCCATCCCGATTAAAAATTTTATGCACCTATCAGGAATTATATGAATGGCAATTGAATAACGAAAGTGTTGATGCATTATTTAAAACATTGCTTCGATCTTATGGAGGTTTATTCGATTTTTACACTTCTATTTTTGAATTTGAAATAGCTAAAAGAATTAATAAATCTGAGCGTTGGGTTCGTGAGCATTTGGAAAAATTAAAACAAGTTGAAATAGTAGATTATATTCCCCAATCTGGTGCACCGCAAATTCATTGTTTAGAACACAGAATGTCATCTATTCACATCTCTGACAATCGGATTTCTTATTTAAGAAATCTTTACAAAGAGAAAATTGATGCAGTCAATGCTTATGTTTTAAATACTAAAGAATGTAGATCAATGAATTTAGTGAAGTATTTTGGTGAAAACAATTCACTTGAATGCGGAATTTGTGATATATGTTTACAGAAAAATAAATCCACTTTAACATTTGAAAAAAACAACGAACGGATTCAGTCTTTGAAGGCTATTATAAATAAAGGCACATTCAAACTCATTGATATTAAGCAACATGTCAGTGATGAAGAAACAAAAGACTATTTGGCTATATTGCGATGGTTTATTGATAATGAATACTTAGAAGAAACTGAGGACGGGTTTTTAAAATGGACAAAAAAAAGACATTGATAATCGCAATTACTGGAAATATTTTCAGTGATCAACGTATGCAGAGAATTGCAGGAGCACTGTCTGAATCTGAATGGAATGTTGATCTTTATTATCGCAACTATTTTAAAAATAAAATTCTCAAACCCGTTTCGGAACCTTCATACACATTCAATGTATTTGGCATTAAGTCCAAATTTAAATCAGGCATCTTATTTTATTTAGCATATAATGTTCAACTTTTTATTAAGTTAGTGTTTAAAAAAACAGATATGTTTTACGCAGTAGATAGCGATACTTTGCCTGCATTTATTCTACTAAAAACCATCAGAAGAAAACCACTAATTTACGACGCTCATGAATACTTCTCTGAAGTGCCTGAATTAAGTAATTCACCTTTCAAGAAGTGGGTTTGGCATACGATTACAAAAATCGGTGTGAGACTTTCAAAAACTTGTATTACTGTTGGGCCTGCAATATCAAATGAACTTAAAAGAAGATATGGTAAAACGTTTGTAAGTATACGAAATGTTCCTTTACAAAGGAAAATAGAATTTCCTCCAACAGATTCACTTCGAGCCATATTATATCAGGGTGCTTTGAATAAAGACAGAGAAATTGAACTTCTCATTCGCGCTATGGACAAACTGCCAAACTTTAAATGTTTAATTGCTGGAGAAGGAGATTTAAGTCAATCATTGCGCGAATTGGCTAAAAATTCATCTAACGTTGAATTTTTAGGTTTACTATCTCCAAATGCATTAGCCGAACTGACGCCCAAATGTTATGCGGGATATAATTTATTAAATGCAGAAGAAAGTCTCAGTTATTATTATTCATTGAGCAATAAATACTTTGATTATATGCAGGCAGAAATTCCCTCAATATCATCTAAACTGCCAGAATATTTGAGATTAAATGAAGCCTTTAATTGTGGTGTCTGTATTGAAAACAATGAAGCTGAATTAATTAAAATTATTAAAAATTGGGATAGCAATCCTGCAGAATATCAGAAATTAAAAGAAAATGCTAAGTTTGCTGCAGAAAAGAATCATTGGGAATTGGAAAAACAAAAATTAATTGAATTGATAGATCTTTGAAAAATCACCTCCATATCGTATCCTTTGATGTACCTTACCCTTGTGATTATGGAGGGGTAATTGATATTTATCACAAAATTAGATGCTTAAACAATATTGGAGTTTCTATCACTCTGCATTGCTTTCAATATGGAAGAGATGAAGCAAAACAATTGAATAAAATATGCAAGAAAGTTATTTATTACAAACGCAGTAAATATAGAAATCCCTTTATTGGTGAAATTCCATATATTGTTCTCACTCGAAGTAATGATGAGCTTCTCACGAATTTGTGCAAGGATCAATCCCCTATTCTTTTCGAAGGTATTCATACAACTTTTTTTCTTAATCATTCTAAATTGAAAAATCGCTTTAAAATGGTAAGAAATCATAATATTGAGCACGATTATTATAAAAGTTTAGAACAAGTAGAATCTAATTATTTCAAAAAGTATTTTTTCAGGAATGAATCTGATAAACTTAAGACTTATGAAAAAAGATTGAAATTAGCGAGCAAGGTATTGGCTATTTCACCATCAGATCACAATTACTTGAATAAGAAATATCATAATTCTATATTGATACCTGCTTTTCATTCAAATGATTCGGTTCATATTTCCGAAGGTACAGGGAAATTTGTTTTGTATCATGGTAACCTATCGGTAGGCGAAAACAATTTTGCGGCACTTTACTTGGTAAATAAAGTTTTTTCAAAAATCAGGATTCCTTGTGTAATTGCAGGTAATAATCCAAGTAAGGAACTTATTAAAGCTTGTCTTAAACACTCGCATATTAATCTTATTGACAACTGGAATAATGAACAAATTATGGATGCTGTTGCAAATGCCCATATAAATGTTCTGCCAACATTTCAAGCAACAGGGATTAAACTAAAACTCCTAAATGCTTTATATTCAGGACGTTTCTGTTTGGTTAACCCGACTATGGTTGACCAAACGACTTTAGAAAAAGCTTGTATCATCGCTAAAAACTCTAAGTCATTTATAGCTGAAATAGAAAATGTTTGGAAATTGCCGTTCACTGAGAAACTAATTCAAGAAAGAAGAACCCATCTAGAAAATAGTATTTTCGAAAATACTGTGAATGCCAATAAAATAGCAGAGCTAGTGGGTCTTAAAACTTAAGCGTTTTAATTGGATAATTCGTCTTAGAATGCTTGAAAACTGTACAAAAAGAAGTAATTTTGTGCTGTGGGTGGAATATTAAGTGCATTAACAAGGAAACAACCAAAACCAAGAGGTTTTAGATATAAACCTCGTTACTACAATGCTGATAAAGCAGAGTTTCAAGCCTATGTAGAAAAACTTAGAGCAGAAAGAGATGCTAGAGACAGAGGTGAATATAGACCTGATTTCAAAGGAAAATTCACTTCTAAAACGAAAAGAGGCTCAGCATATCAAAGACAAATAGCCCTTTATAATTTAAAATTAATTGTTGTACTTATCGTAGTTTGCATTGCAGCCTATTATTTGAGTGAATCAGGACACATATCTAAAGGTATAAATTCCTTTCTAGAGGTTTTTAGCAAGAAAAATGGATTGTATTAAACTTCTACCTGACAACATTGCAAATCAAATTGCAGCTGGTGAAGTTGTCCAAAGACCTGCTTCAGTTGTCAAAGAGTTGCTTGAAAACTCTTTAGATGCTGGAGCTACAGATATCAAACTGAATATAAAAGAAGGTGGCACTTTACTTATTCAAATTATTGACAATGGTGACGGTATGGGTGTTACCGATGCTCGAATGTGTTGGGAAAGACATGCTACATCTAAAATAAAAAGTGCAGATGATTTGTTTAAATTGAGAAGCTTTGGATTTAGAGGTGAGGCTTTGGCTTCCATTGCAGCAATTGCACATGTGGAAATGAAAACTAAGCGTAAAGAAGATGAACTTGGCACCACGATTCAAATTGAAGGAGGAAAAGTAATTAGCAAAGCCCTGTTGCTTGTCTAAATGGAACCCAGTTTTCAATTAAAAACTTGTTTTTCAATGTTCCTGCAAGACGAAATTTCCTCAAAAGTATACCTGTTGAATTAAGACATATCATTGATGAATTTACACGAGTTGCACTTCCACAACCAAATATAGCTTTTAGTTTAACACAACAACAAAGAAGTATTCGATTTGAGACCTAGTTCGTCTGCACAAAGAATCACAGTACTATTGGGTAAAAAAAACGATAAAGATTTTTTAACAGTTAACGAAACACACGATTTATTAAAAGTTTCAGGGTTTGTAGGTAAACCAGAGATAGCGAAGCGCACAAAAGTGAGCAGTATCTTTTTGTGAATAATCGATTTATAAAGATCCATATTTGAATCATGCAGTTGTTAATGCATTTGATCAAATGATAGCAAAAACAGTTTCCTATATGTTTTATTCCTAGAAATAGACCCCAAGCGAATTGATGTAAATATTCACCCAACAAAGACTGAAATAAAATTTGATGACGACCGTGCAATCTACATACTAGTTAAATCTGCTATTAAAAAGGCACTTGGTCAATATATGTCAATACCAGACATCGATTTTGCCGACCCTAAAGTATTTAATCCTGTCGGATTCGAAAAATACAACAATGAGAACATGGCAGTTGCACCTCAAATTAAAGTTAACAAATCTTATAATCCGTTTGGTGATGCACCATTCAAATCTGTCCAGAATAAACAATGGCAGCAATTATTTGGCAATTCGTATCTTGATGAAGATAGTTCAATTTCTAATTTAAATCTACAACAAGAAATCGAAATAGAAAAAACTAATTTTAAAATTGAACATGCTTTTCAACTACCAAATGGATTTATTGTAACAGAATACAAAAACCATTTATTGATAGTGGATCAGAGAGCAGCTCATGAACGAATTTTATATGAAAAATATTTAAATAACATAAAAAAACGTGCAGCTCCAATTCAACAATTACTATTTCCTAGGACCATAGAATTATCAAAACAAGATTATGCTCTTGCTCATGAAATCATGAATGAACTTAAAGATATTGGTTTTGATGTAGCAGATTTTGGAAAAGAATGCTTAATCATTAATGGAGTACCTGCAGAAACTGCTAAAGGCAGTGAGAAAGACTTACTAGAAGGAATAATTGAATACTTCAAGCACAACGCCGACCAGTTTGCAGGAGATAAAAGAAAGACCTTAGCTGTCGCGCTTGCACAAAATGAAGCAATATTTCGAACTAAAACCATGGAACAAGAAGAACTTATTTCACTACTCAATCAATTGTGTTTGTGTGCGATAATTTCAATTCAGACCAAATGGAAAACACATTTATATTGAATTTAGCTCTGATAAAATTAACGACCTTTTTAAATAACAAAAATGGGAAGATTTGAACTTACTCCAGTCATACAACAAATCCTGATAGGATGCGTAGTATTATTTATTGGAACATACTTATTAGAAGGAAGAGAATACTTTGATTTGAATAATATTTTGGCTTTTCATTACCCTAAAAATGAACTTTTTAAACCATGGCAGATTATTACTCATATGTTTATGCATGGTGGAATTGCTCATTTGGCTTTCAATATGTTTGCTTTGGTATCCTTGAGGGTAACAATTGAAAAAATCGTGGGTAGTAAAAGTTCTTTATTCTATTTTTTGTTTCAGGCTTAGGCTCAATTGTTCTACACGTAGCTATCCAAATATGGCAAGTTTATCAAATTTCTGGATTAATTCTGCCTTCACTTTCAGAATTAGGTGTGGAAGTTCAAGGAGATAAAATATTTCCAAATGGCACCAGCGCAGTACAAACTCAAGAAAACTTAAATACTGTTGGTAGAATATATTTCGGTGCTGTTGTTGGGGCGAGTGGAGCCATTTATGGAATTGCAGTAGCTTTCGCATTTTATTTCCTAACACAGGATTGGTTTTTATTTTATTCCTTATCCTATCAAGGCTAAATACATGATTCCAGCTCTAATTGGTTTAGATTTATTTTTGGATTTAGCAATTTCAAATGGGACCCAATAGCGCACTTTGCTCATATAGGTGGTGCTTTATCAGGGTTTCTTTTGGTTTATTATTGGCGTAAATTCGATAAAACCAATTTCTGGTAATTAACAATCTACTTTACTAACTCTATTCTGGTGTCTTCCACCTTCAAAAGAAGCATTTAAATAGGATGTTACTATCTCCTTTCCAGTTTCAATATCTATAAACCTTGCAGGCAAGCATAAAATATTCGCGTTGTTGTGTTGTCTTGCTAACGAACCTAATTCTGGGAGCCAGCATAATGCAGCTCTAATTCCTTTGTGTTTATTGGCAGTTAAGCACACACCATTTCCACTTCCACATATCAAAATACCCAATGAATTCGCATCTTCCAAAACAGCATTCGAAACAGGATGGGCGATGTCTGGATAGTCCATAGAATCTTTCGTATAAGTACCAAAATCCTTAACAGTGAATCCATGTTCTTCTAAAAACTTAATTACTTCCATTTTTAATTCTATCCCTGCGTGATCGCAACCTATCTGAATTTTTATTGAATTATCCATCTAATTTTGCTTTATTTTTTTCTACTCTTTTAACTATAGTAATACCTAATTCGAACAACGAATATAATGGAATTGTAAGAACTATTTGACTCACTACATCTGGAGGTGTCAATAAAGCCGACAACAGCAAGATTACAACAAATGCGTGCTTTCTATATTTTTTAAGAAAATCTGCTGATATAATTCCAATTCGAGCTAAAAAATACATAATTATTGGAAGCTCGAAAATCAAACCACTACCCAAAACCAATAAAGTTAAAAATGAAACAACGCTTGTTATCACAATTTTATTTTCAACTATAGGACTTAGTGAATAGGATGAAAGAAAATTTACAGATATTGGGCATAACACCAAGTATCCAAATGATATACCACAGAAAAATAAAAATGTTGTGTAAAATACAAAGCCCTTTGTTCTTGATTTTTCTTTTCTTGATAAGGCAGGTTTTATAAACAACCACAATTGCCATAGTAGGAATGGCATTGATAAAATTATCCCAGTTAAGAATGCTAATTTGAATGACATCATGAATTGACCTGTCATTTCTGTATTGATCAATTCATAATTTAAATGCTTGATACAAAATTGATCACTTTTGTATGCAAAATGAGAGAATGCACATACAATCTTATAACTAATGAAATTATTCCTCAAAGGTCCTAAAATGACCTGATGAAAAATAAAATCCATAAACACAAAACCTAAAACAGAGAAAATAACTATTGCGTATGCGCTTCGAATAACGTGCTTACGCAAGGTGTCCAAATGGTCAAAAAAGGACATTTCCTTATCATCTATTTCATCCTGGTCTAATGCCATTTTACAGAATGTCTAAGGGTAGCATTTTGATGTTATAATGTGTATATATTAAAAATAGTATTCAATATTAAATCACCATTCCTCCACATATGTTTATGGTCTGACCCGTAATGTATGAACTCATGTCACTTGCTAAAAACAAACAGCAATTAGCTACATCTTCAGTTGTTCCTCCTCTTTTTAAAGGAATAGTATCCACCCATTGCTTTTTCACTTCAGCATCTAAACCGTCTGTCATCTCAGTTTCAATAAATCCAGGTGCAATGGCATTACATCTCACATTCCTACTTCCTAATTCCTTGGCAATTGATTTTGTAAATCCAATCATTCCTGCTTTGCTTGCAGCATAGTTTGCTTGACCTGCATTACCAGTCACTCCTATAACAGATGACATGTTGATTATGCTTCCAGATTTATTCTTTAAGAAATTTTTCAGAAATGCTTTAGTAATATTAAAGGTAGATTTCAAATTAGTACTAATCACTTCATCCCATTGTTCTTCACTCATTCTCATCAACAAGGTATCCCTTGTAATTCCAGCATTGTTGATTAAAATATCTATTGTTTCAAAATCAGCAAGAACTTGATCTGCCAAACTCATTGCCGCTTCATAATTCGAAGCATCGCTTTGGTAACCTTTGGCTTTAACTCCGTATTTGCTTTGCAATTCAGATTCAAATGCTTTTGCCTTTTCAACAGAACTAGCAAATGTAAACGCAATATTTGCCCCATTTCTTGCAAACACTTCAGCTATTCCTTTACCGATTCCTCTGCTTGCACCTGTTATTAACGCCGTTTTTCCTTTTAACATAAACAATAAATTATGTGGCGAAATTAAATAAAATAATGGAGAATTAATGTAGACATATAGAATTACATCTCAAGTTCTCAATCCTATTTCATTTCCATCGCAAAATGTTGAATTCCTGCTTCCTCAAATTGAGGCCCAAAACACTTAAATCCTAATTGTTCATAAAAAGGTATGGCGTGTAATTGAGCATGCATGATTACCTGTTTATTATAGGGAAGATCCTTTACTATAGCTCTTACTAATGCTGCTCCAATACCCAAACTCCTATATTCTTTATCTACAGCAAATCGCTCAAGTTTGATAACCCCTTTGCTTTTAAACCTCCATCTTGCAGTTCCACAAACTATTCCATTAGCAGTTGCAAGAAAATGAGTGCATTTTTCATCATCCTCATCATACTCTTCTGCTGGGTCTACTTCTTGTTCCACAACAAAAACGCGATGACGGACAGCAAAAGCTGCTTCTAAATCTTCTTTTAATTTGATTTTTCTTACTTCAATCATACTTTTTCAAGGTTAAATAAAAATTTATAACTCGCCAAAAAACGTCTGGATTTTAAATAATTAAAGTCCCTTTCAAACTTGAATGCTTCCCTTTCAAAACTCACATTTGAATATGCTTGTTGATGTCTAAATTTGTAGCGAAACATTCCAATCCAGTACTCTAAAAAATACCATATATAATAAGGAATAAGTAAAAGTTCTAACTGTTGTCTATGATGAATCTTTTCGTGATTATTCACCACTGGATCATTTTGAACTTTAGTGTTTTTAAAAATGATAATTGGCCACAAGGCTACCGCTAAAGCCTTTTTGTTTCCAAAACTAAGAACATTTAATAATTTTTCACTAACAATTTCCATCAATTTGAACCATCGTTAGAATCTTCTTCATTTTTTATCCTATCCTTCTCTTCCTGTTCTTTTCTTCTTCGACGTTCCTCTCTCTCCTTTTCAATCATTTTCTGCAACTTTTGTTCTTCCGTTAGTTCTTTTTCTGGCAATATGGAATTAGGGTCTGTAGCACTTGATTTTACTCCACCGTTTTGCAAGGAATCGAGTAAGAATTTGTACTTTAAACTTATACTATCGAGGGCATAGGATAATTGTGCATTTTTTTCTTGAGCATCGGTTAACAAATTTGTACTTCGATCTAATTGCTTTGTTAATTCCTTTGTTTCAAGAAACAGGCTATTATTTTCAGAATTTAAAGATTTGTTGTCTTTTTCAAGCTTTTCAATATTCGTTTTTTGGTTGCTAACCATATTGGTTAAATTAATAATTATATCACCGTCGACTCCGCTTTCAACACCGCTTTTAAACTTTTTAAGCTCTTTAATTTGCTCTTCTCGATTTATCAAACGCATTTGAAGATCGTCGTATTCATCCTCTAAAACCGCTAGCCTTGCATTACATCTTAGCTTTTCATTTATCAAACCTGTGTCATTACTATTACCTGAACTTGAGTTATTACTTTTCGATTCGCATAATTTTAGCTTTGTTTTATAGGCATCTATTTCAACATCTTTCTTATTAATTTGGTCTTTTAGTTTCAGAATTATCTGAGTAAATGCCTGTTCCTCCCCTTTTGAATTGTTTACATCCAAATTAATTAACTCTGTTTTATCTTCTCCGTGAATCTTTAAATAATCAAACTTTACTTTGCTATCTGGTCCTACATAAATCCCAATTTTCCCTCTGTTCAATTCAATATCTGTAAACGACTGAATGAATGATCCATTTATATACAAATCATAAACTTTATCGTATGTTTTTATTGCAATTACATTTTCGCCTTTTGTAATTGCAAAGGAAGCTTTTGTCCAAGAATTACCATTTAAAGGAATCTGCTTATCTTTATATACCCTAACAATTCTGTATTCTCTTTTTTGATTAATTTCAACAGATATTCCTCCACCTGTTTCCGAATTTGCCATCATTAACAAACCAGCACTTTGTCTTTTATTGTTGTAATCTGCAAAAATTATTGATGCTTCTAATTTAAAGGCTGAATACTCTTTTGATTCATTTGGAAAAAGATAATAGCCTGATTTTTTTGATTTTCTAAATAATTCGAAGTATCCATTTTGAGCAATAAATAAATTATCTGCATTGAATGTACTACTCCAATTTCGATCAGCTAAATCAAATTGTTCGTTAAGTAATAATTTGGTAAAATCTTTGTTGACTTCTTGTCCAAATGCAAAAAATCCGTTGCTGAGCACCAATAATACAATTAATTTCTTCATCTTTGCAATGGTTTTGTTTAAAAGGCAAAATTAATATAATTTTAAGTAAATGAACTTGTGTTTTCGATTTTTATTCCTACTACTAACTGTTTTAACAATAAACTCCTGCTCAAATGAAATTGATGTTCTAGCTGATTATGAAGAAAATGCTTCTGTTTATGCACTTCTCGACCCAAATCAAACTTGGCAGTTTATCAAGATTAATAAGGTTTTTGTAAACCCAAATTCCAAAGCTAAAGACGTAGCAAAGCTTGCAGATTCATTGTATTTTGATACAATAAGCCCTTTTCTAATTGAAAATGAAAGCGGACGAAGAATCCCTTTATTCAAGGCAAATATTGCTCTAAAAGATAGCGGCATTTTTGCAAACTCTCCTAATTACCTTTATGTAACAAATGAACGGATTTTTGAAGACAACTCCTATCGATTAGAATTCAATCTTCCTCAAACAGGTAAATTAGTAAGTGCTTCCACTAATGTAGTTAATACGCCATTTGTTGTATATCCAGTATCCTTTTCTCAGAGAGCTCTTACAGTGCCACAAAATGCATCTATACTGTTGCAATTTGCTGCTCCTAAGAAAGGAAAAATTTACGATGCATATTTGTATTTCAATTATACTGAAATTAATAAGTTTGATACTAGCCAAAAAACAGACTATACAATCAAATGGAAAATATTGAGAAGTTACCGCTCTTTGAGTGATAAAGGCAACGAATTTGTTTCACAGCGCATTTCAAGTAGTCTGTTTTACGATTTACTTTTAAGTAATATCAAACCAAATGTCAATGTAATACGAAAATTTAGAACGAACGAATTTGAACTTGTTAGCGGAAACCTAGAACTCGACAATTACATTCAGGCATCCACTCCTTCAATAGGCATTGTTCAAAAGCAAAGTGAATATACGAACATATTAAATGGAGTAGGTATTTTTGCCTCAAGAAACACTTTTTATTTAGATAACATTGTTCTAAGTGAATTAACAAAAAATGTAATTGTTTCTAGCCCAGATTACAAACCACTCGGATTTGTAAAATAAGACTTTTTGACATATTCTGTGTCAGATTTTTCCCAATTGTATTCCAAATAGCTCAAGAATGGCATAAAACACCTTATGGCATTAGGTTTGAAAACACTATTTCTGTAATAAAGGAGAAATAAAATAATTATGAGTAAAATAATAGGAATTGACTTAGGAACGACAAACAGTTGCGTTTCGGTTATGGAAGGTAATGAACCGGTTGTGATAGCCAATAGTGAGGGCAAACGCACAACGCCTTCAGTAGTAGGTTTTATGAAAGATGGTGAAAGAAAAATTGGAGATCCGGCCAAGCGTCAAGCGATTACCAATCCAAAAAATACCATTTTCTCAATTAAAAGATTTATGGGTAACTCATTTGATCAGGTTACAGTAGAAACTGGAAGAGTACCATATGAAGTAGTTAAAGGTGATAACAATACCCCTAGAGTAAAAATTGACGATAGATTATATACCCCGCAAGAAATCAGCGCGATGATTCTTCAAAAGATGAAGAAAACAGCTGAAGACTACTTGGGAACTGAAGTTAAAGATGCGGTTATTACAGTTCCTGCATATTTTAATGATGCTCAAAGACAAGCAACAAAAGAAGCTGGCGAAATAGCCGGGCTAAATGTTAAAAGGATAATTAATGAGCCAACTGCTGCTGCTTTAGCTTATGGTTTAGATAAAAAGAATGCAGACATGAAAATTGTTGTATTTGATTGTGGTGGTGGAACTCATGATGTATCTGTATTAGAGTTAGGAGATGGTGTTTTTGAAGTTAAATCTACTGATGGTGACACCCATTTAGGAGGAGATGACTTCGACCAAAAAATTATTGATTGGTTGGTTCAGGAATTCAAAGATGAAAATGGTGGCTTAGATTTAAGTAAAGATCCAATGGCATTACAACGATTAAAGGAAGCAGCCGAAAAAGCAAAAATTGAATTATCTAGTACAAGTAATACAGAAATCAATTTACCTTATATCATGCCAGTTGATGGAATTCCTAAGCACTTGGTTAGATCATTAAGCAAATCAAAATTTGAGCAGTTGGTTGATGATTTAGTTCAAAGAACGATTGAACCATGTAAATCTGCGCTTAAAAATGCTGGATTAAGCACAAGTGATATAGATGAAGTTATTTTAGTTGGTGGTAGTACTCGTATTCCTGCTGTTCAGGAAGCAGTAGAGAAATTCTTTGGAAAAGCTCCATCGAAAGGGGTTAACCCAGATGAAGTGGTTGCTGTTGGAGCTGCTATTCAAGGTGGAGTTTTAACTGGAGAAGTAAAAGATGTGTTGTTGTTAGATGTAACACCTTTGAGTTTAGGAATTGAAACATATGGTGGAGTTATGACAAAATTAATCGAGGCAAATACAACAATCCCGACCAAGAAAAGTGAAGTATTTAGTACTGCAGCAGATAACCAGCCTAGTGTTCAATTGCATGTTCTCCAAGGAGAACGTCCAATGGCAAAAGATAACAGAACAATTGGAATGTTCAATTTAGATGGTATTCCACCAGCACAAAGAGGTGTTCCTCAAATTGATGTGACTTTTGATATTGATGCAAACGGAATATTAAACGTGAGTGCCAAAGATAAAGGAACTGGTAAAGAGCAAAAAATACGAATTGAAAGTTCAAGCGGCTTAAGCAAAGAAGAAATTGAAAAAATGAAACGAGAAGCTGAAGCTAATGCTGAAACAGATAAGAAAGCGAAAGAAGATATCGATAAGCTAAATGCAGCTGACACTTTAATCTTCACGTCAGAGAAGAATATCAAAGAATATGGCGATAAACTTCCAGAAGATAAAAAGAAAACCATCGAAGAAGCATTGGCTAGCTTAAAAACTGCACATGAAAGTAAAGACATTGCTGCTTGTGATGCCGCTTCTGAAGCTTTAAACAAAGCATGGGAGGCTGCAAGCCAAGATATATACCAGGCTCAAGAACAAGCTAAATCTGAAGATGCAGGAGCGAACCAAAGCAACCCTAATTCAGAAGGTGGAGATGCTAATTCTGGAGAAGACGTGGAAGACGTTTCTTTTGAAGAAGTAAAATAATAACTAAAATACTATTTAAAAGCCTTTCAGATTTGAAAGGCTTTTTTTATTTAATCAAGTTTCAATAAAGCTTTCATTTTGTAATAAACATCTGTATTTTCCATAACTCCTTTGAAATTTTCTGACCCAGGTCCATAAGAAAATATAGGTACCATAACACCTGTGTGGTGTTGGCTGGAAAAACTTGATACAATTTCTTTGTTTTTCAAATTTCCTCCATCAAGGGCAAGTCCCCCTGTCTCATGGTCTGCAGTTATTATCAGTAACGTATTGCCATCCTTAATGGCGAAGTCTAGTGCAGTCTTAACTGCCTTATCAAAATCTATAAGTTCTTTAACCGTGTAATTTATATTATTATCATGTCCTCCCCAATCAATTTGACTACCTTCCACCATCAAAAAGAAACCATTTTCTTTCTCAGAAAGGTATTGTAAACTTTTTGAGGTTGAATAATTCAACCAATCTCCTCTTAAATCATATTTTGGAGGATGTATACTATCATTATAAAACCAAAAATGCTTTTTATTTAAATCAAATACTGAATCGTTTGAATTTGAATGTATTTTATAATTATCAAGTTGTAATTTCTCCATATCAAAGTAGGGCTTACCCGTTCCTGCAATGAAATCAATACCTTTACCATAAATATCATTTGCAATTTCTTGATGCATTTCACGGTTCTTTTGATGTGCGTAAAAGGAGGCTGGAGTTGCATGCGTAATGCTACAAGTAGAAATCAATCCTGTTGCTAACTTATTTGCTTCTGCTAATTCGATAATGGTTTGCAAAGACATAGTATCAGGACCAACACCTATAGCTCCATTGTATGTTTTCACACCTGTACTGTAGGCAGTTGCTCCAGCTGCTGAATCGGTGATATAATCATCAGAAGAAGAGGTTTTAACAAAGCCAATATCTTTAAAGAATTCAATATTTAACCCACCATTCACTACAATTGCAGCTGATATTTGAGCCAATCCCATGCCATCGCCAATCATAAGAATAATATTTAACGGTTTTTTAACTTTTTCAACAACAACTTTTGTCCCAGAATTACAATTAGAGAATACTATTGATGCGGCAATAAAATAAACTATTATTTTTTTACGTTTAAGCATATTGCAAATTTGAATGAAATATATGGCAATTCTCATATTCTAGATAAAAATTGATTGAAATTTAAAATTTAGTTAATTAAACTATTTTTCAACTTGTTTTTTAGTGCTCTATTTTATAACTTTGGTTAAACTATGAAAACATGTAAAGAGTGCTCTAAGCCTTTAATTGGAAGAAGTGATAAAAAGTTTTGTGATGATGGCTGTCGAAATTCGTTTAACAACCGTCATAATAGCGAAACAAATAAGGTAGTAAATTTGGTGAATTCTATTTTGAAAAAAAATAGAACCATTCTTCAAAATTTAATCCCTGAAGAAGGTAAAGTTAGTATTTCGGAAAAGACCTTAATGATACTCGGTTTTAATTTTGATTACTACACCAATATCTATAGAACAAAAAAAGGAGGAATTTATAAGTTTTGTTATGAGTATGGTTATTTACAAATTGATGAAGGTGTTTTGATGCTAGTTAAGAAACAAGCAAAGCATTAATCTCCAACCAATTCTTCAGGAGTTCCAAGCCATATTGTGTCAATATCGCCTCAGGGTGATATTGTATCCCAGTTATTGGCCATTTTTTATGCTGAAAACTCATGCATTCTTTTTCAATTGTATATGCAGTAAGTTCTAATTCTGTTTTATTCAATTCTTCCAAAATTAGACTGTGGTATCTACATACAGTAAATTTTTCAGGTAGATTTTCATAAATTCCAGTTTTCACAGTTGAAATTTCAGAAACTTTTCCATGCATAGGTTTTAAGGCGTGTCTTAATTGCGCTCCAAAAAATTGCCCTAAGGCTTGATGTCCTAAACAGATTCCTAAAATTGGATATCGACTGTGATACTTTTCAATAAATGCAATTAAATCTCCTGATTCAGATGGCGTATTAGGACCTGGAGAAATTACAATACCATTAAAATTAATATCAGAAATGGATTTTTCGTTTAATTCATCATTCTTAAGAATTGCGGTTGATTGTCCAAGCTGATGGAAATAATCCACTAAATTATAAGTAAAAGAATCATAATTATCAACGATTAGTATCATTATGCTCTATATCAAATCAGTATGAGTAAACTTCTAATATGCTCTTGCTGAATTATTTTCCATAAAATAGACAAATGATCTATTTGTTATCCGATTTCCACCTGGTGTTGGAAAGTCACCGGTAAAGTACCAATCACCTTTGTGATCAGGACAAGCCTTATGCAAATCATCTACAGTTTGGAATATAATCTCAACTTCAGATTCAAAATCATCCGGAGTAACTATCTCTGCAATTTTATCTGACACTTGTTTTTGAGTAAACAGTTTGTACAAATCGACAACTTTATTCTCAACCTTTTCTGTTGGTTTTTGCATTTCTATTTTGCACAATTTGTATGTTTCGTCTAATTTGTGTTCGAGATTATTCTCTTTTAGCAATTCTAAAACAGCTCTAAAAGCAACAAAATCTTTTAGTCTGCTCATATCTATACCGTAACAATCGGGAAATAATATTTGAGGAGCGCTCGAAACCACTAAAATCTTCTTAGGTTTCAATCGCCCCAAAATTTTCAAAATGCTAGTTTTGAGAGTTGTTCCCCTGACAATTGAATCATCAATTATTACTAATGTGTCTTTTTTAGGCTCTATTATGCCATAAGTCACATCGTATGCATGCCCAACAATATCTTCTCTATCTGTATCATTTGTGATAAACGTGCGCATTTTTGCATCTTTAACCAATATCTTTTCTCTTCTAATACGATAAGTTAAAATTTCTTGAATTCGCTCTTCTGTAAGATTGTCTTTTTCAGCCATTAAAACTTCAGAACGATGTACTTTTAACCAATCGTTAATTCCATCTATCATACCATAAAAAGCAGTTGCAGCAGTGTTTGGTATATAAGCGAAAACCGTATTTTCAATGTTGTAGTTTAGAGTCTCGAGAACTTTGGGAGCTAATAATTTGCCGAGTGTTTTGCGTTCACTATAAATGTCGGCATCATTACCTCTCGAAAAATAAATTCGTTCGAAAGAACAAGACTTTTTCTCACCTTGATCTAAAATTCTTGATTCGCGATAAGAGCCATCCTTATTTATTATAAGGGCACAGCCAGGAGTTATTTCTTTAATCTCTTGGTAAGGCACGTTAAAAGTGGTTGTGATTGCAGGTCTTTCGCTAGCCACCACCAACATCTCATCATCAGCATACCAGAACGAAGGACGAATACCATTTGGGTCTCTAATCACAAATGAATCACCATGACCAATCATACCAACCATATTGTAACCACCATCAGTTCTTTTGAAGGCATTTTTTAAGATACTTTCAATGGATAAGCTCTCTTTAATTTTTTCTGTGATTTCAAAATTTGAAAATCCCTCACTTTTATACAATTTGAAGAGTCTTTCATTTTCTTCGTCCAAAAAATGACCAATTTTTTCCAACATGGTCACATTATCACTAATCTCTTTAGGTTGTTGTCCTAATTCAATTAATTGCGTAAATAATTCATCAACATTTGTTAAATTGTAATTACCTGCAAGGACCAAATTTCTACACATCCAATTATTTTGACGTAAAAATGGATGTAAATTTTCTAAATTATTTCCACCATGTGTACCATAACGCAAATGACCCAACAATAACTCTCCAGCATACGGGCAATGCTCTTTTAAATATAAAGCATTGTTAATTTTGTTTTGATCAAGTCCACTTAAGGATTGATTTACTGCATCAAAAATGTCTGCAACTGGATTTCTTGAATTAGAACGCTTTCTTGCTAAATACCTTTGACCGAATTGTGGATCTAACTTAATTACACCTATTCCAGCACCATCCTGACCGCGATTAATCTGCTTGGCCATCAACAACTGAAGCTTCTTCAGTCCATAAAAAGGTGTTCCATATTTTTCGGTAAAATACTCGAGGGGTTTAAGAAGCCGAATGAACGCAACTCCGCATTCGTGCTTTATGTCATCACTCATGGTTTTTAATTGAGCGCAAAGTTAACAAAATATCTCTGGAATGTGTCACTTTAACATATAAGAATTGAACATAAGTCTATAATTACTTCAAATAAAACCTCAATCATCAAACTTGAATTCAGTAATTACCTGAATATCATGATTAAATCTGAGCTTTATTATTTTACTTCAACCGTAATTTGAGTACTCATGGCCGGGCCATAAGACATGTGCAAGCCATTTGCAAATTGTAACCTCAAGGTATGTTTACCAGGAGTTAACATGGGATATTTGTCTAAGCTCAATGTATCCGACAATTGGCCTTTTCCAAAATGGTAATAACCCTCTGATTCTTTACCCATTGGTACCATTGTAGATGCAGGTGTATAACTTTGATCAATAAATAAATGATGATGCCCTTTGTTCTCATTTACACCTTGAGCGGGCTCCACTTCCATACCTTTAACTCCAAATTCAACAACAAAAGGTAAAGTAATAGTTTGACCATCTTTTAAATTGGGAAAATAAACAGATTGATCGGACGAAATTGCAGTTGTATCCACAACATCTTGTGTCTGTGTATTTGCAGTGTGATCATGTCCATGTTCAACTGTATCTGCAGTGGTATTGGAACTATTGTTGCAAGCAGCCAAAATTAATAAAGCTGGTAAAATATTAAATACTTTCATAAGATTGATAATTAGTTCGCAAAGATAAGAAAATCTTAATGATTACACAGATTAATAAGTCGATTAACTAATTGCGGAAGCGCTTTAGCTGCAGTGTTTTTTATAACAGTTAGCTTATTACTTTCCATATCCTGATGTCGGTTTGGGTCAATTAGATATATTTCTGTATTGGTTTGAACAAAATCAATTAAACTGGCAGCTGGATACACCTCCAAGGATGTTCCAACAACGATTAGAATATGAGCACTTTTAACCATTTCAACTGCTCGTTCCATCATTGGAACTAATTCGCCAAACCATACAATATGAGGTCTTAATAATCCACCTTTAGGGCACAAACTTCCATACTTTAATTTCTGATACCCAATTTCGTATAAATCATTATTTTTACTACTCCTTAATTTGGTGAGTTCACCATGCAAATGTATTATATTTTTAGAACCTGCTCTTTCGTGTAAATCATCCACATTTTGAGTAATTACTGTGGTATTGTAAGCCTCTTCTAAATCTTTAATCGCGAAGTGTCCTGCATTGGGTTCTACTATTGATAATTGCGAACGTCTATCGTTATAAAATGAATTTACAAGCTCAGGATTTTTCATCCATCCATCATAGCTTGCCACTTCCATAACATCATAACCTTCCCACAAACCATCAGAATCGCGAAATGTTTTCAAACCACTTTCAGCGCTCATCCCAGCACCACTTAATACAACAACATTTTTCAAATTAATGTATCTATAAATTAAATTTTAACTCTTTAAATGTTTTAATTTTTTTAATAAAATGCGACCAAACAATACTCTTTCGGTACACTTGACGTTCGAAATACGCCTTGTTTCCATCTCTTATTACTCGTTTCTTTCTCCATTTACTTAACTTTAATATAAAATGCCTATGAGCAGCAGCGATAGCTTTAAAATCACCAAATTTACCTTGAAATAAAAATCTATATGCTGCAATATGGTCTATTAATAATCGCATAAATATAATCTGAAACAACTTTCCTTTTGGTAAGTTTTTAAGGAGAAGAATTAAGCCATTTCTAAAATTGTAATATGTTTTTTTAGGATTAGTTTTTTGAAGTGTTCCACCACCAACATGATAAACAACACTTTCAGGGCATACCCACACTTGATGCCCAGCATTTTGCAATCTCCAACACAAATCAATTTCTTCCATGTGAGCGAAAAAATCTTCATCAAGACCTCCAATTGAATGATAAAGATCAGCACGAATAAATAAGGCCGCACCTGTGGCCCAAAACACTTGTTTCATCTCATCGTATTGGCCTCTATCAAATTCAATGCTTTCAAAAATTCGGCCTCTGCAAAAAGGAAAACCATATTTATCAATATACCCTCCTCCTGCACCAGCATATTCGAAACTTTTTTTATCGTGCCATGAAATTATTTTAGGTTGAATTGCTGCAATTTCTTCTTTACTCTCAAATAATTTTACAATCGATTCAATCCAATTGCTTTCAACTTCAACATCGCTATTTAACAAAACATAGTAGTCTGTGTGAACTTCTTTTAAAGCTCTATTGTAGCCACCTGTAAATCCATGATTCTCTTGAAATTCAATGCATCGTATTTCAGGAAATTTTTCTTTAACAAAATTTACGGAACCATCTGTAGATGCATTATCGGCAACGACAATTTCTAGATTCTTATAAGTTGAATTACAAACTGAAGGCAGAAATTTTTCGAGAAATTCCTTTGTGTTATAATTTAAAATGACAACCCCTACCGTTCCACTCATCATGCTTCTTCTTTATTTTCAGCAGATTTGCTTTGGTAAGGCACAAAAACAAATTGTGCGCCCTGCCCTGTAATTAAGAAAATACAACACTGAATCTTTGGGTCCTTATAGGCTTTTTTGAACAACTGCACATTATTCTTCGAAATAATTTTACGCTCTACAAATTCTTCTAAAGTTGAGGCTTGTATAGTAAAATTTGTACCTAACTCTTCCTTATCGAGAATCAATTCACCTAATTTAACTTCTTCTTGATGAGCAATAAACAGTGGATACTGACTAAATCCTTCTTTAATTATTTCATCACTAACTTCTTTGATAGAATCCTTGTAAAATTCCATGTCTGCCTGCAATAATTTAAGGTACCCTTTAAGAACTTCTTCTGTCATCATATAATTACTGCAAATTTATGACATTCCTTCATCTTCATCAACACTACTTCCTGGCAAAGAATTACTCACATATTTTTCCTTTTTTAAGTAATATTTTACAAAGTTGCACCAATGACAGAAGTCATCTCCGCACCCCTTTTCAAACTGATGAGACTTAATGTTTTTATAAACATCAACAATTTGCAATTTAACCATATCTGCTTGCTCATTGTCAATACTAAACAATTCTCGATGATAGTCGCCGTGCTTATTTGGCTCAACAAAATTCATCTCTCCTCTCTTCATATGCCAAGCATTACTTCGATCATTTTCAATTAGCAAATGATAAAACACCATTTGTCTCCAATAATCTCCGCCATATTGTTCTTCGTAATTATCTTCTTTTGGTACTGGTTTGGGAGGTTTGCATTTTTTAATTGCTCTTTCAAAATTTCCTGTTTTGAAATCAATAACATACGCATCGTGCCCTTCGAAAACAATTCTATCTAATTTTCCTTTAATTGGTACACCAGCTAATTCAACATGTGTTATATTCTTTTCGATTGTGTATACAGTCTCTTTCTCCCATTCTTCCTTATTATTCTCGTAATAAGGTGGTAAAATTATCTTACCATTTGCTAAGTGTCTTTTGAATCCATCTTCTGTAAAACTATCTCGATTCCTTCTCATTGATTTTTCAAAAAAAGCAATGAATATTTCTACAGATGGCAACTGGTTATTATCATCATTTTGCATTGTTTTAAAAAGCTCTTCTAATGCATCGTGGATGGCGGTTCCAAATGAAGCGCTTTCACTTTTAGCACTTGGCACTTTTAATACATGATTAAAATAAAAAGATATGGGGCATTTCAAATACGAATTCAGATGAGTGGCCGACAAGGTATAATTTTCAAGAATCGTGTCTAAATAATCGTGATCTAATAGTTCAAAATCTGGTGTTACATCAAATTGATAATAAAGTGTTTCAAATTCTAAAATCGACTCATTTTCTATTTCAACTCGCTTTTCAATGAGTTTTGCTTCTGATTCTAATTCTGCAATAAACTGCAACTTATTGAGCTTCTTTTCGTTTAAATCTTTTTCATAAAATGAAATATTTAAACTTCGCTTTGCACGTGTCATTCCAACGTAAAACAAGCGTCTTATTTCTTCAATTTCCGATTCATCGCCACTGGTATCCGCCATTATTTTGGCTAAGCCAAAATCTCTTGAATTTCCTCTTTTTTTTATCCAATCCGAATCGATTCCACGAATGATAAATACATGGTCAAACTCTAAACCTTTACTTCCGTGTAAAGTCATTAAGTTAACACTGTCTGGCATATGTAAAATTTGCTGAGCTTCAATTGGAATATTGAAGTTCTTATACGTTTGTATGGTATCCAATAAATTACCTAAACTCATATTTGGAGTTTTTGATGCCTCTTCTTTTACAAAATCAAAGAAGGTTCTTAAAATCTGCATTTGCCAGCGTTTAGAATCAGCTTGCATGACATAACTTAATATGCCTCCTTTTGCAATTAATTTCTCAACCAATTGAGGAACAGTTAAATTGTTTGACTCTGTAATCCAAAACTCTAAATCACTGCCTAAGCGTTTCAATTCAGAAATTGAATCCATGCTTGGCATCTCCGAAAATAGGTCTCGTTTACCATTAGACAAATCGTCCAGATAGTCTCTCCATCTCATCCTTTTTCTCCTGATTTCAGGACTAATACGAGCCAAGTCAATAGCTTTGATTTTATAAAAATCGTAATTTAATATTTCAAAAATTATCTCCTCTCCAGAATAAGGTCTTGTAATCTCAGCATTCAAATACGTCAAAATGGTGAGTAGTTTATTCACTAACAACTCTTCAAGAATATTAACTTTTCTTTTCGAGTTATAGGGAATTTGATGCGCGTTAAAGTACTTTAATAGGTCTTCAGCATGTTTATGATTTCTGTATAACACTGCAATGTTTTGATATGGAGTTCCGTTCTTGTGTAATTTTAATATTGAACTCCCAACTCCTACAGTTTCATGAATTGGATTTAAATATTTATTTATTTCAGGGTGATAATTCTGTGATTGAAATTCAGGGTTTTTTGAAAGTAAATGTTTGTCAATTGCTGTTAATCGCTCTGTGTTGGCATTAATCAAAGCCCTAGAAGCATCAAGTATTCCTTGATTAGACCTGTAATTATCGCTTAAAACAATTGTCTTTAAATGGTCCTTATAACTGTTTGCAAAATTTAAAATATTTCCAACATTAGCCCCTTGAAATCTATAAATGGATTGATCATCATCACCAACTACAAATAAGTTTGGTATTTCCCAATACTCAGTCAAATACGTGATGAGTTCCAATTGTGAACCATTTGTGTCTTGAAATTCATCAACTAAAAAATATAAGTACCTTTCTTGATAGTTAAGTAAAAAATCTTTATCATCCTTGAATGCATTTAAGACCCATAAAATCATATCTGAAAAATCATATAGATTTCTTTCCTTCATTTTAAGATTGAATACATCAAACAATTCTACTGCAGCCCTTAGTCTTTCAATCTTTAACTTTTCATCTCTAAAATCCTTTTCTTTTAAATCACCTTTTTTAAAGTTCTTTCCATTTACTTTGTAAATAAAGTCGCCGTTATCTTCTTTCTCCTTAAAATAACGATCTGCATTTTGGAGAATTTGTTCTTTGCTAAAATGCTCTTTCTTTATAACATCAAATAATCGAATTAAATCGTTCGCCTCAAAATACACATCACCTTTCAAACGTTTTAGAATATGATCATTGGGGAGCTCATCAATTATTTCCTTCATAATCTCATATACCTCAAGTTCACCTGCAGCCTTTAAATTTTTATAGCCAAAATAACTACCGTTAAATTGAATTATTTCATTACACAATGAGTGAAATGTATGAATATGTACACGATAAGCAATTGGACCTACAAAAGACAACAATCTTTCTCTCATGGCAACTACACCTGCATCGGTGTATGTTAAACACAATATCTGATAAGGATTTGTATCTGTTTTTTCTAAAATATTAGCAATTCTAGCTGCCAAAATTTGAGTCTTGCCTGTACCTGGCCCTGCCACAACCATAACCGGACCATCAATTTGATCAACTGCTTGTTTTTGAAGGGAATTAAGAGAATTGTATAGGTCTTCAAATCCGGTATTAGTCATAGTACAATAATAGAAAAAAATACCGATAAATTTAAAAAATGCTTATCATTGAAACATGGATAAAAACCGATTTTGGATTATTCTTATTGTGGTGCATTTGCTGTTTTTTAGCAAGCAAATGTTTATTGGCAATTCTCTAATTCAAGATAGTAAAGAATATTTGTTTGCAGCAAATAATATAATTGAACATCAAACACTTTATGCTTGGAATCTAAATCATGCTTTTAATGCCGATTGGTTAACAAAAAGACCAATTTTGTATCCATTGATATTAGCCATTTTGAAAATTTTAAGTTTTGGGTCATCCTATATTTTTTATTTCTTGATTTACGCACTTCAAAACATCATTAGTTTAGCATCAATTTATCTATGCCTTAAAATAACTGAACATTTCAAAATAAAAGTCAATTGGTGGAAAGCTACATTATTTATGGTTTTATGCGTGTCTCAATTTATTTATGCCAATATGATTATGAGCGAAATTTGGCTTCAATTTACTTTAATTTCCATATTATATTTTTCATTAACACGCTCATTAAATACAAAAACTACAGGTATACTCGTATTTTTAATCATAGCGGCAATGTCGTTAAAACCAGTCATGATTTTCGCAACATTGGCAATGCCTTTTGTTTTTATTTTTATTTGTATGAAATCGGGTAATTGGGTAAGGCTTTTTATTGTATTTATTCCATTATTATTTTTCTTATCAGTCTCCGCAATAAACAAAGAAAGAACAGGCTATTTTCACTACTCATCAATTAGCACCATTAACCTTTTACACTACAATACCTATAGTGTATTAATGCATGAATATGGGCAAAAAACAGCCGATTCCATTATTGATAATATCCATACTAGAGCTCAAATTATGAGCAGCTACTCTGAAGAACAAATGGAAATTCAAAAATCTTGCAAAACGCAATTATTTGAGCATATAGGCACTTATACTTTTCTACATTTCAGAGGAATACTATTTTGCTTAATGGACCCTGGAAGATTTGACTTCACTCAATTTTTCAATTTAACTCATAAACAGAATTTACTATATGAATCGAATAAAGAAGGTGGAATTTTTAGGATTTTGAAATCCTTTCAAAATCCTTTAGGAATTCTATTAATGGGATTATTGTTGTTTAATCTTTATAAAATTTTTCTATGGATAAAGTTTATTACCTCTAAACACTTTAAATGGGGCACTAAATTACTATTATTGGCAATTCCAATATATATCCTAGGGTTGACAGGACCTATTGGTACTAGTCGATTTTTTATGCCATTAATTCCGTTTATCTTTTTAATTTTTTTGTTAGTTTCAAAACAAACGGAAATTGCCGGTAAATCAAATTGAGTTTTCTACTTTTGAGAAATCTATTGATGAAAACAACTTGGTTCTAATCACTTCGTTCATTAAATTTAAATGATCAACTGTATGTGCGTCAGTACCAAGAAAGTGATAATGTCCATTGTTAATAATCCATTGTGCTAATTTTTTAGCAGGTGGCGAATAATGAGAAACTAGAGAAAGCAAATTAATCTGGAATTTTACTCCTGATTCGATAATTTGTTCTGCAACTTCATAATTATCTTGAAGGTAAATATATCGTTCGGGATGAGCTAATACTGGTTTATATCCAGCTGTTTTCAAATCAAACATCAATTGACTAAAAAAAACTGGCTTATTCATAAAAGAAGTTTCAACCAATACATGTGAATTGTGAAAAGTTAAAATATCTGCTTTGTTTTTTATCTGATCGTAGAAAAATTCATCCATGTAATACTCTGCCGCATAATCAATCTCTAATGGTAAATGATTGTCTTTCAATGCAAGCTCGAGTTGATTCTTAACAACCTCAATATTCTCTCTTTTATTAGGATAGTAATCGCTCATTATATGTGGTGTTGCGATTACTTTACTATATCCAAGATCGATAAATTGACGAGCCATCTCAAGCGAGTTATCAAGCGTTTTTGAACCATCATCAATGCCAAACAAAATATGATTATGCATATCCCATTTTAAAGGCATCTCAACAGGTTTTTTTGATTGAAACAATCGACTTAAAATACCCATCTTTTATTTTTAAGTTCTTTTAAAGATTTTTTGATACCATTTCTTACCCTCACGCTCGTCATCGTAGTATCCGTAACCATAGCCATATCCATAACCATAACCATATTTGTTACCATATGTATTACGTTTATTCACATCGTTTATCACAACTGACAAATTATTGTAGTTTTTACTTTTGTATAAACTATTGATATTGCTAATTACCATTTCTTTAGAATATCCAGAACGAACCACATAAATTGACAAATCACATCGCTTAAACACATTACTTGCATCTGTTACCAATCCAATTGGGGGATTGTCAGCCATTATAATGTCGTATTCTAAAAACAATTGATCTATTAAATCATCGAATTCTTTTTTCAATAATAGTTCGTTTGGATTTGGAGGAATTGGTCCTGCAGGGATTAAATCCAAATTGGCTAAAGTTGAATGTTTTATAGCATCTTTCCAATTTGTCATACCTGACAAAATGGAACTCATTCCACGACTGTTGTCTACGTTAAACCCAACGTGAATTTTAGGCTTTCTCATATCAAGGTCAAGTATAACTACCTTCTTACCTGTTAGAGCCAATATACCTGCATAATTAATTGCAAAGAATGTTTTTCCTTCTCCACTAATTGTGGAAGTAACACCAATGATTTGTTTGTTCTTCTTAGGAAGCATAAAATCTGAATTAGTTCTAATCGATCTCAATGATTCACTAATTGAAGATTTAGGGTTTTTGTCAACTACAAGAATTGATGCGCTAAGCTTCTTTCTATAGGAAGGAATTGAACCTAAAATTGGAGCCATTAATTTATTTTCAATTTGCTGTTGACTGTAAATTACATTCATCAACAAATATTTAATCATAATAAATAAGGATATTGGTACCACACCAACTAGAAGAAATATTAACCAGACTTTTTTCTTGTTGGGCGAAATTGGAATATCAGAAACATAGGCATCAGATAAAATAGTAAACTCAGGAACTGTCCCCGCTTTTGATATTTGGTATTCTATCTGTTTCTCAATTAAATTCAAGTAATACTTCTCATAGAGTGAATTAAACCTTTGTATACGATTTAACTCTGTTTCTTTGGTTGGTAAACTTGAAAAATGAGCACTTAATTTACTTATTTTTGCATTTATCGAAGCAGCTTGCTCAGTTAAATACTTCTTTGATTCATTGATGTAATTTAAAAGTTGCGACTTAACAATTGAAATTTCAAGTTCGATTTTTTGTACGGGAATTGTGATTGATTTGTTTGATATTTTTAAAACTTCTCTCTGTTTATACAACGAATTCAATTTATCAATTCCATTTGCAATTTGAATATCATCAATTCCAAACATCAGAGGAACTATGCTTTCTTTACTAGCATCTTCTTGCACAAAGTTTAAAATTTCCGAATATTTTTCTCCTGCTTTTTTTAATTCATTGCGAGTTTTTTCGAGTTCTTCAAGCTTATTTACAATATCATTAAACTCTGAATTGGGTGAAATTGAACCAGTTTGTGTGACAAAGGATTCTAAATCATTCTCATACTCTTCTAATTTTCTCGCAGTTTCCTCAATTTGAGTTTTGATAAACTGTAGAGTTTGCTCATGCGACTTTTGTTTTTTCTCAATGGACTGTTTAAGGTAAATGGTGTCGTAAGCGTTTACAATATCTCTTGCTTTTACTCTATTGTTATCAGAAAATGAAATAGATAATGTTCTCGCCTCGGTACTGGTGGCTTCAACAACAAGTTGATTCAACAAATAAGAAATTAACGCTCCTCGACTATTAATTCGAAACACATATTCTTTTTTGTCAATTTCGAGCTCTTTGATATTTGTCCACTTCAGTGAAAATTTAAAATTCCCCAAAGAGATAACATCTCCAACTTTGTATAACTTCTCCTCCTTTTCTCCAGATTCAGTTTCAAAAAGTTTGAATTGATACTTATTAACAAATATGACAGAAAAATCTTTGTCGTACTCAGTAAACTCAGGTTCTGAAAGAATAATAACTTTAAAAGGACTGCTGTTGTATATCTCGGTGGTTAATATGTTTCCAATTGCGTAGTAGGATATATTTAAATCAATAAAATCAATTAACTCTTGAGCCACTCTTTGAGATTTAATTAATTCTATCTCTCCCTCTAAATTATCAGCTTGCACATTTTGAACGCTCGCAAATCCAACTTTTGAAGCTTCTTTTTGAATTTCCAATTTAATCAAAGAGCTGGCTGTGTATATGGGTTGGCTATATTTTAAATAATAATGCGCTCCAATTGCTGAGGCGATTATTGAAATAGGTATCCAAAACCAATACTTTTTGAGAATTAGAATTAATTTTTCAATAGCAAATCCATCCGAATCATTAGGAATTCTATTGTCTATGTTGGCATTTTCTGATTCAAAATCTATCATATCTAATTTGTTAAAGTATTTAACAGAACTGCCATGGTTAAGAGAACTTGAATAACATTAAAAACAAATACATTATCTCTTACACTCTCTGAACCAGGTCTTCTTACTGGTTCGATATATACAATATCATCGGGCTTTAAACTGACAATAGATTTTCTCATATCCTTGATAGTGCTTAAATTAACTACCTTCACTTCTGGATTTTTCAAATCACCCCGAATTACTCGAATGTTGTACCCTTTAGATTTATCGTCCAACCCTCCATAAATTGCAATTGCCTCCAGTAAGGACATATTAGTTGTATATGGTAAAACAGTTCCTCCTTTGTTCCCAATAATTATTATTTTCTTATTGATAACTTTTGAAATAATATATACTCCATTGTAGTACTTTTCATACTTTGAAGAGAGCAAACTATCTAATTGAGAGGTTTTTAAACCTACAACATTTAATTTGCCAATTAATGGAAAATGTGCCTCTCCAGTTTCAATCACTTCATATGTTGGTTTCTCAACAACTGTTTTATTGTCCTCACCATATATTTTTTGCGCAACTAAATTTCCTGAAGGATCTATAATTGCTTCACCTTCATTGGTAAAAACTGAAAATTGAATCTTATCTCCTATTTTTACTGGGTTTTGAACCACAACTTTTTCGTATGCTGAAGACCAATTAATATCATCTTCTTCTGTTTCTAAAATGATGTTTGATGTATAAGATTTACATCCTGAAAGAATCAAAAAAACTGAACTAGCAATCAAATAATAGTATTTTCTCATTTTTTTATTAATCCTAATAAGTAAGTTCCATATCCACTTTTAACTAAAGGTAGAGCTAACTCTTCCAATTGCTGATCCGAAATGTACTTCATTCGCCAAGCCACCTCTTCAATACTTCCAATTTTAAGCGCTTGCCGTTCTTCAATTACTTGTACAAATTGTCCTGCTTGCATTAAACTACTAAATGTACCTGTATCTAACCATGCAGTACCTCTTTCTAATATACCTACACGCAATTTTCCGCGATTCAGATACACCTTATTGACATCTGTTATTTCATATTCACCACGAGCCGATGGCTTCAAATTCGCAGCAATATCAACAACTTCATTGTCGTAAAAATACAAACCAGGAACAGCAAAGTTTGATTTTGGGTGATTTGGTTTTTCCTCAATACTTATCGCAGTGTTTTCTTCATCAAACTCAACCACTCCATAACGTTCTGGGTCACTCACATGATAGGCATAAATCACACCTCCATCAGGATCATTGTTACTTTGCAAGAGTTTTTGTAAGGATGCACCGAAAAAGATATTATCTCCTAAAATTAAAGCAACTTTATCCTTCCCAATAAAATCTTTCCCTATAACGAAGGCTTGCGCTAAACCATTCGGTTCATTTTGAACTGCGTATTCGAATCTACACCCCAATTGACTACCATCTCCAAGCAATTTCTTGAAATTCGGCAAATCATGTGGCGTTGAAATTATTAAAATCTCTTTAATTCCTGCCATCATTAATATACTTAGCGGATAGTATATCATTGGCTTATCATACACGGGCATCAATTGTTTACTTACCGCCAACGTTAATGGATGTAATCGTGTTCCGCTCCCCCCTGCTAAAATAATTCCTTTCATTATCGATTTGAATACATGGTTTGATAGTATGTTTTATATGCACCAGTTGTTACATGTTCTAGCCATTCCTTATTTGCTAAATACCAGTCTACAGTTTTTTCCAAACCTTGTTCAAATGTAACAGATGGTTTCCAATTTAACTCATTCATTAGTTTTGAAGAGTCTATGGCATACCTAAAATCGTGACCAGCTCTGTCTTTCACATATTCTATAAGTTGTTCAGATTCACCTAGATCTCTTTCTAATTTTTTATCCATTAATAGACAAAGGTGTTTAACTAAGTCGATGTTTTTCCACTCATTATTACCTCCAATATTATAAGTTTCTCCGTTTTTACCAGTGTGAAATATAACATCAATCGCAGCAGCATGATCTTCAACAAATAACCAATCTCTTATATTTTCACCTTTGCCATATACTGGAAGTTTATTTTTATGGATGATATTGTTTATCATCAATGGAATTAATTTCTCTGGGAAATGATGTGACCCATAATTATTACTACAGTTGGATATTTTTACTGGAATCCCATACGTATGATGGTAAGCTCTTACAAAATGATCGCTGCTTGCTTTAGAAGCAGAATAAGGTGAATTCGGGTCATATGATGTTGTTTCAGTAAACTTGCCTTCATCCCCTAGTTGCCCATAAACCTCATCTGTGCTTACGTGATAAAATAATTTATTTTCAAAATCACCATTCCAATATAGTTTGGCGGCGTTGAGTAGGTTTACAGTTCCAATTACATTTGTCATTACGAATTCCATTGGATTTTCTATAGAACGATCCACATGTGATTCAGCCGCTAAATGAATAATTGCATCAAATTTATGCTCATGAAACAATTCATTCATCAATTTTGAATCCGTGATATCTGCCTTTATAAATGTGTAATTTGGCTTTCCTTCTATGTCCTTTAAATTTTCCAAATTACCGGCATATGTCAAATTGTCGATATTGAAAATCTGATAATTTGGGTATTTATTTATAAAATGTCTCACTACATGAGAACCTATAAAACCAGCCCCTCCAGTAATTGCTATTCGTCTACTCATTATTGTAAATTCTCTAAAAACATGTCAAAAATCAATGTTGAATTTGGAGGAATCACATTTGGATAACCATTTGCGCCGTATGCTAAATGTGGCGGAATAATTGCTTTTACTTTCATCCCCTTATTCATCAATAAGATCATTTCCTTCCATCCTTCAATTACTGGTGGATTATCAACTTGAACTGAAAAGGGTTGCCCAGAGCTAAAATTTCCATCAAACATCTTTCCATTAGTAAAATATCCAGCATAATATAATTGAGCCATTTGACCTTTTCTAGCTTTGAAATTTGTGTTTCCTTTATCTATAATTATATATTTTAAACCTGATTTGGTTGTAATAGTATCCTTTCCAGCACCAGAATATTTCGTGTAGTTCATAGGTTGTACTACTTTTACTAACTCCACATCAAAGATTAAAGTAGAATTTGGTGGTATATCACCCATATCTCTACTTCCATATCCAATTGAAGGTGGAATTATTAAAGTTGCTTGTTCTCCTTCTCTTAAGTATGAAAAACCTTCGTCCCAACCTGCAATCACTTGACCTGCACCTATAGTGAATGGCAAGGGTTGTCCTCTTTTTCTAGAACTATCAAAAATTTTACCATTTACCAAACTTCCTGTATAGTGTGCTTGAATTTGATTTCCTTTTTGAGGTTTTACTCCTTTAGGATTCTTTTTGGTGATGATATAGCGCAAACCTGATTTAGTTGTAATTGTATCACCGTTATTAGATTGAATAGTTTTGTTATCAATCACTTCATTTGTGTTTTCTATCTCAGTCTCAAAAACGGAATCCTGGTACATTGAATCTATAATTGTGTCAACAGTTGGTTCAACACTATAGACTGAATCCTGCTGAGGCTTTTGATTTGTCTCATCTGATTTTGAAGAATTATTACATGATAAAATTAAAACACTAAGCGAAAAAATAAATGGAATTTTCATAATTACTGTACTTTTAAAATATTGAGTTGATATACTAGGGTTGAAAATGGAGGAATCATTCCGTCTACTCCTGCTGCTCCAAAAGCCAAATCATATGGTAAAATAAATGTGGCCTTTTCTCCCTCTTTCATCTTGATAAGCATTTCATACATACCAATTGGCTGAAACTGTGTGCGCAAAACTTTTACCGTCTGTGGTTGACCCATGGTATATGAATTATAAAATTCAACATCATCCATAAGTTTTCCTACAAAATGAAATGTGACAATGGAATTTTCAGTGATTTGCTTTGCAGTATCTGAAGCTTTCTGATGAAATTGAACACGAATCCCTGTAGTGGTATCAAGTTCCATTTCTAGACCCTTGCTTTGAATATATTTATTGATACTCACTATTTCATCATTCCAACGGTTAATTTTTTCGACATTGATTAAACTGTCTACTTGATATTTATTTAAGCGTTTGTCCATTTTAATAACAAACTTTAAATCGCTTCCAGGTTTAATAAATGATGGCAATTTAGATTCTCCACGTGTTCTAAGATAAAATGAGTCGGCATTTATTAGAAACTGAGCACTATCTCCTTCAGACATAATACTTAGTGCTTCCATAATGTCTCCTCCTTTATGTGTTTCTTGAGAAAGAAGAATTCTATCTGGTGTTTTACCAAATATATTTAAGAACATTGAATCTTCAGAATTATAAATACTGTAATAACATTGTAAATACTCTCCAATGTTGGGTAATTCTTGTTTGTCACTTCTTTTTAAGAATTTATATCTCAAACCATTATCTGTTTTTGAATAATGATTACATGCACTTAGAATAAATACTGAAATTAAAATAAAATAAATATGTTGTTTAGCCATTTAAAACTCCTTTATATAATGTTAAAGCATTCTTTACTTTTTCGACTGTCTGTTCCAAGGAATCAAAACTGCTTCCTCCAGCTGCATGAAAATGACCTCCACCATTAAAATGTTCCATTGCAAATACATTTGCAGCAAAATTTCCTTTACTTCTAAAACTCATTTTAACAATCTTGGTCCTATCAATGATTAATATTGCAAATTTAACACCTTCTATACTTAATCCATAATTTACAAGTCCCTCAGTATCACCTGTTATCACTCCATATGTTTTTAATTCATCGCGATTGATACTGATAATGGCGGTGTTAAACTCTTTTAAAACCTCGAGTTTTTGACTTATTGCATACCCAATAAATCTGACCCTCGACTCAGTAAAACTATCGTATACTTGAGAGAATATTTCTTCATGCTGGATACCTTTATCCATTAAACTAGCAGCTATTCGCATGGTCTCACTGCTACAACTCGCAAATCTAAAGGATCCAGTATCAGTAACTATTCCTGTGTAAAGACACTCGGCAATCTCTTTTGAAATTAAATTTTCCATTTTATTGACTTGAATAAAACGATAAACTAATTCACATGTACTGCTTGCTAAATCATCCCAAAAAGTCAAATCTTGAAATTCTTGAGGATATTGATGATGATCAATTAATATTTTAATGGCCTTACTGTTTTGAACTACTGGTCCAAATTCATTTATTCTTGATAAATGATTAAAATCCAAGCAAAGATAAAATCTGCAGCTTCGGTAATACGCGAGGCTTCTTCTTTTGAATGTTCAAAAATTATTGTTTTATCGACATCCTTCATCCATTTGAGAAAGGAGGCAAAATCAGTAGGTGATATAAAATCGACGTGAAAACCGAACGATTCTAAGAAAAACTTCAACCCAAGACTAGAGCCAATTGCATCTGCATCTGGCTTTGCATGAGTTGTTATTACAATATTAGGTTCTTGTACGGATTGTATTGCTTTGAGTATCTCTTGAGCAGAATTTAATACCATTAGTTTAAGCCCACAAAGATGCTCAAATTATAGCATTTATCATCAATTGTTTTCGCTGGAATAGTCAGATATCATCGACAAAAGACGTGAACTGTCTATATTAGACTTCATTAGTAACTTAAATTTGAGACTTACTTGATACGTTCAAATTCGAACTTTGGATAACCTTTGTCACCTTGAGGGTTATAAAAGTCAATAAAGTGAAATTTATAATAGAAGCCTTCAGTATCTTTTATTATAAAACTAATATTTGGATTTATGGTATATGTACCTTGAGCGCCAAACGCATGTTCCTTCCAATCAAATCCAATCGCATTCAAATCTTTTGAAAATGTATAATCTTTAATTGATGAAGCGTTTAAATTTTCATATCGATTCATTGAATCTCGTGCGATTTCAACCTTATTTGGATTGCTAAGCACCCCTAAAACTCTATATGGGAATAACTCTCCATTTGGCAATATGTCTGGGAAAAAATGATTGTAACGAGTAAATTGGATGTCCCACAATTCTTTAGATGGTTCTTGATTACTTACAACTTTGCCTCCATTTTTAAACGTGAAATAGGTATAATTTCTTTGTTTGTCTTTTGCAATTAACATGGTATCTCCAGCTGTATCGCCAATATCCGCCACAACTATTTTATAAGAAGAATCGTTATAATTTAAAATTTTAAGTCTTTTATATCTTTGATTACCAGACAAATAACTCAATTCAACTACATAGATTTGGACATTACCAAGATATTTATAAGTTCTCCAATCTCCTAATGCTGATTTTTCAATGCTTCCTTCAGGAGCATCAATTAATTTAGGGAACTTTAGAATGTTAAACGTGTCATTTGAATTGAATTCGCCCAATCCTCCTACTTCAATTTTTCTAGCGGATATAAAATTCCCCGTATTTAGAAATATACCATACCCATCTTTAGACGATTGAAACTTCATGTCCCAATCAATTGACTCACTCGATTTATAACTATTACTACCTAAATCAAAAAACATCTCTTTTGTGTAATCTTGACCTAAATACAAAGTAGTAATTTCGGAATGTCCTTCAGGTAGAATTAAAAGATCTTCCTTTTTAAAGCAAGAACTCAAACTCAGAAGTATGAAAAGATAAGCTATGTGTATTGTGTATTTCAAATCAAATATTGATATTTATTTGTGCAAATATGGAACGCCCAACTGAAACTGGCATAGTGCTTGATCCTGCATTGTGAAAGTTTGTTGAAATGTTTGTAGCTCTAATGGTTGTAATATTCATTACATTCTTAACACCAGCCGTTAAATTGATTTTTTTAGCGAGAAAAGGCTTACTTAATGTAAAATCAAGTATATTGTAAGATTCTGATGTAGTGGTGACAATTTTTCTAACATTATTTAACGCATACCCAATTGTACTTCCATTGTATTTATGGAACATCGATACGGATAAATCTTTTAATTGACCCTTTTTAAAGATATATGTCGCTTGAGCTCTTAATTCAGGTGAATACAAGTATTTGTCTTTTCCAACCATCTCAAATGCGTTGTTGTAAATCCCTGTATATGAGCCTCCTAATGTGGCTCTGAAATTTTTATACAAAGCTGTAAAATTGAAGTTCGCACCAATTGATTTAAAGTTATCTATATTTTCGTATGTGTATTCAAGTTTAATAGGATTGGTTGAAACTAAGGCAATTTGATTGAATATTTGGTTGTAAAAATAACTGTTGTCTAAATACAATACCAGCTTCTTATTTACATTAATTTTGTATTTTATTGCGGCATTGTGATTGTCTGACATTTCCGATTGCAAATTTGGATTGCCAATAATATTGTGATTATAATCAACAAAATGAAGATACAATTCCTTCAAACCTGGTGCTCTAAACCCTCTTCCGTAGGAATATCTCAATGTTACGTTCTTTATGCTCTTTAACATAAACTGAATGGAAGGAACAAATGGAGCAGAATATCTTGTATTATATGTAGCCCTAAATCCTGGCTTTATGCTAAACTTTCTAAAAGGCTTAATTTCAGCACAAGCAAATACGGCATAGTCATTCATTCTACCTCTGTCTGTTTCAATCTTAGTACCTAAAGCAGAATTCATATTAATATCGTAACCCAATTGGTAGCTAAAATAAGGCTTTACTGCATTACTGTACGATCCTCGACTCATGAAATTTAAAAATGAATTCGAGCTGTTTGCATCTGGACTAGGCACTATTTCCAATTTGCTGTTGGTTAAATCTTTGCGATAGGTAACTTTATCTCTCAAATAAAAACTAAAAGCCGTTAATACATTCCAATACGATCTCTTATTTATTTTATGTTCAATGTTTAAGGAATTAATATTTCTATTGGTCAAGTAATATTCGTCATATGCATAAGCTTCCAAATGATTAATAATAGGACTTCCTCGATTTTCAATCTTTTCGTTAAACAAACTGGTGTTAAACTTAATCTTTAGTTTTCCTGTTTGTTTCGTAATGCTGAAGTTTCCAAATACTTGTTGTTTAGGTTTCCAAAACATCACTCTGGAATTTGGTTCCATACTATATCCACCGAAAAAATTTCGATTGATACTAGCTCCAAAATCAATGTCTTTCAATTTAACTATTCCTCCTGCACCAAAATTATATTGTTTTGTTGACTCAATATAGGCATTTCCATAAGCAATTGCTGGCTTACTTGAGTCTAATGTGATGCGTTTTGAAACTAAATTGATAACCCCTCCTAAGGCATCGGTGCCATAGATAACAGATAAAGGACCTTCTATTATTTCAATCCGTTCAATGTTATTTAAATTAATCTGACCTAAGTCGATGTTTCCATTCTCGCGTCCTGTAATCGGAATTCCATCTATAAGAACTTTCACATTCTGACCGCTGATTCCTTGCAGACTTAAAGAACTACCAAGTATATTATCATTTCCAATTCGGATGTTATTTTCTTTAATCAAAACATCCTTTAAGTTGAAAGCACCTTGTCTTTCTATTGTCTTGGCGCTTATTATTCGCACATTATGAACGGTATTTGTTGTGGTTGTTGGTCTAATATTACCAACAGAAACCACAACATTACCCATTTCTGTAGTGTCTTCTAATTGAGCCCTTGCTATACTTGGCACTGCAATAATTAGAAAACTAAATACGATATAAAAAAGCCCTTTGAACAATTATTCTTTTATGATAGTTTGATGCGCTACTCCTTCTGAAGTTCTAACAGTTACAACATAAACCCCTTTATTTAAGCTATTTACATCAATAGTATTAGACTTACCTGATTCAAGAACAAGTTTTCCTTGCATGTCGTAAATCAAAACTTCTAAAATCTCAGTTTCAGAATTTATGTTAAGCATATTTTGAACTGGATTAGGATACATATTTAATAATGAAGAAATCGTATTCTCATCAAGACTCAATGTAGCTTCGTAAAGATTAAACTCAGTTTTTCCCATACCACCACCTTGATATGATTTCATTGTCATCTTATAGGTAACCGTATCTGAAGTTGTAATGAAATAAACAAAAGTATCCGTGATGTCATAAGCTGATCCATTAAATGTTTTCCAATCATGACCAATAGTTGAAATGTTGTTTTCATCCATTGCAGTTTTAGTTCTCAACCATACTTCATCACATTTTTTGCCTAAATTCTGTGCAACTTTAACTCCATTATTGTGTAATACTCCAGTCACACCATAAGGTACTTTACTTCCTTGAAAATCAATTATACCTTTGTACTTAGTCCAAAGTAAATCCCATTTATCTGAATCTGGCTCTCTGTCTAATACTTGATTTGTTAAAACATTATAGTAAACAAATAAGCGCTTAGGATAGGCTTTCTTATTAATATTTAAATAAACTGAGTCGCTATTGTCAATATTTGACATTATGATATGCCACATAGTGTCATAAGTAACTTCCTTCACATGAATTTTCTTGTAATCCCCTGCTGACTCATTGAACAATACATAAACATTTCCGTTGCTTTCAACGTTGTGATTGCTTTGATTGTATGTGCCCCAAATAAAGTTAAATGGATTTGAACCCGAATACCCTTTTGTGAATGCGCCTAAATTCCAGGTACTATCAGAATCTAGTAATTCTGGTAAAGCGTACATACCTGTTGTATCAATATTTCTCCAATTGTTAGGATCCTCTCCATTCAATTTAACCAATTTCCATCCGCTTTGACCAGCCTGTGGGTTTTCTCCATTGGTAGAATTGATTCTGATGTTTACACCATTTGCAGGATTGGAAGGGAAATTACTTGCTTGAACTGAAATTGCCATATGCCAAGTATTGTTTGCAACCGTTTTAACAACACCGCTTCCAGTAGAAGTGGCCTGTTTTAAACTATAAAAAACGTCATTTCCTGATCCAGGACCCATTACTGCGCTGTCATTACTCGGGCATGATTGACCGAAAGTCAAGCTAGCAAACAGAAGTGTTACAATTGATGTAAATAAATATTTCATATTATCTGATAAAAATTTTGACGGCAAATTTACTTAAATTTTTTCACTTACTTTTTCGACTAATCTATTATGACATAAATATGACAAGTTCATTGCTATTCCTTATATTCAAAGATGTAACCGACTCCTCTGATTGCATTAAAAAATTTGGGGTGTTTTGGGTCAAGTTCGAAATATTTTCTAAACGACAAGATAAAATTGTCTATGGTTCGAGTTGATGGATAAACCGAGTAACCCCAGACAGTTTGAAGGATTTTCTCTCGTGATACAACTTCATTTTTATGTTCAATTAATAATTTCAGCAATAAAACTTCCTTTTTTGTAAGATTAATATCGCCATTTACTCCCTTAGCTTCATGTTTTTCAAAATTTATATGATTACCACCAAAACTGAATTCTTTTAATCCATAATTTGAACCTGTTGTGTTTCCTCCTTTTCGAGTCAATAAGTTATTGATTCTCAGTTGCAACTCTTCTAAATTGAAAGGTTTTGTTAAATAATCATCCGCACCTTTTTTCAAACCTGCAATTCGATCCTCAACACGATTTTTTGCTGAAAGAAATAAAATTGGCACTTCCTGATTTTTTAAACGAATATTTTCACAGACATTTAAACCATCTATTCCTGGAATCATTATATCAAGGATGACTAAATCAAACTGTTCATCTTTGAATTTTTGAACAGCTGATGTACCGTCTTTGACACCAACGACACGATTTCCATCCATTTCTAAATTTAGTTTTAATAAATCGTGTAAACTCGATTCGTCTTCTACTAATAATATTCGCTTACTCATAATGCTTTATTTAAATGTGATTTTAAAAGTTGTTCCTTGTGGTTGGTTTCTTAATGCTTCTATACGCGCGTGGTGGGACTTCAAAATTTGTTTTACTAAAAACAACCCTAATCCAGTTCCTTTGCTTTCTCGCGTGTTTTCGTCTCCTACTCTATAGAATTTATTGAAAATTGCCTTGTATTCTTTTTGGTCTAATCCTTTACCCGTATCTGAAATGGTAATAATAAATTGACCGCTTGTGTGCGTATATTTAACTGTAACATCGGAATCAACACCTGCATATTTAATAGCATTTTGAAATAAGTTACTGAATACCAATCGCATGGATATTTCATCGCCATCCATAAAGTACTCTTCTTCCTCAAAAATAAAATTTCCTTTGAAGTAAGGTGGACTCAATATCAATTCAGCTGTTTTCTGAATTACATCCGTGATGTTTATTTTATTCATATTATATCGATAGCTTTTTCCATCGATACGTGTAGCCAGCATGACATTATCTAAAAGCTCATTCAACCGATCTGAATTATTAACCATTTGCTGAATTAAAACTTGTTTCGTTTCATCATCGGTCTTTCTTTGTTGCAAAGTTTGAGAACTAAGTTTTATTGCAGTAAGTGGCGTTTTAAACTCATGCGTAACTGATAAAAGAAAATTGTTTTGCATTTTATTTAAATTGAGCAATGACTCCAACTTTCCGAAAACCCAAACCACACCCGAAATTACGAGTATTGTAAAGAATATTACCTCGGAATAAAATGCCCTTTGTTTCTTTATAAAAGTCTTGTGAATTGCCTTAAACTCTGCAGCATCAATTTTTATCTTTAAAAAGTCATGCACCTTCATACTGTCTTCAAAAACCATGTGTGTCTTAATCTTGAAAGTTTTGTTCAAATTCTGATGTAAAGAGTTGATACTAGCCTCATGTCGCTTAAAAATCGCATAAGGTTTTTCTTCTGGAAACTTCTCTTGAACAATAATATAATTAGATATTTTATCTTGAATGAGTAATGCATTTAATTTAAGATTGCTGTTTTCAAGTTGATATTCTTTCTCCGTATATGTTATAAATGAATATAACCACCATCCAAAAACAGCAATTATATATAGAATAACAAAAACTAGAAACAATCTTAATTTCAAAATGGGTATATATTTGTTCCCTACAAAATTAAACCATTTTAAATTAGACATATGTCAAAAGAATACTCTTCTCAGCAATTAGCTTTAAGAAATGGACAAGATAAACCTGAAGTTTGGATAGCTTTTAAGGGTATAATCTACGATGTTTCTGAAAGTCGATTATGGAAGAATGGCAAGCATTACGAGCATTGGGCAGGTCAAGATTTAACCGATGAACTTAAGGATGCACCTCACTCAGAATCTGTTTTTAAGAAATTTCCAAAGATTGGTATATTGATATGAATTATGACAGTTATTTTACATAAATACCCTCTATTTATATTTGAATTTGATTTAAAAATTCGTTAAAAACAAAAAAGCCAGGTTTAAATGAATAAACCTGGCTCAAGTATTTTAATTAAATTTACAAGAATTCTTCTACTGAAGTATAAGGTAAGTTAAATGCTTCAGCTACGCCTTTATACACAACTTTACCATTGATGATATTAAGACCTAATCTCATCTCTTTACTTTGTCTACAAGCTTCTTTCCAACCTAAATTCGCCAATTGAATTGCATAAGGCATTGTGGCATTTGTTAGTGCTAATGTTGAAGTGTAAGGTACAGCACCAGGCATGTTTGCAACACAATAGTGAATAACATCTTCAACCACATAGGTAGGTTCAGCGTGAGTAGTAGGTTTAGTTGTTTCAAAACATCCACCTTGGTCTACTGCCACGTCAACTAATACAGTTCCCGGTCTCATAAGTTTTAACATTTCACGAGTTACTAAATAAGGCGCCTTTGCACCCGGTATTAGAACTCCGCCAATAACTAAATCTGCAGTCACTAAAGCAGTTCTAATATTGTATTCATTGCTAAATACGGTTTGAACATTAGCTGGCATGATATCATCTAATACTCTTAATCTAGGAATAGAAACATCCATAATAGTTACAGTGGCTCCAAGTCCTGCTGCTTTTTTAGCGGCTTGATATCCAACAATTCCTCCACCAAGCACTAGTACATGTGCTGGTCTAACTCCTGGAACACCGCCTAAAAGTATACCTCTTCCACCCATAGGTTTTTCAAGATATTTTGCACCTTGTTGAACACTCATTCTTCCTGCAACTTCACTCATCGGAATAAGCAAAGGCAAAGAGCGGTCAGCCTTTTCAACGGTTTCGTATGCTAAACATACTGCCCCGCTTTCAATCATGGCATTTGTTAATGGCTCATGACTAGCAAAGTGGAAATAAGTAAATACCAATTGATCCTTTTTTATCAATTTGTACTCACTTTCAATCGGCTCTTTAACTTTAATAATCATTTCAGCGATGTTGTATACTTCTTCTATAGTAGGAAGTATGTGAGCACCTGCATTTTGATAATCTTCATCTAAAAATCCGCTACCTTCACCAGCAGTATGTTGCACATAAACTGTATGGCCGTTTTTGACAAATTCATTTACCCCTGAAGGCGTTACAGCCACGCGGTTTTCATTGTTTTTAATTTCTTTTGGAACACCGATAATCATATCCGTTTTTTTTAAATATTGCCTGCAAATGTAATTAATAATTATACGAATTAGAAAAATTTATTTTGCATTAAAAACACAGAGTTAAACCACTGTAAATCAATGACAATTTACACTGCTGCTGCAATTCTATGTTCTTATATAAAAAAATCCTACATTTGCCCAAAATGATTATCGGAACTGTAAGGGAAACAAAGGCTGCAGAAAATCGCGTCGCTTTGAGTCCTGATGTAATAAAAGCCCTAATTAAGAAGGGATTTGAATGTTGCGTTGAGTCAGGAGCTGGAATAGCTTCAAACTTCTCAGACTCAGCTTATTTAAACGCTGGAGCCAAAATACTTGATTCTTGTGAAAAAGTATGTCAAGCAAGTGATGTTCTTGTCAAGGTAAATGCCCCTAACGATGATGAAATTGCAAAATTAAAAGAAGGATCAGTATTAATTTCCTTTATCTATCATTTAAGTCATGCAGATTTAATTCAAAAACTTAACGCTAAGAAAGTTGCAGTGTTTTCTATGGATGCAATTCCAAGAATTTCAAGAGCTCAAAGTATGGATGCCTTAAGTTCTCAAGCTAACTTAGCAGGATATAAAGCGGTTATTCTCGGAGCTGACCATTCTGCTAGAATTTTTCCTATGCTAATGACTGCTGCAGGAACCATTACACCATCTAAAGTCTTAATTTTTGGCGCAGGTGTTGCAGGACTTCAAGCAATTGGAACTGCTAAACGATTAGGTGCTGTTGTTGAAGTGACCGATATTCGCCCTGAAACTAAAGAACAAGTTGAATCTCTTGGTGGAAAATTTATTAGTTTTGATACAGGAGATGTGAAGATAGAAGGCGGCTATGTTAAAGAGGCAGGTGAAGACACTTTAAAAAAGCAACGTGAAATACTGGGTAAACATTTAGCCTCCGCTGATGTTGTGATTACTACTGCTTTGATTCCAGGTAAAAAAGCCCCAACATTAATAACAGAAGACATGATTAAAACCATGAAACTTGGAAGTGTTATTGTAGATATGGCTGTTGAGCAAGGCGGAAATTGTGAACTTAGTGAACCTGGCCAAATTGTTGTCAAGCACGGTGTCAAAATTGTTGGAGAATTAAATTTGCCGTCCTTACTTGCTCAAAATGCAAGTGAAAGTTATTCTAAGAATATTTTAGCATTTTTAACCCATCTGGCTGAAAGTGATAAATTCAAATGGGAGCTGGAAGAAGAAATCACAAAAGGTACCCTAATTTGTAAGGAAGGTAACATACTAAAAAATTAATTTGAAGACACAACCAATAGTAAATTTTAGTTCTAAATTGTAAATATATGGAATCCATTTTAAGCTTTATTTCAGAAAACCAACTCATGATTTACCTAGTAATTCTCATGATTTTTGTTGGTATTGAATTGATAGAAAAAGTCCCCTCAGTGTTGCACACTCCCTTAATGAGTGGAGCAAATGCCATACATGGTGTTGTAATAATTGGGGCAATAATAATAATGGGACAAGCAGAAAGCACATTCGCCTTAATTTTGGGCTTTGTTGCTGTAATTCTAGGCACATTAAATGTGGTTGGAGGATTTGTTGTGACGGATAGAATGTTAGACATGTTTAAAAAGAAAAAGAAATGAAGCAATCTGTATTAGATATCATTTATATGTTGGGTGCCGTAAGCTTCGTCTTCGGTATAAAGATGCTTGGAAATCCAGAAAAGGCGAAGAAAGGTAATTTTATTGCTGCTTTAGGAATGGGTATAGCCATATTTGGAACTATTTTTCTTTATGAAAACAACGGTGTTAAACTCGGAAATTACGCTTGGATTTTTGGTGGTCTAATTATAGGAAGTATAATCGGAACAATGATGGCTAAAAAAGTCAAAATGACTGGAATGCCACAAATGGTCTCTTTTTTCAATGGAATGGGTGGTGCGTGTGCAGCATTAATATCACTTGTGGAGTTTAATCATATGACTCATGAAGGTAGCTTCGATGCGGATCAACCATTAAAACTTCTAATTATCTTTTTAGGTTTAATAATTGGATCTATTTCATTTGCAGGTAGTATGATTGCTTTTGGTAAGTTAGATGAAAAAATAAAAGACAAAACACTTCCATTACAGCAAGTAATTAATATCGGATTGTTATTGGTTATTCTCGGAATTGGAGTGGCTAGTTCATTTGGTTTTATTAGTGACCCTAATGTACTTTATATTATTTTAGGTTTATCCTTATTATATGGAGTGTTGTTCGTAATGCCAATAGGCGGCGCAGATATGCCAGTTGTAATATCATTGTTGAATTCTTTCACAGGTGTTGCTGCTGCAATGGGAGGATTCTTGTACGACAATAAAGTTATGTTATTTGGCGGTATTTTAGTTGGAAGTGCTGGAACCTTGCTCACCGTTGTTATGTGTAAGGCGATGAATCGTTCTTTAACCAATGTACTAATAGGAAACTTTGGTGGTGGCAAAAAATCAGGAAGCGCAGATGGCAAAGAAATTACAGGAAGTATAAAAGAAATCAGCAAAACAGATGCTGCCGTTTTATTGAAATACAGCAAAAAGGTGGTGATAGTGCCTGGTTATGGATTGGCAGTGGCTCAAGCTCAACACGTTTGTCATGAATTGGAACAAATTCTTGAAGAAGAAGGTGTTGAAGTTAAATATGCCATTCATCCAGTTGCTGGTAGAATGCCTGGGCATATGAATGTATTATTAGCAGAAAGTAATGTTAGCTATGACAAACTTGTTGAAATGGACGATATCAATCCAGAATTTAAAACTACAGATGTTGTCCTAATTGTAGGTGCAAACGATGTGGTGAATCCAGCTGCTAAAAACGACCCTAATTCGCCGATATATGGAATGCCAATTTTGGATGTAGAAGATGCTGCACACACTATTGTTTTTAAACGAAGCATGAAGGCTGGTTATGCAGGAATTGAAAATGAATTGTTTTTCAGCCCTAAGAATAGCATGTTATTTGGGGATGCTAAAAAATCTTTAACAGACTTAGTAACAGAACTCAAGAGTATCTAATTACTAAGTCCTTGGGCAATGCAATCTAACACTATTATAGACGACCCATTGCATAATCCAAAAACGGATTTCAAATTCTCATTTGGAACTTATTTTCCGCCACAATTTATTATTGTAGCAATATTTTTGATTCTAATAGGCATATTTTTGTTAGTAAATCTAAATTTTTTAGGTTTAGTATTGATACCAATTTCACTGTTTATTCTGTTCTCTAAAAAAGTGATAACACCGAGTTATTCCATGCAAAAATATCGAATTGGAATTTCGATTTTTAATCATGAATTTGGAACATGGGAAGCATTTCCAAACTTTGAATATATTTCTATTTTTTCAAGTAAGAAAAGCCAGAATATGAATGTTCAAAGTCAACAAGCAACAGCTGCATTTAAAGAAATTGAAGTGAATTTAATCTACAATCGAAGTAGAAGATTAACCCTATATACTTGTCAATCGTTTAAAGATGCATTAAATATCGCCCATCAAGTTGGAAATCAATTAAATTTAAAAATTTACAATGCAACATTAAAAGAAGGAGAATGGATTGAACCATAAAAAGTCAATTAAAATTGCGTCTTTTATACTAGTTATAATTGTAATTTTAATTTCAATACATTTTTATAAAAAAGGTTCGATTTTATCTCCAAAATATGGAGAAGCTATAGATAGTTTGAATCATATCAAAGTATATTACAACGGAAGAATATCTAATGTAAATGGTCGAAATCTATCAAAGGACAAGTATGATATTGGACTCAAATATCAATGTGTTGAATTTGTAAAACGTTATTATTATGAATTCTATAATCACAAAATGCCAAATTCATACGGACATGCATTTCAGTTTTTCGACAGCAACCTTGTGGATAACTCTTATAATAGCGAAAGAGACCTTTTTCAATATCAAAATCCAAGCAAACACAAGCCACAAGTGGGTGATTTAGTGGTATATAGTGGGCATTCTGGCAAATGTTTTGGGCATGTTTCAATAGTAGCCATGGTAGAAGACAATTCCATCGAAATTATTCAACAAAATACTGGAGTCTTTGGAAGGACAAGAGCTGAGTATAAAATACTAAATAACAATGGCTTATACTACATAGACAACCCTAGAATATTGGGTTTTCTAAGGAAGGAAAAAAGATAAATTCAAAATAATTTTCATTTTTTCTTTGTGTTTGAAATTAAAGCCTCCCATATTTGCTATCCACAATATATTAACATTTTGATAAAAACTCTCTCAATTTGAGAACAATTTTGTAGAAGGCTAAATTCATGATTCTGTTTATAAGGGTATTATAATTAGGTTCAAGAATTGTAGCACTGCCAATTAGAAAGGACAATTTACTCAATATGCACATTACATTACCACCAACACTCCGAATGATTCTCTTCTTCAAATTTTTAAAGTCGATTCTATTATCTCTAAATATCAATAGCTAATTTTTATTATTCTTTTATTCTAATTCAGAATTTCCGGCAATCTATGCTGCTAAATATTTGAATAATTAATCCAAATGAGATTTTTAAAAATTAAATATTTGATACTCGTTTTGTTGCTTCTAGCATCTAAAATGGAATATGCATGCTCTGTCAAACCGAGTTATAGTTATACGAGTTCCCATACCTGTGGTATCCCTACAATTGTTCAGGCAGTTAACACTTCTACAGGAACAAATCTAAAAAACACAAAATTTTGGTGGAAAATAAATGGTGTGTTTTATGGAAATGATACATCAATCGGTCTCGATTCGGCAATATTGTATCTTAAACAAAGAGGAAACAACACAGTACGTTTGTTTGTAATGGATAGCGGCAATTGTATCGATTCAACGACAAGCACCATAAATGTTACAACCAACGCAAAAACTATACTAGATCAAAATTACAATTACACACACACACCTGTTTGGATGAATTGTTTACAATTTATTGCAGACCCAGATAGTTTTCGTGTAAATTTTGAATCGGCAGACACTCTTAAGAATCTTAGAATTCTATGGGGAGATGGAAGTATGGACACTTCTCGAAATGACTTACTCCCTAATACCATAAAATCTCATTTATACCAAAAACTTGGAATATTTAATCTAAAAATTATAACAACAAATGGAAATTGCATTGATACAGTTTATGGAACTGTGAATAATCAAAGGCAACCCACTGCTGGAATAATAGGACCTCCATCTGGAAGTAACAGAGGGTGTGTACCTCATACACTACGCATCGTTAATAATTCTTATAATATTTCGAACAACACAGTCTTCAGAATAGATTGGGGAAATGGTGAATCTGAATCTCAACCTTATACTACTTTGGCAGATACTTTTTATCACACTTATAAAACTGGCGTGTGCGCAGGTATTATTAAAATTACAGCCACTAATGTGTGTGGGAGTTCATTTTCAACTTGGAACCCAATTGATATAAGTGACAAAGACAAAGCTTTATGGAGTGTAACAAAAACATGTAATCCAAATACAGATTTTGTGTTTTTAAATTTATCAACCGATAATTATTGTCTAATTCCAGATATTAAACAATACTATTGGGACTTTGGAGACAGCACGAATACTGGATGGATTGGGAATAAAGCTTCTCAAAAACACAGATACAAAGAAGAAGGTGATTATACTGTTACTTTAATAACAAAAACCGCATGTGGCAATGACACATTTAAAAGTAAAGTTGCCGTGTATTACAATCCACTAGCAGGTTTTATTTACAATTCAGATCGATCTTGCAAACCCTTGAAAGTTACTCTGATCGACACTTCCATAGGCAGAGGATATAAACGTACCTGGACAGTTAAAGAAGGAAATAATGTAAAAACTTACAATGATTCAATTCTAGTCTATAATTTCACACAAGCTGGAACTCATAGTATTGAGCTAAAAGTGAGTAATATTTGTGGAACATCTACTCAAATTAAAAAGTTTGTAGTTACTGAAAAACCGACTGCAAAATTTACTAAAATTAGCAACTCATGTGTGCCAGTCACTGTTTCTTACACAAATACAAGTATTTCATACTTCTCAAATGCGACATATAATTGGGATTTTGGAGACAGTACATTTAGCAGCTTAAAAAGCCCTTCACAGAAAACATGTTCTAAGCCTGGCATTTACACTATTCGACTTGTAGTATCTGATAGTTGTGGTTCTGACACATATACTCAAGTCTTTACTGCATATGGGTTGCCGAAAGCAATCTTCACTGTCGATTCAAGTGCATGTACATTTGATTCAGTTAATATCTTAAACCTATCTAAAAATTCAAATTCATTTTATTGGACTTTTGGCGATTCAAGCGATTCAAGTGTCACAGACACAAACGCTATTACTCATGTCTATACAACGCCTGGAACTTACCCAATTACACTTATAGCAGGCAGTGGTTCTGGTTGCTCTGACACTGCATCGTCGAGTATTATTATTAAACCTGGTGCAAGAGCCTTATTTGACATTAATCAGACCTATGCTTGCAGTCCAGCAACTTTTAAGTTTACAAACAAATCTGTTTATGGAAAAGATTACCTATGGTATGCAAATGGGAAATTAATTGATACCGTTTTTACCTTGAGAGACACTAGTCTTTATAGTGATTCAAGTATTGTCAGTTTAAAGCTTGTGGTAAGCAGCGCTTCATCTTGTCAGATAGACTCATTTGAAAAAACTTTCTTTACTCCTAAAAACCCAGAAGCAATAATTGGAAACAAAGATTCTGGTTGTGGAATTTTGACTGTCAATTTTATCAACTCCTCTAAATTTTCATATTCAAGTTATTGGGATTTGGGAAATGGTTCATTTTCAACTAGCCAATCTCCACAAGCAAATTATAATCCTGCCTTGTCAAATGACACACTATACCATCCAAAATTGATTGTTCAAAACTGGGCGAATTGTAAAGATAGTGTTACATCTAACATAAAAGTTTTTCCAAAACCTGCGGCAATGTTTACTCCACATAAAAATAATGGATGTGGACCCTTGGATGTTTACTTTACTAATCTGTCAAAAACAAACAATCTTGATTCATTTGGGACATTAAAGCACCACTGGAATTTTGGAGATGGCAATACTTCAACTAATCCTAATCCTTTACACACCTTCAGACCTTCAAATTCAAAAGATACATTCTATAATACAAAACTTACTCTTACAAGTATAAATGGATGTATTGACTCGAATTCTCAAACCATTCAAGTATTTCCATTACCAAAAATAAACTTTGTTGCTGATAGAACAAGTGGATGTGCATTGCTTCCAGTTTCATTCACTAATTTCTCCTCTCCTAATGATACTGGAGATATTTCAATCATGAACTTTGTATGGAATGCAGGCAATGGTTATTTTGGCAACACAAAGGAATTTAATACAGTTTATAGCGGCGCATCAAAGAGCGACACAACTTATTTCGCTATTCTAAAAGGATATTCAGAACACGGTTGTATGGACAGCAGCATTCTCCCTATAACAGTTCATCCTCAGCCAAATGCTGTCATTAATTTCAACACCAATGACGCATGCACACCTATGAATATAACTGGAAGTAATCAATCAAATTCAAATGATGGTGGACCATTAACGCATTATTGGGATTTTGGAAATGGTTTTATTTCTAATTCTCCAATCGACTCAACTCAATACTGGAATAATTCGAACACAGACTTAAATTTCAATATTCTTTATGTCGTAAATAGTCAGCATGGTTGTAAAGATACTGCGTATTCAAAAGCAATTGTGAGACCAAATCCAGTAGCAAAATTCACAATAGAGAATATGATCTATTGTGCGCCTGCAAATGTAAAATTGACAGATTCTTCAATCAATTCGATTAAATATTATTGGGGTCAAGGTAATTCTAAAATTACTGGAAATAAAATTGAATTTATTCAACTGCCAGGAAATCAATTATTTGATACCACATACACAATTGAACACCAAGTGGAGTCTCAATATGGCTGTAAAAGTGACACCGTTTATCAATCAGTTGTGGTTCATGGAAAACCAGTTTCAAACTTTACTGTGAATAAGGATTCAACTTGTTCATCTGAAAGTATATCTTTTTCAAACAATTCATTAGGGGCATTTAAATACAATTGGAATTTTGGAGATAACACAATCTCTAATTTAATAAATCCAAATCATACATTTAAAACCATCTCAAATTTTCAAGATACAACATTTTTAGTTGATCTTGAAGTTATATCTACAAAAGGTTGTCGAGACAGTTCAAAGCAAACTGTATATTTAATAGGAAAATCTAATGATAAAATTAGCTTGGAGAACGCAGCAGGATGCACAGATCTTGAAGTAATAATGAAACACAATTCAACCCGTTTTAAAACAAAATACTGGGATTTTGGAGATAATTCTGTTTATGCCATTAACGATTCTGTTAATCACGTTTTTACAAATGCAACAGGAAACTTAAGCATTCAATCTAAAATCACATTATATAGAGAGCGTTTCAGATGTCAGGATACTATATATTCCTACGTCAATGTGTATCCTAAGCCAAGAGCAGATTTCTCAATTAATCGTATGAATCCTTGTGATGGAGGTGAATATAAAATCACTGATTTATCACAATATAGCTCAAATAATGTTTGGTTAATAGATGGAACCATAACCAATAATAGATCCAATTTTTCAGTTTTATTGCCAGGTCTTAGCGACAGGGATACTTCTTACACAATTCAGTTGATCTCAAACAACCTTTACCAATGTGCTGACACAATTAGTAAACTCGTAAGCCCCAAAAGACCGTTAAAAGTCGATTTTTCTGCTAATAAATTAATTTCTTGTGAAAATAATCCTATTTCTTTCACAAGTAAATCAGATAATATTGCGCGATTTTATTGGCTATTTGGCGATGGTGAATCCAGTAATGATGAAAACCCAACGCATACATATAGACGTTTTGGTTCATTCAAAGTTATATTAATAGGATTTGATAAAGACGGCTGTGCTGACAGCAGTGAAAGTATCAACTTTATCGATATTATTGAAATACCTAAAGCTGATTTCACGTTTTTACCCGAATACCCAAAACTTCCAAATGCACTTGTTAATTTTACAGCCAATCCAAGTATTCAAACAGTGAACCCAGATGATCTAACTTACGATTGGAATTTTGGTGATAGCACTTACCCAACGGCTAATAAAAATTTAAAAGATCCTTCTCACACATATTACAAAGATGGAACAATTACGATAAGCTTGATTGTTTCAAATCAGCAATGTTCATCAAAAATAATCAAACAACTACCAATTGAATATCAAGCTCCAATTGTTGATTTTACTCCTGATACATTAGAAGGATGTGTTCCGCTAATAGTTAATTTTAAAAGCAATACTCAATATGCAGATAAATTTAGATGGATTTTTGGTGATGGAACTCCTGATTCTTACGATGTAAATCCAAAACATATTTTTGAATTGCCAGGCGCATGGAATGTAACTTTAGTTGCCACAGGTGCTGGTGGAACTAAAACCACTACAAAGAATTATTTAATCCGTACATTTCCAAAACCGGTTATTGATTTCTATACAAAGAATAGATATTTAAGTCTACCTAATGCTGTGTTCAATATGATGAATATTGGTAATAGTGTCTACAATGAATGGCAGGTTTTTGACACAATGGGGCAATTGGTTGAATCTTCCAATTTAAGAAACCCTTCATTTATTGTTGATAGAGCAGGAAGATTTACAATACAACTAATTGGAACAAACTCATATGGATGTGTTGACACGCTGATAAAACCGGAGTACTTAAGCACACTTGGACCAGGTTATATATATGTCCCAAATGCATTTTCACCAAATAATAATGAAAAAAATGATAATTTTTCGCCTAAAATGCATAATGTTAAAGAAAGAAATTATATATTTACAATTTATAACAGATGGGGAGAGAAAATTTTTGAAACTAACGACATAAATGGAGCATGGGATGGAACATATAAAGGCAAAATGAGTCCTCAGGAAGTTTATATATGGACCGTGAATGGAGAATTTAACAACAGCGATCTTTTTTCGCGAAAGGGCACAGTAACACTTTTAAAATAAAAATCAAAATGACCTCTTTAAAAAACAAAATCAGTGATTTGTTCAAATATAGATCTAATGTAAAATCTGATCTTGTTGAAAATTTCACAAATTCTACAGAAAGCCAATTTGAAAATATTATTTATTTATGGAAAAATAGTTTCAATAAATCCTCTGTAAATACAGATAAACAAATTCAATTTTCTAAATATTTTAAGTTTGGAAGTTCTATCAATTTGGTTTTAAATATGTGTGGAAAGCCAAAATACGTACTTGATAAAAAAGGTTTTAAGATGGATATATTAATTTACATGTTAAAAGTGAAAAACTGTGATGTTAAATTTGAACTCCATTTCTACGACGGAAAATTATTCTTTCTAAATTACACATATTTGGATATCCCAGATACTGAAAAGCAACATGTGATTCAAGCCATCTGCGAGAAACATCAAATTAACAATCTAAAACATCAAATTTATAAAAGTGTTATCACTGATTCTGATGGAAACGCGATTACTTTTGAGAATGGTACATATTTTTCAGTGAATTATTTTGCCCCAAATAGCAAAATTGCTAGCATAGCCCAATCATTTGATGTGTTCAAAAGCAATGTTGTTTAAAGATTATTATTCTTTTATAAAATTCTCAATCCAAATTGGAAACCTGTCCAAGCCTTTTGACTAACACGACTCGAATAGGACCATACATTCTGTCTTCCAAAATCTTTAAATTTAGTGTCGTAATTTGGGTCTAATGTGTCATTAAGCATATGATTTAATGATACCCCACCAAATATTGCTAAACCCTTGATTAATTTGATCTCTAATGCCGCAGTTAGACGATTCTGCAAATTGAGGTAATCTGATAAAAAATCTATAGTCATTTGTTGGCTTGAAATATCTGAAGTTATTCTGAATGTATTTGATAACCTTAAAGTTGTACCAACACCAAATCCATAAGTTACAATTGATCTTCTATCTTGAGTGGGCAGTTGTGAACTAATCATCACATTGCTATAAAACTTTCCTGTTCCTGATCGATAAGCCAATCCGTATTGTTCAGATTCATTTGAACTTAATTCAATCTGATGCATTCCATTTTTAATGAAATTTAAAATGCCTATAGCAATTCCTGTATTTGTATCTGCAATATTTATTATACCAATTTGAAAGCCTCTAACTTTTTTGGCCATATTTATAAATCCAGCAATTTGACCACCATCAACTTCTTTAGCTAAGTTCACAAATCCTGCACCTTGTACCCCTTCCAATTTGCCTCTATTTACATTGACAAATCCTGCTAGTTGGACGCCTCTTGAATCCTGATTGTTGTAATTGTAAAAACCAGCTGCTTGGAAGGCATTCACCTCACCCAAATTATGATTAAAAAAGCCTGCAAATTGTGCTCCTTCAGTTCTTCTACCAACAATATTCCCAAACCCTGAAAATTGAGCACCAATCATATCATTTTTAACAATATTAACAAGCCCTCCAAACTCAGCTCCATTAACTCCTCCATTGTATCCAGCAAAAAGATTAACAGACAAATCATTCGTAACAAAACCACTTAAGTCTCTATTTGTGCCAATAGGTGGAATTAAAGTCAACTGCCATTTTCTATTAAATGAATCACGAATATTGTTTTCATTTATTTTTTGATACGTACCAATTAACCATTTTCCAACTTTGGTTTCTTCAACTTTTAATTTTGAGCTGTCATGCCAGGCTAATACAGGTGTGATTGTATCTAAGGAGTTAAATTCCGAAACATTGCTTGTATCAACATCTATATCTGGATCAAGAATTGGATTAAGTTCTATTAAATTTAAATTCAAGGTAATCAGCCCATTGTTATCATACTTAATTTTTAAACTTGTATCTTGAAAACCTTGTTTAGAAAACTTTAATTCAATCTCATCTGATTTGCTTGAAATTGTAGTTTTAAAATAACCAAAATCTCCAGACATTGTTGATGTTAAGGTTGATTTCTCATAAATACTTACATTTTTCAAGCCTTCGCCTTCGTTTAAATCTCGAAGGTAGCCACTTAAAACATAATTATATCTGACTGGTTTATTAGTGCCACTTTGAATTCTTTTACTTGGCTTAGCAATCGGCTTTTTTTGAAGCACTAAGTGTTTACCAATTTGTTGATATGTAACTTGACCTTGAAATAATTGATCTAAAACTTCTTGTACCGACCTTTTCTCAGCATGTATACTTACTTTGCTGTTTGTGTTAAGTACAGAATTATTATAAGAAAAATTAAAATCTGCAGCTTCAGAAATGATATTTAATGTTTTTGAAATACTTTCATTTACAACTTTTACCGTTACAATTCGATCCAAAATTGGTGTGTTGTTTTGGCCTATCAGTTTAAATGAAATACAGAAAATGCCTAGAATTAATAATTTTGTTTTCATTTATTGCAGCCCTCTCCTTTTAATTTAATAACTCCAGATAACTTGTCTTCTTCAATTTGAATTGACATTGTAGCCTCAATAACTTTTAAGACATTACTTAGATTCTCTTTCTCAAAAGTTGCAGTTAACCTACAATCTGCAACATTTGGATCAACTTGTAAGTTTATGTTTTTATAATATGCATTTAAATCTTTAACTACTTGTATCAACTGCATATTATTAAAAACCAACTCGCCATGTAGCATACGACATAGAGTTATTATCTTGAATATCACTTTCAGCAATTCGGTTCATTTTCGTGTTATAAGTTGCAGACATTCCTTTGGTTAGGATCACATCTTCTGTTGGGCTTGTAAACTTAACCTTTCCTGAATGCACAGATACCTTGGTAAATTCTGGATTTGTTTGAATCTCAAACTCGGTTCCTAACACAGTTATTTCTGTATGGTTAGAATGAATACGAAATGGTTTCGTTGTGTCGCGCTTTATCTTAAAAAATGCAGTTCCTTGTTTTAAGGAAACAGTTCGATTATCAGAATTAAATTTCTCTGGATAAGAAAATTCTCCATTTTTCAACACAACACTGGAGCCATCTTGTAGTTCAATTTGCTTCATGGTTTGTGAAGCGACTGTAAACTCTTGAAACTGGCTAGATTCAAATTGCATATAGGTAATAATAGAAATTCCTATTAATACGATTACTGAAGCAGCTGCCAGCCATACTTTTCTGTATGGAGCAAAGCGAACTATTTTGCCCTTTGATAATCTCTCATTGGTTTTTGCCCACGCAGTTTCAATATCAAAATTAGATTTGTCTTTCAAGCTTCCTGAGCTAATCCATACTTTCTCAAATTGAAGGTACTTTTTATTGTTTTCTTCATTTAATTTCCTCCAATTACTTACCAAAGTAACTTCATGCTCTTCTGCTTCTCCTGCGATACATTTTACTATTAAATCTTCAGTTACCATGATAATTAATTTTTTAAGAAATGAATGATAATTAACAAGACACTTAAAAAATCCGCCAAATTATGTCTCATTAACTTTAACGCTTTCCCCATTTGGTTCTCTACTGTTTTTACTGATAAATTCAAGACCTCTGCAATCTCTCTGTATTTTAATTCTTGAAACCTGCTCATTTTGAATATTAATCTGCATTGATCAGGTAATTCAGACAATGCAATTTCTACTCTTTTCTCGAGTTCCTTCAAAGAAATATTAGATTGCATTTCGCTGTGTAATTCTTGATGTTCTTTCATTTGTGCATACTGTTCTTTAACTTTTTTGTGTTTTATAGCATTTAGACAACTGTGATATACTGCTTTGAATAAATAGGATTTAACAGATGTATCTATTTTGATCACATCTTTTTTCTCCCACAATTTAACAAAAACACTTTGAACAATTTCTTCAGACTCGTCCGTGTCACTGGTCCACATATTTGCATACCGGCACAGGTTCTGATAATATGTCCTGAACACAATTTCAAATTCTTCTTTACTTGTAAATATTCCTAAATCTATTTCGCTTATTGCTTGCGGTATAGTCCAATTTCTTTGATACAAATATATTATTACTCCTATTCAAAACTATTAATCTAGTGCAATTATTCTACCACTACCTGATATATTTGAATTTATCGTGGGGTTTCCGTGATATCTGATATCTCCACTTCCAGAGATTTTTGCATTCAGAGAATTCACGGCATATAGCTTTTGATTTCCTGATCCACTTATTTTCGCATCTACAGATTCAACTTTTAACCATTCTGCATTCAAATTTCCTGATCCACTTATTGTATAATTAGCTGCATTACATTGAGAACTGGAATTAATATTAATCCCGCCTGAACCGCTAATGTTTGCATTAATATAATTAGAGATACTGCCTTTGTAATTAATGTCTCCAGATCCACTAATATTAGCCTTGAAGGTTGTATTGTCAAACGAATTAATAAAGGACACATTTCCTGAACCACTCAAATCAACAGACTCCATTCTTGGGGTGTAAACACGTATTCGAATTGGGTTGTGTTTGCGTATTTTGTAATGTCTTTTTAATTTGATTTGAAGTGTCTTTCCGCTTGAATATGTTTCAATTACATTTAAAATATTTTGTTGACCATTTAATTCAATTCTACTAAAAGAATCGTAGAAAACTTCTACATCTGCTGACATTGATAAAGATAAACTTTCGAATTCCCCAACTGTTCTCTCATTTGTCACGTTGGGACCATCGCCTTTAATCCAATGCGAGTTTTTACCGCAAGAACTTGATAAAAGGATGATTAGTGTAATTAATGTGATAATAATTATGTTATGTTTCATTTTATATATTTTTTAAAATTCTATTTTGTAACTTAAAATTGGAATAAGAGGGGTTTGATACCAAGTGCTTTGCTTCTCCTTGTCGATATCGAAATAAGTACCTCCTATATTTTTTCTATTGCTTGCATTTTGGATATCCAAGCTCCAAATGCTGTTAAATCTAGCATGATTAATCCTATAACTGAATCGTACATCTGTTCTGAAATACGCTGGTAATTGAGTACTAAAAGGCTTTGAATCCTGTCGAATGGTTTGTTGATATTGACGCGACTGTTCAATATCAATTGGTGTCTCTCTGAAACCGCCATACCAAGTAGTTTTAATATTCATGCCAAATAACTTCTTATCGCCCTTTAATTTTATCTCTTTTCCTGCTGATAGAACTAAAGTATGATTTCCATTATATGCGGTATTGTACCATTTCTTATTATTTGCTCTGTACAAACTGTTGTAAATTGATGCAGACATCATATAATAAAACCCTTTATTAAGCGATCGTTCTACAGTAATTTCAAGTCCGTAGTTTTTGCCTAAACCATTATTCACCAATGGTTGAGAAATTATTCCATCAGAAGAATTTAATATTGAATAATTTTTATTATCAGCTGAAACTGGAATATTAAAAAGGTGCTGATAGTACGTTTCTACTTTCAATCGAGTTTGATTTTTTAAAACATATTCATACCCCGCTACAATATGATGCGCTTTATTAAAACCAATTGAACGATTTGGATATTCAATATCACCTTGTGAGTTTGTAACTTGAGTGAAGTATACACCTGGCAACTGCAATTGACTGTGTAAACCATACCCTAGACTTAATATTGACTTGCGGTTTAATGAATACTTAGCTGAAAATCTAGGCTCAATTGAATAGGTTTTGTTTAGATTTAAATACATTGAATGAAAGCCTCCATACAAACTTAATTTTCTGTTTACACGAGCCTTAATTTGAGCAAATCCCTGGAGATAAAAGGTATTACCTTCATTATCCAGAAAAGTATGTAATGCATCGTTGCTATCGAGTTCTTTTTGTTTTGTTTGATAATGCCACTTGTTGACTATTAAACCTGATCTCAAATACAAATTCTTATTAATTTTATGATTCACAGTTGAATTAATTGCTAATTTGCTATTTCCAATGCTATTTTTCCAATGAGTGAAGGTTTGGTTATAATTGTCTTTATAAAAATCGCCTTTATCTGAAATGATATTTGCTGAATAAAGAATCACATTACGCCATGTAGTCTTTTTGGATAAATTCATCATATGAGACATACCCGCTGCACCGGTATTACTTCCATAAAAAAAATTGTATCGATCCGATTTGAATTCCCACTTGCTCGAGTCCTTTTCCGCTTTTTGTATCTGAGAACTCAGGCCTCCAAACCCAAAGAAACTAATTGTTCCTAACTTCGACTCAGGTAAAACTATATTGTAAGACAAATCCTGGAAAATAAGAAGGCCATCTATATCAATTCCCAATTTCTGAATTACACCCAATGTCGAATATCTGTAATTAACTAGAAAACTACCTCCTTTTTTAGACAAAGGACCCTCAACTGCTAAATCCAATCCTAAAAATCCAGCCTGTAGCGTGTATTCTCTTTTTTTATCGTTACCTTTTCTCAACTTCAAATCAAATACACCACCCAAAGCATTTCCATACTCTGAAGCGAAAGCACCAGTCATGAAGTCAGAATTTCCTAATAATTGTGAACTTAATATTGAAACTCCACCACCGCTTCCATTAAAACTTGCAAAATGATTTGGCGCAGGTATATCAATCCCTTCCATTCTCCAAAGCAATGCAGAAGGTGAATTCCCTCTAATGACAATTGAATTGTTCCCATCATCAGCTCCAACAACTCCGGCAAAAGAAGTTGCCATTCGGGCAGGATCATTTATAGCTGCAGCATAATTTTGTGTTTCTTCCACCGAAAATGAGCGAGCACTCACAATGGACATATCATTAATTGCTTTAAACTTATTTGATTTACTTTTTACTTTGAACCCCTTAATTTGTGTAATTTTTTCTTCCATTTGAATATTGACTACGAGCTCTTTGCCACTTGTTAAAAGAAGATTCGGGATTACTACATCCGAATATAAACTGTGCTTCGCTGTAACCATAACTCTACCAACTTCCACATTTTTAATTTCGAACCGACCATTTACATCTGTAACAGCTGAATAATTAGAGTCTGAATTAATAATAACAAGTACACCTGCTACTTTATTCATTAAATTCTTATCCGAAACAACTCCTTTAACTGTTTGCGTATATCCTTGGGCAAATAGATTTGAAATCGTAAGTAAAAGACAAATTAATGCTGCTGTTTTGGTCATAACACTACTATGACATTCAGAATTGGATATACCCCTATTCTATCTTGAATAAAAAACGAAAGTTTTTTATATAGTATTGATTTTTAATATTTTAAATTCACAAGATAATGTGAATTTATGTATGAAAACAAGTTAAAACTTGCTGGAACTTGAACTTTTTCACTTTGCTTAGAGAGGATAATATCTAAATATTCATCACCATATTTTAAATGAATTGGTAGCTCAAAATTTGAATTTATTTCAGACAGTTTCATGGTATATTCTATTATTCCATTTCCCAAATCTGTAGATTTTACTTCTATAAGAGGAATTTCTGTAGATTTTAGATACTGATTAAAGTAACTATACCAATTGTAATTTGTATTGACATTGAAATAATCAATTATATCTTCTGTTCTTATTATTTTATGATAAAAATTAGTGTTCAAGCCTTTTAATAGTTCAAACCAGAGTGAATCATTATTTAAGACATTTCGCATGGTATGCAAGACCCAAGTACCTTTATAGTATATATCACTGTCTGTTTTATTGTGATAAAAAATACCTCGCTTGCCCAACATTGGTTTTTTAGATACTATTTTCTTACGTTGATCTAGTAAATATTCTACAGAACGTGAATAACCAATAGTGTATTCAACAAATAACGCTTCTGAATACGTTGTGAAACTTTCATGAATCCACATGTCGGCAGCATCAGATGCTGTAATACTATTAGCAAACCATTCATGCCCACTTTCATGTATAATAATAAAATCAAAACCATAGATATTATTTCTATAGTTATTTCCATAAGCGATACAACTTTGGTGTTCCATTCCCCAATATGGAGTTTCAACCAATTTATAAGAATCTTCTGGAAATGGATAAGGTCCAAAATAATGCTCAAAGGCTTCAAGCATGACTTTTACTTGTTGAAAATGCTGTTCTGCAATTTCTTGATTGTAATTCAGCACATAATATTTTAAAGGAACAGTATTGATTCCATTAAAAGTATCATTAATAACAGCGTACTTACCTACATTTATACTGATGTTGTAATTATTAATAGGGTTCATTACCTGCCAATGAAACACCTGATATCCTGAATCTTTAGAGTAATTGTCTATTAATTTTCCATTTGAAACACCAATCAAACCAAATGGAACCTCTAAATGCACATCTAGGCTTTCTGCTTCATCAGACCAATGATCCTTGCATGGAAACCAAGCAGAACTCCCCAAACTTTCGCATGCCAAACCAATCCAATCATTTGATTCTAAATCTGAATTCCAAACAAATCCTCCTTCCCAAGGTGGAAGTTTTGCCTCTTGTGGTTTTCCTTGAAAATGAATTCGAATACTATAATTTGAATCTTCAATTAATTTGTCTTCGAATTTGACAAAGAAGATATCTGCTTTCCGTTTAATCTCTAATTCAATGGTATCATATTCAACTCTTTCGATTAACATGTGATTTGCAAAATCCAATTGTAGACACTTACTTTCACTAAGCATCAAAAATGAAATATCTACATACCCTGTTATTGTTTTCGATTCAGGTTGAATCTTAACATAAATGTCATACTTTTTTACATCAAAACAAGTTCGCTCAGGAGTTAATTTACCAAGTTTTTTATTGCTTGTAGCGTATAATAAGTTTAAATTAGTAATGAATAAAAATCCGAAAAGTAGAATAAATCTAAATGCCATAATTCTTTTTTTATCAGATATAAATTTTTTCATTAAAGTCTTATTTTGTTGCGTCAGGCAAAGTAATTGTGAAAGTTGATCCAACTCCTATTTGACTTTCAATTCGAATTTTACCGCCTAAGGTTTCAATTTGTGTCTTGGTCATATTTAAACCTAACCCTTTCCCTTCAATGTTGGTATGAAATCTTTTATATAATCCAAAAACTTCATTGCCATATTTATTTAAATCAATACCAATACCATTATCCTTAACCACAATTTCTATAAACTCAGATTTGCGAACAATACTAATTTCTATTCGAGGCGCTCGTTCGCTTGACCTATACTTGATAGCATTGTTTATCAAATTATAAAAGGCACTCTTAATATAAGATCTTATACTATAAATTTCGTTGGCATCATCAGAAACATTTAAATAAATCGTTGTTTTTGTGTCATCGATTTGATTTTCTAAAATACTTTGAACTCGTCTAATTAATTTAGTAAAATTAATTTTTTCACGCTTAGAATTGATATCTGAGCGAGCTGCTAAAATGATGTTTAAATCGCTTATTAATTCTTCTATTTTTAAAATAGAATTTTGGATATGAAGTATGATTTGTTCCTTTTCTTTAAACTGAACTCCTGTCATGTTGAACATATCTGCCAATCCAACAATATTTGCAATTGGTGCTCTTAAATTATGAGAAACAATATAGTTGAATTGCATTAATTCATTATATCTTTGATTCAATTCATTCAGCAAATCCGTTTTCTGTGATTCTGATGACTTTAATAAATCTAAACCTAACTTGGATTCAGTTATATCGCGAATAGCTGACTGAGTACCAATTATCTTACGACCATCTTTTATTGTGGTTACACGTGCTTCAAACCATTTCTTACTGCCATCCTTTCTAAGTGCTATATACTCAAATATATTAGTCACTTCCTTACCATTCATTCGATCAATATGTCTCCTTCTTACTTCATCTTTAAACTCTAATGTGACATAATCATCAAATACAAAAGTGTCGAGCTCATGTCTTTCAATCCCAATAAGATTTAAAAATTGATTGTTAGCAAATACAACATCTCCTTCAATATTATCTATAATAATTCCGTCACTTATATTTTCTAGAATATTTCTAAAATCAAGTTTTTGTTTGTCAAGTATTATTTTCTGTGTATTGTCTTCTTCATTCTTTCGTACAAACCCTTCTAAACATGAGAGTTTTTCGTTTTTATCATAAACTGGGCAAGATATTTCCTCTACGTATACCGTATTCCCATTCTTGTCAAGCATTCTAAACTTATTTATACATTCTATTTTTTTTGCAATTGGTATGAGCGATTCATCTCTAGGGCAATTCGATCTTCTGGATGAACCAATTGTAAAAATGTTGTATTAGAGGCTTTGCCAAGTTCCTCAGATGTGTATCCTAATAAATTTTCAACACCTCGACCAATCGATAACAATGTATAATCAGTGTCTATCCGACATCTGAAAAACATTCCAGAAAAATGCTTGGTAATATTTAAACATAAATTGGAATCGTATTCAAAACTTTCAGACATTATTCAAATCTACGAATAAAATAATTAAATGGATTTTATTTTATCAACTTAAAAGTCTTAAAATCTTATTGATTTTATGGATAGTTAATGGCTTAATAATATAATCTTTAACTAATTTATATTGTTGAGACTTTAAGATATCATCTTCATTAATTGAGCTAGAAAAAATGAACACAGGTATATCTAATTGATTCTGCTCTAATTTTTCAAGAAACTCCCAACCGTTCATTTCTGGCATTCTTAGGTCCAATAAAATCACGTCTGGTAGTTTAGATTTGTCGTCTTTATTTTTGAGGAGTTCATCTAAAGCGTTTATTGGGTTTTTAAAATATTTACTTTGCTCGCAAAACTCGACTTGCTTGAACATTAGCTCGGTTAGATATTTGATTACTTCATCGTCGTCAATTATATAGGCCAAATTTAATTTTAGTTCATTCATCAAGTCTTAAGTGTAAATAAATCAGCGACAAATAAAATCAATTTATTATTAAATCAAAAAATCATTTTCATTTTTTGTCGAAAACTAATTCCTCTCTCTAATTATATTTAATATTAAAACCCACTAAACAAGCGTGATTATTCCTATTTCAGGACGAATACCTAGCCTACCAGGATATCCTAAATAACCGAATCCTCTATTTACATACAAAAATTGATTTCCAGTTTGATATAGACCAGCCCATTGTTTATACATATACTTGATGGGACTCCAACGAAAATTTGCTGTTTCAATTCCAAATTGAGCACCATGTGTATGACCAGAAAACGTTAAATCTATATCTTTATATTCATTAACAATTTGCGCATCCCAATGACTTGGATCATGAGACAACAATATTTTTACTGGCATAGATTCTATACCCTTATAGGCTTCTGAAATTCTGCCATATTTGGCAAACCTTCCTTTGGCTCCATAATTTTCTACACCTATTAAAGCAATTTTATCTTCACCTCTTTCCAAAATTCTATTCTCATTTAAAAGTAAATCCCAACCCATTTTCTTATGAATTCCGAATAATCGTTCCAAATTTTCAAGCTGCATAGGAGACATATGGGACCTATTGGATTGGCTGGAATTACCTTGACTAATTACATGTCTGTCTGGCCATTGGTGATAATCGCCATAATCATGATTTCCCAAAATACTATACACACCCATTGGAGCTTGCACCCGACTAAAAATCTCAACATATTCCGCATTCATTTCTTCTGCTAAACTGTTTACTAAATCACCAGTGAAGAAAATAATATCAGGCTTCTCATCCATTAATTTTTGTACTCCTTTTTCAACCGCCCGTTTATCCCAGAAACTTCCGCTATGAATATCACTTAAATGTCCAATCTTTATTCCCTTAAAAGATTCAGGCAATTGTTTTAACCCCACTTGAACACGATGTACTTTATAGTTGTGAGCTCCTCTTACAATTCCATAACCAAGACCTGAAAATGTTAAAAGACCGATTCCTGTGCTTATTTGAGAAATAAATTTCTTTCTCGACACCAATGAAAATTTACTTTCACTTACTTGATCTGGATTTGAAGTCTTAAAGAAGGATAAGATTTTTTCGAAAATTCGATAAATATCTTCCATAAAGAGAGGAATAATCATTAAGATTTTTGCCAAGAACATAGCAAAGAAAAGTCCGGTAATCATCACATATAATGTTCTAGAAGCATTTACCAATAATCCTCCCATGGCTAACAATGCCATAATGTAAAAACTAATACTGATGACCCAAAAGGAGATTCGAATAATTTTTTTTGCAAATGGACTTAATTCACTTGTTAATGTTCTTATGGCTTGAAAGGCATATAAATCGAACAATAAAATAAAAATCACCATAAAAAGTATTCTTACCATTATGGGAATTAGTGCAATAACAGATTGTAGCATTTTAATTAATAGTCAAAACTACGTTTTTTCTTTCTTCCGATATTCAAAATGCGCTCATAATTCTTTAAAATGTCGAAACTAGTCGAGAAAACTGATTCTTCACTGTTAATTATTTGAGATCTTCCTATATCGCCAAACAAACGATAGGCTAATGCTGCTTTCAAGTGCTTCCGAATTATACTTGCCGTTTTGTTTGAATATTTTATATGTCTCAAATATGGAATCTCTTTAGCAATATTGATAAACTTAATAACATCTGATTGAGGAATACTATATTTCTCTTGAAATACAATTACATTTTTACAGAGATTAGATTTTTCTTCTCTCACTTTAGACATATGATCAAGTACATAAATATCGAATATTCTGCTGTAAAACAATCCAGGCATCAACATTTCAATTTCTGTGCTGTCATTAATTGTATCTCTTAAAAAAACATCTGGTCGTATGCCGCCACCTGATATTAATAAGCGACCATTTCTACTGAAAAATTCTTTTTTTGTAGTTGTATCTAAAACTGGATTTAAAGTATCGCTCAATTGGTCGCGGTTATATATTTCATTCCGATATGATTCAATATTTTTATTATAACTTTTTTGAATACTTCTGCCACTCGGCGTATAATATCGAGCAATGGTTAATCGTAACATAGACCCGTCCATCAATCGAAAGGGTTCTTGCACGAGTCCTTTTCCGAACGAGCGATTTCCCAAAATTACCGCTCTATCATTATCTTGAAGAGAACCTGCTAATATTTCACTAGCTGATGCCGTATTGTGATTAATTAAAACTATTAATTTACCATTTGTGAACACACCAGTTCCATCCGCTTTATAAAAATTCTTTTCACGGTGAAACCCATAGGTATACGTAATAATTTCATCCTTCTGTAAGAATTCATTTGCGATAGCAGCTGCTTCTGAAACCAATCCACCACCGTTATTTCTAAGGTCAAGTACTAGATCTTTCAACCCTAATTTTTTCAAACTATCTAATGCAGCCTTGAATTCATTGTGAGTATTACCACTAAACCTTTCAAGTCTTATGTAACCAAGTGTTTTATTAACCATATAAAACACTTCTGAACTATTTAATACAATAGTTCCTTTTGGTATGATAAAATCAAGATATTCATTGCTGGACCTTCTGTATACCTTTACATCAACAACAGGTTTATCATTACCTTGAATAGCTTCTTGGATTTCAGTATTACTTAAACTATCTGTTAAGCTAATTTGATTTGCAAAAAGAAGGCGATCTCCTGCTTTTAGTCCAGCAATATCAGAAGGCCCTTTTTCATATACGTTAAAGACAAAAAGTGTATCCATAAATCGGATATACTCAATTCCAAGTCCTTGATAATTTCCTCTTATTTGCCTTTCATTAATTTCAGTTAATTGAGCTGGAATATATGAACTATGAGGATCGAGTTGAGATAATAAATAATCAATTGTATTTTCTTCTAACTCAGCATTTTTAGTACTATCAACATAGTCATTTTGAATAATATCCAATATTTGAGAAAACTTGTCCTTTTTCGCTCTATTGACATTCATTCCCAATGAAAATCCAATTGCTATAATAACTGATAAGACAAGAGGTAGAACAGATTGCCTTGATGAATTATTGATTGGATTTTGTTTTGGGCTCATCTATTTATAGAACATTTAATAATTGTTCTTTAACTTTCTCGAGTTCTTCTTTCATAAGAACCACAGATTGTTGAATTGGAAAAAAATAGGCTTTGCTTCCTATCGTATTTATTTCTCTTCCCATTTCTTGAGCAATAAAATTCAATTTTTTTCCATTTGCATCTTTATCGAGACACTCAACAAAGAAATCAATATGATGATATAATCTACTTTTCTCTTCACCAATATCATATTTCTCAAGATAGTAAATTATTTCTTGTTCAAAACGATTCTGATCGACAGAAATATCCTCCTTATTGTCATTTAGAGATTGTAAAAGTTTACCTTTAATTCCTTCTCTTCTTGGAAGTTCTTCCTTTTCTACCGCTTGCAAATACTCTTTTATTTTATCAATACATGTCTTAAGATAGGCTCCAATAGTTTTACCCTCTTGGAGTCTAAACTCATCAAATTTTAAAAACGTTTCAATCAAGCAATCTTTGACCATTTCCCAATCTTCTTCTTTTGCTGCGCTATCATCGTATTTAATTACATCTGGGAATGAAATGATATTGGTCATAACTCCTTTTGAATCAATATTCAATTCCGTTGAAATTTCTTGAATCATTTGATAATAAGACTTAGCCAAAGATAAATTTACACTTAGTGCATCATTTGCATTACTTGTGTCCTTTTTTTCAGCATTAATTTGTACAGAAACAGAACCTCTATTTATTTTATTATTCAATAGTTGACGCAGTTCAATGTCTTTATCTTTAAAAGCTTTAGGAAGACGCAGATTTAAGTCGAAAAACTTATTGTTTAAAGATTTTATTTCCGTGCGAATTCTCCAATTTTCGTTTTCAGTTTCGGAGGCTCCAAAACCGGTCATACTTTTGATTTGTACCATTTATTTTTATTTGAAGTAATATATACCCCTGCAAAAATCAACAATAAAGCTAATATTTTGTGCATGTTGAGGACATCTTTTTTAAGGAATATAGCGAGAATAGTTGCTAAAACAGGTTGTAAGTAAATATATGCACCTACAATCGTAGGCCCTGCTTTGGAAACTGCCCATGCGTTTAACAGAAAGGTAACAAATGTCGTGCAGACAATAATGAACAGAATTTCCAAAACGATTATGAGGTCCATTTCAGAAAACTTGGCTTCCATTAGTTCAGAGTACCCGAAAGGTATAACCAATACAGAACCAATTAAAAAAGTATATTTTGCCACAGTTATCGGTTTATAATGTTGAAGTAAGTTCTTCGAAAGCACTAAAAAACTAGCGAATGACATTGCATTTAATAATATTAGAATATCACCAGGCAAGGTAGCAGATGAAAAACTAAAAGATTTACCCATCATTAACACCAAACATCCAAAACAAGCTAAAATTATTCCTAGAACTTGAACAAGAAGTAAACTTTGCTTATTAACGAAAGTATTTAATATTAAAACAAATATTGGTGAGGCTAGCATTAAAACAGCACCATTAATTGGGCTAGTAATTTCTAGACCTTTAAAAAACATCAGCATATTTGCAACTACACCAAACACACTGCAGAAGAACAATCTCCAACCATGATTCTTCCAATCGATTTTTTCTCTAGGAAAAAAATATGAAGCGGATAAAAACAGTATACTTGCCCCGATGACTCGAATTATAATCAAGCCAAATCCTTGAATATAATGAGGCATTATATCTTTAACCAAACTATATGTAATAGCATAGATGAATGAAACAGTAAAAAGTGCTATATGGACTTTTATCGATTGAGACAAAGAAGGCAAATTTAAAGTTTATTGAATGTAAAGTCTGACAGACTTATCCACTCAAATTCAATTGACGATTTCCTTATTTTCTATGAATAACACCTGCCATTGGTTGAGCCGTAGGCATTATTGTCATCTCATTGATATTTACATGTTTGGGTCTATTGAGCATAAACCAAATTGCCTCAGCAACATCCTGTGCAATTAAATTTTCAAAGCCTTGATACACTTTTTCTGCTTTTTCTCTATCACCTTCAAACCGCACCAAAGAAAATTCAGTTTCAACTGCTCCAGGATGAATGGCCGAAACACGTATAGGATACTTGCTTAAATCAAGTCTCATACTTTTATTCAGAGCATCAACTGCGTGTTTAGTTGCACAATACACATTGCCATTGCTATAAATTTCTTTTCCTGCAATACTTCCAACATTCACGATGTGAGCATCACCATTTTCGATTAATAATGGAGTTACTAATCTAGTAACATAGAGTAAACCTTTGATATTTGTATCAATCATTGTATCCCAATGTTCGAATTCTCCGTTTTCAATTGAAGATAAACCCATGGCAAGTCCTGCGTTGTTAATTAAAACTCGAATTCCTTTCCATTTCCCTACAAGACTTTCTAGCATTTTTTTCACGGAATCAAGGTCTCTAACATCAACTTTCACTGTTAAACAGTCAATTCCATACTTATTTATTAGTCTTGCTTTTAATTCCTCTAACTTATCAATTCTCCTTCCAGTTAAAACCAGATCAAAACTATTTTTTGCCAATAATTCTGCACAGGCTTCTCCAATTCCAGAACTTGCGCCAGTAATCAATGCGATATTTTTATTCATAAATTGTTTGCAAAAATACACAAAACTTTTTTGGCTCTACACCTGTTTTTATTGTAATATCGTATTTTTAAACTATGAATCCAGAATTGTACATACTGGGTTCCAGCAGTGCAACACCAACAAGAGAAAGACATCCAAGTGCTCAACTGCTGAAACTCGAAAACGAAAAAATTATAATAGATTGTGGTGAAGGCACTCAGTCGCAATTTCTCAGATATGGATTAAGGCACACAAGTGTAAATATTATTTGCATCAGCCATTTACATGGCGATCATTATTTTGGGTTAATAGGTTTAATTTCGACTATGAGCCTAATGGGACGTGTGAATCCATTACAAATCATTGGTCCCCCAGGTTTAAAAGAAATCCTTGAGCTTCAGATTTCACATGGAGGTCTAGCACTAAAGTTTAAGCTTGAGTTCATTACAACTTCATCTGATAAATTTGAATTTATCTTAAAAACTCCATTATTTGAGATTAGCTCTTTTCCTTTGAAACACAGAATTCATTGTGCTGGATTTCTAATAAAGGAAACGAATAAAGAAAAACATTTAAACATGGAAGTTATTAGTAAGTTGAATATCCCGTTTAAGTTTTATAAAGACATTAAAGCTGGTGAGGATTATATAAGTTCAGATGGCGTGCGAATTGAAAACAATAAGCTTACGTTTGATCCAGAAATGCCTAAAACATATGCATATTGTTCTGATACAATTTACGACGAAAGTATAGTACAATATATCAAAAATGCCACAGTGCTTTATCATGAAGCAACGTTCTTGAAAAACTTGGAGGATAGAGCTGCTTTATATTACCACAGCACGGCTGAACAAGCTGCAAAAATTGCAAAATCAGCAAATGTTGGTCAACTTTTAATCGGTCATTTTTCATCGAGGTACGACCATTTAAAACCTTTATTAGATGAAGCTCGTGAAATTTTTCAACATACACAACTGGCATTAGAAGGTGAAAAATTCTTTATTGAAAACCTTTCTGACCCTAAATAGCCACATATTAATTCATCTTTTGGCGCTGCAGAAATTAAATTGTAATTTTGAGCGTTAAGAATTGAGTCGTTGAAACCTAGTACACTAATCAGAAAAGCTAAAAGTCAGAAGTATGTAAGAACTGCTTTGCCTTTTAAAAGTATTGAAAACGTACTCATGATTTGGGATGCGAATCAATCTCGTACAGATGTTGAAGAATTGAAAACATTTGGTCATGAGTTGAGAAAAAGCGGTAAGTCAATTACTTTTTTGACTTTTCATTCACTTAAAAAGTTTCCTATTGACATGCAAGAAAATGACTTATACAGATTATGTTGTAAGGGTGACTTTAATTTGATTGCCGCTCCTAAAAGCAAGAAATTAAAAGATTTACTTATGCAGCCATTTGATTTATTAATAAATGGTTGTTTGTCTGAACAAACTTACCTCAAAACAATAGCTTTGTATTCAAAAGCTAAATTTAGAGTTGGGCCTTTTCTCAACAACGACGATACATATTTTTATGAACTTTTGATCAAACCTAATGGAGCAGATCCTTGTGAAAATTATCTCATAGAAACAGGTAAATACTTAAATAAAATTAAATAATTAAATAATGGCACATATTATATCTCAAAAATTCAAAGGCACAGGTGTGGCTTTAGTAACACCTTTTAATTCTGATTATTCCATTGATTTTGATGGCTTAAAAAAATTAGTGCAACACCAACTCAACAACGGCACAGACTATCTTGTGATAATGGGAACAACAGGTGAAAGCCCAACAATTACAAAAGCTGAGAAAGAAGCAATAATTGACTGCGTCAAAACTGAAAACAATGCAAAACTTCCATTAATACTTGGGATAGGAGGAAACAATACTCATGATGTTAGAGAGGCTATTCAAAATCAAAACTTGGAAGGAATTTCGGCAATTTTGAGTGTGAGCCCTTATTACAACAAACCTAATCAACAGGTATAATTAATCATTATACTATGCTAGCAGATGCTGCCATGTCCAATTGTACTATACAACGTACCAGGTAGAACGGGAAGTAATATTGGTGTTGAAGCAACTCTAAAATTAGCTGAACATTCAAATATATTAGGCACCAAGGAAGCAAGTGGTAATTTTAATCAATGTATGGAAATTATTAAACATCGTCCTGATAACTTTGCAGTTATTAGTGGAGATGATGGGTATACATTACCTTTTATTTCAATGGGGATGGATGGTGTTACTAGTGTTATAGCGAATGCTTATCCAAAAGAGTTTGGTCAAATGGTTCACTTAGCACTTGAAAGCAAATTTGATGATGCTAGAAAATTACATTATCAATTACTAGATGCCATGAATTTAATCTTTGCCGATGGCAGTCCTGGTGGAATAAAAGTAATATTAGACGCTTTAGGGATATGTGGAACTACAGTAAGAATGCCTTTAGCTGATGTGAGTGAAACAGTAAGAAAAAATTTACTAAGCTCAACTAAATTTAATCAATCCATTTAACAAAACACCATGAAACACATTGTATTTTCTCTTTTATTTATTTCTCAAATCTTTATTGCTAATGGGCAACCCACATCAATTAAAACTGGAAAGGTTGAGTCAGTAACCGTTTACTTCAATGGCGCGTCGATTGTTGAGAAACACTCAATCACTTTGAAAGAAGGAAACCATACTTTAGTGTTCGAAAATTTACCTAATTCTATTGACGCTGGTAAAACATATTTGGAAGGAAATAATCAAGTGTATATTCTTTCCAATTCAGTAACACATAAAACCTATGATGATATCAATACTGATTCGAGATTAACACAATTAAACGACTCCATTGAAAAAACTCAATCTGAATTAAAAATTAATCAATATAAAATCGATGCACTCAATACAGAGCTGGCTCTTTTTCAAAAGAATTTATATATAGGAGGATCTCAAACAGGTGTTAATATTACTGAATTACAAAAAGCATCAGAATTGTATAGAATTCGTCAAGAAGATATTTACAAAAGATTAAGCATTTGCAATGAGAAAGTACAGGAAATCAATAATTTAAAATCTAAATTAATTAAAAGAAAGAATGAAATCTTTGCACACTTAACTCTGTTAAACGCAAAATTAATTACTCAAATACAAGTTTCAAAAACTGGTACTTACAACTTAAACCTAATTTACTTTACAGGAAATGCAGCATGGAAGCCCATTTATGATATACGCGTTAGTGAAATTGGAAAAGCAATAAACTTAGTTCAAAAAGGTAAAATATTAAACAATACCAATGTTGATTGGAAAAATGTTAAGATGACTTTGTCTACAGCTGACCCTTCTCTTTCTATCATTCGACCAGAACTTGAAGTTTGGGAATTAGGCCATAATAAACCACTTTTCAAACAAAAATATGAAAGCGGAAGATATGATATGGATGGTGAAGAAGAAATTCAATATAAAAACACATCTGGAGATGTTAAAAGAGGGTTTACATTCCAAGTTCAAAAACCAGAACCAACCATTATATTTGTGAGTGAACTTACAAATGAGTTTGCCATTTCAGGCTTAGCTACTATTGAAAGTAATTCGGATCCAAAAACACTTGAAATTACATCCTACACCATGGATGCTTGGTATGAATATATTGCAATTCCTAAAATTGACAATACGCCATATTTAATTGCAAAAACAACAGCCTGGAAAGCAATACCTTTAAGTGATGGACCAGCCAATATCTATATTGGAAACAATTTTATTGGTGAAAGTTATATTAATATGAGAAGTGTAACTGATACTTTGGAAATCAGTATGGGTAGAAACAAAAAGTAGTAGTTGATTATCGCAAAAGGAGGACATGACTAAAAAATCATGGCTCGGTGGAAATATCACTGAAACTTTTTCCTATGAAATTAATATTAAGAACAATAATTCATCAGAGATTGTATTTGAATTATGGGATCAAGTGCCAATTAGCAAAGACAACGATATTGTTGTAACTGTTAATGAAATCAGTGGTGCGAGCAAGGATGATCCAACTGGTAAGTTAAAGTGGAAAATGAACTTAAAACCTGGAGAAGAGAAAAAACTAAACTTTTCATTTTCTGTAAAATATCCTAAAAGCAAACCTGTCCAAATTAATCGCTTTAGAGCAATTCAATGTCCTACTTTTTAATCTACCAGAAATTGTAGATTCTTTTTCCGCCATCTGCGCCAAGGCCTTCTATTTGCATACGTCCATTTGAATTTTCCATATCTTTTATCAATTCTGAAGGATCCTTACAGGTTTTTCCATTGAATTTTAAGAAAATAAAACCATCTTCAATATTCATTCTACTTAAGAAACCACCGCGTATATTTTTAACTTTAACACCGTGATCTATTTTATATTTCTGTTGTTCAACCTTTGTAATCGGGGCAAAATCTGCTCCCAATTTACTTGAAGAAATGAAGCGATTTTTTTCCATGCTGGTTTCTCCATCCTGATTTGTTAAAGTTAATGTTACATCTTTTTCCTTGCCAGATCTTAAATAGGTGATTTTTATTTTATCTCCTGGGCGATAGTACGACATATGCTCATCAAAAGTAGATTTACTTGAAATTGGTTTATCTTGAATTTTAATCACAACATCACCTTTCTTTAAACTTGCTTTTGCTCCAGGACTCTCATCGTAAACTGATTTTATTAAAGCACCTTCATTTACAGAATTAATACTTTCTCCATTTTCATCAATATCTACCGCTTCTATTCCAGAATATCCTCGTTGAATTTGACCAAAATCAATTAAATCTTTAACTGCTTTCGCCACGATATTGGCTGGTATTGCAAATCCATAACCGGTATAGCTTCCTGTTTTACTAAAAATAGCAGTATTTATTCCCACAAGCTCACCGTTCAAATTCACCAAAGCTCCTCCACTATTTCCAGGATTAATTGCCGCATCAGTTTGAATAAATGATTCAATTGGAAACTGATTGTTTACAATATTTATATTTCTACCTTTTGCGCTGACAATTCCAGCAGTAACTGTCGAAGTTAAATTAAATGGATTACCAACTGCCACTACCCACTCGCCAATTTGTAAATCATCCGAATTTGCAATTGAAATAGCTGGCAAATCTTTAGACTCTATCTTTAATAATGCTAAATCTGTAGAAGGGTCAGTTCCGATTAATTTTGCTTCGAAAGATTTTTTCTTGTTGTTCAAAACAACTTCTATTGTTTCAGCATCTTTTACAACGTGCAAATTGGTAACAATATATCCATCCTTTCTCACAATAACACCACTACCAGTGCTGCTTACTTTACCAATACTTCCGAAGGGGTCCCATCCATCAAAGAAAAAACCAAATGGATTTTGTCTTTGAACTGTAGCAGTAGTTTTAATAAACACAACACTTGGTGTGCTTACCTTTGAAGCTAAGACAAAATTTAAACTACTCTCTGCAGTCTTGCCATTGTAGGAGGCTAATAATGCTTTGACTTCTTCTTGAGAAGATTTGTTGGTTTGATTTGTGTTTGAATTAAAAAATGTAAAAATAAAGGCTCCAATAACACCAAAAATGAGTGCGACAGAAGCATTTAAAACAGTTTTCTTCATAATTTTTTAAAATTTTAATACGTAATATTAATTTTTAATTTGATTTTATATTCTGAATTATTTGGGTCATTACACAAGACAGTAATATATTTAGTATGCTCGGCAATTGATTGATTAACCGTATCAACAGTCAAGTTTAGAGAAACTGATTCACCTGCTTGAATCGTTTGTTGTTCAAACTTAAATTTAACACACGAACAGTTTGGAATAATGCCGCGAATTAACAAAGGTGATTTCCCCGTATTCTTGATTTGAATCGTTTGTTGAACTCTAGCTCCTGCTGTATGAGAACCTAGCTCGATAGGATTTGTTGGTTCAATTACCAATTTCGGGGCCTCCCTTCTTTCTTTTTTACTCATTTTCGAGAAATCTTCTTTTAAGTCGACATATGTATGTAAAAATTTAACTCCTCCATTTGGATCATCCGTGAGTAATGCAATTCGTCTTCTTGATTCTCCAAACAAATTGACTTTACTTCCATCAATTTCAATGTTCATAATTAAAGAATCGTTTACGCCCAAAACACTGTCCCCTAAATCAATCGTGATGTAATCTGGTTGTTCAGTAATTTCGTGAATTCTCATAGCATAGCCCATATAATTGTATGCCTTAATCTGTATTGTTCTTTTTTCCGTATTTAATAAATTTGGAAATTCAGCCATTGTGGTATTAAACGCAAGATTTGAATAGGTTGTTGTATAAGATGCTGGCTTTTGTGCAAGATTAGCTTCAGGTATGACATAACCTGCAATAATTAGACTTTGATAATAATTTTCTTTATTAAAATGGACAAATAAATTCTTATGAAAATCACCTCCTCTGCCACGAGTTTCATAAATTGCTTTGACAAATCCTGTTTCGCCAGGTTGAATTTTTTCCTTGCTGTACTCGGGAGTTGTGCAACCACAGCTTGTTTCAACTTTTACAATATAAATTGGTTCATCACTAATATTTGTGAATGTAAATATGGTGTTGACAGAATTACTCTCCTCTTTCACATTTCCAAAATTGTGAACTAATTTATCAAATTTAACCCCATTGTTCACTTGAGCTGTTGCAAAATCAAGGGAACTAAGTAGTAAAATCACTAGTGCTAATTTTTTCATCATAATATTTATATCAAATTTCGTACAACTTTTTGTCCTTAAGATAAATATTTTATATAAAAGGTTGCTTTTTACTAAATATCTTTGCAAAATCGATGCTAAACAAAAATTTAGATGCAGATATGGAAAATATGAGTCAAACTGACAGGGAAATTGAAAAAGTTTTGCGGCCCGCAAACTTTGACGACTTTACTGGTCAGGATAAAATTCTTGAAAATCTTAAGGTTTTTGTAAAAGCTGCTGTTCAAAGAGGAGAAGCTTTAGATCATGTATTATTACACGGCCCTCCAGGTTTAGGCAAAACCACATTGGCATCCATTATTGCAAATGAATTAAAAAGTCACATTAAAATAACGAGTGGTCCAGTATTGGAAAAACCTGGTGACCTTGCAGGTCTCCTCACAAATTTAGAAAGAAGGTGATGTGTTATTCATAGATGAAATACATCGATTAAGTCCTGTAGTTGAAGAATATTTGTATTCAGCTATGGAAGATTATAAAATTGATATTGTACTAGATAGCGGACCAAGTGCTCGATCTGTACAAATTAGTTTAGCCCCTTTCACACTAGTTGGAGCAACAACACGCTCTGGATTACTTACTTCCCCATTAAGAGCTCGTTTTGGCATTACCAACAGACTTGAATATTATAGCAGTGATTTATTGGCTGGTATTGTTATTCGTTCATCAGAAATAATTAAAGTGCCTATTATGAAAGAAGCTGCATATGAAATTGCACGCAGGAGCCGAGGTACCCCTAGAATTGCAAATGCTTTATTGAGAAGAACTAGAGATTTTGCTCAAATAAAGGGCACAGGTGAAATCACATTGGAAATTGCAAAATTTGCTTTGGAAGCATTAAATGTTGATGCAAATGGTTTGGATGAAATGGACAACCGAATTCTCAGCACAATAATCGATAAATTCAAAGGAGGGCCAGTTGGAATTAACACTATCGCAACAGCTGTGGGTGAAGAAGCTGGAACGATTGAAGAAGTGTACGAACCTTTCTTAATCCAAGAAGGCTATTTAATGCGCACTGCTCGCGGAAGAGAAACTACTGAGAATGCTTATAAGCACTTAGGTAGAATTCAACATAAAAAAGGAAATGAGCTTTTCTAGTTTAAGCTGATAATATTGCACTTAATACTTTTTGGCTAGCTCCTGAGTTTACTTGAATAAAATCTGTGCATTTTAATTTTATCCGCTCAAGATCTGTGTGTTCTAGTAACTCTTTTTGAGCTTGAATTAGATCAGATGAATTGTTCAATATTTTTGCTACCTCAAAATCTATAGCCATTTTTGCTTCTGGATAATTTTGAACCTCAGGACCAAAATATACTGGAACTCCAAATGCCAAAGCCTCAAGAATATTGTGTAAACCTTTGCCAAAACCTCCTCCAATAAAGGCTGAATCTGCATAAAAGTAAGCTGAAGATAAATGACCTATTGTGTCTAATATTAAAACTCGACTTTCACCATTTTCTTTATATTGTGTATACCTAATAGGTTTAAATTGATAGAATAATTTCAGTAATTCCTGAATATGTGATTCGCTAATATCATGAGGAGCAATCAAGAGTTTAACTGATGATTCCGAACTAATTAAATAATCAAATGCCATTTTTTCCTCAAGGGGCCAACTACTCCCTAAGGCTAATACTATTGACTCTTTCTTGAAATTTTCAAGAGTTGAATTAAGTTTTATATTTAAAGCATTTTGTTTAACACGATCAAATCGTGTATCACCACTCAATACAACATTGTTTAATCCTTTGGATTTTAGTAGTTCGTATGACTTAATGTCTTGTACAAACAGTTGCTTGAATTGAGGCAGTAAATTGAATAACCATTTTCCAAAATACTGCATCATAAATTGTTTATTTCTAAAAACAGCAGAAATTAAGTATACAGGTGTATTGTTCTTAAAAGTTCCTTGAGGTGGAAATACCATATTTCATACTTAACAAATATTACTACATCTGCTTGAATATCGTGAACATATTTTCTTGCATTTTTGGGTGTATCTAATGGAAGATAGAAAACAAAATCAGCAAGAGGATAATTACTTTTTTGAGTATACCCTGACGGTGAAAAAAAAGAAACAACTATACTATTCGAATCATCTTCCTGTTTTAATTGTTCTATTATTGGTCGAGCCTGCTCAAACTCTCCTAAACTTGCACAGTGAAACCAATATCGCTTGCCTTTCTTTACAAGTTTTTCTTTAGGTATTCTTAACTTCTGGCCTTCAATAAATAATTTTAATTTACCCTTTTTTATAAAGATACCTAATATGGGTAATGCATTTTGAATGAATAATACAAAAAGTTTATAAGCAAATACCATTTTACTCGAAAAATCGTTCTTCGTCTCCTTTATTTTTACCAGCTTGTCTTCCAGAAAGAGACACCATAATTCCAAGTTTCAAGCCTACGAGAATATCTTTTCTCAATTCTGTTTCTCTTTGTCTGGTATCGTAATTAAAGGATCTTCTGTTGTATGTGAATCCTTCTAAAAACTCTAATCCTGCAACGAAATTTAAACGAGATTTACTATCTATTCTTTGATAACCAACAAATCCTCTAATCATTAAACCATTTGTCAAACGATCATAGCCTTTGAAATAATTGGATTCCAATTGAGGCAATACAGTTCTTTGGTAAGTGAATTTTATTTTATGTTGCATAAAACCCACTCCAGCTGTTAGGAGTAATCCTGAATTAACATCAAAATGGCCTAAAGGAATAATTTTACCGAAGTCGACATGCCAATGGTATCCCCTTTGGTACATTCTCACTTCAGCATAAGTTCCATTAATATCTACTAGTAATCCTCCATTTCCTATCATGGAGTCAAGTACTCCATTTTCTTTTACCTTACCACTAAACATGGTATTAATACCCCCTTGAATCTGCCAATTCTTACCAAACTTGTAACCCACTGTGAAACCAATACTATTGCTAGATCCAAACCGATCATTCAGCTTACCAATAGGAACTTGACGTCCATAATTGACACAAAACATGGTTGAGTTACGGTAAATAGAACTCGCTTTAATCCTTGATGAATCTTGAGCATGAAGCGAAAGAACACCAGCAAAAACACAAAAAATTAATGACTTTAAATAATACACACTACAAATATACTAAAAATGAACTTCTGTTATGAATTGGCAAGTTTCAGTAATCATTTATAAAGGAAGAATCTATGTATTTTCAACAAAGCCTTTTGAATTCAATTTAAAATAATATCCTTTTAAATTTAATAAATCTTGATGCGTACCTCTCTCAACAACTCTTCCTTTATCAAGGACAATTATTTCATCCGCATCTTGTATAGTGCTTAAACGATGTGCTATTACCAAAGTGGTTCTGCCTTCTCTTAAATTATCTAGAGCTTGTTGAACTAATTTTTCACTTTCATTATCTAGAGCGCTTGTTGCTTCATCTAAAATCAAGATCGGTGGATTTCTTAAAAGTGCTCTTGCAATTGCTAGACGTTGTCTTTGACCACCACTAAGTTTACTTCCACGTTCCCCAATCACCGTATCAAATCCCATTTCAGTGTTTTGGATAAATTCAAAGGCATTTGCCAACTTAGCAGCTTCCTCAATTTCTTGCATGGTATGACCCTTCTGTCCAAACAATATATTATTAGCAATTGTGTCATTGAATAAAATTGCTTCTTGTGTGACAATTCCCATTAGAGATCTTAAGTCGTCTAATTTATACTTTCTTATATCAACTCCATCAATTTCAATAGAACCCTCTTTCACATCATAAAACCTAGGCAAAAGATCTGCTAGAGTTGACTTACCGCTACCGCTAGAACCGACTAATGCGATTTTCTTGTTTTTATTTAGTTCAAAAGATATGTCTGATAAGACCAATTCTTTATTATAAGCAAATGAGACCGATTTATATTTGATTGAGTTTTTTAATTCATGAATGGATAATGGCTGATTTATCTCAATTATTTTATTATCTGATTGTAATATCTCCTCATATCTATCCATTCCAGCCGCACCTCTTTGAACCATTGGGTAGGCTTGAGACAATTGTTTGAAGGGTGGAATTACTTGACTAAAAATTGCAAAATACGCCAAAAAAGCAGAACCTGCGATTTCAAGATCAAACACCATATTTCCTCCATACCACAAAAGAACTCCTGCAACTAATATTGCCAATGTTTCAGAAATTGGAGAAGCTAGATCCCCTCTGTGATTCACTTTGATGTTTGCTGTAGTTGAATTGTTGTTCAACTGGTCAAATTTATTACGGAATACTTTTTCAACAACAAATGCCTTGATAATACGAATGCCTCCAAGTGATTCTTCTAAAAACGATAAAACTGTACTTTGTTCTTCTTGATTGCGTTTTGATTTTCTCCTCAAAGATTTCCCTAATAGTGCAATGGATCCAGCAGCTATTGGTAACAGAACTACAACATAAAGTGTCAATTGTGGACTCATATACACCAATGATCCAATATAAAATATAATGGTAACTGGTTCTTTGAAAATCGCTTCCAATGATGCCATTAAACTCCACTCAACTTCCTTAACATCATTACTCATTCTCGAGATTATATCGCCTTTTCTTTCGTCGCTAAAATATGAAATCGGTAAGTCTAATATTTTGTAATACATCTTCTTGCGTATATTCTGTATCACGCGATTTCGAAGAATTACCATGTAATATAGAGCTAAGTATCTTGCAATGTTTTTAATAATAGTTGCTATCACCAAACTAATACAGATCAACAATAAAGCCTCTCTCTTATTGTCTTCAACAAAATCAGTCATCCATGTGATGAACTGATTGTAAAGCGAATTAAAATCACTGCCATCGCCAGATTCTTGCCTGAAACTTGGTTTATTGTTGTTAAACATAAAATCAAGTAATGGCATCATCAAAGCAAGTGAAAATAATCCCGCCAATATTTGAATAAGATTAAACAACATATTTAGCGCTGCCAAGCCTTTATAAGGAACAATTAATAAGAGCAGACGCTTTATCGCTTTCATATCGGCAAATTAAATACTTTTTAACCCCTTTTTTCCTATTCTTTGATAAAAACCATTTTTAATCTGAAAAAATATCGTACAAATCTTTATGCCAATACAATTTTTCGCGACCTGATGTTTTCTCAATTAATATACCCATTGAGGTTAAGTGCTTCAGATACATGTAGGCAGTATGTCTATGGCAGACTAATTCTTTAATTATTGTGTTTGGCTTGATGTAAACACAAGAGAAAAGAATTGAATTCAATTCATACGCTGGCAGATCATATTCTGTATACTTTGAAAGTATTTCGAGATTCAACCTTTTTAATGCTTGAAACTTTTTATATTTGTCTAAGAATACCTCCCCTGAGACTTTTATAGCATTAATTAAATAAACACACCATTCTTCATATTCTTGGTCTATAACAATATCTCGCATCAAGGTGTGATAATTTTCTTTATCTTTAAAAATAACAGCAGAAAGCGGCAGTGCATATAAAGAAGGATGTATTTGACTAATAGAATGTTTGGTAATAAATCTAGCTATGTGCCCATTCATAAATAGATACGGTGCAAGAGCTCTAAATTGAAAATGCACAAGTGCCAAATGAGTCAAATCCTCAAATCTACCGCTAGATTTAATAATCAGATTTAAATCCGTTAAAAGTGGTTCTATTATCTTGCTTGAGGAAGGAGCCGTATATAGCGTTAAATTTGTATTGAAACTTTTTATTTGATATTCATTTCTTCCTCTATACAAATTTGTTTTTCGTTTCGATGAATACACATAGAAAGGTTCAAGAGAACTCAAATTAATAGATTTTATGTTTTGGGACCAGTTAATATATTGAAAAATTGAAATTGCAATCTGATCATTTAAATGATTTTCAGACTTCTGTGCTTCAAACAGTCGATTTATTGAAAGCGGATACCCATCTAAATCAAATGAATATTTTGTATCATAAATTTGAATTAAATCACTAAATTTATTAAGCTCTTCATTTGGCTGAGCTTCACAAAAGCCACTATTAAAGTACAAAACTTTTCTACATTCTTGAATAGCCAAGATTAAGGATTTTTTTTCCTTAACAGATATGGCGTCAATTGGCTTTAAATCATCAAATGGTTTTTGTACATTTATCATTTTGTGTCGAATATATTCTTTATTTTCGACATTTTAATTATGTTTCCTTAATATTTTTTACAAATGTGTTTAAATAAACAATAGAATTACTTCTCAAACTAATAATTTTGCCGAATCAAAATGAAACAAATATCAGAATACTTCGGAAAAAGCGTATTTGGACCTAAAGCAATGGCTGAATACGTAAGTAAAGATGCCATTAAAGCAGTGAATGAGTCTAGAAACACGGGTAAGCCAATGGATTTAAAAATGGCGGACCAAATTGCTGAAGGCATGAAAAATTGGGCTATTGAGAAAGGTGCAACACACTACACGCATTGGTTTCAGCCATTACGAGGATCTACTGCCGAAAAGCACGATGCTTTTTTTGAACCTAATGGTGTTGATAGTGGAATTGAAATTTTTTCTGGAAAAGCACTAGTACAACAAGAACCTGACGCATCAAGTTTTCCAAATGGAGGCATCAGAAACACTTTTGAAGCTAGAGGTTATAGTGCTTGGGACCCATCGTCTCCAGCATTTATTATGGAAAAATCTGGTGGAAAAACACTTTGTATTCCAACTGTATTTGTTGCTTACACTGGAGAAGCTCTAGATTATAAAGCTCCATTAATAAAATCCACCAACTTTTTGGTTAATCAAACTGTAGAAGTATGTAAATATTTCGACCCGAAAGTAAAAAACGCCAAAGTATCATTGGGAATTGAGCAAGAATATTTCATAGTTGATGAAGAATTATATTACAAACGTCCTGATCTTGTTTTTGCTGGAAGGACATTAGTAGGTAATATGCCTGCAAAGGGACAACAATTAGAAGACCACTATTTTGGAAGCATCCCTGAACGAGTATATAACTACATGGTGGATTTTGAGAAAGAATCCTTAAAGCTTGGAATCCCACTAAAAACTAGACATAATGAGGTTGCACCAGGTCAATACGAATGTGCTCCAATGTTCGAAGAAGCTGACATTGCTATTGATCACAATTCATTATTGATGGATGTGATGCAATCGGTTGCAAGTCGCCATAAATTAAAAGTTATTTGGCATGAAAAACCATTTAAAGGTGTAAATGGTTCCGGCAAACACAACAATTGGTCGATTATCACAGATACTGGTGTTAATTTATTATCTCCAGGCCATAGCCCGAATGATAACTTGCAATTCTTATGTTTTTTTATAAACACAATCAAGGCAGTAAATGACAATGCCGACTTATTAAGAGCAAGTATTTCTTCGGCTGCAAATGATCACAGGTTGGGTGCAAATGAAGCACCTCCTGCAATTATGTCGGTATTCAATGTTATTGGAGAAAAATAATTAACAGAAGCATTAAAACAACTTATAGGCACAAGATATTTTAATACTCCAAAAATATAAAGACAATTTTGTCGTGTATCGAATTCCAGAAATTCTTTTACAATAATAGATAGAAACAGAACTTCCCCGTTCGTTTTCTGCTGTGAAATACAAAATTTAATTTAGAGCGTATCGCTTTATCATTAGCAATGTAATCGTGGTATTGAATACCATTAAAAATTAAAGTTGATAGAATTTAAAAAGTAAAGATGCTTTGATTAAAAAGAAAGTGAATAAGGTTCAAGCGACGAAACGTTCTAAAAACTTTATATTAAAGCCTCAAAGAAAATATTATTTGAAGGAAATGGATATGGTAAGAATGGGTAAAAGAAGCACAAAAGAGGTTTGAGTAATATTAAAACAACACCTCACGCATTGGATGCTTACGGAAGCAAAAGAAGTAAAGATTTATTTGTTAAAAACAATATTTACACTCAAAAAGAGCTAGAGGCTAGAACTGAAATCAAATTTGAAAACCTTATTTATTAAAAATTCAAATTGAGGTGTAGAATTTTTAGGTGAATCTTCAGCAAGAATTTTATTGTTCCTCTGGCAGTGGAATACCAAAAAAAGATTAATTGACACCTTAGAGGGATTGAGTAGAATTGGTCAGACAAAAGCTTGAGAATAAGTCGATGTTTACTTTAACAAAAGAAATTTCTAAACACATCAATGCTATATGCGTAATGCTAAAACAAGAGGAAAGACGTAAAGCAAACAATCTTCCTACAGCGGAAAAAAAGGCAAAAGCATATAGTGATAAGGTGAAACCTTACTTTGATTCAACAAGAAAGTGCAGACAAATTAGAAGAATTAATCGATAATGATGCTTGAAATCCTCCTACATCGTATGATTTATTGTCTATTAGTTAAGAAAAGCTTCAAAGTTTCAGAAGCTTTTTTATCAATTCGAATTACGCTTTGTATTAAAGAAATGAAAATGTGAATACTTACCATGAGCATCATTATGAATTATTGAATAAATTCCATTACAATTCCATCAAATGAGTAACCAGTGCTCCCATCTTCCTTAAGAAGCTTAAATGAATTGTTGACCGAAGAATTAATCTCACTAATATTATTATATTCATTGAATTCTAACTATTTAAAAGTTAGAGAATCCGAACTAGGGTTAGGTAAAGTCACCGGAATACAAACCAGCATTAGAACTGAATGATACTGAATAATGCAATATCGTAGAATTCTTTTGCATCGATTTTGATCTTTAAACTGCAATTTAGTACGCACATATTTTCAATTTGTGAAGATGTCAATATATACACCTTCACCGAAATTGAATTTTGCTTGCCTGAAAATTTATTTAAATCTACCCAAGAATATTCACTCATCACTCTTTTGTAAAACAATTTCGAGCTTATTGTCCTTAGATAATTTCCATGAAATGTCTCGAATATAGTTTGTGCAAGTGGATTTAAAATCTAGAAGCTTATAAGGCAACGGAGTGGCCCAATTAATCTCGTAGGTAGCAGCTTGTCCATAGAAACCTGCCTGATCCATGAATTTATAATTAAAGATTAAATCGGTAGCAAAATTGGTACTGAATCTGGCTATCAATTTAGATGCGTCAAAATTTGAAATAATAAGACTATCCGAAATTCGTTCACCTGGATCTAAGACATTATCTCCATTTGCATCGTAATACAAATCATTTTGATTAGGGGTATAAATTATAACTTGATTTCCAGCTCCTAAATTTCCATCTTCTGCATCTGAAGCTGAAAGAGGAGAAGGAAGCGACCCACTTCTATTTAGCACCATTGTATCATTTAAAAATTTAGATGGTGATGTTATTGTGAAAGATTGGTTTGAATTAACAGGAGGACGTTCAATTCCAAAGTTTACATTACTAATAGAACTAGTTAAAATTGTAACAGTAATATCTCCATTTGAAACTCCTGACTCAATTCCAGTTCCGGCCGTGTTTCCTGTGCCATATTGTTCACCAGTATTAACCCAATTACTTGGCAAACTTGCTGTTGGTGCTGGATCGCCAATTCCAACTGAAGTTGTAGACATTCTTAAAGTATACATTGAAAATCTTACCCCAGTTAAGCTATATGTTCCATCAGGATTTAGAACAGAGCTATCAATTACAATTCCTAGATTATTCACTAAATACATATAAATAGGAGTACCAGAAGCCTGTCCAATACCCAACCCATCAATAATACTATTGGTTAATCCGTTTGAATCATTGTAAACAGTTCCTGTTACATCTAAAAAGCATCCAGATGTTCTTTCATAAATCACAGCTCTTTGGGTGAAACTGTTACACACGGCATCTTTAAGTTTAATCAAATATGATCCAGGTTCTAAATTATGTATCACAAATGAATCTGCAGCTGTTGACTTGGTTTCATAAGATCCAGTGTTTTCGTTGTACCAAAAAATACGATAAGGTGAAACACCAGAATATTTCACAGTGATGCTATCCAAATTACTTCCCAAACATATACTATCAGAAGAACGAATTATTACTGAATTACTTATAAAAGGTTCTATATTGGGTACTGTATAACCTGCATCAATATTTGGAGACCCGGCGGATCCGCCATTTTGACCCCAAATCAATATAATATTTGCCCCTTCAGAACCACCATTATTTGCAGCAGTTTTTGTCCAAAAAGTTGCTCCATTCAAATTTCCATTTGTTGAACCAATCGTGATTGTTTGAAAAGCAGCTAAAGCAATTCCATTAGAAGAAGTGGTTTCATTATAATTTATACCACCTATGGACACTGTAGCATCGGTAGCATCTATATCAGAATTAAATGAAACGTTGTCAGGCATTGCATCTCCATCCACATCAACATACAAATATGTTGCACTATCAACAGTCACTAATGCTTGGCTGTAATTCAAAGTTCCGTAATTTGCATGTGTTGGATCTACACCAGCCCCTACACTCATTAATACTTTTGAAGTTAAGTTGGCGGTTGGTACAGGGGTAAATCCCCAGTCTGATGTGACAGCATTGTGATCAACAGATGTTATCATGGCAAATCCAACATTTGCGCAATACCGATAGCCTAATCCTGAGTTATTTACATCTTCGTAGTTACCTGAATTAGCTGGAACATTAATTGTACTTGTTGAACCTCCGGCAGTTGTTCGAGTAACAGTTATAGCTGAACTAGTAGGATTGTATAAAAATACCCTCATATTTTCTTGAGGAACACCTGGCATATAATAACACGTTGAAAATTGAGAATTTGGAATTAATGAATAAGTTCTACCTTCATAAGAAGATGAGTAATTTCCAGTGAGTAAAGTTACCATTACAGGCTTACTAGCTCGTACTGTCCCTCCTTCATTTACAGTTACAAAGGAAGATCCAAACCTACTATCCACGTATCTTGTTTCTCCTTCATCTAGCGTGTCCGTAATATCAATTGTTCCATTTGCATCTCTATCAATCCATATTATCGTATTGTTGGCTTGCGACATAATTGATAAACTTGCTAATTCAAATGAATTATCTCTACCTGAGGTATTTTGACCAATTGGAATAGTATAAGATGTGTCCCATTTATCAATATTAGGAACAGCAGTTCCAGACATACTAACTGTATTTACAGAACCCCAAGCAAATTTCGCTAATGCTGCAATTCCTCCAATAAAAATCTTGTCTTTTCCATCATAGTCTATTGTGTTCTGAAGTGCTGTATCCGAAAAAGTTCCATTTGGGTCGTAAGATGTGGAGCCTGAGTGACCAGTACTTAGAGAATTGGATAGAATAATTGCTTTACCTGCATCTAATATATCTGTTGGAAACCCTGGGGCTACTCCATTTGTTAAATCACCATCTCCCCAAACTTGAGTTGTAGATTGCGTTGGCGATTTTATATCTGTTTCGTAGCCATCTTCCCAATGGTCATATATTACAATAGCATCACTTGACACAGATAAGCCTGTGTAAAATTGCATTGGATCGCCATTAGAAGAATTAATATCTTTTAAAAAATCCATAGCCTCATTTTCAGGCAATGGAATAAAAAACCGTGTGGAGTCACAGTTAAATAAAGATCTGAAAGTAACTACAGCAGTATCGCATGAATTATCTCCAGTTGTATTTATATTTCCATCAGGACCTGCATCACAAACCATATATGAAAATTGATCTATTCCATCGAAATTAGTATTAGGAATATATGTGTAATAGCCAAATGTATCAAAACTTAAACTTCCATTTGAAGTAGAAATATTTGCCAAAGTAAACCTTCTAGTATCTTGATCAAAATTAATATCATTTGAGCCAACAAAACCTCTAGCAGTGCCTGGATTAAGAAATACACGGGTGTCTTTTATTGCATCAACTGGATGATAACAAGTATGAGTGCGACGAATTCCGTCGATAAATAAAGTACCACCAGTTCTTACAATCTGAATATACCGCAATCCTCCTGATGGAACTGAAAAATTTGTATAAACAGAGGAACTTGATCCTGATCCACTTAAAGTCCCCAAACTTGTAAAAGTGACACTATCATTAGAATAAAACACATTTGCAGTTGGAGTTCCTCCGCTTCTTGCCCAAGCAATAGTGACATTCGAGCCTTGAGCAACCCACTTCTGAAAGTCTATAACTAGAGTCGTTCCTGAACTGTTTAATGTCGCTGAATTAGAAGAATTTAATGTAGTGCTTGAACTTAATATAGTACCTGTTGCGTTCGCACTTCCCGCAGAACCCCCATGTGCTGTAACACCATATCCAGTAGATGCTGTTGGAGACCCAACAGGACATGTTTGAGCTTCAGATCTGACGCTTGCAAAAAAACCAATAAAAAACAATGTAATATTGGTTAATTGAGTTAATGAAACTTTGAAATAATTAGTTTTTGAAAATTTAGTTGACAGATAAGTAGATTGAACTGCCGAATTTATTTTGGTTCTCATACAAATATGATTTGTTCATTTTGCACGTATTTTAGTCTTTCATTGGCTTTTAAGTTTTTATTCTAGTTTCTGACAAAACTAAATTAACCATAAAATGAAATAAAGAATACTTTTCCACAAAATGTTAAAAAACATTTACTAAGTCATTATTAATTAATAGCTTAGATAAATCAATCAAAGTTTTAAATTATTAGAACTCTATGTTTATATTTGAACCTTAATGTTGAATCTCAAAAAAAGAAATCTATCCCTTCTATTACTAATAATTTGTTTTATAGGTATTTACGCTATAATTCAGAACCTATATGGAGTATTTTCACAAGCTTATTTTTGGGATGAATTAGGTGTATATAGTCGTTCATCTATTCATCAATTTCAACATGGATTAAGCCTTCTACCAAGTTCCACTCCTGACGAATTATCTCGCGGCCATCCACTATTGTGTCCATTTTATTTTGCATTATTTTTCAAAATTTTTGGTTGTCAACCACTAATTGCACATTTTGCCGCTGCACTTCTAAATCTTTTAGGTGTGTATTTTGCATTTCGGATACTCTCTAAATATATGCAACCTATATTGGCGAGTATAGCAACATTGGCAATTTTTATACAGCCTGCCTTTTTATCGCAATCCGTATTGATACTTCCAGAAATGCCTTTGATGGTATGTTCACTTGGGGCAGTTTGGTATTATCTAAACCGTCAGAACATTATGGCAATGGTCTTTGTGATTTTATCCTTACAAATCAAAGAATCTGCTTTAATTATTCCTGTGGCATTTTTATGTGTTGAACTTTTGCAAATCCCCAAAATCAATTGGAAAAACATATTACTTTTAGTTTGTATTCCAATCGGCTCAATCGTTATATTCTTTTTAATTCAAAAATTTCAAAGAGGTTATTTCTTTTATCCCTTGCACACTTCTTTGGCCTCGTTTGATTGGTATTTCATAAACGAACGCTGGGTTGGATTTAAAAACTTCTTATTCTATGAACAAGGTCATTTAATTCAAATGACACTATTATTGGCTTTAATATCTGTATTCCTTGTAGTAAAAAGAAAGAGCTTACTTAATTTAGTAAAATCCAAATTTATGCTAATACCAATTTTTATTATTGGTGGAGTTTTTTATTCTTAGTTTTTAATTACTTCTTAAGCAGATACACTATTTATTTTGTGGTTTTTATCTACATTCTACTTTTTTCACTTACTGCCAAAATATCGAGTCGACACACTATAAGTATAATCGTTTTGAGTTTATTAACTGGAATAATTGGAGTATTCCATTGGAACACAAATAAGAAATATACAGATGTTGATTTTACGTATTCACAGCATATTAAAAGTGTTCAGTTGGCAATTGATGAATTAAATAATTCGGATTATGATGGAAAAACAATAGGAATGAATTTTCCTGTTATTGCATCTTATTGGAATGAAAACAATGGGTATACCATCAAAGGCAATCATAAGGCCATTCCTATAAATGTGCAGGAAACAGAATTCATCTTATTAAGTCACCCTGGAGATATGGCAGATACTTCTAAATATCAGATGGATTACCACTTAAAAAAAGAGTTTAAAGTTGGCTATGCCTATACGAGAATCTATGTTAAAAATTAAGATCTTTTGCGTGTTTCAATAAAATATTCTTTGCTCTTCGTCTTTCTAACAAGTTGCTGTTTTCATTGGATTCTTGCTCAAAATAATAATAAAATTCACGTTAAAACTTGCAATTCTCTTATTCAAATAGATGGTGTTATTGATGAAGAATCTTGGCAAAAAGCAGATAGTGTTGGTTCATTTTGGCAAAATTTCCCATATGACACTTCTTTTGCTCAAACAAAGACTAAAGTTAAATTATTAGCGGATAAGAAATATCTATACATTGCTGCAATTTGTATAGATCGAATTGAAGGTGATTATGTTGTACAAACATTAAAACGCGACTTTATTATCAATAACAGTGATGCTTTTTCAGTACATATTGACCCTTACAATGACCAATCCAATGGATTTGCCTTCTCTCAATCCTTATGGAGTGCAATGTGAAGGTTTAATCCAAAATGGTGGAGGATTCGGCATTAGCACAGATTGGGACAATAAATGGTTTGCCGAATCAAAACGATTTGATGGCGGGTACTCTTTAGAAATGGCGATTCCTTTTAAATCCATTCGATTTAATGTTGGTGATAGTTTTTGGAGGGTTAATTTTTCAAGAAATGATTTGATTTGCAATGAAAATTCTTGTTGGATTCCTGTACCAAGAAATTTAAATGTTTCATCACTTGTAAATACAGGTGTAATGGTGTTTGACAGTATCCCGAAAAAACAAAAATTCAATGCTGCGATTATTCCTTATGTGATAACAACTGTAAAACAGGAGGATAGCAAATCGCAAAAATTTATTGTTAATCCGAATGCAGGTGTAGATGCCAAACTGGTTCTAACACCTTCTTTAAACTTAGATGTTACAAGTAATCCTGATTTTGCTCAGGTTGAAGTAGATAGACAAGTAATTAATTTATCTCGATTCAGTTTATTTTTTCCTGAAAGAAGACAATTTTTTTTAGAAAATTCGGATTTGTTTGCCTCCTTTGGCTTTAGACAAATCCGACCATTTTTTAGTCGTCGTATTGGTTTGGAAAACGGAGTAAACATCCCCATTATTTATGGGACCCGATTAAGCGGAAAACTTGGTCAAAATTGGAGAGTGGGGTTGATGAATATCCAAACTAGTGATTATCGATTTAATGATAGCAGCATTTCTGAAGGTCAAAATTTTACAGTTGCAGCTTTTCAAAAGCAAGTTTTCGGCAGTAGTAATATTGCAGCAATATTGGTAAACAAAGTTGAGCTTTTCAAACCTAAAAGTTTTAATCGAGTGGCCGGACTGGATTACAACTTACAAAGTAAAAATGGCAAATGGAGGGGTAAGGCATTCTGGCACCAGTCTTTTAGTAACGAGGGAACAAAAAATGATTTTGCAAATGCAACTTGGTTGTTTTACACAGATAAAAAATTTAACGCTATGTGGAACCACGAATATGTGAATAAAGGATACAATGCTCAAACTGGGTTTGTTCCAAGAATTCATTATTATGATATGAGAAAAAACGAGTCATACAAGTTGAGTTATTATAGATTCGAGCCTGAAATTAATTATAAAATTTTTCCAAAATCAAAACTGATAAATAATATCAACCCATCTTTATACGCCGATGTTTATAGAAATGAAGATTTTAGTGAGAATGATGCCTTTGTGAGTCCTTCTTTAGTGGTTAATTTCCAAAATAGCGCAAATGTTGGAGGTTCATACAATTGGTTCCAAACTAAGTTGCTATATTATACAGATGTGCTTGGAAATGCTAATGACACGTTTAACCCAGGAGTATATCAATATTCAGGTTTAAATATTTTCTACCAATCGAATAGAAGGAAAACATTTGCATATTATTGCTCTATTTTTTCAGGCGGTTTTTACGATGGTCAACGTTCAACACTAAAAACCGAAATTTCTTATAGGTGGCAACCGAGACTGATTTTGGGTTTGATTTCAACAATAGATTATATCACCTTGCCAGCCGTCAATTCAGGCGACGAAAAAAGAGAGCGAACTTTACAACTGTATGCTCCATCAATAGAATATTCATTTACTAAAAAACTATTTGTAAGTACGTATATTCAATACAATTCACAAGCAGATAACATCAATATTAATGCGCGTTTGCAATACAGATTCCGACCAATGAGCGATTTATTTATCGTTTACAGCGATAATTATGACAATAGCTGGTTGGGTAAAAACAGAGCCATAACCGCTAAGTTGTTGATTTGGCTAAATACTTAATGAATTAACCTGTTTTTCTCTTCTTTCCTTTGGCAAATACAAGACGACCGTTGTTCTTTCCTTTTCGCAATTTTTGTTGCTCTTCTTCAGGTAAAGCAGCAATATCTTTACATTCATTCCCACAACAATTATTGTACTTGATTTTACAATCTGGACACTGAATAAACAATAAATTACAAGCTACATTATCACAATTTGTATGATGATCGCAAACAGCACCACATTGATGACAATGAGCGATAACTTCATTGGAAATAGATTCACCTAATCTCTCATCAAAAACAAAGTTTTTACCATGAAACTTATTCTTTAGGCCTTTTACCCTTACTTGATTGGCGTAATTAATAATTCCTCCATTTAATTGATATACCTCTTTAAATCCTTTGTGAAGCATATATGCGCTAGTTCTTTCACAGCGAATTCCTCCAGTGCAATACATGACTAAGGGCTTATCTTTCTTGTCTTCAAGCAAATCTGCAACCATTGGCAATTGTTCTCTAAAACTGACAACATCAGGTAAAATGGCATTTTCAAAGTGTCCAACCTCGCTTTCATAATGATTGCGCATATCTACTATTATAACATCTTCTTTATCGGTTAGAGCATTAAATTCTTCAGCATCTAAATGCACACCTATTTTGGTAACATCAAATTCGGGATCATTTATACCATCTGCTACAATTTTCTCTCTAACTTTAATTGCGAGTTTGAAAAACGACTTTCCATTATCGTCAACTGCACAATTTAGACGTACGCCTTTTAAAAAATCAATACCATCAAGTTGAGCTTTAAATAAGTCAACATTTTGATTTGGCACTGATAACTGAGCATTAATGCCTTCTTTAGCAACATAAATCCTTCCCAACACACCTAAATTACTCCATTCAACAAATAATTTATCTCTAAACGCTTGTGGGTCTGATAAATGATGATATTTGTAAAAGGAAATAGTGGTCCTTGGAATGTCACTCTTTTGAAGTTCTTCCTTTAGGAGTTTTGCATCTATTTTATTGTGTAAAACCACAATGCAAATTTAGGATTTAGATTGAAATACTCAAAAATGATTGTAATCAGAAGTGAAGACTTATTTCTTTGAAAGATCAATTACTTCCACACCAGGGTAATTACTTGCATTAAACGTAAAAAATGTGCTACTAAGAGAAACATTAGGCGTTTGACTATTGACGTAATACAATTGTTTGTTTCCTCCTTTGAACGATATTTTCATACTTTGAACAGTTTTTGCTGCATTGTTCACTTCCAAATTCATCAGGAAATAAGGTTTTGTTTTATCTGTAGGTGTTAATTTTATCTTTGAGATTTCGGTATTCCCTTTCTTGTATGAACCATCGCTGGTGTATAAAAATCCCTTTTCCCAAACTGTAAAGATCTTTGAGGGATTCATTGAGTTGCTTGAATTTGGGTCGTAATTATCTTTTACACACTCATTTATTTCTTTACTGTAAGTCCAAATATATTTGCCATCACAAAAAATCTCTTGCCCTCCAAAAATCAATTTGAAACTATTTCCTTTGGTATATAAAGTGCCCTTATCTGTTTTCTTAGGGGTCTTTGCATCAGCTGCTTCGCTGGTAACACTGAAATCTGCTTTTAATGTTTTATAGGATTTATACTTTTTTGAAACTTCTTTTAAAAGCTTGGTAGCTACCTTGTCTTTTTCCTTATTTGGGGTTACAAAAGAGAAACATGCTATGCCAAGAATTAAAAAAGGTAATACGTTAAATTTGCTCATTTTACTTGTTTTTACTAGATCGTTTAAAGGTTACAATAATAAATAATTATTATTTATTATACAGATTATCCAAAAACTGTTCCAAAGAATTTTCATCAGGAATAAGAACCTTTCTCGCCTTAGCTCCTTCAAATGGTCCAAGTATACCTACTTGCTCCATTTGGTCAACTATTCTTCCAGCTCGATTATACCCCAATTTAAGTTTCCTTTGAATAAGAGATGTACTTCCTTGTTGTGTCATAACGACAAGTCTAGCAGCATCTTCAAATAATACATCTCTTTCGTTCAAATCAAAATCTTCTTTAGACCCACCCTCATCATCACCTCTAAATTCAGGCAATTGAAATGCTTCTGAATATCCACGTTGGTTTCCAATAAACTCAGTAACGCGCTCCACTTCAGGCGTATCGACAAATGGGCATTGCAAACGAATTAAGTCGTTACCAGTGCTGTACAACATATCTCCTTTTCCTATCAATTGGTCGGCTCCATTGCTATCTAAGATGGTTCTGGAGTCGATTTTAGATGTAACTCTAAATGCCAAACGAGCTGGGAAATTCGCTTTAATAGTTCCAGTAATAATATTTACCGACGGTCTTTGAGTGGCTAATATAACGTGAATTCCAACTGCTCTTGCCAATTGAGCCAAACGTGCAATTGGCGTCTCAACTTCACGCCCTGCAGTCATCATCAAATCGGCAACCTCATCAATAACTACCACAATATAGGGCAAGAATCGATGTCCTTCTGTTGGCAATAATTTCCTTTCTTTAAATTTTGTATTGTACTCTATGATGTTTCGTTTCCCTGCTGCCTTTAATAACTCATAACGCTCATCCATCTCCATACAGAGCGAATTCAACGTATTACATACAAGTTTTGTATCAGTTATAATGGCATCACCTTCTCCAGGCAATTTAGCCAAGTAGTGCCTTTCAATTTTATTGTAAAGTGTTAATTCAACTTTCTTTGGGTCGATTAACACAAATTTAAGTTCAGATGGGTGCCTTTTGTATAGAAGCGACACAATAATTGCATTAAGTCCTACAGACTTTCCTTGGCCAGTGGCACCAGCACAGAGTAAATGCGGCATTTTACTTAGATCTGCGATATACAATTCGTTGGAAATTGTTTTACCTAAAATCACAGGTAGCTCGAAGTTGCACTCTTGAAACTTTTTGCTGGCAACCATTTGACGCATTGGGACCATTTCTGGCTTCTTATTCGGCACTTCAATACCAATGGTTCCTCTACCAGGAATAGGTGCTATAATACGAATCCCTAAAGCTGCTAAGGATAGGGCTATGTCATCTTCCAAATTTTTAATTCTTGAAATCTTAACACCTGGGGCAGGAACAATTTCATACAATGTAACAGTAGGTCCAATATTTGCCTTAATCTCAGAAATTCCAATGTTGTAATTTTTTAGTGTTTCAACAATTAAATTTTTACTGGTTTCTAATTCATTCCGATCAATCTCAGATTTCGTAAACTCATGTTCTTCTAATAAATCGAGTGTTGGCATTTGATAACCCGCAAGATCCAAGGTTGGATCATATTGATCATCTAAACCTTTTTTCTTCTCTTCCTGATTAATCTCATCAACCAATTCAACTTCTTCGCTTGGTGCTTCAATTTTCAATTCAAAATCAGTATTGACCTCTTTTTTCTTTGGTTTAGGTGCTTCAGTTTCAACTTCAAATTCGATGGCCTTTGGCTGAGCTTCTATTGTTTCTACAATTTCTTCAAGAGAGGAACTTTCAACCGATTCCATCTCATTACTCGTAATTCCTTGAGAATCATCATTTACATCATCTTCATTCTTTTCCTGAAATTGTGATTTAATTTCTTCGGCCTCTAGAGCATGATTTGAGAATTGATCCACACTCGTAGTATCTACATCTTCTATTAATGCATCTAAATTGTCTGATTTTTTGAATTTAAAATCAACATTAAAGACCAAGACCATAAAAGCAAGCGCATAAAGCACTAAAAACAATACAGTACCTATTGTTCCAATCAAACTTTTTAACCACAGAAATCCAAAGTAGCCAAATCCTCCTCCCATAAATAAATTCTTCTGAGTAAAAATAAATCCGAATAAAAGAGAAGTCCATATAATTACAAAAAAGGTGTACTTGAGCACCTTTAAGACAGGATACATTTGCCAATTAAATAGCAATTTTGTTCCAAATGTGAAAACACTAAATAAGAGAATGAATGACGAAACACCGAACCATTTGTGAATGAAAAGATGTGCAAACCATGCTCCAAAATAGCCCATCATATTGGCTGCTCCTTTTGGGTTGTTCGCTTTATACCAATTCCAATTACTGCTCTGAAGCAAGTCTTGATCGGTTTCAAAACTCCATAAATTAATTATATGTGAAATAAACGATAAAAAAAGAAACAAAGAAAATAGTATAAAAAATGCCCCTGCTATTTTATGTGTTTTTTCATCGTAAATCCACGCAAAACGATTTCCTTTCTTTTTAGAAGTTTTCTTTTTTATTTCTTCCTCTTTTTGAAAATCATCTGATGAATTTCGAAAGCTATTGCTTTTTTTTCCTGCCATGAGTATGCGTCCCGCAAATGTATAACGCATATGCGACAAACTTTCTTATACAGATCGAATAAAATCCACAGTATACTAGATGTGTTTAGATAAATGGAATGAACTGAAAGTTTTTCGAATTGAAACAAAATTAATTTTGAACTTCCACCATTAAACCATAATTTTCACCATAATAATGAATGAAAACTAAATCTTATATTTTTGTTTGCACTTTTATCCTTTTAACCAATGTATTTTCTTCCTGTGGAGTTATTACAAGGGCGAGATATGGCAATGGATTAAAGCTTAATATTGGCCATCGATATGCAAACAAAAATGATGATAGAGTTAAGACTGCCAAGACCAAAAACTTAGAAATTAAAACTTCTGATGCCACAGTTAATAGATCTGAGAATATTAAATATAGAGACCAAAATGATTCTGTTTCACTTGCAGACGGTTCAAGTAAAAATCCTGAAAACAAAACGAAGACAAATCGAAAAGCAAAAACACGTAAACTTATTAATAAAATAGCACATATTGATATTATTCCTAAGCAGGAAAGACCAGTAGCATATAATGATATCCCAATAGAGCCAACGATAAAAGTTGCTGCATATTTATTCTATGGAGGATTTCTATTAAGCGTTATACCTTATATTAATCTCATTGCAGGGATTATGGTGCTTGTGGGTTTTATTTTAGCAAATATTGGCTTAAGGGACTTAAGATTAAGTGGTTATGCATTTAGAGGAAGAGGTTTAGCGATAAGTATAATTGCGGTTTATCTTACACTTCTTATTGTTTTTATAGGAATTATTCTTTTGTTTCTTTCACTTGCGATATAATTTATTAATTTTCAATTAACTCTATAAACTCTTCTTCACTCAAAATTGGTATATTTAATTTCTCTGCTTTCTCTAGCTTTGCTGGCCCCATATTCTCACCGGCTAATACATAAGAAGTTTTGCTGCTAATACTTCCTACATTTTTACCCCCATGTGCCTCTACTAGGGCTTTTAACTCATCTCTGCTATACTGTGAAAACACGCCTGAAATGACTATGTTTTTTCCAAGTAATCGCTCAGACAATTTTTCTGTTTCTTTTTCTAAATTTTCGAATTGCAATCCAGCCACTTTTAATTGATTAATGAGTTGAATATGCTTTTCATCAGCAAAATACTCAGTAATTGACAAGGCAATGCGCTCTCCAATTTCATCTACTTTTAGCAATTCATCATAAGTAGCCTGAATCAATTGGTCTATCGTGCGGAATTGAGTCACTAATTTTTTTGCTACTGTTACACCAACATAGCGAATTCCAATTGCAAATAAAACTCTAGCAAATGGGATATTTTTAGACGCTTGTAAGCCTTCTAATAAATTATTGGCAGATTTTTCAGCCATACGATCTAACTCGATTAAATCTTCATACTTCAAAACATACAAATCTGCAATTGTTTTAAGTAGCCCTTTTTGATATAACAATTCTACTGTTTCATCACCCAGTCCGTTGATATCCATAGCTTTTCTATGAATAAAATGTTGTATTTTCCCTATTACTTGAGGTGGACAATTATCTTCATTTGGACAGTAATGCTGTGCCTCACCTTCTTTACGAATTAATTCTGTATGACACTCTGGACAATGAGTTATGAAAGGAAGCAATTTAGTGTCATCTGTTCGTTTACTTAAATCAACGCCTGTAATTTTTGGGATAATTTCGCCCCCTTTTTCAACAAATACATAGTCATTAATTCTAACTCCTAAACGCTCCATTTCATTGGCATTGTGTAAAGAAGCTCTTTTAACTGTTGTACCGAGTAAAAACACAGGTTGCAAATTGGCTACAGGGGTAATTGCTCCAGTTCTTCCAACTTGATAATCAATGCTTAATAATTGAGTACAAGCGGCTTCTGTTTTAAATTTATACGCAATGGCCCAACGGGGAGATTTCGCTGTAAAACCCAACTCTTCTCTGAAATTATAATCATCAATTTTAATTACAACTCCATCAATATCGTAACTTAATTTTTTTCTTGCCTCATCCCAGGTACTTATAAATTCGAACACTTCATCAATGTTTTGACATTTTTTAGAATATTCACTCGTCTTTAATCCCCACTCTTTCATCTTGATCAAGGCAGTGTGATGGCAATTTATAGAATGAGTTGAATCAATGAGTTGATACAAATAGATGTCCAAAGGTCGTTTTGCCACCTCTGCGCTATCTTGTAATTTCAATGTTCCTGAAGCCACGTTTCTTGGATTTGCATAAAGCATTTCACCAGCTTGCTCACGTTCTAAATTCATTCGATCGAAAGCAGGTCTATGCATAAATATCTCTCCTCTCACTTCAATTTTCTCCGGAAAATCACCTCTGAGTTTTGTGGCTAATGCTTTAATGGTTTTTACATTATCTGTTACAACATCGCCTTTTACTCCATCTCCTCTAGTGACAGCACGCACCATTAATCCATTTTCATAATGAATGCTTATGGAGAGTCCATCAAATTTTAACTCACATATATACGCGTAATTCTTATGCCCTAATTGTTTAAATATCCGATTGTCAAAATCTTTAAGTTCTTCCTCATTATACGTATTACCCAAACTTAACATTGAATAATCATGGATATACGTCTCAAAATTTTTATTTATGGCACCACCTACTTTTTGAGTGGGTGAATCTGGATGATTAAACTGGGGAAATTGTATCTCTAAAGATTGGAGTTCTTCCAGCATTTTATCAAATTCATAATCGCTTATAGACGGCTCTGCTAAAACATAGTATTTGTAATTATGTTCAGACAGAATTGTTCTTAGTTCATCAATCTTTTTTCTGGCTTGTTCAATCTCCAACATTATGGCTCAAAAATACATGTTTTTTCAAATTCCTTTCATCAAAAAACATTCGAATATGTGGCTCAAATTATTTATGTTATGTTTTTTCGTCAATCCTGCTTTAATTTGAATCTCAGAATGCGATAATTAAAATAGATGATTGATTTAAATTCCGAATGGTTGACATTATTGAAAGACGAATTTGAAAAACCTTACATGAAGGATTTAAAATCATTTCTAAATCATGAACAAGAACAAAATCATATTTTTTATCCTCCTGGAAAACACATTTTTGAAGCACTTAATCAAACCCCTTATAGCAAGGTAAAGGTTGTTATTATTGGACAAGACCCTTACCACGGAAAAAATCAGGCACATGGATTGAGTTTTAGTGTCAACAAAGGGATACCAATACCACCATCATTAAAGAATATTTATAAAGAACTTCAATCCGACTTAGGACTTAGCATACCAAACCATGGAAATTTAATGGAATGGGCTAAACAAGGAGTTTTATTATTAAACGCTACATTAACTGTTGGAGCTAATTCTCCTGGAAGTCACCAGAAAAAAGGTTGGGAAAATTTTACGGATCGTATCATTGAGCTTTTAAACAACAAAACAGAACCTATTGTTTTCTTGCTTTGGGGTAATTTCGCAAAAGGAAAGAAACAATTCATTAACAATCATCTTGTTTTGGAGGCAGCTCATCCATCCCCTTTCTCTGCTTACAATGGATTCTTCGGGTGTAAACATTTTTCTCAAACTAACCAATTTCTTGTTGAAAAAGGATTGACTCCAATTGATTGGCAAATCACTTAAATAGGTTAGTTTTGCTTCGAATTGCAAATCTTATGAAGGAACAACCAGTTATACATCTCGAAAATGCAGATATTTTTCAAGAAAAAAATTTAGTCTTGCATCAAGTTGATTTAGATATCTACAAAGGTGAGTTTGCATATTTGATTGGTAAAACAGGCGCTGGAAAAAGTTCCCTATTAAAAACATTTTACGGTGAATTAAAACTGGAATTGGGCAGCGGACAAATTGCGGGATTTGATTTGATAAAATTAAAAAGAAGGCAAATTCCAAAACTTAGAAGGCGTCTTGGTATTATTTTTCAAGATTTTCAATTGTTGACAGATCGAAATGCAAAAGATAATCTAATGTTTGTTCTAAGAGCCACTGGCTGGAAAAACAAAATGGAAATGTTTAAACGCGTTGGAGAAGTTTTACAAATTGTTGGGTTAGAAACTAAGGATTACAAAATGCCTCACCAATTAAGTGGCGGAGAGCAACAACGTCTAGTTATTGCGAGAGCTCTGTTAAATAAACCTGAAATTATACTTGCAGATGAACCTACTGGTAACTTGGATCCTGAAATATCAAATGACATTACAACTCTACTTCAGAGAATTGCCAAGGAAGAAGGTACTGCTATTTTAATGGCGACTCATGAACACCGCTTGCTTGAAAAATTCCCAGCCCGTGTCTTAAAAGTTGAAAACAACAAAGTGAGCAACGACTATAGTTTTGACAAGCCTAGTCCTGAGGCTAGTAATTAATTTTTAATATCCGTTAACCTACTTCTCCGAAAACACATCTCGACTCTATATAAGCATATTGTTTTCAATTTACTTGTTCCGCTCATGCCACGAGCATCTTTTTCTTCTTTTGCAAGGTTCGTCTCTTGCGAATGAAATTCTGCTGTTGTTTTCTCTTTCTTTCGTTGTTCCGTATAATTTCAAACTTAGTGCTTTTAATATATTCTCACCGCTTGTGCAAAGGGTCGCATACCGCATAAAAACCATTCAGTTTTTTTGCGGGACAATAGAAAACCTTACACCTGCATGCATTGTTAGGCAGAGCCTTGCCACGATGTCCCGTAAATCGACCCTATTGAGCCGATCTATGCTATCCAGCGAAGCTGTTTCATTGGATCCCCGATTTACTCGAACACCTCGTCACCACAATGAATGTACAGGTGCCTCGTCCCATAAAGTTTTATCATTCTGTTCAAAAATCCAGTTATTCTTTCGTTTTTAAAGATGATAAGTAGGCATGGTTTTAAAAATGAGTTTTAAAACAACTGATTTAGTGAAAAGTAAGATAACAGATAGTCATTTATTTTTTTAAATTCTCTAGGAATAAATTTCCTTTTTCGGTATATTCGTTTAAACTATGAATGAGGAATTGCTGCAGTATATTTGGATGGCAGGACTATTCAATGCAAATAATTTAAAATCAACGGATGGTCAAGATATTATTGTTTATAAAAGAGGTAGGTTGAATGCCAATTCTGGGCCAGATTTTAGTAATGCAAATATTCGTATTGGCGACACTGAATGGGTTGGAAACGTTGAAATCCATTTAAATTCTGATGAATGGTACCAACATAAACATCATTTAGACAAAGGATACAATACAACAATTCTTCATGTGGTATTAAAATGCAATGCCCAATGTGTTAGAGAAGATGGAAGTGAGTTAATTTGTATTGAACTCAATGATAGAATAGAACCTGCAATTATTCAAAATTACGAATCCTTAAAAACATCGACAAATTGGGTGGCTTGTGAAAACAGCATCAACAAAATAGATCATTTTACAATAGAACAAACACTGGATAGACAATTGATTAATCGCCTAGAAAGAAAATGTTTAAAGATAAATGAATGGATGACAAAAGGTGTAAATGATTGGAACGATGTCTTATATCATTCTTTGGCTCGTAGTTTTGGATTTAACACAAACAGTGAAGCATTTGAACAAGTGGCGTTAAACCTGCCATTAAACCTCCTAATTCGAAACAAAAATGACAGCAATACAATTGATTCATTAGTCTTTGGTGTTGCAGGCTATTTGGAAGATGAAATTGATGAAGTCTATTTTAATACTTTAAAGAAAGAATGGAAGTTTTTACAAAAAAAACACAAGCTGTTTCAATTAGAAAAAAGTAGTTTCAAATTTATGCGTATGCGACCAGGCAATTTCCCTTGTATGCGTTTAGCCCAATTTGCATCTCTTGCTGTTAAGTGCCCTGAACTTTTCATTGCTATACAAACACAATTCACCTTAGAAAACATTTATAAACTATTCGAAATCTCTCCAAACCCTTATTGGCAAACTCATTATCATTTTAATAAGGAATCCAATCCGCACAATACTTCTTTAAGCAAACAAGCCATTCATCACATCATCATAAATACAATTGTCCCGGTATTCTTTGCTTTTGGAAAACACATTGGTGATGCTCAATTCTGTGAGCAAGTTATAAATTTATTGCACAAATTACCTGCGGAGCAAAACAACACCATCAAGAAATGGAAATCCATAAATATTCACGCAAAGGATGCCTTTCACTCTCAAGCCTTGTTGGAATTAAAAAATGAAAATTGTGATTTGAGAAAATGTTTAAATTGTAAAATAGGAACTAAGGTCTTAAACTTGTGAATAAGAATATTATGAAATACCTCTTGTTTTTAATACTGGTCAATTGCTTTCTAAATTCAAATTGTCAAAAAGCAGTTCTATCAACGACACAAACTAGAGTTTTTTATATTGGTATTGTTAACCCTTTTGAAATTGCAGTTCCCAACCAATCTAACAACATATTGTTTATCAAAAGTTCAGATTCTAGTGCTTGTAAAATAAGCAAGATAACTGATATTAAATATAATGCAGATGTTTTCAAACTAGGTAACTGCAAAATTTATCTTATTGAAAATCAAATAAAAGTGGACTCTTTTAACATTCAATCGAGATACTTACCAAAAGGTGAAATTCGTTTTGGTGAATATAGAAATGGCTCCACAATTTCTAAGAATGAATTGTTAAAACAAAATAAGTTAAACTATTTTACTGAGGCATATATATCTTTTTTGAATGATATAGTGGTGCAGAAATATCAGCTAATTGTATTGCCTAAAAATGGCATTATGCAGTCCAGAATAATAGAATGCAATAATATAGACTCAGTGGCAAAGAATTTAATTGAACCTTTAGACAATGGAGATATGATTATTTTTGAGGGTATACGATTGAACTATCAAAATAAGCCTATACCAAGCATTGTAATATATATCAATGACAATAAATTGCTTCAAAATTCTAGTCCAATTCGAATTGCAGGTTATTATAGAAATGGAACGAGTTTAAATTCTTATATTTATCCTTCTAGTAAGTTTGACACCAAAATTAAAGAAAATGAAAATGCTTCGAAGGATAGTATTTGGTCGTATTTTAGGTATGATAATTATACATTTAAGTACAAATTAACCTTGAAGGATAGTTTTTACAAGTGTAAACTTATTTTGAGACAATATTACAATGATAGTAACGAAAAACTTGACTACACTTTACAACCGCTAAATGATAGCACATGGAACTATAGAAGTTATCACTCAAATGGCAAAATTTATCAAGAAGGTGCCATTATGTATAGTGACTATCCAAATGAAGGAAACCCTTATCGTTCTTATAGAAAAAGTTCCTATTATTTAAGTCCAGAATTTCCAATAAATGGTAAGGGTTTTGAAAAATTCTTATACGATATAGACAATGATCTTCGACCAATTAATAATTGGAATGTTTATAACCAATTTGGTCAACTATTATATAATATTCCTTATAAAGACATTCCAGATATTCTTAATCCTTCGAGTCTACTGGAGTGTGAAATTAGAACTGTAAATTACATAACTGTAATTGATGGAAACATTAAAGTTTTCAATCCCAAAAACGGAAAACTTAAAAAGGTGATTAGTTACAAGAAAGGCGAAATTTCAGTTACTAAAAAATCTAAGAATAAATAGACCTATAATAACTTCTTTAATTCTTGTAACTTCATTAATGCATCTATTGGTGTTAGTGCATCGAGCTCTATAGCTCTGAGTTGTTTGTGTAACTCTTCTATTTTAGGATCGTTCACGCCAAACATGGTAAGTTGATATTGTGGTACCTTTAATGTCTTTAAGGTTTCTCGCCCACTTATTTGTGCACGGTCTTTTTCCAATTCTGATAAAATCTCCTCTGCCCTTTGTAAAACAGTTAAAGGAACACCAGCCATTTTTGCCACATGAATACCGAAACTGTGCTCGCTTCCTCCTTCCACTAATTTACGCAAGAAAAGTACTTTGTTTTTGGTTTCTTTTACAGCAATGTGGTAATTGACAATTCCCTCAATATTTTTTTCCAACTCATTCAATTCGTGATAATGAGTGGCAAAAATTGTTTTCGGACGATCAGGGTGTTTCCCTAGGAATTCTGCAATTGCCCAAGCTAATGACACACCATCAAACGTACTTGTTCCCCTGCCTATCTCATCCAAAAGTATTAAACTCCTATTGGAAATGTTGTTCAAAATTCCTGCGGTTTCTATCATTTCAACCATAAAAGTACTTTCGCCACCAGAAATATTATCACTTGCACCAACTCTTGTGTAAATGCGGTCGACTAGGCCAAACTCTGCATGCTCAGCTGCAACAAAACAACCAATCTGACCCATTAATACCGCTAATGCAGTTTGTCTTAAAACCGCACTTTTACCACTCATATTCGGACCAGTAAGAATTACAATCCTTTGAGTCTTAATATCAAGTTTTATATCATTAGGTATATAAGCATTATCTATAGGAAGTTGACTTTCTATAACGGGATGACGACAGTTGAGTAATTCTAAATCAAATCCATCATTTATTTTCGGCTTCGTATACGAATTACTTTGTGATACTTCTGCAAAACTCAAGAGGCAATCCATGCGCGCAATTAAGTGACTATTTAATTGAACTGGTGCTATATAATCACTCATGTGCTGCAACAATTCTTGATACACCCTAGATTCTATTTCTAATATCTTACCCTCTGCATGCAATATTTTATCCTCGTATACCTTTAATTCTTCAGTGATATAGCGCTCTGCATTTGTGAGAGTCTGCTTTCTAATCCATTCTCCTGGAACCTTGTCTTTGTGCGTGTTTGTTACTTCCAAATAGTATCCAAATACATTATTGAACGCAATTTTTAAGGATGGAATTCCTGTTCTTTCTATTTCTCTTTTTTGAATTTCTAGAAGCTTATTCTTGCCATTGGATTGCAAACTTCTCAATTCGTCCAATTCTTCATTTACTCCATCATTTATAACCCCTCCTTTATTCACTAAAACAGGTGAATCTTGTTTCAATTCACTAATTATTTTGTCGGCAAGACTTTTACATGGATTCAATTGCTCCGCAAATATCTGCATTTCCTTTCCTGGCAATTGTTTGCAAATACTTTGAATTTGTCTTACACAATCCAATGCTTTCGCCAACTGAAGCACTTCTCGCGGGTTGGCCCGTAAAAGTGATATTTTTGATATTATGCGTTCAACGTCTCCACATTGCGAAAGCAAAACTGCTATTTGTTCAGAGGCTTCCTTGTAGCGTATAAAACCTTCAACTGAATTTAAACGCAAATCAATTTCATGTAAATCCTTCAAAGGAAGTACAACCCATTTTTTCATTAAGCGACTCCCCATTGGAGTTAAAGTCTTATCCAAGACATCGAATAATGTTTTTCCACCAGATTGCGCTGGATGCAATATTTCTAAGTTGCGAATTGTAAAGGCATCAAACCAAACAAATTTATCTTCATCTATCCTGCTAATTGCATTTATATGTTTGATATTGCTTTGCTGATTGTGTTCTAAATAATATAAAGAACTTCCAGCAGCAACAATTGCAGATGAAAGATGACCAATTCCAAAGCCTTTCAAGGTTGTTGTACCAAAATGCTTCAGTAGCTTTTCTTCTGAATAATCGAGTTGGAATACCCAATCGTCTATGCTGAAATAATAAAATTTTTCGCCAGTCAATTTTTTGAATTTTTCAACCTGTTGTTTGCTGATAATTATTTCAGCTGGTTTTAAGCTGTTCAATAATTTATCGATATAATCTGAGGATCCTTCCGCTACTAAAAATTCGCCAGTTGAAATATCCAAGAATGAACACCCAGTTGAATTCTCGCCAAAATAAACAGAAGCTAAAAAGTTACTTGTATTTGTATCGAGTACTTTATCGTTGTAAACAACTCCTGGAGTAACTAATTCGGTAACTCCGCGTTTCACAATTCCCTTCGACATTTTAGGATCTTCAAGCTGATCACAAATCGCCACTCGATGTCCAGCTCTAACTAATTTTGGCAAATAGGTATCCAACGAATGATGCGGAAATCCTGCTAATTCGATTTCACTACTACTTCCTGCCCCCCTCTTTGTAAGAACAATTCCCAAAACACGAGATGCTGTAATGGCATCTTCTCCAAAAGTTTCATAAAAATCGCCAACCCTAAATAATAACAATGCTCCTGGATATTTTTGTTTAAATCCAAAATACTGTTTCATTAATGGTGTTTGATTATCTGCTATCTTTGCACACATAGGTCAATCAAAATTGAAATAATTCTAAATATAAGAAATATAATTTAAAATGTTCCGCAAGTTAAGCACACATCAACTAAACCGATTAACAATTTATCAATACCAAAGCCGCGAAGCAACAGCTATTCACGTTGTAATGGATAATATCCGAAGTATGAATAATGTTGGGAGTATTTTTAGATCTGCCGATTGTTTTGGAGTTGAAAAAATTCATCTCTGTGGAATAACCGCACAACCTCCACACAGAGATATTCACAAAACAGCCTTGGGTGCAGAGGATAGTATTCCATGGGAGTATCATGAATCTACCGTAGATTTATGCAATTCTCTTAAAGCAAATGGTTATATTTTAGTTGCCGTTGAACAAGCAGAAAACAGTGTTTCTTTAAAGGACTTTAAATTACCTGCTGATACAAAAGTTGCCGTAATATTTGGAAATGAAACAGAGGGTGTATCCCAAGAAGTTTTAGACATTTGCGATAATTGCATCGAAATTCCCCAATTTGGAACAAAGCATTCGTTTAATGTATCAGTCTGTGCTGGGATAGTCCTTTGGGAATTTATTCAAAAAATTACTCGTTAGAAATATTTGGACTAAACACAACTCCAAATAACATTGAAAATTTTAGAGGCTCAATCGCATTATCAAACTCTACTGTATTTAACGCCTGATAAAAACTCAGTTGCAATTGAAATTTTACCTTGCTTGAACCATACCTGCACATTAAAGAATGTTCGAGTAAATTGTAACTGCTTTTACTGTTAAACCGCTCGATATCACGCGTCCAATTACTTGAATCTGATATATTTGGATTCATGAACTTTAAATTTGATGCACGTAAAGAATACCCTGCATACAATTTATCGCTATAACTGTTGTAGCCAATGTTTGTTAGAACTCCTGTTCGTTGGTAATTCCCATTAAAAAAACTTCCAGATTTATTTACACCACCGCCATATGTATATGTATTATTGAAATTTCCCAAGCCTAAATCACCATATAATTCAAACCTAAAACGAGGACTTGAACGGTGATTTAAAAAATAACCCACACCAAGATTTAACATATTTCCTTTAAACCGAATGACATCTGCACCAGAATAACCTGCACCATTGCGAACTTGTGCTCCAGCATATCCTATATATGCGCCAAAATTTCCGGTAGTCGCCACCCCAGCTGTTACATCAACCTTGTTCAACAGATCCGTACTTCCGTCAATATATACATCACCCTTCTGCTTAAACATCGGCATAGGATTGCGATTTGCTTTATAAAAATCGCATTACATGAACTCAATAATATTAAAGTAACTATTGAAAATAAGAAGAAATTGGTAATCTTGATCATTTTTATTCTTTTATGTATACGATATTAATCAAAAATAATGAATTGCGCATATCTAACTTTTGTTTTTCAACTGATTTGTGTCAATTTGCAAACTATATCTATACTGGCATCATTTTTGGCTTTTATATAAAAACAATGCGAATACTTGTATTATTCATATCGACCTTCCTCTTTAATTTGCTTCCTGCACAAATTAGTGCCTATCAATTAGATTGGCAGAAGCAAGTTGATTACGAACAAAATCGCATTGATATTATGGATGGTGACTTGGATGGCATTATTCAGGTTGGTAATCTAAGACAAAGCACCATTGCAACAGAACTTTATTTAATTCGTATTGATTCCATGCAAAAGCTAATTGCACAAAAAGAAAAATTTGCCGCAAATCAATATTGTCGAGCACTTTACGAATTTTTAAAGAAACTTCAGAGAGCTGATGTCAATCATTTGTCTTCTTCTCATCGGAATATTGATTTATTGGTAAACATTCTAACTCTAAATGATGAGGCGAAAGAGCTTGAACTTCTTAAAACAGATATTCGAACTGCCTTAAATATCTCAGATATAATTAACTTGAAACCGTATGCGAAAGAATATTGGGTTTTTGCCGCCGGTTTTTACCCAACTGATGTTTTAAATGCCTTTAAAAACCTGGCATATTCTCCATTGGGAAATGATGTTATTCTTGAATTAAGTAGAATTGCTCCTGGGGCTATCAAACAATATTTTGGCTCAAACCATTTAATAGATAGAGCTATTAAAAACTCGAAAGACAGCATTGCCGTTTTATTGTATTCCATCTACAATCAATATGGTGCACAATCAAAATCCTATGCGTTAATTGAATACATTTCTAAGGGTCAAATGAAGTTGAAAGACGCTGAAACCATATCTAAAAACCCGCGAAGATTTTTTAAAACTCTCATAGAACTGCGAAAACGTCCTAACATTTTGGCCGATTACACGGTTGAAAAGGAACTTGAAACTCTGGGAATGGAACGCGTGGTTGAAATCAATCTTAGACACGAAGACAAGGATGAATATAGATTCGCTCCAATTGACAATGACAACGCCTATGAGATTTACACCTCAATAATTTATTGCCCACAAGAAATATTTACATCATCTTTCTTAGGTATGTATTCTCGGATGATGGAAAAAAGAAAGGAAAAATCGGGCTACGAATTCTTGCAAACTTTGGGCTTTAATAAATTTCGAGTATTTATTAAACAATGTGCTGGATATAATAAACTTGACGACTTTTTCTCAACCATGAACGATAGTCAAGCAAATGCTCTAATAAGCCAATTTGCTGGAGGTTTATATAATTATGGAGGTGATTTAGGACCAGCAGTAGATGTGGCTGATACTTATGGCAGTTTAGAAGATGAAAAGATTAAAGCAATTTTTGAACGTACTATCAAACAAGAATTTAGATCATGTCTTTTAAATAACAATGCACATGGAATTAAAATTTATGGCCTACTTCTAAAATTAAGTGGGGGAAATCCCAACGACTACACACAAAATTACGCGTTTAACATCCCGAATCTTGACCAAATTCCAAACGTGGATTTGTTTCCTGATGGCAAGCATGTGCAACAACATTTTTTCTTTGATGATGAAGATGGTGAAAATGCATTTAACAATTGGTTAGGTCTATATCCAAGCTCGATTTACAAGAAAGAGGATAAAGGTACATACATCGTGTTTACCTCAATAAAAGGAAAGGAAATGAAGATATATGCGAACAAACCGCATTCTGAAATTGAAGGACGTAAAGACTTGCAAAAGCATTTTGAAAAATACAATAGATTTCCAGACTTAATTGTTCATAGAGGTCATAGTTATTATATTGAAAACACCTTGGACCAAATGACCAATAGCAACAAAATTGCTATTTTGGGAAGTTGTGGTGGTTACCAAAACATTTCGAAAGCTATGGAGAATGCAATTGATGTGCAAATTATTAGTACCAAACAAGTTGGAACTCTTGCTGTGAATGTTGTTTTGATTCAAGAAATCACGGAAACGATCCGTTCAGGAAAAGATTTAATTTGGCCTGATGTATGGCAACAGATTGCAACTAAGTTAAA
>JAWKNQ010000004.1:0-133336 GCA_041391605.1 Bacteroidia bacterium
ACGATGATATACTCGATAAGATTTTTTCTAAAAGTGATTTTGTAAAAGTGGTTAAGTTGATGGATAGCAAATCATATTTTGCTGATTACATTTATGTAAAAAAACAATGACAAGACTAGGCTTACTCGGATTAGGAGCAAGAAGCACTGAGTATTATTTCAATAAATTAAATAAATTGTACAACTTGAAAAACGGAGGGTATTCTACTTTCCCAATGTTGCTTTTGAATACCAACTTCAATGAACTAAACAATTTACTTCCTAAACCAAATGACGATTTGTTAATTGCCTTAAGAAGATTTCTTCAAGAGTTCGAAAAGTTTGAAATCGATAAAGTCATTCTTCCAAACATCACATTACATGAAAGCTTGGATATCCTTATTGATAATCAAGAAACACATCTGAAATTTATTCATCCAATAGAATTATGTATATCTCAATTAATGCAGAATGGGATAACTCAGATTATGTTATTTGCAACAAGATACACATCAAATTCGGTGTATTTTGAAGAAAAGTTTGTTAAGCATGGTATCGAGTTAATGAGACCTACTGAATCGGAAATTTTGTTTTTAGACAAATTTCGAAAAAAGGTATTCGCATCGATGGAGCTTAAAGAAGACATAATGACCTACAATTCATTGATCGGAAAGTATCATTTAGAGTTCCCAATTGTAGTTGCATGCTCAGAACTTTCAATTGTTACCAAATCAAATTTGACAAATGTATTTGATTTGGCCGAAATTCAAATTCAAGATGCATTGCTATAAAATATTCATCCACTGAAAATGACTATCGATAGAAAACTTGACTAATTTATCGCCATCAACTTAATTTTAACGAAGTCTATCACATCCTTATTCAACTCTCCAGTAAATTGCGTTTGAATTACTGTATAATGAAAAGGAAAACCTTTATTAAGTCGATTGCCATCATGGGTGGTGCAAGTGTTATATCTGGAATGTATGCATGGCAGGTTGAACCATTTTGGTTAGAATTTGTTCACCGAAAAATGCATATAAAAAACCTCGGAACAAGTTTAAAGGGTAAAACACTCATGCAAATAAGTGACATGCATGTTGGAAGATGCAATCAAGAATTTTTGATTCAGTCGTTTAAAAAAGCCAATTTATACAAACCCGATATTATAGTTTATACAGGCGACTTTGTCAGTTATAGAGACCAAAAAGACCTTGATGCTCTAAAAGATTTGGCACCATATTTTGTGAAAGGAAGAATAGCTACTTTAGGCATATTGGGCAATCACGATTATGGTAAAAATTGGGCAGATGCAAGAGCTGCAGATCAAATTTGTGATGTTTTGGAATCAAATGGAGTTCAGATTCTTAGAAACACTAAATCGAATGTGGATGGTTTACACATTTACGGCATAGATGATAAATGGGGAACCAATTTCAACCCCAAAGCATGTTTACAAAATTTGGATTTAAAACAATCTAATTTGGTGCTATGTCACAATCCAGATGTTGCAGATTTAGATGTTTGGAATGGCTATAACGACTGGATATTAGCTGGACATACACATGGTGGTCAATGTCGTCCTCCATTCTTAGAACCTCCAATCATACCAGTTATAAATAGAAGGTATACGGCAGGTGTATTTGCTTTAAGCAATTCACGAACTATGTATATTAACAGAGCTTTAGGGCATAGTAATCAAGTTCGATTTAATGTTAGACCAGAGATAACTGTATTTGAACTCAGTTGAATACAATTTGAATAAGCGAATGATTTATCTTAAATTTCGCCATATATGACCGACAGAGATCGATTAAAAAAGCTGAGAATACCAAGCAAAGACAATCCCTTACGTGTATTAGTTAGTGCGTGTTTGCATGGTGATTTATGTGGTTTCGATTCGACAGCAAATGGTTACTATCCATCAGTTCAAAAGTTAAAAGACTTTGAAACCATTGAACTTATAAAATTTTGTCCTGAAGATTTTTCATTTGGCACACCTAGAGAAATGTGTGACATTCATGGCGGAAATGGCGAGGATGTATTAGATGGAAAAGCGAAGGTGTTAAGTGATAGTGGCCAAGATTGGTCAGATGGCATGGTAAAGGCCTCTTTGGAAATGTTACGAATCGCAAAAGAGAAACATGTTGAGCTGGCTGTATTAATGGATATAAGTGCTGCTTGCGGCAGTCAGGTGATATACGATGGCAACAGATTCAATACAGATAAAAAGTATCAAATTGGTGCAGGCGTTTGTGCGGCACAATTAATGCGGAATGGGATACAGGTGATAAGTCAGCGAGATTTTGCGTCATTGGAAATTTTGTATTCTAAATTAAATCCTGAACACAAGATTGATGAAACATGTAAAGACCATCACGAAATTGATTGGTACAAATCATATTTCAATCTAACCAACTAATATTCTGAAATCAAAATGTCTGTCATCAGTAACTTATTAGAATTATTAGATAAGAACAAGATTTGGGATAAAGAAATCACAGTTAAGAGAAACCATATGATAAAATCTAAGGGTAGTATTGATGATAATATTTACTTTGTCTTAGAAGGTTCATGCAGATTGTTTATTCAAGATGGAGATGAAGAAATATGCGTTCGTCTGGCATATAAAGATAATTTCATTTTGGCATTGGATTCATTTTTCTCAAACTCTAACTCTGGATTTTGTATTCAAACGATTAAGAAATCAAAATTAAAAGTTTTGAATAAACAACGTTTTGAAGCATTTTTAGCATTAGAACCTTCACGAATGAAACTCTGGCAAGGTGTTCTAGAAAACATAATCCTTCAGCAGATAGAGAGAGAAAAAGACTTGCTTTGCAGTTCACCTATGGAGCGGTATCAACGGGTATTACAGAGAAGCCCACAATTGTTTCAAGAAATTCCTAAGAAATATATCGCCTCATATTTAAGGATGACTCCAGAGACACTATCTCGTATAAAAATTCTTGAGTGAAATCAATGTTTTAAAACATATAATTGCTGTGATTTGCATCGTACATGAAAATAAATAACACAACACTTATTGATCAATTGCTCAAAATCACAGAAGAAGTTCTAACAGAATTAAAAATGCTTTCGGAGATGTCTGAGAAACAATTGCAATACAAAACAAACTCAGAATCGTGGAGCGCCATGGAATGTATTGAACATTTGAATCGTTATGGAGATTTTTATATCCCTGAGATTCAAAGGTGTTTGAATTCAAATCAAGCAATAAAAGGTGAATTTGAATTCAAGTCTGGAGTCCTAGGTAATTACTTTGCAAACATGATGAAGTTTGATACTTCTAAAAAGATGAAAACCATGAATTCAATGAATCCAGTAAACAGTGAAATCAGATTGGATGTGCTCAACATATTCAAGACTCAGCAAGAATTAACTTTAAGATTATTAAATGAGGCAAGACATTTCAACCTTAATTCTATCCGCACAAAAATTTCAATATCAAATTTGATTAAATTAAGATTAGGAGACACATTTCGATTTGTCATATACCACAATCAAAGGCACATGAAACAAGCTTTAAAATCTGCCTCGCATTTCAAAGAATAATCCATTACTCTATTCATACAATCTTTCTTACATTTGTAAAAAACGAATGAACTCATGTTTGAAGATATTTTTCCTGTATTAGAAACAAAAAGATTGCTATTGAGGGAACTCAAAATAGATGATAAAGAACGCGTTTTAGAATTTCGATCTAATCCAATTATCATGCACTTTATTCCTAGACCATTAGCGAAGAACGAAGAAGATGCAATCGCACATATAAACAAAATTCGCAATGGTTTTAGAAATAAGGAGAACATCAACTGGGGGATTGAAAACAAAGAAACAAAACAGTTAATTGGCATTGCTGGATTTGTGAGAACACAAGCCTCAAACTTCAGAGCTGAAATTGGTTATTTATTGGATATCAAATCGCATGGGAAAGGTTATATGACTGAATCAATGGAAGCAATGATTAAATATGGTTTTGAAAAAATGAACTTGCATAGTATTGAAGCGATTGTAGATCCAGAAAACAAAGCCTCACAAGCAGTATTAGAAAGGTCTGGGTTCGAGAAAGATGGATACTTTAAAGAAAACTTCTTTCACAATGGCAAGTTTTTGGACACTATCCATTATTCGCTTTTAACAAATTTATAAAACTCGAACATTTGCAATTCTGAAAATAATTCTTCTATATTTGCTATAGGTTTTAATTCTAGCATGCAATTAAACACATCTATAATATCAGATAAACACATGAGTAGTATCATTCCACTGGTGCAATTGCTCAATCCTGAATTGGATGCTAATATACTTGAGGAGCGTCTGCAGGACATGATAACAAAGGGTTATCTGTGTATGGGAGTTTACGACAGTGAAAAACTAATTGGAGTATGTGGGATGTGGATACTTAATAAATTCTATTCGGGCTTGCATTTAGAACCAGATAATGTTGTGGTGCTTGCCGAATATAGAAATAAAGGAGCTGGTGAACTTTTAATGAAAGCTGTGTATCAATATGCACATCAGCACAATTGTAAATATTGCGAATTAAATTGCTACATCAACAATCCGCTTGCTCAAAAATACTGGACAAAACAAGGTTTCAAACCGCTTGGAATTCATATGAGAAAAGAATTAAACTAAGATGAAGGTTTTAAGAAAAACCTGGTTTAGGGTACTCATAAGTTTGCTTATCGGACAATTAATCTTTATTTGCTTTAAAGTATTTAGTGAACTTTACTTTCCTGATATCTATTCTATTGCAATTGCTTTACTTTTTTATCTGTTATTCACGTACTTGGTTAAAAAGTCAATACCAATTGAGCACAATATTACAAAGCTTGAAGACGAGTTAGTGTACCCAATAATTTTAATGGGCGATATATTTTGGAGCTTTGATTTGGAAAAGCATTCAGATATAAACACTTTTAAAAAGTCGTTAATTGCTTATAACAAGGAAATTGAACCAGGAGTTGAACCAGAAGTTGATCACATCATATTAACTAATAAGGAAATCATTGTGTTGTATTCGTTTTGGAAAGAAGAAGATTCAGTTGACGAGAATCAAACTGCAGAAATACGATTAAAAAGCGAAAACAAAGAAGGTTTTACTATTGCCGAAATTCTGTTTCAATTGCATTCAAAAATTTCATCTAAGCTTAGAAACGATGAAGAACATTTTTTTGAAGGCATTCAATACGTTACTGATCGAAATGGTATTCCAATATATCAGCTATTACAAGGAACTTAATTTTAGCGATGCATTTAAGAAATTTTCAAGTCTTGAAGATTTAAAAGGGTTGAAACCTTTGTTTCGCCAGTTACCATTCCTCCAAAGTTTTTATTTTCAAAATGCACATAGCTTTCCAATTCTTTATTTGCACTTTGAGGTAGAATTTGAAGTTGTTCAACAATAGACTGAGCAATGTTGTATTGCGGTCCCATTTTACCATCATCAACTTTTATGCAGATTCCTAAAGCTTGCTCACACACGCCTATCGAATAGATACCATCTGCTCCAGTTTTTCCAATTAACTTTCCTTCAGATAAACGCATAAGATCAGAACAATATCTCTTGTGGCCCGCAATCATCATTGGATATTCAACTATTGAATCAATCATTAGTTTACAAGCTTTTTGAGTAGCTTCATCAAATTGATTAGGGTGCACTAAGTTCTTGTAGGCTACGGCTTGATTAAAAACTGGGAAAGCAAATATTGGGGCTGAACAACCATCTATACCTGCTTTGATTTTTTCTTTGGGATATTCGTGGAACTTTGCAATCACATCTAATATTTCTAAATGCAAGGGATGGTTTAAATCAATGTATGATTCTATAGGCCATCCTTTGTAAACACAATATGCAAGAAAACCAGCATGCTTGCCACTGCAGTTATTCTGTATACGTTGAGGTTTACCATCACTCTTAATCATTTTAACTTGGTCCTCTCTTAAGGTAGGCATTTGTGCTCCACATTGTAGGGCAGATTCGTCTAAACCTATCTTAGCCAAAATATCACGAACCGTTTGAACGTGTTGTTCTTCGCCATTATGACTGCCACAAAAAATAGCGATTTCTTTTTTAGTAAAACCAAAATGTTCAATAGCTCCTGAAGTTAAGATTGGTATTTGTTGAAAAAACTTTAGAGCTGAACGCGGAAAACACAATTGTTGCACATCACCGACACTGTATATGATCTTGTTATCTTTATCAACTATACACACCACACCGCGGTGAAAACTTTCAAGCACTTCTCCCCTGTTTACTTCAACTAATATTGGATTACTCATGTATTAAGATTCTTTGTGGTTGGCGAGTAAAAACATGCAAGCCATTCGGATGGCAACACCATTTTCAACTTGATTTAGGATAATGCTATAATCACTATCAGCAACCTCACTATTTATTTCTACGCCTCTGTTAATTGGACCAGGATGCATAATTGTAATTTCTTTGTTCAAGCTGTCAAGTAGATCAAGAGTTAAACCGTATTGCATTGTGTATTCACGTAATGTCGGGAAGTAATGAATATCTTGGCGTTCCATCTGAATACGCAACATGTTTGCCACATCACACCATTCAAGCGCTTTTCTCAAATTGTGCTCAACCTTTACTCCAAGTTGTTCCATATGTCGAGGTATTAAAGTACTTGGTCCACACACCATCACTTCAGCACCTAATTTTTGTAGGCAGTAAATATTGGATAATGCAACTCTACTATGCATAATATCTCCAATTATAGCTACTTTTTTTCCGGCTACATCACCTAAAGCTTCTTTAATTGAATATGCATCAAGAAGAGCTTGAGTGGGATGTTCGTGGGTTCCGTCACCTGCATTCAGGATAGTTGCGTCAATGTGCTTAGCTAGGAATATACATGCACCAGGACTAGGGTGTCTGAGTACAACCATATCCACTTTCATGCTTAAGATATTCCTCACAGTATCAATTAAAGTCTCGCCTTTGCTCACCGAAGAAGATGAAGATGAAAAGTTAACTATATCAGCACTTAATCGTTTTTGAGCAAGTTCGAAAGAGATTCTAGTACGAGTTGAATTTTCGAAAAAGAGATTAGCCACTGTTATATCTCTTAAGGAAGGTACTTTTTTAATGGGACGATTGATAATCGTTTTAAAATTATCCGCCGTTTCAAAAATCATCTGAATGTCCTCTTCTTTGAGGTCCTTGATGCCTAATAAATGTTTTACCGATAGTTGTGTCATTCGTTAATCAGCCATACTTTATAATTTCCTTCCTCCCATTCTACCTTTACACGTTGACCATGTCCTCGAGTGTCTATAGATTTGCCAACATAATCCGTTGCAATTGGATTTTCCCTATTAAATTTTCGATCAATCAACACACATAATTCAACTTTAGAAGGACGACCAAACCCCATAAGGGCATCCATTGCACTTCGAATACTTCTCCCAGTATACAAAACATCATCGATCAAAATAACATTCAAATCTTCTGTACTAAATGGAATATGAATTGGACTCGCTAATAATTGCTTGTCATTTGTTCGATAATCATCTCTAAAAAAAGTAATGTCTAATTCACCGTACTTAATTTTTGTTTGAATTATCTCTTCAATCCTGCTGCGAATAATTCTCGCTAAGAAAATACCTCTAGGCTGCAAACCAATTATTGCTGTTTTATTGAATTGCTCGTGATTCTCTATAAGCTCATACGCCAAGCGATTAATGGTGGCGTTTAGTTTTTTATGGTCGTATAAGAGTTTTGCCTCCATTATGATTCGGATAATTCCAAAATAACATCAAATTCATCTTTACTGAGCTTCATCACACTCAACCTACCCTGTCTAACCAAACCAATATTTGCTAATCGTGGATCATTTTTAATAACATCTAATCCGACAGGTTTTTTTAGAGTGGCAAATGGAGACACATCAACAACTACCCAATTCTTGTCTTCAGTGGTTGGATCTTGATGGTGCTCTTTAACAACTTTAACAATACCAACGACCTCTTTGCCATCATTGCTGTGGTATCTGGGCATAAATCGCCTTTTTTCATTTCTCTGAGATTGTTTCGCGCTTGGTAATTTCTTACTCCGTCCCAAAATGTCCGTTTGTCCTTAAGCATTTGAGACCAAGAATACTTAGCTGGTTCAGATTTCAAAAGCCAATGATTCATTGCAGGCAAAGGAACACAAAAAAAACTTACTTATCAATAGTCAAATGAAAAGATTATTCTACAATCGAACAGGGTATCAACAAGTTTTGTTAAAAACGTTATTCGCTATCTATAGAAACCAGTTTTCTTTCCTTCCAATCCATGAAAAAAACAGCATTGTCAATATGAATCCGAAAGCCTCCAGGATAGTGTTCATAGCGGTTGACATCAGAATAAACTTCATGTATTGTTTCGTTTAGAATTGAATTCCCTAATGTGTCAATAAATTGATAAGATTCTCCATTTTTAACCAAAAATCCTTTTGCTAATTCATCACCTAAACCTAGTTTTTATACCTTCTGTCGATTTCTACTGTATACACTTCCTTGTATTTGGCATCCGTAACAACTTTACCGTCGTACCGCATTATTCCAAATAAACTATCTTTTTGATAACTGATATAATTAAGATCTAATGTACTTGAATTTAAATCTGATAAATACCCTAATTTATCAAATGTAAGCGGCAAAGTTTGCTCGCCTTTGAATTCACAATGCCATATTTTCCTTTTTGAATAAAGATACCAAAATTACGATTAAACAAATAGGCGGAGTCTACATAAGGAAAATCAAACACTTTCCCTAAGGTGTCCATGTAGTTGTATTTCCCATTCTTTGAAACACGCAGAATTGAAGCATTGTGCAGATAAGCGATTTGAATGTTTTGGTACTCAAAGTCGGAAACTTCTTTGGCATTAAAATCAAGTAAGCCATAATATCCATTTTTCATAATTAGAATCCTTCTGTGAATGACAGGCAATGGGTGAAAATAATCAATTTTAGTATTTGGAAAACACTGTATATCCGATCAGTAAGGGGTTCTCCTTGAGGATTATAAAAACCCAATCATACTATCTTTTACCACCAACAACAAAAAGCGAGTCTTGTGATTGCATAGCCAATATAGTCGTACTCAAATGGTAAAATATTATCTAATGTTTGCGCAGACATAAGGCCATACACTGTTATTTTGTTTGGCAATTATATACTGTTGTTCTTTCACAAACTCCACTTGTTCAAACTCACCATCCTTTACAATCTGATTATTCAAATTCATGAACTGAAATACCATTTCTCTGCCTTTAGAATAGCGTAGAATGAAAGTGTCTGTGTTTAATTTCTCGTATCCATTGTATTTCTGAGGTAGTAAAAACTTTCCATTCAAACCTACAATACCCAATCTGTGTTTGATTCTTCCTCTCCATTAACAATGTAATAGTTAGGTGTTTCTTCACGAAAATAATACTTCAATGGAAGTACTTCTTTACCTTCTGAATCAATTAAGCCATACCCATAATACCAATGTTTCTTTTGTTTTACAAGACGATTCACTACTAATAATCCAGAATCATTAAAAACAGGAACCACTCTGGGATCTCTCCATCCTTGTTTTAATCGGCCTAGATAATTGATATCATATATATACCGAAAGGGTATTTTTACTTTTCCATTGATATCAATGCACCCGCACTTATTCTTGGTTTTACAGACAAAGGCTAAACCATTTTTACTAAAATAACCAGCAGTTAAATATTTAGGAGCAATAACCCATTTACCAGATATTGAATCAATAAATCCATATTTGTCATCCTCGCCAAGCATTGGTTTTAAAGTATTCTGGGCATTCAATCCAAATAGATATACATTGAGTATTAAAACAGCGGTGCCAATAATTTTATTCATAATGCATGTTGTAAAATTCAATATGTATGCCAATATTTTGACATGGATAAATTGATTTGTTGATTTCATATTAGATTTGCGAACCATGACCGATGCTCAAATAAAGAAAATCCTGAACACAAATTATAAGAAATTTAATCGGCCAAACTTTATTCGAAGACGATCAATCTCCATCCACATGCATACAGCAAAAAGGAAGACATTGAAATTATACGTTTCTAATTGCCATCATTGCATGGGGCAAAGAAAAAATCGATTTTAAAAAGTGGCGAAAAACTGATTAAAATTTTCAATAATTCTCCACATGACTTTATACTTGGTCATTCAGATTCAGACTTAAAAGTTGCGAAACCTTTGTCCATAAACCTTTAATTCAACTGATTTGTTATCCATTATTGGGTTTCTCAAAGAAATATACAGCAAGCATGGTGGATTAGAAAAGGCTTTTTCAATGCATATTACAAAAAAGGACAAAACAATAGAAAGTGCTTTAAATGGATTTAGACAATTATATGAAAAGAGTGAGTCGTATGTGAATAGAACCGCAAAGCACATCGCATATCCTTCTGCTGGAAGTGCTTGCAAGCGCTTAAACATGTATTTGCGATGGATGGTTAGAAATGATAAGGAAGGAGTTGATTTTGGAATATGGAAAAGCATATCACCTTCACAATTGGTTTGTCCTTTAGATGTGCATGTATTGCAACAAGCTATTGAACTTCAATTCATTAAGAAAAGGAGAAGAGCGATTGGAAAACAGCATTACTATTAACAGAACAACTGAGGAAGTTTGACAAATCAGATCCTGTTAAATATGATTTTGCATTATTTGGACTGGGAATAGAAAAAAAATCTTTAAAAGAATTGAGTTCAAAATTCAGTGTCTAGTTCCTAGGAATAATTAAGAAATCAACTTGAAAAATAATTAAAATAATATCTTGTTTTCTACGCTGATATTTTTTAGTTTTGCGCTCGTTTCAAGAATATGCCTCTATTAATATGGCCAAAACAGTTAAACTAACAAAAGGTTACGACATCAAACTAGAAGGAGAAGCCCTTCGATTCATCAAAACCTCGGCACTATCAAAAATTTTGCTATTAAACCCACCGACTTTAAAGGAATTATTCCAAAGCTACTTGTTGACATTGGATCTGAGGTAAAGGTAGGTGACCCACTTTTCATTCTAAAACAAATGATAAAATGGTATTTACCTCTCGGGTAAGTGGTGAAATTGTAGAAATTAACCGTGGTGAAAAACGTGTCATCGAAGAAATAGTAATTCTATCTGATGCAAAAAACAATTTCGTTGACTTTGGGTCACAGAATCCAAATGATATGGACAAACAAGCTATCATTGATAAAATGTTGACTAGTGGAGTTTGGCCTTTCATTCGTCAGAGACCTTTTAACAAAATTGCAAATCCTGAAGAAACACCAAAATCAATTTTCATTTCTGGTTTGATTCTGCCCTCTTGCTCTGATTATAACTACATATTGGAAAAAGAAAAGGCAGACTTTCAAACTGGAATTGATGTTTTGAAGAAACTTACTGAAGGTCAAGTTCATTTGAACTTAGATAAAAACCGAACCAATTGCCATACTTTAGAGGATGCAAATGGAGTTCAAATCACTAAATTTGATGGACCTCATCCTGCGGGTAATGTTGGAGTTCAAATTCATCATCTTGATCCTGTTATTAATAGAAATGATTTAGTTTGGACTGTTAACCCTCAAGATTTATTAATAATTGGAAGACTTTTTAATAAAGGACAATTTGATAGCAGTAAATTAATCGCTGTTGCTGGTTCAGAAGTTAAAAACAAACAATACTACAAAATGTCAGTTGGTGCGTGTGTATCATCCGTCATTGATAATAATATTACTGAAGGTAATAACAGAGTTATTTTAGGGAATGTTTTAACAGGAAAGCATATTCAGGCAAATGGATATATTGGATTTTACGATCAAATGATAACCGTTATACCAGAAGGTGACCAAGAAGAATTCTTGGGTTGGTTAATTCCAACATATCCAAGACCGAGTATTTCAAGAACACTACCATCATTCTTGATGCCTGAAAAGAAATACAAGGTAAATACTTGGAATGCATGGTGAAGATCGCGCATTCGTAGTAACTGGAGAATATGAAAAAGTATTGCCAATGGATATACTACGTATATTTAATTAAGGCATGTATGGCTAGAGATGTTGAAAACATGGAATCTCTAGGAATTTATGAAGTGGATGAGGAAGATTTAGCGCTTTGCGAATTTTTGCACATCTAAGGCTCCTATTCAAGAAATCATCAGAGAAGGTTTAAATTACATAGAAACAGAAGCTTAATAATTTATGAGTAAACTACAAGAGTTAATTCACCGTTTACGTCCCAATTTTGAAAAGGGAGGTAAATATGAAAAACTTCATAGCACTTTCGACGCCATTGACACCTTCTTATTTGTCCCAGGACATACAACTAAGGGTGGAACACACATTAAAGATGGTATCGATTTAAAAAGAACGATGTTCACAGTGGTAATTGCCATGATACCATCGCTATTATTTGGTATTTGGAATGTTGGTTATCAGCACTTCAGAGCAATTGGTCAAGAATCAGATTTAATTCAAAACATGATTCACGGCTCAATTGTGGTATTGCCAATCGTTGCAGTATCCTATATTGTTGGACTTGCCATTGAATTTGCTTTTGCTCAAGCGAAAGGTCATCAAGTAAATGAAGGATTTTTGGTTACTGGAATGTTAATCCCTTTAATATTGCCGCCATCAATTCCATTGTGGATGGTCGCATTAGCCACTGCATTTACTGTAATCATTTGTAAAGAGATATTTGGAGGAACAGGAATGAATTTGTTGAATCCAGCTTTAACCGCCAGGGTTTTCTTATTCTTTGCCTACTCTTCATATATGGCTGGAGAATACTTATCAAACGGAGAATTTCTCTGGTTGGATGCCAACAGAAAAACAGGAGGAGTAATTGAAGGTTTTTCAGGAGCAACTAATTTAGGTATTTTAGGTGAAGGAGGAATGCCTACTCAATCAATGTGGGATATGTTTATGGGCTTTGAATTTGGCTCCATAGGTGAAACATCCACATTTGCTATATTAATTGGAGCATTTATTTTAATACTGACAGGAGTTGGAAGCTGGAGAATCATGGTTTCAGTATTTGCTGGAGGATTTGTAATGGGCTTGTTAATGAACACACTAAATGTTGCTTTTAATCTAAACAACACCTATATGGCAATCAATCCATTGATGCATTTATTAATGGGAGGATTTGCATTTGGAGCTGTGTTTATGGCAACAGATCCTGTTAGTGCAGCTCAAACAGATAGAGGTAAAATATGGTATGGATTACTAATTGGAGCATTTACAATTATGCTAAGAACATGGAACCCAGCTTATCCAGAGGGAATGATGTTGGCAATTCTATTGTTCAACGTACTTGCCCCATTAATTGATTATGTAGTAGTAGAAGGAAATAAAAAAAGGAGGTTAGCTCGTGTCAAATAAAAATTCAACCGGATATATATTAATGTATACTTGTCTTGTTACCCTGATTTGTGGTATCACACTATACATTATTTCAAGTGTTCTAAAACCTGCTCAAGAAGCAAACATAGAACTGAACAGAAAAAAGAGCATTCTAGCTACTATTATTACTATTGACAAAACTTGGGATGCAAAAAAAATCGAATCAACTTTCGAATCTCGTGTTAAAGGTTATGTAATTGATTACTCAGGTAAAAAATTAGATGGGAAAGATGTTGGATCTGTAAACATTGAAGCTGAAAACAAAAAACCAGTAAAAGAGCGCCTATACCCTGTTTATGAAATTGCATCAGAAAGCAATCCTTCACAAACAGAATATTATGTGATAGCAACTAGTGGTAAAGGATTATGGGATAAAATTTCATCGTTTATATCTTTAAAGAAAGATTTAAAGACCATCAATGCTGTGGTTTTCGACCATAAAGCTGAAACGCCTGGTTTAGGAGCTCGAATAAAAGATGACCAAGTGGTTTACAGCAGATATGCTGGTAAGACCATATTTGACGGAGACAAACTTACTCCTGTAATAATGAAAAAAGGAGAAGGAAATGATTATTCAGATAACCCTCATGCAGTAGACGGTATGAGCGGTGCCACCAAAACAGCCGTTGGTGTCAACGAAATGATGGATGAATATTTATCGGCTTACGAAAATTTCTTAAAATCTAAAATAAATTAATTTTAATATGAGTACTTCAACTGCTGAACCCATAGTAAAACCAAAAAGAGAAAGTCTGTTTTCTAAAAAGAACAGAACTTTACTCACTGATCCTCTTGATGCCAATAACCCAGTTACTGTACAAGTATTGGGTATATGTTCAGCATTAGCGGTGACGGTACAAATGGAACCTGCGTTTATCATGACTATTGGTCTTACGTTTGTTACTGCGTTTTCGAATCTGTTTATATCTCTACTAAGAAATACAATTCCATCGCGTATTCGTATTATCGTGCAACTAGCGGTAGTGGCAACTTTCGTAATCATTGTTGACCAAGTTTTAAAAGCTTTCTTTTATGATATTTCATTGAAACTATCAGTGTTCGTAGGTTTAATTATCACCAATTGTATTGTAATGGGACGTTTAGAAGCTTTCGCGATGGCAAATAAGCCATGGCCTTCTTTAATGGATGGAATTGGAAATGGTTTAGGATATGGCTTGATATTAATGAGTGTGGCTTTCTTAAGAGAATTATTTGGTTCTGGCTCTGTATTTGGATTTAAAGTTTTTGAAGCTTTAAGCATTCCTTATACTCCAAACGGAATGATGATGATTCCTGCAGGTGCTGCAATCATTGTGGGGCTATTAATTTGGATACAACGCGCAAGAAACGGTTACAGAGAAACTGAATAAATTTAAAATAAAATCGTATGTTATTAGCTGATTCATTAATCAATATTGCAATAAAGTCTATCTTCATAGACAACATGATCTTCTCTGTATTCTTGGGGATGTGTTCATATTTGGCGGTTTCAAAGCAAGTTAAAACTGCTTTCGGTCTTGGTTTAGCCGTTACTTTTGTATTAACATTAACTGTGCCTATTAACTGGGCAGTTCAACATTATTTTCTTGATGCTGGTGCAATGGCTTGGATAAGTCCTTCTTTAGCCAACACCGACTTGAGTTTCTTGATGTTTATTGTGTTCATTTCAGTAATCGCTGCCTTCGTTCAATTAACTGAGATGGCAGTAGAGAAATTAAGTCCTGCACTATACGCTTCTTTAGGTATATTCTTACCATTAATTGCGGTGAATTGTTCAATCTTGGGAGGTGCATTATTCATGTCTCAAAAGAATTTCACCGGTGTTTCTGAACCAATCGTTTACGGCTTAGGTTCTGGAATTGGTTGGTTAATCGCAATTGTTGCACTTGCAGCTATTCGCGAGAAAATGAAATACAGTGATGTTCCTGGTCCACTTAAAGGCTTGGGAATAACCTTTATTGTAGTGGGCTTAATGGCCTTTGGATTCTTGAGTTTTATGGGTTTTGAATTAAAATAAACACAACTATTACCAATGACTATATTAGAAATAAATTTTGTTACCTTACTCCTAACTGGCTTAATCTTTACAGCTGTTATTCTTGTATTAGTGATAATGCTTCAAGTAGCTGCTAGATATTTAGTACAACAAGGTGATGTAGAAATATTGATAAACGGAGAAAAAACAATTAAAGTTCCAGCTGGTGGAACCTTGCTGTCCGCTTTGTCAAACGAAAAAATATTCTTACCATCCGCTTGCGGTGGTGGTGGAACTTGTGCAATGTGTAAATGTGTTATTAGTGAAGGTGGAGGAGATATTCTTCCTACAGAAACTGGACACGTTAACAGAAAAGAACAAAAAGAAGGTGTTCGCCTAGGTTGCCAAGTAAAGGTAAAGAACGACATGAAAGTTCAAATACCTGATGAAATATTTGGTATTAAGAAATGGGAATGCGAAGTGGTTTCAAATTATAATGTGGCTTCGTTCATTAAGGAGTTTGTTGTAAAACTTCCTGAAGGTGAAACACTCGACTTTGAAGCTGGTGGATATATTCAAATTGATGTTCCTGAATGTGAAGTTAATTTTAAAGACATCGATATTAGACCTTTGCCTGATGATCCTGCTGGAGATACAAAATTCAATGGCGATTGGGATAAATTCAAGTTGTGGGATTTGAAAATGAAGAACCCTGAAACAATTTTCAGAGCGTATTCAATGGCCAACCACCCTGCTGAAGGAAATATTATTAAGCTTAATATTCGTATCGCTACTCCACCATGGGATAGAGCTAAGAATGCTTGGATGGATGTAAATCCTGGAATATGTTCATCTTATGTGTTTAGTCGCAAACCTGGTGATAAAGTAACTATTAGTGGACCTTATGGTGAATTCTTTATTAAACCTACAAAGGCAGAAATGTTATATGTTGGTGGAGGTGCTGGTATGGCTCCTTTGCGTTCTCACTTGTTCCACTTGTTTCACACGCTTAAGACAACAGACAGAAAAGTTACTTTCTGGTATGGAGGAAGAAGTAAAAGAGAATTGTTTTACATAGACGAATTCAGAGCTATTGAAAAGGAATTTCCAAATTTCAAGTTTTATGTTGTTTTAAGTGAACCTGTTCCTGAAGACAACTGGGTGAATAAAAAAGATATCAATGACCCGAATGGAGACGGATTCACTGGTTTTGTACACAATGCTGTAATCAATGAATACCTAACCAAACACAAAGCACCTGAAGATATCGAATTTTATTTCTGCGGACCGCCAATGATGAATGCTGCAGTTATTAAAATGTGTGACGATTGGGGTGTTCCTGCCGAGAATGTTGCATTTGACGACTTCGGAGGATAAACCCAAATAAAAATAATTTAAAGAAAGGACATCAAGTGGTGTCCTTTTTTTTGTGTAGTCTATTAATAAATCTATGTATGGTTTGTATTTTTTTGCTTAATTTTGACTTTTCAAAATGACAAGTCTTAAAACACCTTTAGAAACATCAATAGAACAATTACTTCAACGTTATGAATGCGTTATTCTACCTGAATTTGGAGGTTTTATTGTAAGAGATAGCCCTTGTAATTTTAATGCTGAAAAGAATAAAATCAAACCATTTGCAAGAAATATTTTCTTTAATCCTCATTTAATTGAAAACGATGGTTTGCTTGTGAGTGAGATTCAAAAGTCAGAAGCTTTGAATTACGCAGATGCTAACTCCCTTTGCCTTGATTCTATAAAGAGTTTAAAACTCGATATTGAGTCATTAGGTTCTAAACACTTTGGAAACTTGGGAACCTTCTTCAAAGGACAAGATAACATTTGGTTTGCTCCCTCCCCTGCATTAAATCTCTCCTTAGACAGTTATGGACTACAAGCAGTTGATGCAAGCAAGCTTGAATCAATAGAAATAGAACAAATAGAGCAAGAAGTCATCGCTGAACTTGAACCTAAGAGTTTGGCTGATAATGCACCAATCGAGAAAATGACTGTTACCAAAACAAATTATGGTGCATGGTTAGTTGCTGCTTCTGTTGCTTTAATTGCTCATTTTATCTATCTGAATTTCGAAAACAAAGACAGTTCTGCACATGAAGCTTCAGTATTGCCAAGTTCAATTCAAATAGGTGATGAAAATAATAATGAGGAAATTCCAACAGTCGAAGAAACACTTGTAGATGAAAACACAGTTTCAAGTGAAACAATCGAACCTGCAGAAGACAATTCTGTTTTTAATAATGAACCTACGGTTTCTACACCTGAAACAAATCAAACTAATGAACCAATAGTTGAAGCGGTTACTGAAAAGGTTGCTCCTATTGAACCTGAATTTAATTCATCAAAGGATCAATTGACGGAGATTTCAGAGCCTATTGCAGAAGTAGAGACACCAACACAAGTTGAACCAGAAATTCAAACCGAACGTGTTGTAGCTAAATACCGCATGCAAACAAATGCAGATTTTCACGCTAAAGACTTAATTCAGTTAGGTAAGAATGCCTTTGTAAAAGTGAATGGGCAATGGTTTGAAGTTATAACTAAAGAAACAATCGAACAATAAATCAAAATTAACAAACGTTAAATAAACAAATATGCTTCCTTTATCTATTTTATTACAGGTACCAATTGATACCACTTCTCTTGTTGATGCAAATGCTAAAGCCAACGAATTACCAACAGGATTATGGGAATTAACCCTAACCGGTGGTATAGTAATGATTCCTATTGCTGCAATGTTAATCATTGCTATCTTTATCGCTATTGAAAGATGGTTATCCATTTCAAAAGCCACAGTAAACTTGACAATAACTTTGTCTCTAACATCAAAGACATGGTATTAAACGACAACATTGTTGGCGCTCAAACATTATGTGGCAGAACAGACACTCCAATTTATCAAAGATGCTTGAAAAAGGAATTTCAAGAATTGGTAACCCATTGAAGAATATTGAAGTTGCCGTTGTGTTGGTAAACTTGAAGTGTACAAACTTGAAAAGGAATGCGCATGGTTGGCTACTATCTCAGGAGCTGCCCCAATGCTCAGTTTCTTAGGAACCGTTGCTACGGTATGATCAGCACATTTGGAGGAATAGCAAGAGCTGGTGATCAAGTAAACGCAAGTCAATTAAGTGGGGGCATTTATGTAGGCTATGGTCACTACCGTTGCCGGTTTAGTGGTTGGTATTTTTGCTTATCTAGCATACAACTTACTAACCGCTGCTATCGAAAAAGTGGTTTATAAGATGGAAGCTACATCCGTTCAATTCTTGGATATCCTTCAAACGCCAACCAAATAAACAAAGCATTATGTCGCTCAGAAAGAAAAGTAAAATAACCGCCGAATTTAATATGTCAAGTATGACAGATATTATTTTCTTGTTGTTGATTTTTTTCATCCTTACATCAACAGTAGTAAGAGAGCCTGTCCTTAAGTTTTATTGCCGAAAGGTGTTAGCGAGGTTAATCAAGTGAAAGAACCTGTGCGCATGGTAATCAATGCAGAAGGCATTTACGCCATAGAACAAAATAAAATGTGCGTTTGAGGTTACCTTTTGTGCTCTCCGCAGGAATTAAGTAAAAGCCAGATGCTGCTGCAGATATTCACGCCGACAAATCTGTTATTTACGAACGTGTAATGGAATTGGTAAGTATGGCAGATAAATCAGGTGCTAAAGTGGTGCTGGCTTTAGAGAAAGAACCCATCACAAATAGGTATTATGAGCCAGAAACCGAACGTAAAGATAAAGATATCGGGAATACTTACAACTATTATAAGTATTGGTCTTTTCTTGATCATCTGGTTTTATAATTTTAACTTTGAATTACCTCAGAAATTATTAGGAAGGGGGCAGTTGCAATCAGCTTGGTGGGCCATTGCAGGAGGCCCTGAAGAGGTACTGTTGAAGCATACAGTAAACCAAGTGTCCCTAAGTAACCATCTGATCAAGACAATTTCAATTAATGATCCTGATGCTGTAGCCACTAAAAAAACAACTGAAGTGCAAAGAAGAAAAAAGAAGAACCTAAGGAAGTAGATGACCTATTAAATCAAGTTGAATAAAGGTAAGCAAAACCAAAAATATGCTGATCTGGTGGTGGAGATAAACCTAGTACACAAGGAGATCCTGATGGTGTGAAGGTGGTAATCCAAATGGCAGTGTAAATTCAAATGGTACTTCAGTTACGTCAACTTTCAAAGGAAGAATATTCAAAAGCGGATACACCAATAAAAAATGTAACCAAGCGGGAAAAGTAATTCTGGATGTTATTTTAATGCCACGATGGTAAAATTAAATTCGAAGGCATTAATCCAGCATCTAGCAGGTTCAAATTGTTTAAGTCGAAATGGCTAATGGATATTTAAAGAAAGTTAAACAATACAAGTGACAATCACCTTAGTGTTGAAATTTTAATCACCTTTACCTTTAAATTAAAATAAAGCTAGGTGGATTATCTAGAAACGGTAGACTTCTTATACAAACAACTCCCCTATTTCAATAGAGATGGTAAGGCAGCCATAAAGCAGATTTAAAACACAATCTTGCTTTGTGAAAAGTTAGGAAATCCTCAAAATCAATTTAAATGCATTCGTAGCAGGCACAAATGGAAAAGGAAGTGTTTCGCATATGTTAGCTTCAATCTTACAAGCTAATGGGTATAAAACTGGATTGTATACCTCTCCCCACCTTAAAGACTTCAGAGAGCGTATAAAAATTGATGGAAATATGGTTAGCGAAGACTTTGTGGTTGATTTTACACGTAAAATGCTTCCGCATATCAATGAAATTAAACCATCTTTCTTTGAACTTACTGTAGCTATGAGCTTTTCATACTTTGCCGAACAAAAAGTAGAAATCGCAGTAATTGAGGCAGGTATGGGTGGCAGATTAGACAGCACTAATATTATTCATCCGATTTTATCGGTGATTACAAATATAGGTATGGATCACAAGATTTACTAGGTGACACTATACAGAAAATTGCTTGTGAAAAAGCTGGTATAATTAAGTCGAATGTACCTGTGGTAATCGGTGAAAGTTCACCTGAATATAATTCGGTTTTTATCGAAAAAGCGAAAGAAACCAACTCTGAACTCTATTTCGCAGACACAAATATTAAATATTACAACACTGAAATTGAAACCGACCTTTTAGGTGATTACCAACAAAAGAATTGTGTAACAACCATGCAAGCGGTTGATATCTTATCCGATAATTCAATACGTTTAGATCCATTCAAAGTGGCAAAAGGATTGCAATCTGTAAAAGATTTAAGTAAATTTAGTGGACGTTGGGAAGTCCTAAATAAATCACCATTGACCATAGCGAATGCCGGACACAATGGCCATGGAATTCGTGTTGTAATGGAACAATTATTAAAACAAAATTACTCTCAATTACATATTGTTTTTGGAATGGTAAGCGATAAAGATATAGATGAAGTCCTTGCTTTAATGCCTAAGCTATTTATTACTTTTATAGCAAATGTTGCACAAATACATGAATGCAAATATATTAAAAGTAAAGGCTATAGAATTTGATTTGCAAGGCAAGTCATTCGATAGTGTAAAGCCTATAAATGCGGCTAAACAAGAAGCAAATTCAGACGATTGTATTTTCATTGGAGGTAGTACATTTGTTGTCGCAGAGGTATTATGGTGATAAAAAGGAACTGATAATTTACACAGATGGAGCCGCAATAGGAAACCCTGGAAAAGGAGGGATTGCTGGCATAGTTATGCTTTGGGGTAAGGCGAGAAAAGAAATCAGTGAGGCTATCTACACACCACTAATAATCGAATGGGATATTAGCTGTGATAGTGGCTTTAGAAAGTATAAAAATTAGAATATCCAATCCATATTTACACGGATAATTCAATATATACAGCATATTCAAAGAACTGGATTTATAATTGGCAAGCAGAGGTTGGAAAAACAAAAAGAACGTGGACCTATGGAAGCGTTTTATGTTTATATAAAAATCATAAAGTTAAGATTCATTGGGTGAAAGGCCATGCTGGTATTCCTGAAAATGAGAGGTGTGATGTGTTAGCAACAAATGCGGCAAAGAATGGGCCTTGGCTACAAGATTTTGGATACAACGATGCAGAAAAAGGGAATTCATTGTTGTAAAATTCGTTGCTTAAGAATTCATTAACAATTAATACATTTGTAGTTCTAGCCAATACAGAGGCTATTTACTGCTGATTTCGTTACCTATTTATATAGTCTGTATCGCTACAGAAATTCGAATTGGTAAAGAAAAATCTAGATAATTACAATTTCAAAGATAGCTTAATTAGCATTTGGTTAGGTGTAGCTGGGGGAATATTAGATTTTAGTTTTAAACTCATTATCTTGGTGTCTTGGATTGGTGTAATGCACATGCACTATTTGTTCCAGACTTGTTGTTGCATCAACCAATATTTACATGGATACTCGTTTTTCTAGCTCAAGACTTCTGTTTCTATTGGTTACATCGAACAGAACACAGCGATGAGTTCTTCTGGGCCGTCCATAGCAATCATCACAGTAGCGAGAAATACAATTTCACAGTTGCTCTTAGATCATCTGTTTTACAGCCTTTATATCGATTCTTATTTTATATTCCCGTGGCATTTCTTGGGTTTGATGGATTAACGATTATGTTTATGTATGCTGTTAATCAATTTTATCAATTCTTTTTGCATACGGAAACGATTGGAAAATTACCTAAATGGTATGAAGCTGTGTTTGTAACCCCTTCACATCATCGTGTGCATCATGCAAGCAATGTGAATTATCTTGACCGCAACATGGGTCAAGTCTTAATTATTTGGGATAGAATGTTTGGAACGTTCCAAGAAGAGAAAGAACAACCTATTTATGGCTTAACAAAAAACTTAAATACATATCATCCATTCGAAGTTATTTTTAGTGAATGGAGAAAAATTGGGCATGATTTAAGAAAGAAAGGTAATTTAATACAGAAGTGGAATTACTTGTTTAAAGCACCAGGTTGGAGTCATGATGGCAGTACAAAAACAGCCGACCAAATGCGTAAAGAATTAAAGGAGTAACAATCTAAATTACTGATTTTCAATGCAAGTTTCTAAATTAATTTGAGTCACTTTTAGTTGATTTTAAGTTTAAATAAGGTTAATTATTGTCCTTTTTTAACATGAATCAACTCATTATCAACTCTAAATGATATTTTCCTGGCGTTTATCCACACTATATTAACTTTTTTTCGTTTTTTTCTTGAAAATCTTTGTTGTTTTGCTATTTATTGATAAATTTGAATTAAAATCAACTTACAATGCTAAAATTTCAACTTAAGGAACTCCTTGAATGTAAAGGCTATAAAGCCAACGCTCAAGTGCTTCGCAACATCGGATTCTCTTACACGACCGCTTACAAGTTATTGCATGGAAATGTGTCCTCAATAAACTTCAAACACTTAGAAGCTTTATGCGTATTTTTAAATTGCACTCCGAATGATTTATATCGATTTGCACCTGAAAATCCACTTCAGGTTCCAAAATCTCATGCCTTGTGGCAAATTCGCGAAAAGGAATATCAACTGGAAAATCCTGCTGATTTAGTAAAACGTATGAATCCAGAACAACTCGAACGAGCTAATCAATTACTGCGAGAAATTGTAGCAGTTAATTAAGGGAATTTGGGATACTTCTTAAATTCGGGTTTGCGTTTTTCGATAAATGCATTGCGTCCTTCTTGTGCTTCATCCGTAAAATAATACAATAAGGTAGCACTTCCTGCTAGTTCTTGAATACCAGCTTGACCATCTAACTCTGCATTTAAACCGTATTTAATCATACGCAATGCAATTGGACTCATCATCATCATTTCTTTACTCCACTGAACAACTTCGTCCTCTAATTTATCTTGAGGAACCACTTGGTTTACCAAGCCCATATCCATAGCTTCTTTTGCTGTATATTGTCTGCATAAAAACCAGATTTCTCGCGCTTTCTTCTGTCCAACAATACGAGCTAAGTATGAACTTCCAAATCCACCGTCAAAACTTCCAACTTTAGGTCCTGTTTGGCCAAATTTAGCATTTTCGCTTGCTATAGTCAAATCGCAAACCACATGAAGCACATGACCTCCCCCCATTGCCCAACCATTTACCATTGCAATAACTGGCTTAGGTAGTGAACGAATGCGCTTTTGTAAATCGAGAACATTTAAACGCGGCACACCGTTTTCGTCGGCATATCCACCTATTGTTTTAATATTTTGATCTCCTCCACTGCAAAAAGCTTCTGAACCTGCTCCAGTAAACACCACAACTTGAATATCTGGATGCTCTCTGGCATAATCCATGGCATCAATCATTTCCATGTTAGTTTTAGGGGTAAATGCGTTGTGATAACGCGGACGGTTAATGGTAATCTTGGCTATTCCTTCGAAATATTCAAATAATATTTCTTTGTACTCTTTAATGGTTTGCCATTCTCTCTGACTCATATTTTATTGTTTTTATATTGATTAAAAATGTTTGAATTTATTTCTCTATTTGTAAATACTTCTAATATACTTAAACCCTCATAACTTAAAAATGTTTGAACTTTATGCTCTAATTCTTCAATTGACTTTACTTCTAAATAATTCATATTATATTGTTGAGCAATCAAACTTGAATTGTGTCGATGAGGCGTAATTAAAAATGGGATGGCTTCTCTCATATTGTTTGGTCCATCGATTAAGTCAAATATGCCTCCGCCTGAATTATTCATAATAACTATTTTTTAGATTTTAGGGGTAAACTCACTCAAAAAAGCATTTACGTCGTATAAAAAGGCTAAATCTCCTGTTATTAAAAAGTGAGGTGTTTCGGGTTTTGACATTGCCATACCAACTGTTGTTGAAGTACAACCATCAATCCCACTCACTCCCCTATTTCAAATACTTTCCAGTTCGCAGATATTAACTCAGATGAATACGATGCCCATCGGATTGCCATGCTGTTTGAAATATTTAAAACCAATTCTTCTTGTGGTAAATGACTCAATACATTCCTCATGACATTCATTTCATTTAGGGATGATTCAATAAAATCTGTACTGAGTGATGAATCATTTAAACTTAACTTTGCCCATTCCTTGTAAAACGAGCTTTCTGGAAACGACTTACAATCCTCATGCATTTGTTTAAAAAAGATATTTCATCAACTGCAATACAAGTTGGATTGGAATTAAAAGTATCCGCACAATATGAATTCAAGTCTATATGAAAATGCTTTTTGGGTTTGCAATTCTCAATAGGTTCTTTAATTGTTTATTGAGCAACATTTTCCCCGTTGTAATTAATACATCAACTTGTAATAAATCTGAATGAGTAGAGTTGTATTTTAACAATAATGTTTCCCAATTCTGAAATGAAGATTGCCTGTGTTTCCCTGATAAGACATCACTTAAAATTAGTGCAAATTTCGCGTCACAGATTAAATCTAAAATTTCATTTAATTCATCACTAGAATTTCCACATCCATTTAGTATCAATACACGAGAGTTCTCATTAAGATAATTTTTTATAGAAAACTCTTGTGTATAGGTTTTATTATCAATTGAGGTTTCTTCTATTTTTTGCTCAAAATATACAAATTCTGAATTTGCTTCATCATAAAGAGGTTCCTTTAAAGGTATGTTGATATGAACTGGTCCATTTACAATTGCAGAATTATTCACTATTGCATTACTTCCCATCTCATATGCCATTGAAGCTGCATCTTGATCATAAAGAAAATCACAATTAAATGAATTCTGAATTTGGGACTGGAAAATATTAACTTGATGGATTGCTTGTCCGTCCCATTTGTCAATTAAATCAGCTGGTCGGTCTCCACTTAAAACCAAAAGAGGAATTTGCATGTAGTAGGCTTCAAGAACAGCTGGATAAATATTAACAAGAGCAGAACCACTGGTGCAAGTTATCGCTACAGTTTCATTCAAACTTTTAGCCATGCCTAAAGCTATAAAACCTGCTGCCCTTTCGTCAATCACTGAATAACAGGTAATTTTTGGATGTCTGTTTAAAGACATGACTATCGGCGCATTACGACTTCCTGGACAAACTATCACGTGCTTCAATCCTTTAGAAACAAGACCGGAAATTAAGGCATTGAGATTGTATTGGGCAGATGACATTTTGCTGTGCAAATTTAACATGAAATGTGTAATGATATCAATAAGTTATCCTTATAATGTGATTTTTATGTCATTTTTGAAAATCATTAATTATATCAGATTCAATACCACTATCTTTGAAGTAATGTCTTCATTGAAAGCATATTGTTCCTTCTTAAGTATAGTATTTACGCTAAACATTGCGAGTCTATGTGCGCAAATTAATGGTCCTAGTACAATTTGTAAGAATGCTATCAATAACTATTCATTCAAACCTGGAAGTGGATTAAGTATCTCAAGTATTCAATGGACATTTGGGAATGGTAACACATCAAATAACACCACACCTTCATATGCATACTCAAACCCAGGAAAATACACCATACATGCCTTTGTTACATATTCAAACAACAGCACAGTTAATGATAGTTTAGCAGTAGAAGTTTTTGATTTACCAAAGGCCTATTTTTATCCTTTGCCTCAAAATGACAGTTGTTTAAAAAGCAATCGTATTTGTTTTAGAGACACTAGCTCCCCAGCAAACCCTTCACAAACAATTGTAAACCGTTTGATGGTATGGGGTGATGGTTCATTTAACAACGCCGCGTTCCCTAAAAAAGGTCAAGACATTTGTTACAAGTACACGCTTGCTGACAAATACACAGTTAGAATGGAAATTAAGGACAACAAAGGCTGTTTAAGCACGGTTAGTAAGGAAATAGCAGTTATTGAAAGTGTAATTCCTGGCTTGGAATTTACCTCTTCCTTTTCTGATTGTCAAACCAAGCAATTGTGTATACGAAATAATTCAACAAGTGCAGCTTTAAACAAAGCCAAATTCAGATGGTTGATCGATAGTCTGCCATTAGATTCAAATACTTATTTGATCAATAGAAAATGTTTAAATTACAAATCAAATAAGACCATACAAGTGAAATTATTTGCATTCGTTAATCCAGTTTGTATGGATTCTATTTCCGATAGCTTCACATTAGAAATAGATGCATTACCAAAGAAACTTTTCATAAAAGATACCATGGAATGTTATGGAGCAAACACAATGAATTTAACATCTATACCAGATGTTAAACGAGATGACATTCGGTGGTTTGTTGACAATAAAAATGTTTCTCCATTTAATAAATCAAACATCAACACATTCTCCAATAAATTAACTCCTGGCACTCATCAAGCTGCTGTTCAAATTGTTCGAGGAACTTGTACAATAACTCTGATTGATTCATTCAAAATTCTCGGCCCTGTTGCGGTCATGCGTTTATACGACAACATCCAATGTTTTGGAAATCGAGATGTTTTCATGGTAGACAACTCACTTGGTATACAACGTGAAAACTGTAAGTTTTTATGGAAAATCCAAGACCCATATGGAGAAGCATGTATTCAAGAAAGAACCAAAGACATTAATAAATTTAAAAATTGTAACATTTCTAAAGATTGGTTTAACAAACATATATTTTCAAAGCAAGGAGGGTCGAGTCAAATAACGCTAATTGTATCAGATACAGTAAATAATTGTGTTGATTCTAGCTTTGGGATCGTTGAAATGAATGCTTGTAGTCCAATTTTAGAACCCGACACGCTAGAGATGTGTGCAGATGCAAAATTTTTCGACAATACCTTACCTCCTTATCCGTATAAATATTCATTGGATTCAGGAATGAATTGGCATGTATTCTCTAGTAATGTATTTCACCAACCTGGAACTTATAAAACTTCATATATATTTAGAACAGTATTACTCGGATGGGCGGAGCATTACGGCGATGATTCAATCAAAACTCACCCAGATTCTATGATTTATCACGATACAATTATCAATCATCAAACTTTACTTATACTCGAGCCAAGAAAAGATTCTATTTATATAAGAATTGATGGCAAATGCAAACCCTATACAATTAATGTTTTTTTCACTAACTCCACATTTTATCCGGGAGAGAAAATAACTATTTTATGGCCTGACAATAAATCATACAGTAAAACATTTACAGACACAACATTAATTACAAATATAGCACATACTATTAATCGCCCAATAAATGGAGATGTAAAAGTAATAACTGTTGCAAAAAATGGTTGTCAAAATCTCTTTCAAGAAAAAATTGCTATTGGTAAATCAATGTTTATTATACCACTTAAGCATATCAATTGTTTAGAAGATAAAATATGCTTTAATGCAAGAGTTTTTGACTCTAAGAAAGGCGTTAATTGGTATAGGAATACCAGCACAAACTATATCGAATGGATATTTCCAGACACAAGTGCTCCTGTCACTAGATGGAATCCTTGTTATAAATTTACTACAAGTGGAATGCAGCCATTTAAGGTTATTGCATATGATGAATATGGTTGTGCTGATACATTAATTGATAGCGTTTTTATTCAGGATGTAAAAGCAAATGTTTCGAAAAATGCAACTTACATTTTTTGTTCTGAATTAAAACAGTTTTACGACTCATCTAGTTTTATTCTAAATCCAAGTTACAGAAAAAATATTCTAGGATATTATGTAGATAGTATCATATTTTATTCGTGGCAATTTGGCAATGGAAGTTTCTCTTCCTTAAAAAAGAATCCTTTGCAATCTATAAATACCTCAGCTGATTCTGTTGATGCAGCTTTAGCCGTGAGAACTGTCTCAGGTTGTATGGATACCTTCAAATTCAACATTCGTGTGATTGGCACAAAACCTTATTTCACACTTTATGACACCATTGGCTGCAATCAATTAACAGTTAATTTTGTCAATAAATCTCGAAATTGCAAAGAATATATTTGGTCATTTGGAGATTCGAATCAAACTATACTTCAAAGATTTGACAAACAAAATATTCAATTTACCTATGACAAACCAGGAAGATACTCGATTTCATTAATTGGAATCGATACAATCTTTAATCCATTTACACAAAGTTTTCAATACTGTGCAAGTAGCTTTCCAGACAAAATAATTCAAAAAGACAGTATTCGATCAGTGCTTGTTTTACCACTTTACAAAACAAGTATACTTTGTCCTGATAGTATATGTGTTAATTCCCAATTTACAATTAATAGTACAACCGATTCAAATTACCAATTTGAGAAATGGAATTTAGACGATGGCACCTTTCTGGATACCATTCCTCCTTCAAAAATCAGACATTCATATTCAAATCCTGGTACTTATGAAATTAAACTCAACCCATATTATACTGATCAATTAAAGAATTCGTGTAAGAACAGTGCTAAGAAAACAATCACTGTATTAGGCGTAGAGTCATTGTTTGATATCGACCCAAACTCTAAGCCTCCAGAATTTAAGTTCATTAACAAATCACTTCCATCAACAGCCAGCCTGAATTGGAATTTTTGGACAACCAGACGCCTATGGCCAATCATTTGAACCTATGCCTATTAAGTTTTATGGAAGAGACACTGGACGATTCAATGTGTCTGATTGCCGCTTTGCCATTAGGTGTAAAGACACTTTTTGTAAAACAATTCAAATTGAGAATTCAAAAGAGTTTGGCATCTACAATGTGTTTACTCCAGAAAATCAAGATGGCTTAAATCGATAATTACGACATTGAAATTGAGAATGAAATTTTTTACGAACTCAACATTTACAATAGATGGGGAGAATTGGTTTATCAGAGCAATAAAGATTTTGAAACAAATGAAGTGGGAAATTGGAATGGAAAATTTATGAACTCAGGACCTAAATGTCCTTCAGGTACATACTATTACATTTTCAATTACAGTTTAGATTCAAATCCAAATAAAATGGAGCAAATAGAAGGCGTTATTTACCTTATTCGCTAGTCTAATGTAGTCATTTTGAAAGACATTTGTTAAATTACTGTAAAATTTTAGCAATATTTTCAATTCTCCCTTTGTAATCTTTACTTTTGTCAAGATGACTAAAGTCAAGGCTTTATTTCTTCCTCTACTACTATTTTTTTCAATTACAACAGTTGAAGCACAGGGCACTATTAATGCTCCTGGCAAAATCTGTCTTGGAGATATTACAAACTTCTCTTATACACCACCCAGTGGCTTAACATTAAGTTCTATTGCATGGAAGTTTGGAGATGGAAACACAAGTTCCAACAACAGTCCTTCACACACTTACGGTTCAATTGGTCAATACACGGTTAGTATTCAAGCGAATTTCACAAATAGCAGCACAGCAAATGATACATTTAAATTAGAAGTTTTTGCTCTGCCTAAAGCACATTTGGTTTATTTAAGTTCTAGTGATACATGTTTCAACGATAACAAACTTTGTTTTGTTGATACAAGCGAAATGGCATCAAGTGGACAATTTATTAGCAATCGACTAATTGTTTGGGGAGATGGAACTTTTCAAAATACCTCTTCCCCAGGTCGTTTTGATACTTTATGCCACTCATATGCTGTTGCAGCTAAATACAGTTTGCGAATGGAAATCACTGATACAATTGGGTGTAAAAGCAGTGTTTCCTTCGACAAGAATGTGGTGGAAAATATTACTGTTGATTTTACATTAAAAGACACTTGGGTAAATTGCGATGTGGCTCGAATTTTCATGTACAATAAATCTTTTGGTGCAGGACCTTCAACATCGCATTACAGATGGATAGTGGACACTTCAGCTTTGGATACTGGGTTTTATTTTAACAATCCCAAAAGTGTATTTTACACCAAGTCACGGTCTGGAACAGTTACCTTAATTGGATATGCTAATAATGCATGTAGAGACACCTTAACGAAACCATTTTCTTTCATCGTTGATACTTTAGCTAATTTTATCACATTAAGCGATACCATTTTATGTAACAGTTCGGGAACTGCTATAGAATGTAATTTTCCAATAGCTGCCAAAGACAGCATTTGTTGGTATCGCGATGGAGCAGCTCCTCTGATACCTCCTCCAGTTCCTATACCACAAACATTTACTTGGTATTGGTCAAATCAAAGATTAGGTGTAGGCATACACAGTATTAGTGTTAAAGTATTTCGAGGCAGCTGTATTCATACAATTAAAAAAAACTTCGAGTTATTAGGTCCGTTCCCAGATGTATTATTAATAGATGATGAACAATGTTATTCTCAGAGACAAATGTTTATGGTTGACAAATCAATTGGAGTAAATCGTGAGGATTGTATTTTCGATTGGAAGATTTCTGATCCGCAAGGTGATAATTGCACTGCAAATCACAGCAAGGGAATTAACTTATATAAAAATTGTAATAATTCGAAAGATTGGTATTTAAAGCATTGGTTTCCAAACATTCAAAGCACTTATGATTGTAAATTTTTCATTCAAGACACCGTTACTGGATGTGCGGATAGTTTAGATTTTACGGTATCCACAGAATATTGTCCACCGATCATTGCAATTGACACTTTTAACGTATGTGAAAATCAATACTTTTTAGATTATTCGAATAATCCTTTGCCCAAATATTTCTCTTTAGATTCGGGTAAAAACTGGTTGAAATACGGAACAATTCTAGATTCAAATTACATTGGATCATATCAAATAGGATTTATCTTTGAGCAAATTATTTCTCCTTGGGCGGAAACAATTGGCAATGATTCGATTGAAGTTCATAATGATTCTCTACTTGTTTATGATACCACATTCAACAAACAAATTCTCAATATAAGAAGAAACAAAAAAGATTCAGTATTTTTTAAAGTATATGGTAATTGTAGCCCTTACCGTGTGAGTGTTTTTCTGAAAGATGGAAGTTTTGAAAAAGGTGAAAACCTCAGAATCATATGGGGTGATTTAGGAAATATTGATACCACATTTACTACAAAAAGCAAGGTTGATTCATTTTTCCATATATACTACAGCAAAGGAATCAGTAGAGAAATACAAGTTTATATCGAAAATGAATGGGGTTGTGGTAAGCGAACGGCATTTCTACTTGAAAGAGGAAAAAACCTGTCTAAAAACACATCAAAATTCATAAACTGTATTTATGATTCTGTTTGTATTTATGGTTTTATATTCGACCTTCAAAAGAAAACATTTTGGGATAAAACAACTCCAAACAATACGGTCAAATGGTTTTTTCCGGAAGACAATATAACAATTAATGGCCTCAACATATGTTATAAATTCAATTCAGGTGGAATGCAAGCTTTTCAAATGATTGTGAACGATAGCTTTGGTTGTATTGATACTTTATTTGACACTATATTTATTCAAGATGTTAGAGCAAATATCAAGCAAATTGGTAAATTAATTTATTGTTCGGAATTGAAACAGTTTTTTGATTCTTCTAGCTACCTAAAAAACCCTAAATATCGCGATTTTTTTCCAAAGTTTTATTCAGATAGTATAAAAAAATACTCATGGCGTTTTGGAAATGACGTGTACAATTCTTTTCAAAAGAACCCTGTTCAGTCTATTTCAACTTCATTGGATTCAATACCTGCATCTCATGTTGTAGAAACAGTTTCTGGTTGTAGCGATACGATAAATTATTATATTAAAGTTATTGGACCCAAACCGTATTTCCAAATACAAGACACGATTGGATGTGGCTCTTTTGAAGCAACATTTATTAACCTTTCAAGAAATTCAAAGCATTATATTTGGAATTTTGGCGATTCTTTGAATAATCAACTTCAAACTTCTTCAAAACAAAATGTTAAGTTCAATTATACAAGCCCTGGTAGATATTACATTTCTCTTATAGGTATTGATACTGTATTCAATCCGTTCACCAACAAATACGAAGCTTGTGTTAATACTTTTCCAGACAAATTGTTTCAATCTGACAGCACAAGAAGTGTGCTTGTGTTACCCTTAAATAAAACCGGCATAACCAGTATCGATACAATTTGTGTTGGAGCTCCAATTTTCTTCACTAGCTTAAGTGACACGGCTTATGCATACGATTTTTGGAATATGGGAGACAGCACTACTTATGACACAACCGCTCCTTCAACTATTCAACATATTTACAAGAAGCAAGGTCAGTTCTTAGTGAAATTGAATCCAGGGTATTACGATTCAATTCAAAACACCTGTCGTGATAGTATTCAGAAAACTATTGTTGTGCTGGATGTGAAAGCTGATTTTGATGTTGACCCAAGTTCAAAGGCTCCTCTATTTAAATTTAACAATAAATCGATTCCAATTACCTCTCAATTCAACTGGGATTTCGGGACAAATGGGCCAGGCAACACTTCAACTGAAACCAACCCACAGAAGAACTTCGGTAACGATACGGGCACTTATAATGTGTGTTTAATAGCCTCTATTGCATTTGGATGCAAAGACACTTTCTGCATGCCAATTTTTAATGATGTCTTGTCTGAATTTGGCATTTTCAATGTGTTTACTCCTGGAAATATAGATGGATTGAATGACAAATACGACATTAAGATAGATGGCGAATCTTCTTATCAATTGTACATATACAACCGTTGGGGTGAATTGGTTTATGAGGCAGATCAAGATTACGACAACACTCAAGAAGGCAATTGGAATGGAAAGCTTAGAAATACTGGTCCTGATTGTCCGGCAGGGACTTACTATTACATTTTTAAATATAAATTAGATGCTCAAACAGACGATGAAAATGTATTAGAAGGTGTTATACATCTGATTCGATAATAGATTGGTTTTAATCTAAAACAAACTCAATTGTATTTTCAACAAGCTCGCTTAGTATCTCAGTCACATCTTTTTCGGTATCAAACGGATGAGAAGCACCAAAGGTATGACCAGCTTTTTCAACTTTGATAAGCATCGAGTGCTACAAGTTCATATAATTTTTCAGCATGACTAATAGGAACTGTTCATCTTCCTTCCTAAATACTGAGTAAAGGGACAAGTCGCACCTTTTGCTGCTGTTTGAATAATTAAGTTTAGATTTGTTTGCTGTATAATCGTCGTAAAGTTTTTCGATTGGTACTCCTTGACCTGTTCGTTTGCTAGGTGCATACACCACTCCTACTGGTATTCCACTCTTGAATGGTTTCGGGTCTAAAGAATGAATCAAATTCAGAAAAGAAGCCCATATAATAGAATTTTGTTTACGCGTTTATCTTCGGTAGCCTTATCAAAGCTATCTCTTCCGTGACTGTGAGCGACTAAATTTATATCTTGTACATCAACATTAAAAAGACTTCACGTTTTCAACCACATAGTCTAAGAAACAGCTCCTAAATCCTCCAACTCTTTGCTAGTGGGGTGCATTAGAAGAAAAAGATTCTAAATCAGAAATATCTGATAAATTATCTTGAGCTACTCCATTTAAAGAGAATAATTTCAAAAAAGCGATTCCTGAGCAGTTACTTGTTCAGCTACCCAGTTGAAATGACCCCAATCTTTAAACCCTTTAAAACCATGACAAAGAATTAGAATTGGTGTAGGGTCTAAACTTTTTGGAACGCTTATGTCTAAACTTATTTTACGCCCTTTCGACCTTCAATTGACAGCTCGTGTTTTTGTATTGATTGCACAGCACAAAGGTAATAATTCAGAATTGGAAAAATTGACTTTGGCTTTATAAATAACATCCATAAAAAACGGAACATTTCTGCTCCGTTTCTTATTAAAGCCGTGCCTTCAAGTTGGCATTATATGGATGTGGACAGTGTCGCTGCCTACAATTGCTATCGTGATCTTCAGCAAGCACCACCAGTGTTGCATTTGTATGACCAATTTACCGTACTTTTCCAATAGGTATCTATAGTATAAGATTTTAAATCATGTACTGTTGGAGTTTCACTAAACAACTCTGAACCGTCAGAATCCTTTGTGATTTTACCGAGAGCCGTAAACTTGCATCAGTCACCATACCTTTGATTCGTATTGTATCTCCTGAATTATAAATTTTGTATAGCTGTTGGTGTATTGATTGTGATAACTGGTTTGTCCTTGTCTGAATTGTCAGTTGCAGGTGTAGTTGTATTGTCGTCTTTTTTATCGCATGAAATTAAGAAGATACTTAAAATAACAATAGCTAATAGACTTTTTTTGATAAATGATAATTGTTTCATTTTATTGGATTTTTTAATTTTTTGAATTGAAATGATATAAAATTTGAAATTGAAATTGGTTTAAGGTTTTCAATGTACCCTGAGTTTGATAATTTGTTTGAGGAAAGGAAGCTTTCACCCCGCACTGAATATTGCCTATGAAGCACTCTGCCCCGATAGAAAGCAGTTCTGTATTACTTCCCGTATAATCTTGAAAGATCCCTTTTAATTCATCTGGTTTTGCTTGTTCAAAACTGTAGCCAAGGTAAGGCAAGAAACTAAATCGGCCTTTATCCAACCAAGCGAATAATCGTCCAGCCAGACTGTATTTTTCTCCCAATCTATATTTGTATTGATTTTCACCATTTTTTCGATAATTTGCTTCAGATTGAAAGCCAAGTTTTGAGTATCGAATGGTGTGTGTCAAATTGAAAAACAAATCCTTGGCTGCAGACCCAAGTTGAAAATTATTAGGGTATTCGGGGTTGTAGCTGCCTGTGTTCAGTTTTATTCCAAAGCCTGAATACAAAGCTTGATGCCACCTTGACTTGGAGGTATCATTAGTTTTGAACACTCTATAATTAAGCAACAACTAATATCTCCTAGACCGCTAAGATTCTCGCTCTGCCTGATTTGCCCTCGAAAAGTATTAAATGGGATAAAAGCAAAAGCTTGAATTCTCTCATGCGGAACCCATCTTCCCCAAAGTTCTGTTGTTTTATAGTTTTCATTACTCACACTTCCTTCTGGTTGAAGGATAGATACAGGATGAAAACTTTGAAATGACCTATTCGTGTGTCTCAGACCAATAAAATGAGTATTAAATTTAGGTAGTATTCCTAAACTGTTTCCCATACTGGTGCATGAGCAAATATCGCAGGCCATGATTGTGTCTTGAATAATAAATAAGACACACATAAGCATTATGCGTTGCATGTTTTTTTTAAATGATAATAAAATAAATGTTGGCTGAATAATTTTCAGCAAAAGAGTCGTCCTAAATACTGAAGTATTCTGGTGGCTGATCTATTTTAATTTGATTACCAATTGAAAGATCAGTGTTCAAATCTTCCGAACACATTACCCTCACAATGGGATACGATTTGAATACATGAAGTTCAGGTATTTCAAAATAAGGAAAATCTTTTTCAGAGAAAGTCGTTTCGGCTTTGTTAGATTCTGTCTCCTCCCAATTGTTTATTTAAATAACATTTACCGTTACACTCCAACTTGGCTTGTCAATGTTTTCACATTTCGTGAGGACTATCTCAGAGCGCATGAATGAAAAGTAAGTCATCACTCCTAATTGGACCCCAAATTGTCCCATTAACAAGAAAACAAGTGATATAGAAAGTACTTTTTTCAGCAAACTTGGTGCAAATGTAGTAAAAATTAAACTGTTAAATGCGATTTTCGCTCAATTCTCAAAATCATCTTTTAATGTATTCAAATTCAGAGAGCTTTTTTTATCAAATAATTTGTAAGATTTACCAATTAATTCTCATTGTACCGATAAATTCAGGGGTTAAATCTTGGGTATTTTAGTCGTAAGGCATTTAATAAACTCAAGGAATGTGTAAGAACAGATTCGTTTGAATTTTTATCTTTTACCCAATCAAATAATAGGTTAATAGCTCTCTGCTTCATTTTCGGGAGGTAATCCACAGAGTATCCCAAAACTTTGCGAAATGTGATTCAATCTGAATTGTATGAACCTGAGTTCTGAATGAAAAAGTTCAACCAATATAGTGTAGATATAATTGGAGTCAATACATGCAATAATCACTGACAAATGACATAAACTGTTTTGGTAGTTCTAGTATCTTGGTTCAAGAGAGGAAATAATTCCTGAAACTTTATCTACGTTCAACACAAAACTCCGCCCATTTTATCCGAAAAGCGGCATCACCATTTGACAAACCCTTTAAAAGAACATTGTAAACTTCATTTTTATTCATGAATTAGGCAATTATTTGTACTTAAAAATGGCAACCTAATACAAATACTTATCTTAGCGATCGCAGATAATTCTACTTTCAAGGCCTCTGTTTCTATACCCACAAATCTAGGGTGCATTTTTAATATTTTCACATTGGAGGATTCCGCAATACTCCATTCTTCCATGATTGCTATTAATATATTCTCTGCCACAGTCTCTAATAAATGTTCCTCTTTATTCATTTCATCTCGGATTATTTGGCACAAGCGTTCGCTGCAATTTAAGTATTCACCCGCCTTTAAATTCGAATGCTTATAGTATACATCTGCGCTTATTTTAGCACCCTACCAACTTCCTCGCCTGGATATAGTCCTTTACACATATAACTCCATATTTTCGACTCCTATCCTACCTAATATTGATAATCCCATATTTAATTGAATATTTTAGCTCGTAATCAAACTAAAATAATTATTTTTGCAAAAATTATATATACACCATGTCCGCCATTAATTTTGAAGAGCTTAAAGATAGAAACCAAGGAAAAGACTCATATACACAGCCCGACTTTTATAATATTGATGAATTACTTACAGAAGAACACATCCTTATTCGCAATTCTGTTCGCGATTGGGTAAAGCGAGAATTATCTCCAATCTATTGAAGAATATGCGCAAAAAGCTGAATTCACATCATATCATTAAGATTAGGTGAAACTTCTGAGCTTTTGGACCACAACTTCCAGTTGAATACATATTGTGGTGGAATGGATTATATTACATACGGTTTAATCATGCAAGAGCTTGAACGTTGCGATAGTGGTATTCGCTCAACTGCTTCAGTTCAAGGATCTTTAGTTATGTATCCAATTTTTAAATTTGGAAGCAGGAACAGAAACACAAATACTTATCAAAACTTGCAAAAGGCGAGTTAATGGGATGCTTTGGTTTAACAGAGCCTGATCATGGTTCAAACCCCGGAGGAATGACCACCAATTTTAAGGATATGGGAGATCATTATTTATTAAATGGTGCAAAGATGTGGATTAGCAATGCTCCATTTGCAGATATTGCCGTTGTTTGGGCAAAAAATGAAGAAGGTAAAGTACGCGGATTAATTGTTGAACGCGGAGACCCAGGCTTTACAACACCCGAAACTCATGGTAAATGGAGCCTAAGAGCTTCTGCTACTGGTGAATTAGTGTTTGATAATGTGAAAGTTCCAAAAGAAAATCTATTGCCAGGTGTAGAAGGGTTGAAAGGTCCTTTGACTTGTTTAAACTCTGCTCGTTACGGAATTAGTTGGGGTGCAGTTGGTGCCGCAATGGATTGTTACGACTCAGCATTAAACTACGCGAAACAACGCACTCAGTTTGGTAAGCCGATAGCAGGATTTCAATTGCAACAAAAAAAATTGTCTGAAATGATAACTGAAATCACCAAGGCACAATTGTTGTGTTGGAGATTGGAAATTCAATGAATGCAGGAAAAGCAACGCCAGCTCAAATCAGTATGGCAAAAAGAAATAATGTACAAATAGCTATTGAAACCGCTAGAGAAGCAAGACACAAATACACGGAGCAATGGGCATAACTGGAGAATATTCAATTATGCGACACAGTATGAACCTTGAAAGTGTCTTAACCTATGAAGGTACTCATGATGTGCATTTGTTAATTCTAGGCATGGAGATAACTGGTGAAAACGCGTTTGTTTAGAAAATTTTTATATATAGCATTGTTGCTTTTAAGCTTTCAAGTACAAGCTAAAAAGCTCTATACTCTGAGAATGCTTCGTTCTCATTCATCTATCCAGAATGGAACAAGAAGACACCAATGGATTTAATTTAGTTGAGTATTTACCTGAATTGTTTTACAATGCCATCAATTCAGGTCAGGTAACCCTTTGGGATTCTCCCAAAAAGCAAATTGCAATATCTCCAATTGCACTAAAGCAGATTGAACAAACTAATAATGTTGCATTTGCGCACATCAGTAATTTATTTATCAATGAATTATGGTCGGGAACGCTCCGCAAAACTGAATTTGTCATTATGGGGTTCTCCTTCCTTGCAGAATCTAAGAATGGAAAAGTCTCGTTTGGGTATATTGAATTATCTGAAGCTCTAGGAATACTGAGTAAGAATTATATTCCTTGTAATGTAAATGGTCCTGCTAATTTAACTTATATTGATGCTTTATACAGCAGACGATATGAATTTAATTTACTTCAATTTGGTACCCGTGATTTTTCCGTTAACCCTAGTTCTTCAATTTCGATAAAGAAAGATGCATTTTACTCCAAGAAGAAGGTTGTTGGACTTTATAAATTTAAACAAACTAAAGAGGTTACCTATGTAATTGAGAAAAATCTAAGACTTGAAGATGACCCCGGATCGAATTATCATAGTGATGGAGAAATTCTTGAATGCCAATAAAGAAATCCTTTTTAATATTGGAGGGAATCAGTATTTTGATTATAAAAACAATTTACTAGATGTAACAATCACTCGAATTGAAGTAACGGAAAAATGGGAAAAGATTAATGGTAAAATCATACTATCATTTAAATCTATACGTATTTTTGCAAATAATAAACCATTAAATACAATACCATTTGAGCAAGTGAGCAAATGGCAATTGTTAATCAATTTTAAACTTTAGAAGATGCAAGTGATTGAAAAACTGTTTTCTTTTAGTATTTTATAAAATAAACAATGAACTAATCCTACCTACAGAAGTTATGATTTATTACAAAGCCTGCGTGATTACAAGTGGACACAAGTAAGCAATTATGTCAAATATTCAAGAAACTAAAAAGTATACCATTAAGTTTGGTACAGACGGATGGCGTGAAATCATCGCTGACAACTACACTGTTGAAAATGTTAGCCGTGTGGCACACGCTACAGCTTTGTGGATGAAAGAAAAACACAGAAAATCTGAGCTGCACAGTTGGCTACGATTGTCGTTTTGGGAGGTAAGCTATTCGCCGATGTTACAAAGTCGAGTTTTTAGCATCTCATGGTATTAAGCAGTTTAATAGACGGATTTTGCAGCACCAAATGGTTTCCTTAGCAAATACCAAATTAAATACGTTCGCTGGAGTTATTATTACAGCATCTCACAACCTCCTTCACAATGGGTTTAAAATAAAAGCTGCATACGGTGTCCGTTACCCCTAACGAGATTAGCAAAGTTGAAGCACCAATTTCATACAGTGAATTACCAGAATTAAATAGCCTTCAATCTTATGGTTGACAGTGGAATGGTGGAATATTCCAATTTTGAGGACCTTTACATCAAACAAGCTGAGGAAAATGACACGGCCAAACTTAAGTCGTACGCGCCACATTTTGCTTACGATGCAATGTATGGTGTTGGTCAAAATGTCATTAGAAGAATGTTGCCTGACGTATCATTGATGCATTGCACACAATCCAGGTTTTGATGGTACAGCTCCAGAACCTATCCTTTAAAAATTTGAAGGACTTTTCTGAATTACTTAAAGGGAATCAAGAATTATTTGCAGGATTAGCAACAGATGGAGATGCTGATAGAATTGGTTTTTCTGACAGCAAAAGGGCGCTTTGCCGATTCGCATCATTTAATATTGTTGTTGATGCAATATCTGACCAAGTATAAAAATTTAAGTGGTAAGATTGTGAAAAGTTTTTCCGTTTCATCTAAGATAGATAAACTCGCTCAGAAATTAGGCTTAGAGACTATTACCACCAAGATTGGTTTTAAATACATTTGTGAGTATATGATTACAGATGATGTACTCATTGGTGCTGAAGAAAGTGGAGGAATTGCTGTAAAGGGACATATTCCTGAACGCGATGGTATTTGGATGGGTTTATTGATTCTTGAATACATGGCAGTTACAGGAAAGAGCATTGAGGAATTAATTGATGAAACATATGTTCAAATTGGAGCATTTGCTGTTGAGCGTTACGATTTACATGTTGAAGAGTCGAAGAAGCTTTCTATTATCGAAAACTGCAAAAACAATGTGTTTGCTTCTTTTGGAGCTTATCAAGTAGAACGTGTTGAAGATATGGATGGCTATAAATTTCACCTAGGAAATGAAGAGTGGGTAATGATTCGTCCGAGTGGAACAGAACCTGTACTTCGTGTGTATGCAGAAAGTTCGAATTCAGAATCCGCATTTAAAATATTAGATGCCTGCAAAGCTACCATACTTCAATAAGGATGAATTTAAAGGCAATTACACTCTGCCTTGGTATTTTCTGTTTTAATTTAGCCAAAGGAATTGATTTCAACGCTGGAATAAATTTAAAGCATCCAGATAGCCTCAAGCACAGACGCAATTTGTGTTATGCCGTCGGATTTGGCGGAACAGCGCTAGTGCACGCTGGTTTGTATCAACTCTGGTACCGTGGCTATCCGTCTAGCAAATTTCATTTCATTAACGACAATCGTCAATGGGAACAAATGGATAAGTTTGGGCACGCCTTTTCTTCGTACTATTTAGGATTAGCAGGAATAGAAGCGGCAAAGTGGGCAGGGGTTCCTGAAAACAAACAATGGAAGTGGGCTGTTTTTGGTAGTATATTTCAAGACCCTATTGAAATCTGGGATGGTTTCTCAAAGCAATGGGGAGCAAGTACAGGTGATTTATTAGCTAACACATTTGGAACAGTTTTAAGCGCAGGACAGCACGCCTTGTGGAAGGAGCAGAAGTTTATATTGAAATACTCCTATACGCCTTCAGAGTACGCTAAAATACGACCAAACACCTTAGGAGCTGGTTTTCAAGAATCTTTCTTAAAAGATTACAATGCACAAACCTATTGGTTAACATATAGTCCATTGAAAGCGAAGCCGTTTAATTGGCTAGGACTCGCTTTAGGATATGGTGCAGACGGAATGATTGGAGGTGAGCAAAACATTTGGACGGATGCCAATAATGTGTCATACGACCGCACAGATATAAAGCGCTACCGACAATACTACCTTGGTTTAGATTACAATCTAAGTAGGATTAAAACAAATAAAAAAGGCTTGAAAGTACTCTTCTTTATTTTGAACTCTGTGAAACTCCCTTCTCCAGTTATTGAAGTCTCACAAAACAAACTTAAGTGGCATTGGTTAATGTTTTAACTTCAATCCATTCAACTTCACTTTTATTCAATTTTTTACTTAAATAATAAAATTATTCTTGAGAAACTTATATTTGCCTCTTGAGTATCTGCAGTTATTCAAATTATGAAAAACAATTTCAATATAAATACAAGTAAATATAGATAAAATTAACTGGAATGAACGAAACAAACAAGGTAAGAAAATATAAATATTTATCCTTCGTACGCAATGCTGTTGGCGAAATACTTCTAATTGTTATTGGAATTTTAATTGCATTTGAAATTGACAATTGGCAATTGGCAAATGCAGAGAAGAAGCTTCAAATTAATATTCTAAAAGGAATAAAAAGCGACATAGAAAGTGATTTATATGATGTGAATTACAATATTCGTAAATACTTGAAATATCAAGATTCAGATCGAATTGTGATGGAACATATTGTCAATAAAAAGCCTAAAGACAAGCATATTGTGAGTCAGATTGAGCGATTTACTCGAGAGGATTACACCATTATTTTACATCATTCACATTTTGAAGAAACTAAGTCTAAAGGTTTATCGATTATTACAAATGAAACATTGAGGGATAGTATTAGCAAACTTTACGAATTTGATTATCCTTATTTAACGTATTCTGAAAATGAGGATATTTTTTACGATCATTTAAAAATACTAAATCCAGAATTGATTCGCTATATCGAATTGGATTCTAATGGAATTCACATAAGCGATGCTTCTTATCAGGAACTCACTCAAAACAAACACATTCATTTTATCATCAACAAAGCGATTAAAATGAAATCTATGTTGTTCAATGACCATTATCTGCCTAAACTGGGAACTATGATGAACACTTTGAAATTAATAGATAAAGAATTGAGCTACTTAGAGCAGGACTAAATAGTTTTCGATAAAAGGGGGCAATAAGCCACATAACTTTTGTGTTTAAAGTTCATAAACAACATTTAGCTTATGAATTTCAAAAAATCAAAATGGATAATCGTAATTTTGTTTTTTTCGATATCGATTGTCGATGGGAATGCTCAGGATAGCACATATCTAAAAGTTCATTTCTTGTATGGTTCAAAACCTAAGTTTAAATATCGCAAAACCGAATCAAGATGGTTTGGTGGTAAATTAGGTGGTCATGTTGGATTAGAATGTGATTCTGGAGAATTGCTTAATTTTTTACCAGACGGAGGTGTACATATTTTCAGCAAAGAACAGGATAGAAATAGCATTTTTGTAACTCATTCAGAGCAAAGATTCTATCAAATTTTAGGAGGTAACGGCAAGTCTGTGAAAAAGACAATTTTTTACATCCCTATTTCATTGAATCAGAAACATCTATTTGATAGTATAAAAAATGCGTATTTATCAGAATCACCTTACGACTATGCATTCTTTGGCATGCGTTGTGGCTCATCTACGTATGAGATTCTTGCTCAGATTGGACTACTTGAACAATATGGTTTAAAAAAAACGAGAAGACGGATTTTTTATCCTAGACGCTTGAGAAAACGTCTGTTTCAAAAAGCCAAAATGAATCATTGGACGATTGTAAAAACAGAGGGATCATATAAAAGGCGTTGGGAAAAAGATTGAGAAGTCTTTATCTTTGAGAAGTTAAAACTTTTCGAAGATGACTTATAAAAATATTCAAGGCTTGAGAACCTGCATTTACAAAGTTGGAGATCTTGAGAAAGCAAAACAATGGTATTCAAAAGCATTTGACAGCAAACCTACCTTTGATGAGGTATTTTACGTAGGTTTTAACATCAAAGGTTTTGAACTGGGATTATTGCCAGAAGAAAAGCCAACTCAGATAAAGACTGATACTGTTTTAACTTATTGGGGAGTTGATTCTATAGAAGAAGCTTATCAGCATTTATTAGAATGTGGAGCGAAAGAGCACGAAGCTCCAAATAATGTAGGGGGAGAATTAATGCTTGCTACAGTAAAAGACCCTTGGGGTAACATCATCGGAATAATTTATAATCCATATTTTAAGATTGAGTCTTAAACTTCTGCATTAAAAAATCAAGAAGACAATAATTAACAATTGGAAAAAGCGGATTCAGAAATAAAGGTATTATCAGAGTTTAATATAAAACGAATAGCAGTTATTGCATACCGGGTTGAACCAGAGTTGCTCTATCCCTTTTTACCAGAAAACACTGAATTACACTATTGGAATAACAATTGTTTGCTTTGCTTACAAGGTTATATTTTATCGGATATCGAAATTCAAGGTTATCAATTGCCATATCACAAATCTCTACAAGTAATGAACTTACATTTTTATGTAAAGCATCAAAATGGAGAAGATTGTGAATATGGAATCGTATACATTAAAAATTTTCTATCAAAATCATTATTCAAAATCCTGAGTAATCATTTATACAATTCCAATTCTATTACCAAAATCACAGCTTGTGTTGAGCAAATTGAAGATGAATTAATTTCGGCATCTTATAGTTGGGCATATAGATTGAAGAATTTTTCTTTTCATGTGATGGGCAATGAGATACCGGTGCCATACAGACCCGATAGTTTTGAAGAATTTATTTCCACACATCAATGGATTTTTGCCAAAACTATTAACAATAAAACACTTCAATACAAGATGGCACATTCAAAATGGCAATTTCATCAAACCATAAATGTAAGGGTCAAACTTGATTTTGGAACTGAATTTGGAGAAGAGTTTTACTATCTAAATGAAGAGAATCCAATAGCAGTTGCACTGGCTGAAGGTTCGTGGGCCGGATTAACATCTACTAAGGAATTTTAAACTAAGATTCATTCTAACTTTTTTTCCCGTGCCAATACAGTAAAATCTTAAGTTGTCATGACAACTCTATATCATTAACCTAGTGCTTTCTAGTTATTCTGAAACACAATTATGCATTTAAGATTTAATAATAGTACAATAGTCCTTATTATGTTTACTTTCATCGACTATGTAAATTTTATTTGTTTATCTAATAAAATAGTTCGATAATTGTGATATCAAAATGATATTATTATGAATAAAGAAAAAAACATACGTCCGAGTAGTGGGTATCTTGCTCTTACAGTCTTATTACTACTTATTACTGCTACTGTTTTGGCAATTACCCTAACACACAATGTGAGATTTATCGTTTTAATTATTCCAATCATTCTAATGATGCCAGGCTTCTTTACAGTTAATCCGAATGGGTCTAAAGTACTTGTACTTTTTGGAGCATATAAAGGGACTGTTCGAGAAAATGGTTTCTTTTGGGCTAACCCGTTTTACACCAAGCAAAAAATATCCTTAAGAGCACGGAACTTTGACAGTGAACGCGTTAAAGTAAACGACAAAGTGGGCAACCCCATTCTAATCAATGTAATTCTTGTTTGGAAAGTAAGTGATACCTTTAAAGCTGCTTTTGAAGTAGATAAATACGAAGAATTTGTTCGCGTTCAGACAGACGCTGCTGTTCGAAAACTTGCAGGCTCCTATCCATACGATAATTTTGATGATGAGCGCGCTGAACTTACTTTACGCTCTGGTATGGATGAAGTAAACGAAGCACTTGAAAATGAAATAACCGAGCGTTTAGCAATGGCTGGTATACAAGTTATGGAAGCCCGTATTGGATACCTTGCATATGCTCCTGAAATTGCAAGCGCTATGCTCAAAAGACAGCAAGCTGTTGCTATTGTTGCAGCAAGAAAGAAAATTGTTGAAGGTGCAGTAGGGATGGTTGAAGATGCATTACATCAATTAGCTAAAGACAACATCATTGAATTTGACGATGACAAAAAAGCATCTATGGTAAGTAATCTCATGGTTGTCCTTTGCGGTGATAAAGAAGCTATTCCTGTTATCAATGCAGGCTCTTTAAATTAGGATCTATGGGAGTTAAAAAATCATTTGTTCTGAGAATAGATGAAGATACTTTTAAACTCATTGAAAAATGGGCCGACGACGAATTCCGTAGTGTGAATGGTCAATTAGAGTGGATGATTACTAAAAGTTTGAAAGATGCCAAACGCTTGAAACAAAAGTCGAAATCTAATTCTGACAAAAAAGACATAAAGTAAACCCGAGTTATCGTCTAAAATACGAATAAGTATCTTGATGATAGGAAGCCGTACTTAAGTCATCATTCTTAATTCCAGTGTAAGTTTCTGCCAAGATTAATAAGCCGTTCTCATCGTATAAATAACGGTAATACTGACTTAATTTACCCGATTTATTGTATACCTTCCAATCACTTAACAAGTTCATTTCATTATATACATATTGATGTCTCACGTTAATGTTTCTCGACTGGTTTATTACTTTGTATGATTTAAGATTACCATTTTCATCATAAGATAATTCTTCTCTTCCATCTTCCACACCATTAAATTTTTTATAAATCCAATACAGCATATTGTTCATGTAGGCATAATCATAAATTAAAGAAGATTCACCAAACTTAACTTCCACAGTTGCTATATTTGAATCTATATAATATACTGTTTTTTCATAAGAAACTCTTCCTGTATTTTCAAACGTTTTATTAGATATAAGTTGATTCTTAGCATTGTATATAAAGGTATCTTTTTGAAAGTATTGTTCATTAAATGGAATCAGATAATCTGAAACTAAAAGATTGGAATCATTGTAATGCATGACATTTCTACTTTTATTTTCGTAGTGAATCACTTCTATCTCATTTCCTAATGAATCATACACATACTTCTCGAACACACTTGCACTATCGTCTTCATATTTATATATCAAACAGGAATCAATACGTTCACTTCTAATGATTTCTTTTGGATGATAATGGTCAGAAGAATACTGAGCATCCAATGTAAAGCAAGTTGCCATTGCTATGCTAAGTATTCCAATTACTCTTTTAATTTCTGTTTTCATATATTCAATGAGTTTAGGTTTTGAATAAATTCTTGAAGTCCTTCAGTCTGTTCTATATTGCGCAAGGTATGTAAATCTCCTATGTAATGCATGCCCAGGTATTCTGCGGTAGATTTGAAAGGCAACCAAAAAGCATCGCCAAGGTTGTTTCCATTGGACACACTCACAACTGCCATATTCTTACCTCTCAGTTGACGACCAAGATCTTTTTCGATAGTTAACAAATCACTTAGTCGATCAAAAAAGACCTTCATTATTCCACTCATTGCATACCAATAAACAGGTGGCAAATATAAAAACCGAAATACTGTCTCAATAAGGATTTAATTAGGCAAGTCAGTTTCTTCTTATTTAGTGTATAATACCGTAATGTTGAATTCATATTCAAGTGATGAACTATATCACATGCAAATTGTTCTTGTAATTTTTTAGCTAACTCAATGGTGTCACCATCCGAATTTGAACTTCCTACCAGTATTACAATTCTAGGTTTATCCATATCTTTTATCAATTTTATTAAAGTACCCCTAATCCCAAACCTATGGCTAATACACCAATTAAAATTGACACCAAAATTTCAACAAATTTAAGTGTAATCTTTTCAATAAATTTCGACCAAGGTAAGCTCCTGGGTAAAAGCAGCTAAAATCGCCACCACTAATGTTGTTTTAAATGTATTTAAATCTAATCCTTCCATTCGATTGAAATACACTTAAACGTGTGATATCAACTGCAAAAGCAATTAGAATTCCTGTCGCAATATAGGCTTCCTTGTTTAAACCACTCTTCAATAAAAACATGCTTCTCAAGGCACCTTGATTGCCAGACAATCCTCCAAAGAAACCACTTATGAGTCCACCTATAGGCAAACTTTTACTAAACTGGATACCTTTAAAGCTGGAATCAATTCAATAACGACACAAACAACAACATCAATTGTGCAATTATAAATTTAACCAAAGTCACTGAATAAATTTGACCTTGAAACGTGTAGAATAAACTACTCCAGAATAATCCGATAAACGCAATAAAACCATTGCTCCAATAAATGAGCTGACCAATGCAGTGGATCCAAATAAGAATCCCACCGACCAATTGATGTGCTTACGAACTAAAGTAATTTTAAAACAATTGTTTAAAAAATGTACGACGCCTGTTAATGCAATTGCAATTTCTACAGGGAAGAATAGAAGCATCACAGGACTTAGGATGGTTCCGAGGCCGAAGCCTGAAAAAAATGTCAACATAGAAGCAAAAAACGCCACCAAGGCTATGATGATTAATTCCATTAGCCATGCAAGTTACACGATTATTTTGAATTGGACTAAGTCTGAGATTCTTGAAGAACAAGCGACACGTAAGTTAAATAATCAAACTATAACCTAATCATCGCTTTCATGCAGTCGTAACCAAGCTGTTTAGTTGATTCACCTGCCTGCAACTCATCAGATCTTGTTTAAAAGGTTTAAAACAACATCAAGAGCTTCGATGTTTACATTTAAATCTCGATGTAAACGCAATATCTTTTCTAAATTTAGGATAGTATCTTGATGAATGTAGGAAACAGTTTCAATAGTTTCGATTTCAATTAATCCTACATCACTTAATTGAGAAAAAAAGTAATTTCAAGATTGTAATTCTTGCAGAGTTCTTGTATGGCAATTAAATTTTTGTGTACTCGATGTTCTTAATGCTTTTAGTTCTTTTAAATAATTCTTTTTCCTTTTCACTTAGATTATTCGGCAATTCAACTTGATAGGTGATGTACAAGTCACCAAACACACCATTTTGCTTATAATAAGGAAACCCCTTCCCTTTCAGCTTCACTTGTGTTCCATTCTTGGTCTCTGGTTTTACCTTCAACTTAACTTGTCCATCAAAGGTCTTAACCACAATTTCACCACCTAATAATGCAGTATATAAATCCAATGATACCGTGCTGTATAGATTGTGGTTCAATAATTTAAAGTCGCTGTGATTCGAAATGGCAAATTGAATCAGCAAATCGCCCTTTGGACCACCGTTTATTCCTTCACCTCCATATCCTTTAATGCGAATTACTTGACCGTTTTCAACTCCTGCGGGAATACTTAAACGGATGTTCTTTCCATTAACTGTTAAAGTGCGTTTGTGCTCTTGGTACACATCTTTTAAATCAAGATTTAATTCGGCATGATAATCTTCTCCTCTGAACTTAACTTGTTGTCGTCTTTGATTAAAACCAGACCCTCCAAACATCGATTCAAAGAAGTCGGAATAATCGCTGCCAGAGCCGTCAAATGAAGAATTATAGGTACTTCCTTGATTCCTTTGTTTTTTCTTTTGTGCATCAAATGCATCGGCATGTTTCCAATCCTTTCGTAAGCATCGTATTTCTTTCCGTTTTCGTGCGACTTACAAACTTCGTTGGCTTCGTTTATTTGTTTGAATTTCCTCTCTGCTTCTTTATCATTGGGATTCAAATCTGGATGATACTTTCGAGCTAACTTGTGGTAAGCCTTTTTAATTTCAGCTACCGTTGCTGTTTTCTTCACACCCAAGACATTGTAATAGTCTATAAACTCCATATATCTGTTCTCAATACTTGCATTTGTTAATACTCACAAAAATACAACAAATAGAAATGCTAAATCAATTTACAATTCCATTAAAACATTCAAATGATGATAAGAATCAGTCTTATGTTTTCTTCGGTGTTCTAAATTTTCTTAAGGAGTAATAAATAAAGAGTCCACCTATTACACCTGGAACAAACCAACCAAACACACCTGGAATTAAATTATTAACCACTACAAATGCAGTTGTAGCTGCGATATATCCTCCCATCATATTACCTAAATGAATCTTCAACCATTGACTTTTCAACTTACTGGAATTCTTGAACAAAATACGTAAAATTGTTGATGGCGAACACTATGGCAAATGCCTCCAAATACAGCGAGAATAGGGTTTATAGATTTGCTCCCTCCAAAGGCCAAAATCTCCATGACCACACCATTTAAAAAAGCAGAACTAATGTTATTGCCTTTTCGAAAACCAGTGAGATATTAGAATTTTGAAATTTATGGCGCGATATTCAATCAAAATAAAGTAGGAACTAAACACACCTATTACAAATAAGAAAGCGCTTTCATGATTAGGTGAAATAGAAATCACCAATGACAATAGAGCCGAACTCAACATGGAGTAAAAGAAAATTTTACCCGCTCGCTTATGTAGGGCACTCCCTTTCTTCGAAAGAATAGCAATCATCCCACATAAGAGGGCAATTCCTCCTTGTGTTGCATGCACTATAATCAATATTTGTGCGAAATCAATGGCATATTCATTCATACACTTGGCCTACAAATAAAGTACAATTCTTTTGCAAATCAAGTTCACTGAGACAATAGGACCTATATTGAAGATGAATTTCATACTTATTGCATTTTTTCAAAGAAGTTATTTTATAATTTAAATCGATTCCAAGGATAAATCTTTATTGCGACAACTCATCTAATCTATTCTTCTCCTTTTCACTCAAACTATCGATTCCTTTCTTATTGATTTTATCTAATAAGCGATCTAATTCTTCTTGCTTACGCTTTTTATTGTGGTTGTATTTATCTTCTATCGAGAGAAACTTTTCTGCTCTAGCTTTCTTGTTGTCTATCATTAAAATCTCGGGTTTTCTAAGTATGAGATAGATAAAAAACAAGGTGGGTGTTAAGATAAATAGTATGGGTAGATAATTGATGTATATGATATCAGGTTCAAATGCAATCGCCAGTACTAAACCTATTAAACCTCCACCCAAATGTGCTTCATGACCAATGTTATCGCTTTGAGATTTTATTCCAAATATTGTAAACAAGACATATAATAAGCCGAACAACCAGGAAGGTAAATACAAAGGCATTCCAAGCAATCCTATTCCCATTTGAGGAAACAATACAATTGAAGCAAACACAACCCCACTAATAGCTCCTGATGCCCCTACCGCGGAATAATTGCCGTGATTCCTGTGCATATACCAGGCAGCCAAGTTTCCACCAAGTAAACTCCCAAAATAAATACTCAAAAAACAAGCGGGACCAAAGACTGCCTCAAGAGGCTCACTAAATATAATTAAAGTGAGCATATTCAGAACGAGATGAAGAATATTAACATGCAGAAATCCTGATGTGACAAGACGTTTGTAGTCTTTATCAATGCCAACTTTATCCACTACGAAGGCGTATTTATCAAAGAACTGGATTGTTTTTGAAACCTAAGCAGAAACAATGCCGTTTAAAACCAAAATAATAAAACCAAAGTATCCAATATCATCCATAAGTTTTCCGTGTTAATTAGAGAGAAATTGTGCTAAAAGTGATTCGCGCAAATTGTAAATTGAAGTAATATGTTCTGTGGTTGCTGAATTAGCAAGTATAACTATTGCAATTTGCTTTTCAGGTACAAGAAAAGTGTGGCAGTAATAAGTTCCAGCACTACCGTCGTGGTAACTAATTTTAAGATTGTTCATACTTGCATTACCCCATCCATAACTGTATTTTACAAGTCCGAAATGCATAGTTTGGAATACATTGGAATCTAAAAAGTTATTATATACTTAAGCTCTGGCAGATGCAATTGAATCCACTTTGAATAATCGACGATACCTTGCACGCTATCTCCAGCATAGCATAAAATCAAGTAATGCGTATGGTGGTCAGGAGCTAATGGTATTAATGTTCCATTTTGCAGCCAATGCCCCCATGGGTTAAGAGTATCTTGACGATTAGGGAATCCAAACGAACCTTTCAAGTTTAAGGATTGACACTGTTGAAGTAAAAGTTGCTCGTACGATTTGCCTGTAACTTTTTCAAGAACTCAGAGCCATCAGAACATAAGTTGGCATTCGAATAAGTTCCTGATTTAACGGGAGATTGTTTAAGAACAAATTTTGCAAAAGAACAGCGTTTATCTGACACAGAACCATTAAAAGCTGGTAAATTTATGAACTCGGAACCACTGGTGTAGGCTCTCACTCTAGCTTGATGAGAGAGCAAGTCGGAAATGGTGATGAAACGGTATACTTCAAGCATAGAATCTTTAAGTTCTGGAAAGACATCGACAAACTTTGTTTGAAGAGTGAAGTACCCGCTATCTATGCATTTAAAAGCAATTGCAGAAGTAAATGCTTTTGAGTTAGAACCTAAGTGAAAGGGCATTTCAAGACTTACAAGTTGCTTCCATTTAGTTTAGTTGTGCCTTGAATGCTGAAGTAGGCATCAAGACGAATGACAGCAGAGGCAAGAGTGGTGAATTTCAACATTGAGACGTGTTTGGTTTAAGATGCTATCCAGATTTACTCACTTGCCCTTTCATATGAGTTTGACACAACAAGCAGAATACTAGTAGAAGAAATTCTTCATCCGCAAAGTATACAAAAACTGCAGAAGAAAGAGAAAGGCGTTAGTTGAAAGGGAGGAAATATCTAATATTGATATTAACCTTCCCATCGCTCCCACTTCATCCTAATGCGATTTAGAAACATGAGGGCATGGGATTAACAAGTATCAGTTCAAAACGAATGGTGAATCCTATTGTTCCAGCATGGGAAAAGAACATCATGTATGCCGAAAATAAAAAAAGTATCACCGCAACAATCTGCGCCACATGTATTGCTTTCTTTTTTTCAAACCACATCATGAAGGCTACTACTCCATTAGCAAAGTAAATACTTAAGATGATTAATCCCGTGAGTGAAAAGGCATCTGTTGTAGATAAACCAAAAGCCGATAAATAAACTCCGTTCCCAGCACTAGCAATCAATAAGATTGGCAAGGTAAAAACTCCAAAGACTAAGAAAATCCAAATGAATATTCTAACCCAAATAGGAAGTAAATGCCTTCTTCTTGCTAAGGACTCTCCTACCTCTTCTGAATCAATTATTTCGTTCTCTGAAAAGTTCTCTGAATCCATCTCAATACTATTTCTTACAAGACCTCCAAGGTTTGTCGGATAAAATGCTCAAATCCGTATATATCACGAATGGATAAATTCACGACATACACACCCTTCATAATCACATTTCCTTTGCTGTCCATCCCCTCAAATGGCACATCGTCCTTGCCTCCACTGTAAACTAATTCTCCCCAACGGTTGTAAATATCCATTTGGTAGGATTGTATGCCCCTGCCCATTAAAAGTAAACGCTCGTTGAGATTATCGTGATTTACTGTTATTGCATTGGGTAAGAAAGCTCTGAAAATATCCTTCACACGTAAGAATTGAATTGCAGTGTCCATACATCCCAAACTGTTGCTGGTAATTAACTGAACAGCATAGTAACCTGTGTCCTGATAATTGTGATTCGGATCTGAATTGACATTGTCTTTTACCAAATCTCCAAAATCCCATTCAAAACCAACTGCGTTAGTCGAAAGGTTAGTGAACTGTACATCACTATTTAAAAAATCTGGTGCTTCTGGTGAGTATTTAAAAATACTTTTCGGTAAATCTATAACATTGATGTATGCTAGTTTTGTTGCACTTGCTCTACATCCTGAATCGGAGATTGCATTCAACTGAATTTCGTAAGTTCCTGAACTTGTGTATTTGAACAATGGATTTGTTTGAGTACTGCTGTCTGAAGGACTTAAAAGCCACAAATAATCGCTAGCACCTAATGTTAAATTGGTGAATTGTACCATTTCATTCACACATAAATCTTGTTTATCTGAGCTGAAATCTACCACGGGTAATTGATTCACAACTAACTCAATTGAATCTCTTACCGGAGCAGAACAATTGTCACTCAATTGTATGCTATAGTTGCTTGTGTTGGATTCTATTTTCCAGTCGGATGTACTTGTGCTATTCACTCCATTTACCGTCCATTGATATTGTGTTGGCTTTCCTCCATTCATCACAATATTCAATAAGGACGAATCACCTTCGCAAATGGACGGATCACTCAAAGACAGACTCAAGCTAAGTGGGGCTAAAACTGTCACCTTGAATTGTACGGAATCGTCTGGTTGGCTGCACATATCCGTTACCCTAAGCTTATAGGATGTTGTCTGACTTGGTGATAAACTCTGAGTTGGATTTGCTGGTAATGCGCCTGACCAGATGTATTGATATTGAGTAGTTATTCCACCACTTATAAGCGGATTAATATCTGCTATTCCGCCTGTGCAGATGGTCGTATCTCTAACACCTGCTATTTTTAAAGGTGCGCGCACATCTACCCATAGACTATCAGTTGCATCATCTGAACATGCATCTGAGACAACTAAAGTATAGAGGGTTTTTACAAGTGGTGAAACTAAATGCTGGTCTACAGCGCTCAAGCCTTGATTCCAAGTGTAAGTATAATTGTTCATTACTCCACCTGTAACATTTGGTTTAATATCTAAGTCTGTACCATAACAAATCAAGGTATCCGCAGGCAATTGTACTATTAACTCCGGACTTACTTTTATAAATAAGGAGTCGATGTCGGGTTGAACAGTGCATCCGTCAGTCAATGTTATTGTGATCCAAGCTGAGTTTTTCAATTGAATGGATTTAGACAAGCCTGTTCCCAAACCATTGCTCCAAGTGAATTGATAATTTGATGGTTCTCCTCCATTTCCTTGCACATTTATGGAGCTAATTTTATCGTAACAAATACTAGTATCTGAGCTTGATATAATTAAATCTAATGGTGTTTTTACTGTAATACGAGCACTTGCTGTATCTCCAAAAGCACTACATCCATCATTGACAATTACTCGATAGGTATTACTTCCTGAAGGAGACACTATTTGCACAGAATCGGAATTCAACCCTAAGTTCCAAGAGAAGGTATATGAATCCGACTTTCCACCAGAAACAATTGGAATCAATGGAACTTGCATTCCATTGCAAATGGTTGAGTCTTTTAATCCAGAAACCATAATTGGGTCTAGAACACTCAGTGTTACAGAATCGCTAACCGGGTCAGAACATTGATCGTTGATGGTGAGTTTATATGTGGTAGTAATAATTGGTTTAACTGTGTAATTACTGGTATCTGGAATACTGTGAGACCAAATGTAAGAATAAGATGAAGCATCTCCTCCACTCACCAGAGAAGTCAACTTATATGCACTTCCATAACAAATGGTGCTGTCGGTATTCATTTGTATGCTCAAAGGGTCTTTAACCTCAATCCAAATGGAATCTGTAGCAGGTGTAGCGGAACACATATCCATTAAGGTCATTTTCACAAAACGACTACTTGTAAAATTGAAATTAGCTTGTGTGCCATTACCAAGTCCATCGCTCCAATTAAACTGGTAATTCATGGTATCACCACCGCTCCCATTTGCAAAAAGTATCCCAGCCTTATTAAAACACCGTACTGTGTCGTTACTGGTGATTTTTACTTTTAAAGGGTCTTTAACTCGCACTAAAATATAGGCTGTATCGTTGATTGGTGTGCAAGCGTCTGATAAAATAACACGATAAGTTGTGGTAGAACTCGGATTTAATTTCTTAACAGCTCCAGTACCTATACCATTATCCCAAGTGAAGGTGTATGCACTTGCATTCCCTCCTGTTGCAGAGGCTGTTATTTCGGTTTCCTGACCAAAGCACATTAAAGTATCCTTTGGTAAAAGCAGCTTAAGGGGTTCTCGCACATCAACTGTAACAATAGCGGAGTCTTTAGATTTGGTGCATACATCTTGCAAGAAAACTTTATAGGTGGTCTTGGCAATTGGCGAAACGATTACTGAATCATTGACCGTTAAATTCTGCCATTCGTACCTGTAATCGGTGTAATATCCTCCAGTTCCAGAAGCGGTTAATACAACAGAGCTACCCAAGCAGATACTAGTATCACTATAAGCCGTTACTTGTACTGGTTTCTTTATTGCTTTATAGAACAATTTAAAACCTCTTCCCACCACAAATGGGTCGGAGAAATGTTTTAGTGTAACAACAGAACCAGGCACTAGAATTGAGTTACCTCCATTCGGAAGATTAGTTCCCGTGTACCCTCCTATTTTTATACCATTTGGGTAATAACCTTGATAGATATACAAACTGTCATAACCAGTTTCATAATCAAAATCCTTAAAGTTTATCCGAATTGAATCTGCCCCAGGCGTACTTATTCTAAAATATGTTGTGCGCAATTGAGCATATTCATCTTCCTTTCCATCATCGTAGACAAAAGATTCGCATTTATTGGTGCTATCAATACCCGTTAATGGCATGAAGACTGCGTTACAAATATCAAAAGTAGAATCTATCTTCACGTAGGCCGTTTTAGTCATGCTGTCTTTATTGTTTTTAAAACAACTTTCAACCACTAACTTTATCGTGAAGTTTCCATAGTTAGAATACGTGTATAAAGGGCTATAAACTTGTGAGGAATTTCCATCACCAAAATACCAAGTGGATGATGACACATTGCTGCTTAGATTATTAAATTTAACAGTATTTGAAATACTACAAACAACAGTATCAGCAGAAAAGTCGGCTTTCACATAGGCACTGTCATATTCAGGACCGACATTACATGCATACCAAGCATTCGTCACTGCAATAACTTCTTTACTGCATTGACCATAGAGATCGATAGCAGCTTGAATTGAATAGAAACGAGAATCACTGTAGTTAGAAGAAGGTCCTAAATAAACGGTTAAGTTTCTATAAGCAATTTGTTCAGCTTTATTAATGCCTATGCTATCTACCTTGTAAACATTTGAAAAATCATTTGTTCCACTTCCTCCTTCGGTAATTAAGTAGTACCACCAATTTTGCACTCCACTGTTTAAGTGGACGCCTCCATTATCACCAGTTCCATAGTACCAATTGGTACCTTTGTAACATCTAGGGTGGCCTTTCAATCTTGGGTCTGACATATTGCGCAAACCCGAACCATTATTGGTTATTTCTTCTCCTATTTTCCAATCGTAACCATTTGGTTTACCAAATCGTTCAATTGTATTGCCAAAAATATCACTAAACGATTCATTCAACTGTCCAGATTCGTTTCTGTAAATTAGATTGGCTGAGTTAGAAGTGACAGCATGCGTTATTTCATGACCACAAACATCTAAACTTGTTAATGGTTTAAAGTTATTGCCATCTCCATAAGTCATACGAACACCATCCCAAAATGCATTGTCGTAATTATTTGCAAAATGCACATAACTGTAAATTCGCGCATTGTTGTTGTTGTAACTGTTTCTGTTAAATTTTTGCTTGTAGTAATCGTATGTGGTTTCTGCCCCCCAATGAGCATCGGTTGCAATTTCATCTTCATTGGCGTTTACATTGTTCCAATAATTATTAGAATCTACAAAATCTACTGCAGCGCCGTAGTTCGTCCCTTTTCGCATATTAAATGTGTAGATTCCATTGCCTCTGGTATTTTCTCTTAGTCGGTAATTAAAAGGAGCTGTACTGTCTGTTAGAATTGCTTTCTGACCGCTGTATTTGGTCACTGCTGTTCCAGGAACATCAGTAGTGTGCAATTGATTCTCACGTGCTATTATTTCTCCAGAAACTGGACTGATATAGACATTTTCTGCAGTTCTTGGAACAGAAGCATGGATGTTAAACTTGTATGTTAGTACTAACTCCTTTGTATTGAAGTCAAGATCTTTAGGTACATATATAGAGGATGCTTTCGGATACCAAGTGGCATTGGGGTCATTTTTAATTTCCTTTATGGATGCCTCTTCAAGGGGAAACTGCCACAAATAGGATTCAGCATGAATGCTATCCAATGCAATTTGAAGACATTGTTCTTCCGACAATTTGGATATTGTGGGAGTATTGTTAACCAAAAAGACTTCACCATTGAATGAAACCAAACGTCCATCTTTGCTATGTGTGATAAGCACTGCTCCAAGTATATCAACTGAATTGTACATCAATTGCAAACGCAAGTGGGTGTAACCAATTTCATCGTGTGTTTTGTTTATTTCGCGAAAGGAATATGAATCATCTAGTTGATAGACTTTCTTTAGATATGCATTTATTTGTTCGGATTGAATACGCACTTCACTCTCTAAACGTGCAAACTGAATAGTTCCTGTGTTTTCATTTATTCGAAGTGTGGATGCTCCTCTCAGTCTTGCATTGGCCGCACTGCCTTCAAATACCTGGGCATTTAAATTTGAGACGAAAATACTTAAACTAAAAAATACAATTGAAATATAACTGGCAATGGCTTTCTGCATTTGTGTAGATTTTGATACAAATGCAAAGTTCGTTAAAAAATGTTAAATATTTGTATTCGAAAAGCAACAATACAAGCCTTTCAGATAATTTTTAATCATTTATTCTTCTAAACATCAAACAATCAGAATATTGAATAACGATAATAAATGACTTTAATCGTTTAAACAAGTTGAACAGTTAGTCCTGTTCGAAGTTTTGGTTCAATAAAGGTAGATTTTGGGGGCATGATTAAACCTTCATCTGCAACGGCAAATACCTCTTGAATTGTACATGGATGAACAGTGAAAACAGCATCATACAATCCAGCTTTCATTTCATTAATAAGCACCTCGTTTGGCATAGTTCCCTTAAGGAAAGACAGTTGTTTATCTGTTTTTGAATCGTGAATGTTTAGCTTTTGCTTAAAAACATGCTCTTCTAAAATAGATACATCTAATGACTCCACTGAATTTAACCCTTCTGAACTTCCTTTGTATTTCAGACGATACCAATTCTCCCCAATTAGCAAACCAAAAGTTTTTACATCTTCAGGATTAAAACACGAATCACAGGTTTCTATTTCAAACTCTTCTTTCATCAAATTTAAGAAATGATTGGCGTCAAACTTTCCTAATGACTTATAAGCTCTATAAAAACTACCTATTTTTAGATACCCTGGAGGAACAATATATGCAAGGTAATGCCCATCAATAATATTGTGCTTCTTGAAATATCCAGCAGATGCTGAACTTCTATGATGGCCGTCAGCAATGTAGAAATCCTTCACAGATGCATAAGCATCTTTAAGCTGAGCTATTTGAGCAGGGTCGTTAATTCGAATTAAACGATGATGACGATTAATTTCATCATCAAAATGCATAATCTCTTCTGACTTTTCAGCCAATTGAATTAAAGCATCGAGAATATCCTGACTTTTTGGATGTGTAATTAAAACAGGTTCTCCAATAGCTCCAGAATTTTCAATATGCAAAATTAATTGCTCCTCCTTCTCTGTTAGTGTCTTTTCGTGAATTTTTATCTTGCCATTGTAATAATCTTCAACCGGTAATGTGGCAATCAATCCCATAAATTCATGCGTATGATTTTTATCCGTTTGAAAATAAATATAAAAACACTCTTCGCTATCTTGGTACATGGCCTTTTGCCCTATTAAATCTCTTAATGAAGATTTCGCGTAAGGAAAATGTCTCGCTGGGTCTTTCGCTTCGTTAAACCTAAGATAAGGTTTTACAACATTCAGATAAGTCAAAGGATTTGTATTGACAATCTCGGTTTGTCGTTTCAAATCGTCCACGTGTGTATTTGCAGACACCTTAACTTCTAAACCTTTCTGAGGAAGAAGAGCTTTAAATGGGTTAATCCTTGCCAAAAGTTATGAATTAAAAAAACGAATGATTTGTTCTGCCATTTCATCACCAATTCGCCTTTGAGCTTCACCAGTGCTAGCTCCAATATGTGGAGTTAATGAAACGTTATCCAACTTTAATATATCTTCATAAACAGGAGGTTCTTTTTCAAAAACATCTACTCCAGCATATGCTAATTTTTTATCTTTTAATGCTTGAACTAAATCAACTTCATTAACAACTCCACCTCAGCGCAATTGATTAATCCAGCACTTGGTTTCATCATAGCTAATTCAGCAGCGGCAATTACATAACCTTGTCCACCTGGAATATGCAGGCTAACAAAATCTGCTTGTTTAAGAACTTCTTCTTTGCTAATTGTCGTTACTTTTTTCGTGACTGTTGGGATGTTTGCTGCTTCGTGAAAGGTAATTTCAACTTCAGCTTCTGTTATCATCGGATCAAATGCAATCACGTTCATTCCTAAACCGTATGCCATTCGTGCAGTTTCACGACCAATTCTTCCAAAACCAATTAAACCAAGAGTTTTTCCTTTCAATTCAACACCTTTAGAAGTTGCTTTTTTCAATTGTTTAAATTGTTCCACTCCATGCTCTGGCATTTGACGGTTGCTGTATTGCAACATACGACAGATTGAGAACAAATGAGCAAATACTAATTCAGCAACACTGGTGCTACTCGCCGATGGCGTATTTACTACAGTTACTCCTTTTTCTTTTGCATATGATAAATCGATATTATCTAAACCTACGCCTGCTCTTCCAACCAATTTAAGGTTAGATGCAGCATCCATTACTTCCTTTGTTACTTTGGTGGCACTTCTGACCAATAGTACATCATAATCACTGATTTTGCCTGGTAACTCAGCTTGAGGGACGTTGTTGGTTTCAATTGTAAACCCTTTGGCTTCTAAAGCTTCTTTGGCAGATTGATCTATGCCGTCGTTTGCTAATATTTTCATTTTGATTGACTACTTGCGTTAAAGGTTTTCATTACATTCACAAGAACTTCAACACTTTCTAGAGGAAGTCCGTTGTACATACTTGCTCTAAACCCACCAACAGAACGATGTCCTTTGATTCCAGATATGCCAGCTTCTTTCCAAGCAGCATTAAATTTATCTTCTAAGGCAGCATCCGTTAATAAGAAACATGCATTCATTCTAGATCTATCCTCTTTTTCAACAGTTCCAGTAAAATATGGGTTGGAATCTATTTCATTATACAACAAAGCTGCGCGATCGTTAGCTCGTTTTTCCATGGCTGCAACACCTCCCATTTTCTTAACCCATTTCAAGTTTTGCAACATGGCATAAATTGGAAATACTGGAGGTGTATTGAACATTGTTTCTTTCTTAATGTGCACTTGATAATTCATCATGCTCGGAATCTCACGACTTACTTTTCCTAAGATATCTTTTTTAACTATAACAACAGTTACACCAGCTGGTCCCATATTTTTTTGTGCTCCTGCGTATATCAAACCAAATTTAGAAACATCAACTGGTCTACTTAGAATATCTGAACTCATATCGCAGATTAACGGAACAGGACTTTCAGGAAACTCTTGCAATTGACTTCCATAAATCGTGTTATTACTTGTACAATGAAAATAATCTGCATCTGTAGGAATAGCGTATCCTTTCGGAATATATGTGTAATTTTTATCTTCAGAGCTAGCAATAACTTCTACGTTACCTAAATATTTAGCTTCTTTAACAGAGTTGGAAGCCCAAACACCAGTTTTAAGATATGCACCCTTCTTCTCGAGTAAATTGTATGCCACCATTAAGAACTGGGTACTTGCTCCTCCTCCTAAAAATAAAATTTCATAAGCATCTGGAATATTCATTAATTCTTTAAGATGTGCTTTAGCATCGTCAACTACCGCAACAAATTCTTTACTTCTGTGCGAAACTTCTAGTACCGACAAACCGGTGCCGGCAAAATTCTTCAGACCCTCAACACATGCATCGATAACTTCAGGTGGAAGAATAGATGGACCTGCAGAGAAATTGTGAACTTTTGTCATATCGTATATTTTTTTTTTGTTGCAAAATTAGGCTAATATTGAAACAATAAACAATGAAATCAAAAAACATTTTATTTTTTAGTATTTTCTTAACCTTAATTTCATGTTTTAACACCTTGAGTTTGCAAGCTAAAGATAAGGATACAAGTTTGAGAAGTTTAAGTATTAAAGAGCGTCTTCAATTTAATCTCGGTGGTGGAATTGCAATTGGAAATACGGTTACAAACATTAATGTCCTTCCTCAAATTGGCTATCGGGTAACACCCAAATTTACCACAGGAGTTGGAGCAAATTTTCAATATTACCGAAACACATTTTTTAGTCCTGACCCCTTTATAATTTATGGTGGAAATGTATTTACACGCTACACCATTAACCCTAATATTTTTTTACAAGCCGAATATCAAATGCTGAATTTTAGAAATATCTGGAATGAATACGCCTTAGTTGGAGGTGGGTATTCGCCCGGAAGCGGATTTTATATATCAGCATATTACCTAGTTCTTTATCCAAACAATAATAATATTTACGGCGCACCCTATGTGATACGCGCTGGTTTTATGTTTTAACAATATCGATGAAAACAATACTTAAGCATCCGAAACTTCTGCGTTAGCCATCCAAAGAAATTCAAGCTGAAAACTTCAACACTTCTGAGAAATTATACTTTTCAGATGAGAAGGAGCAAAAAAAGAGCTGAAGAACATTAAAAAGACTTAATAGCCAAAGAACAATCGAAACTTTGTCGCTCAAGAGACAAATATTCGGTAATTTTAATTCTCCAAGCAATTGATGCAGCTGGAAAAGACAGTTGTATAAAACACGTACTCAGGAGCAACTCTTCAAGGTTGTCAGATTTCAAATTTTAAAAATTGTTCAGCAAAAGAAGAACTCGATCACGACTTCCTTGATAATATATAAAGCACTGCCAGAACGCGGTAAAATTGGTGTATTCAATCAAGCTCCTACTACGAAGAAATTCTGGTTTGCAAAGTTCATCCAGAATTCATTCTCAATCAAAACATCTCAGGCAGAAAAAGAAAAAAGACACCAATGCAGAGTTTTGGGAGGATCGTTACTGTGCTATTAATGAAATGGAAAGACATTTGGTGAAGAATGGAACCGTAATCCTTAAAGTATTTAAACTTGGCAAAGACGAACAAAAAATAGATTCTAGATTGCATAAATGAACCTACCAAGAATTGAAGTTTAGTCATGGTGATTTAAAAGAACGTGCCTTATGGGATAAATACCACAAGTCTTATGAAGAGATGATCCAAAATACTTCAACGAAACACGCGCCTTGGCATGTGGTATCAGCGGATAATCAATGGGTAAGTCGAGCCATTGTCGGGCGACTGTTATATGAAACTTTAGATTCTTTAAAACTGCATTATCCTAAACTTGACAATGAGGAACTTGCCGGTTTAATTCAAGCTAAAGTGGATTTAGAGAATGAATAGAACCCTAATTGTTGTAGCAGGACCAACGGCAATTGGTAAAACTGATCGTGCTATTGATGTCGCATTAAAACACAATACGCACGTAATTTCAGCAGACTCACGTCAAATATACAAGGAACTTAAAATTGGTGTGGCACGTCCCAATCAAGAACAGTTAGCAGCGGTTAAGCATCATTTCATTGCCACTCACTCAATTCACAAGCTATACAACGCAGGTCATTATGCGGAAGATGCAAGAACTTTGATAAATACTTTATTTGATGAGAATGAAACACTTGTTGTTTGCGGCGGATCTGGCCTATACATCAAAGCACTGCTAAATGGTTTCGATGTTTTACCTCCTTGCCAATCCAATTTTAGAAATTGCTTCAAGAGTTATACATATGAAGGCATAGAAGCTCAAAAGAAGTTAATGGAACTTGATTCCGGGTATGTATGAAAAAACTTTGAACACAAAAATCCTCGCGCTTAATCCGAGCCATTGAAATTGCAAGTTCCTCCTAAAGAAAATTACAAAACATACCAGAGTTCAAACACAATTTTAAATTAGAGATTGAGGTGATGTTCCCAGAAAAAGAGAAGAATTGTACACAAGAAATTAATAGGCGAGTTGATCATAAATGATAGAGCAAGGATTGGAAAATGAGGTTAGGGAATTGAGTTCGTATAAAAATTTAAATCTATTGGCAAACCGGGTTGGCTACAAAGAATGGTGGCCTTATTTTGATGGCGAATACGATTTAGATTATGTTATTACTAAAATTAAACAAAACACCAAGAAACTATCGCTAAAGACAAATTACCTGGTTTAAACACCAAATTTGATGTTCGTTAGAAATAAGCTCTTTCCACAAATTAACCAAAGTAAAACTATATTTTTGAAGCTTGAAAAAACGAAAGTCCATTTTTAAGAAAACCATTAAGCACCCACTCTCGGTTTGATTGGTTTTGCAATCGTTTCAACATTTATATTTTTAGGACTGCTTTGGCAACAGAATTAATATTGATAAAACTCCAAAAATGCTAACTCCATTAACTTACCAGTTTCACTTAAACCAATGACTCAGGTGATGTTTTTTACAGTTGATAACCCTGAGAAACAATCAAGTTTAGATATTTGTGAATGGAAAAGATCCATTGTATCACATAGCCATAGAATCTTATCAAATTAAAAACGCATTGGTATTCATATCCAACATTACAACCCAGGAAGAAAAAGCTATTGAAGATGTTTATGCAATAAAAGATTTAGGAGGTTCATATAGAATTCATCAGCAAACTTTTGTTTTAGGTACAGATGGTTTTGGCCGTGATGTGATGAGTCGTATTGTCTTGGGTAGCCGAGTTTCTTTATCTGTTGGTTTTGTTGCCGTTTTGGTGTCTTTGTTAATCGGTAGTACCTTGGGGTTAATGGCTGGATATTTCAGAGGCAGAACTGATGTTATAATATCCTAGTCATCAATGTAATTTGAGTTTACCTACTATGCTATTGGTTGTGGCTGTCAGCTTTGCGATAGAAAAGGATTTGGCAAATATTCGTTGCCATAGGATTGGCACTTGGGTGGAGGTTGCAAGAGTAGTTCGAGGACAAGTATTTGGTATTAGAGAAAAGGAATATATTCAAGCGGCTAGAATACTTGGATTCAGTTCGTTTCGAATCATGTTCAAACACATTTTACCGAATTTAAAAAGCTCCCTCATTGTGCTAGCAATATCCGTTTTTGGTTCTGCTATTTTATTGGAATCCGGCTTGAGTTTTTTGGGATTGGGCATTGCTCCTCCTGCACCAAGTTGGGGCATGATGATAAAAGAAAATTATCCGTATATCATGTTTGATAGTGCATACCTGGCCATTGTTCCAGGATTAGTCATCATGTTATTAGTGATGGGATTCAATTTCCTAGGAATCGCGTTAAGAGATGCCTTAGACATCAACCTTAAATAATTTTATAGTTTCGATTCTCTCCTACCCTCCAGCCACTTACTTTCTCTATCCAATGTAAAACACGTTTCTTAAAACTGAGTTGTTTGATTGTTATATCGTATTCGAAGTGCCAATTTTTCTGTTCAATTCGCTCTTGCATAACTTTGGGATGAGTGCCTTTAAATAGACTGAGCGAATCTACATTACTAAAGTCATAGGATTCTTGATTGGCGTATTCCTTTTCTAGAAATTCATCTGAATGCCATAATTTTCGCGCTTGTTTTAATTTCTCCAATTGAAGTTTGGGGTGTTTAACCCATCCATAGTGAAAGATGGAGGCATTTACTTTTCACATTTAATTTGCGATTATCAATACGAAAACCCCGAGCATCTGCAGGAGCGAATCTTGTTTTAAATTTCGAATATTCGTATTTCTTTTTCGATACCACTGCCCACCGTCAGCAATGTAACTGTAGCTAAAGTATAGAAATGTTTGTAGTTAAATAGAAGTTCTTCTACTTTTGGGTTGTCTAAATGAAATTCTGGCATAGGCCTTTTTCAATCTAGGAACGTATTGTTCATGTAAACATTATTCGTCGGCTTGAACATAAAAACACCAATTCGCTTGTTCAATGGTATCAAATGCTTTATTGCCTCTAACTGCAAGTACCTTACCTCCTTTCTTCAGTGTATCGTCCCATTCGGTTTCAATGATTCGAATTTTTGGCGAATCAAAACTTTTCACAAAGGCGAGTGTATCATCTTCACTTTTACCAACAGCAATTACGAGTCTATCACAAAGCGAAGAATTGAAAAACAGCTTCTTTTTAACGGATAATCTGCTTTAACAACATTGCGTGCTATAGCGTAAATCCCAAATAAAACATAGAGCAAAAAATTAATTTAAATTAGTGGAAAGGCTTGAAAGCAAACAAAATCAGCTGGTTAATTACTAGAATCCAGATTTCAGAACTCGCTTCTGAATTAAGTTATTACGGTCGGCAGTTGCATCTCCAGTCACATTAACAACGGTGGTAAGTACATATCCAAAATTCGATCTACAGGAAATATGGACTCATATCCAAGCAGGATTTAATCCAACAGATTCGAGTACAATTATCATCAGCACCAAAACCAGCACTCGGAATAGCCGCTGCTCCTATTGAAGCGATTGTTGCTGCTAACACGATTGTGGCTTGTTGAGCAATACTTAAATCAATCATATGAAATTGCGCCAGTGCAACAACAGCAACTGCTTGATATAAACTTGTTCTATCCATATTTACCGTGGCTCCAATTGGCAGAACAAAATTGGCAATTGACTTTGGAACTTTTAAATTGTTTTGAATACAATCCATAGTTACAGGTAGAGTTGCAATTGAAGAACTTGTTGGAGAAAGCAGTGATTTGTGCATCTTGAATACCTGACATAAAAAATTTGTATTTAATTTTAGTTAAGATGGACCATTGTTGATAAACAATCAGAATCATGATTGCTAAACCCAATACAACAGTGAGAGAATATTTAAGTAAAAAGGAAAGTAATTCAACAAATTTTTCCTGATCTGTACCTAAGGTTTTTACAATTTGACCTGCCATCAAGGCAAACACGAATATAGGCATAGCTCGCATGACAGTCCATACCATCTTAACAAACACTTCATTCAACCCATCAATCAAATTGTATACAGGGTCTCTTTTTTCTTTAGGAAGAGAAATCAGAATAATGCCAAAAAACACTGCAAAGAAAATTATTTGTATCATCGACATATCTGCCAATGCTTTAAATATATTTTGAGGAACAACATCAACTAAAGGTTGAAGTGGCCCAGTTTCTTTAAGTTGTTTGCGTTTATTGAGTTTATCAGCAACCCATTCATTCGATTCATAATCTTTTTCGCGTTTAATTGCTTTGCTTAAAAGAGCAGCGTTATTAGTATCACAACTCAAGCACATTGAATCGAGTTTTTGAATATTATTTTGATTGCGCCAAACTTCATATCCTATTCGATTTTCTGTTCGCATTTTTTGATCAACATGTTCACCTGGCTTGATAAGATTCACAATCAAGAGACCTAGATACCAAACAAAGTGGTGAGTAAATAAAAACTCTGTGGGTCTTTAAACCAATTTTGCCAAGTTTTTTTATATCTTGTAAGGAAACAATTCCTGTAATTACAGAGAACAGAACAAGTGGAACCGCTATTAATTTGAGCAGGTTAATGAAAATATCCCCAAATGGATTAATATAGGCTAGTGTAAATGCTTTCCAATCATACTGTACGGAGAAAAAAGGCGTAAACCACTCCTAAACCAAACCAATTATGACCTGCCAGTGCAAGGCAACTTTTTTAAATCGTTTCATATTTGAAAGTGTTCAATATTAACTGCAACAACAAACAAACATTTGAAACGCTGATGATATGGATAGACCATAAAAAAATAAAGAATACGATAGGATTTGCGTACCTTACGAGTATTTCCTTTCACATACTCTCCCTAATAAGAATTAGCATGTTCTTTTCTCCATCATCGAAGTGATTAAACGAATTGAACATAAATGAATCATTTTAACGTCGTCTTTTGAAAGGGTTTTTTTGTTGATGAATTTACGCTCTTTGATTTCCATATACTTTGAAATCGAGCATGCATTCAAACCAATTTCGAAAATTGCGTAACTGTGTTGGTTTTACAATCGCGTATGTTCTTCTAACATTAGGGAAACCCATCTACATAAATTATAATGTTTAAGGGATAACCAACTGTAATGTCCATTTCCTCCACTTTCTTCCATTTTAATAGCTAAAAATAAATAGGACCATTTGCCTAAATATTTTTTGGCAACCATGTGCAAAGTGTTCAAACTTCGGGACGCGTTTTTAGGTCTAAAACCCTTTAAAACATCCACAGTGTCTTTCTTTACAACAGCAACATCCTTGAGCAAAAGCCCCTTGGCACAAGCAAAGTGTCAATAATCGATATGATAAAGTGATTGCAATTAGCAAATGTTATTTCAAATATAGCCGCTCGTGAATTTAGCTTTTCAACAACTTATATCCACACATTCAAATATATGAAATTGACCCACTTTATTGTATATTTGAGGCAAAATTGTTATGGCTTACGTCTTCAGACGCTATTGTTTATTTCTCCTTGTTTTTTCGATAGTTATTCATTCGTATTCTCAAAGCCTTTACTATTTCAGGTTTTACTGTATAGTGATGCTGAAACTGGCGAGGTTATTATTGGAGCTTATGTGTTTTGTCCCCAAACTGGTTCCGGTTCAGTCACTAATAATTATGGATATTACGCAATAAACATACCATACGGAACAAAAAACATACTTATATGAGTGAAGGTTATTTTGCTCAAATAGATACTTCATACTCTCGAATCAACAAGAACAAACAGACTGATATACAGTTGTTACAATGGATGAATACGATGTTCAAATCAATCCATTCTCTGAAATAAAATTTGAGGAAATTGAAGAAGATTTTGATGATTCTTCCGACACCCCGATTCGTTTACAGATTAAAAACTCAGCAGAAGTGAATGATTTAATCACCTATGCTTGGAAAGAAATTTTAAAATAACGACCGTATAGAAAATGGATTGGTGGAAGTTCCTGGTTTTCAGGTAAGTCGAATGCCTTCCCTTTTGGGTGAAATTGATGTTTTTGGAAGAACCATAAAACATTTACCCGGTGTGATGCCTGTACTGAATTAACTAATGGTTTATACGTTCGAGGTGGTGGTCAAGATCAAAATTTGGTGCTTATTGATGGTGTTCCACTTACAACATGAATCACGCGTTTGGATTTTATTCCATTTTCAACTCAGAGGCCATTAACAGCATCAATTTAACAAAAAGGGGTTTTCTGCCAAGCACGGCGGACGTTTATCTGCAATCACCGATGTTGTTATGAAAGAAGGTAGTTCAACTGGCATTCACGGCATATTTTTAAACAGTTTAGCCGCACTTACACTCGATTTAAATGGTCTCTATCCAAGGATGGAAGAACCACCTTCGCCATTTCATAGCGAGACGATCATATTGGGATTTAATATTATTAAGACCAATTGGCACGGACACAAACAAATTTACTTTCATCGTTTTTTGATTTCAATGTCAAAGTTTGCCATCGCTTGAATAATGAAGACAAGTTGTTCTTTAGTTTTTACAGCAATCGCGATAGATTCTATATTTTTGATCGAACTACACAATTGATAAAAACAATAACAATTAATGGTAAATGATGAAGAATTTGAATTAAATGGGGTAACATTGTTGGTGCATTTAAATGGAATCGGAGTATCACAACAAATTGTTTTCAAACTTTAATTTGATGTACAGTCAATATCAAAGTACAATTGGATTGAATTTCGCTTCAAGTTACGACAGTGCAGGAAGAACTGATCGATCAGAAGTTGAATATAAATATATCAATTTTAATAGAGATATTAATACCGGAATCGATTGATGATTATTTAGCCAATGTGTACAATACACCTAAAATTTGGCCCTTTCTGCTTCCTTCAAGCTTTTGCCTGGAACAACTGCCACTAAATTTACACATAATGGAGCAACATCGAACGACACATTCTAATGGAATATCTAATGCCATTCTAACCAGCGAATTCGCAGCGGGTACTTAGAAGATGAACAAATTGACAACAATTACAAGATTAAATATTGAGGTCGTTTAGCTTCAACTACAACAACTCTGGAACTTCCTTCATATTTTTGAACCAAGAGTCTCATTCAACAAAAAATAGACAATGAAATTTGCTATAAAAGGCAGCTACACAATGATGAATCAAAATTTACATTTATTAGCTGATAACATCAATTCCAATATTCTTGCTTTGAATTTTGACAGATGTGGTTCCTGCTACTAATTTGCAAGCCTCAGCAAGCTTCAACAAATTACACTTGGTTTTTCTAAACCATATAAAGAAGGCGTTGAATTACATTGAAGGGAATACAAATGGTTTAGTAGAGTATTAGAACAAAGAAGGAGCAGATATTAATGGCGGTATTTTAACTAGCAACGAGTGAATCAAAAAGTTTTGATGGGTGCGGATGGAATTAAGCGGATTTGAAACATTTCTACATAAGCGCAATATGAGATTTTAGCGGATGGATTAGTTATGGTTTGTCTTGGGCTACTCGAAATACACCAACTGTAAATAGAGGAGAAACTTATTATTATCAATTTGATAGAAGGCACTATGTGAACATAGTTGCTCAAGGCAAAATAAACGAACAATATTCAGCTTCAATAAATGTTGTTTTTTCAACCGGTAATGTGCAATCCGTGCCAGAGGTAAATATTTAGACATCAATGGGAATGTAGTATATGATTACCCCTGAAAAAAATAACTACCGTCTTGCAAACACTTTCAGAATTGATCTAGGATTAAATAAATTAGAGACAATGGAATTGGCGCAGCATATCGATTTTCAATATACAATGTGCTTGCTCGAAACAACCCAGCATACATAGAAATTGACAACAGCACAAACCTTTACAAGACAAATAAGCTTCTTTCATTTATACCTGGTGTAACGTAATATATTAAATTTTAAATCCATGAACAAATTTAAAATTCCTTTATTGTTTTTACTATCGTTTTGTATTCATGCCAGAAGAATATTGATTTAAATCTTCCTGACTATGGCAAAATACAAATGGAGAAATGGATATAGACAATGATATATCCGTTCAAGTAAGTCGTGTAGCCTACAATTATGCAATCGGTTGATTCAACAGGTATATTTAATTCAAGATGCCACGGTTAAAGTATATGAAAATGGTGTCGATATTCGGTTCTGCTACTTATTTTCTGGACGATACGTCTGGAATAAAAACCAAAGGCAGTAGGCAACATATCGAATTGGATGTCAAATCTGGCAACTACGACCTCTGCTATTGCTAATTTAACAATACCCGATGTCTTGCCACCAACAGTTTCTTTCAAAGATTCAATTGATTAGCATCCCGATTTCTTCAAAATTGACAAATCACCATTAATTTCCACTGATAATGGTCAGATAAACAATTTTATTATAAATTGCTTATTCGATACTACAATGCATCAATAGATACTTGGTTTCCTTTTTGTCATAACTCAAATGATATTTTATTTTAAACAACGAAAATTCAATGATGAGGTATCTATTTAGCGACCGAACTTTTCTAGAAGGACTAAAATCCTTTGTATTTCAATGTGCCATTTGGAATTGGAGACGGCACACCCAAGTTTGCTGTTACATTGAAGAGTTTCAATGAAGATTATTACAATTATTTAAGGGCAACTGATGATTACCAAATAAAACAGGAAATGGTTTAAGTAACGACCCTGTATTACTTTGAAAACAAATGTAACAAACGGACTAGGTATGGTTGGTGGTGTCAGCAATGCAAAGACACTCATTTATTAATTCAAATGTCATTTTTAGGTCTATTTTCAAATAAACACAATAAAATATTTCAATTCACATTTACAGGTCACAATTAGTGAAATTTAAACAAAACCATATTCGTTTTAGCTTTATTAGGTGCGCTACAATTCAATCTTTATTGCACGCACAAATTGCAGGCAAACATACATTTGCTTTTAAACTTCCCAGCATCTGCTAGATATGTGGTGCATTAGAAAGTAATTTATTATCCGTTACCGACAACGATTTGAGTTTAGCTTGGAATAACTCCTGCAGCCTTAAACCCAAGTATGCACAATCACATGATTGTTTCATATAACAACTATATTACAGATATCGGTGCTGGTTATTTTTCTTATGCACGAACCTTCAAAAACATTGGAACATTTAGTGCTGGTGTCTTATATGTGGATTATGGAGATTTTGATGGTCGAGATGAATCAGTGAGTAGTTACTGGCAGCTTCACGTTTCAAGATCAGTGCTTTACGTGTCTTATGGTACACAAGTTAAAGAAAAGATTAGTGAGTTGGCGCCTCGCTTAAATACATCTATTCTATTTACGAAACTTATGTAAGCAATGGGTTATCAACTGATTTATCTGTCGTATGTGATGATACTTCTAAGAATTCTAAACATCACTGGATTTATTCGAAATTTGGGATTTCAAGCTATTCCTTATGGAGAGAAGATACTAGAGATAAACTTTGCCACTTGAGGTAGCTATTACAATTCCTGCAAAGATTAAAGCGCGCATTTGCCATTTAGATATCACTGATACCGAATAATCTTCAAACACCTGATATGCGCTACAAGATTACAGAAACAAATATTAGAGATGAAAATGGAGACCTCGTGGATACAAAGTACGACATTAGGCGATAACATCCTAGGCATCTAGCTTTGGGTGGTGAATTAAATTATCAAAGCATTTCTGCATTGCGATTCGATATAACCACAACCGACGTAAAGAAATGACACAGGAACAAAGAAGAGGAACCTCTGCTTAGTTGGGGTTTAGGATTTACTACCTTCTCCTATGGCAGTTCTGCTTACTTCCCTGGATACAACATCAATCAATTTAGTTTGTTGATGAATTTTAGTGATTTCTATAAAAAGAAATAGTTACTTAAGTTCGCAATTACATTAAACAGCGAATTAAAAGACTGCAGTAAAAGCTTAAAGAATCAACAATCACGAACTAATTCCTGCTTCAGGATCGTAATCTTCTATGAAAACTCATCGAAATTGTACTCTGGTAATAATTCACTTTTAACGTGCTTGATTGTTTCGTTTAAAGCTTCAGAAAACTTATTAAAATCTTCTTTGTACAAGAATATTTTAGACTTTACATAGTTGCCATCTTCAAATTTCTTGGTGCTTTCAGTGATGGTTAAAAAATAATCGTTTGACTTCAAGCGTTCTCAAGGCTATCAAAAAAATAAAGTCCTCTTCCAGCTTTAATACGTTTAGAAAAAATGCTGTTTTTGTCTTCATAATCTTCCATTCTAGTCAATAAATTTTTTTGCTAATTAACACCTTTTTTTAATCAAAAATTTTTTCTTAGTTTGGTAGGAGAATTGCCTTAGATTAAACGTTATGCAAAGAATTTTCCTATTCCTTATCAGTGTTTTCACCTTCACAACCATGCAGGCTCAAAGCACTGACTCATCAAGAGCTGTTCAAGTTGGAGACAGTGTAAATATCAGTGCTTGTCCAAGTAAGGGATTTACTTATATTCAATAATACCAAAAACTCGATTTGTGAATCCCAATGCAACCTACAATAAAACAACTGGAGAAGATTTCTACGAATACTTTTTTCTCGATGGAGATTTTGATGTAAAATCACTTCCATGCAAATACGCCAATAAAAAATATCGAATTATCAGTTTGCGCACTTTAATGGATAAAAACACAGGCGCAGACCGACCTGTAATGTTTTTAGATTTAGGTGAAAATACTGTTGCTTGGGTTGAACTAAACTGAGCCGTTGAATCTCTTGAAATATTTATTCAAGATTGAGCTACTGCTTGCTACCGTTTTTTATCCAGCACTCAATTATTGAAATTGTACTGTCAGAAAGCTTTGGATTCTTCATTGGCATTGGAGCATAATACCCTTGGTGCTTAATTGCTCCCAAAAACCTACCATTTTCTGCTTCCTTCTTAACTTTATCATAAGTACTTAAGTCGATTCCTGCCGCGTGTTTCTCAGCACTGTGACACGTCTTACCACAATTATTATCTATGATTGCTTTCACATTTAAATTGTACGTGATGGCCTCATTACACGTCTCTGTCTTTGCTGTTTTGGCGTTGTCGCTCATTCCTTTCTTAGATCCACAGGATTGAAAAACAAAAACACCTATAGCTACAAGAGAAAATACTTTAATCTTTTTTATCATTTTTTTCTTCATCTACAATTTTAAGATTTATTGGGTTCTTAACCTTGGTTTTCATCAATGCTAAATCTAAAACTTCTAACATTTTGCTTACATAATGAAAGCGAACACCTTTGAGATACTTAGCAGGAATATCATCAACATCCTTCTTATTGTCTTGACACATGATGATTTCTTTAATTCCAGAGCGTTTGGCAGCAAGAATTTTCTCCTTTATTCCCCCAACTGGCAATACTCGTCCCCTTAAAGTGATTTCACCTGTCATGGCTAAATATGGCTTTATTTTTCGCTGTGTAAATAGGGATGCCAATGAAGTTAGAATTGTTATACCTGCACTTGGTCCATCTTTAGGAATTGCCCCAGCTGGAAAGTGAATATGTGTGTCCCAATTTTTAAAGACTTTGTGGTCTATATTTAAATATTCTGCATGCGCTTTTAAATACGTCATAGCAGTGGTGGCACTTTCTTTCATCACATCCCCTAAAGTTCCTGTTAGCACCATACCTCCCTTACCTCTGGTTAAAGTACTTTCAACAAATAAAATACTTCCACCAGCAGGGCTCCAAGCCAACCCAGTTACAACCCCAGCTGTTTCATTATCTTGATAAATCTCTTTATCCAATTTATCTACTCCAAGTATTTTTTGAACATCTTTAACACTTAGACTAACATTAAATTTATCGTTACTCGCAATCTTCATAGCGTTATGTCTAACCAATGATGCTATTTTCTTTTCTAGATTACGAACTCCACTTTCTCTAGTATATTCTTCAATCACAGATTCAAGTACGGCGTCGCTCAATTTAAATTGAGTAGACTTCACTCCATGCATTTTTCTTTGCTTTGGAACTAGGTACTTTTGTGCAATTTGAATTTTTTCTTCAACTGTGTAACCACTCAATTCAATAACTTCCATTCGATCTAAAAGAGCCGGTTGAATGCTATCTAATGAGTTTGCAGTTGCAATAAACATCACCTTACTCAAGTCGTAATCGAGTTCCAAATAATTATCGTGAAATGTAGTATTCTGCTCAGGATCTAATACTTCTAATAATGCAGAAGAAGGATCGCCTCTAAAATCATTACCAACCTTATCGATCTCATCCAAAACAAATACAGGGTTACTTGATTTTACCTTTTTTAAATTTTGTATAATACGCCCAGGCATTGCACCAATATAAGTTTTACGATGACCTCTAATTTCTGATTCATCATGCAAACCTCCTAGAGAAACACGAATGTATTTGCGACCAATTGCATGTGCTATACTTTTACCCAATGATGTTTTACCAACTCCTGGAGGTCCGTATAAACATATAATGGGACTTTTCAAATCACCTTTTAGTTTTATCACAGCCAAGTATTCTAAAATACGTTGTTTCACTTTTTCTAATCCAAAGTGATCTGCATCTAAAATTTTCTGAGCCTTTTTAATATCCAGGTTATCTTTTGTGTATTCACCCCAAGGTAACTCGAGTAAAGTTTGTGCATAATTCAGACCAACAGAATAATCTGGACTTGCAGGATTGATACGCAATAATTTATCCAATTCTTTATCAAATGCCTCGTGAATAGACTTCGACCATAGCTTGGTCATACCCCTTTCTCTCAGACTTTCTATTTCACGATCAGGAGAGTCGTGACCCAACTCTTCTTGTATAGCACGAATCTGCTGTTGCAGAAAATACTCTTTTTGCTGTTTATCAATATCAACCTTTACCTTACTTTGAATTTGATCTTTCAATTTCAGCATCTGATTTTCCTTAACCAAATGTTCAAAAACAAGATTCGCGCGTTCTTTTAAGGTATTCGAATTGAGAATACGTTGTTTATCGAGCAGTGAAATATTGAGATTGGAAGCAATGAAACTCACAAGAAAATTATCGCTGTCAATATTTCTAAGAGCAAAATTTGCTTCAGAAGGAATATTGGGCGACAATTCAATGTTCTCAGTTGCCGTATCTTTAATGCTACTAATTAAGGCTTTTAGTTCTTTGTCGTTGTCTTCAACTTCAATATCGATTGCTTTAACATAGGCGCGCAGGTAAGGTTCATTTGAAATCTCATCACCTAATTCAATTTTGCGTTTACCTTGGATAATTGCAGTCGTATTTCCATCAGGCATACGAAGAATTTTTATTATTTGTGCAAGTGTTCCAATTGTATTTAAGTCGGCAATTTCAGGCTCTTCTGTTTCAGGGTTCACTTGCGCAAACACACCTATTATTTTATCCCCTTTATTAGCATCTTTAATCAGTTTAATCGACTTATCTCGGCCAACGGTTATCGGAAACACAACACCGGGAAATAAAACTGTGTTTCTAATCGGTAATATTGGCAGACTTTCAGGAATTGGTAGCTTGTTGCTTTCTTTTTCTTCTTGTTGTGAAAACAATGGAAATAAATCCTCCTTCTGCATCATCTGAGTCCATATGTCCTCCGAATATTTTTTTATCAAAAATCATAATTGTTCGCCTTAATTAAACAATTCGTGTACCAAGTTACTAAACATGACAAAAAGTACTTTTATTCTACTTTTATTTTCAAATCCTGACAATCGACTCCTTAAAAAGGCTACAAACAAAAATACATAAATCATGATTAATTTTGAATTCATTCGTTGATATTTTTTATACTTTAACGACGTGAATGGCACATTGTTTGCAATAAAATGAGATTTAAAATCAAACAATTATTATGGGAAAATTTGTAATTACCACAAGAAAAAACGGCGACTATCAATTTAATTTAAAGGCAGGAAATGGACAAGTTATCTTAACTAGCCAAGGATACTCTAGCAAGGCGAGTTGTGAAAACGGAATCGAGTCTGTAAGAACAAACTCACAAGACGACGCAAGATTTGAAACAAAAGAATCTTCAAATGGAAAACCGTATTTCAACTTAAAAGCAAGCAATGGTCAAATAATTGGTTCAAGCGAAATGTACGAAAGTAAAGCTGCTTGTGACAATGGTATTGCATCTGTTAAGAGCAATGCTCCTGATGCTAGCATTGACGATCAATCTGCATAACATTATTTTAATTTTTAATTAAAGCCGCATTGAACATCACGATTTCTTTGCGGCTATTTTTATGTCATTACTTTTGATGAAATTTGCATTATCCATTCGCCTTGTTTAACTTTACCAATTCAATAACATACAAACTAAATCATAATTTATCTCCACTCAAATTCATATGAAAATTGTTGATGCCCTTATTCGAAAAGAAAATTACACAACCGAAATTACTGCCAGATCTCACAAAATACTATCTGATGAACCAATTGAAAAGAAAGGCAGTGACAAAGGTTTAAGTCCGGGTGAACTCCTAGCTGCTTCTTTAGCTTCCTGTACTTCAATTACTTTGCGCATGTACGCAAACCGAAAGGAATACGATATTCAATCCATAAACACAAAGGTGGAGTTAATTAAAGCCTCCGAAGAAAACAAAGAGAATAGGTTTATTCGAGAAATTCAAATAGAAGGAAATATTGACGAGACTATTCAAAAACGCATGATGCAAATAGCAAATTTGTGTCCAGTCCATAAAATCTTAGAACTCGGTTCGAAAATAGAAACTCAAATAATATGAAAGACATTACAAAAAAATACAGCAATGGCGAAATAACCATTGTATGGAAACCCACTTTATGCATTCATTCTAAAAATTGTTGGCAAGGCAGCAATGGATTAATAGAAGTATTCAATCCCTCTGAAAAACCTTGGATTAAACCCGAAGGAGCAAGCACCGAACGCATCATGAGTCAAATTAAAAAATGTCCAAGCGGAGCCTTGAGTTATTACATGAATGAGAGCGAATCTACAATAGACTCAAACACTACTTCAACCCAAATAGATGTGACAGAAAATGGCCCCTTAATCGTGCACGGCAACATCACTATTCAAAATCAAAATGGTGAAAAAGTTCAGAAACAAAATATAACTGCGCTTTGCAGATGTGGCGGTTCAGCGAACAAACCGTATTGCGATGGAACTCACAATAAAATAGACTTCAAAGGGTAATCCTAGATTATTTATTTAGCTCAATAAATCGCTCAATATCAATTTCCTTTCCCATCACAATAATTTCATCTTCATCGTAAATGACTGTATTGGGCTGAACTACGCCTAACAAATGACGTTCATGTTCTACCTTCCCTCGTTTATCTATTTCGTAAAGACGTTTAATGGTGATTAAGCTTAAATTGTATTTTACATCAAACTCAATTTTTTCAATCGTCATATTGGTTATTCCCTTAGGAGCCGAAATTTCGGCAATTTCATATCCGTCTGGTAATTGTAAGAATGTTTTTACACTCGAGTGAATCAAACGCTCCGCTACTAAAATCCCAACCTCCTCCTCGGGAGATAAAGTTTCTGTGATACCGAGTTTTTCAAGAATCATTTTCTGATGTGGAGACCCAGCACGAGCAATGATTCTCTTAATCTTTAATTCAAGTAAATTTACTACAGTTAGTATGAGTGCTTCAAAGTTCTCACCGATGGCAACCACTACAGCATCCATTTCTTCAATCTTAAAACTCTTCAATGCATTTATTTCAGTGGCGTCCATAGTTATGGCAATAGCTACATCCTCTTTTAAGGCTTCTACTCTATCCTCATTATCATCAACTGCCACAACCTCCGCACCTCTTCTTGATAATTGTCGGGCTATCTTACCACCAAAACGCCCCAAACCAATAACTGCAAACTTTGCTTTAATCATTTGATGCAAAATTAACTGGTTTCAAGTGGAATTTGAAGAATTAATCAAAATTGTTTTACCCTTGAAGCCAATCTTGTGGAATTGGCAGTGTTTAGAATTGAAAATAAAGTATGAATGTTAATCTTTTACTTGCCGAACTTGGAATCTATTTGTAACTTCGGGTAAACAAAACTATGAAATCCTTTTTCAAACATGGGTTATTGGGATTATTATTTCTTTTAAATTCATTAGCCCATTCTCAATTCCATGCTCATGGAGTGCACGCCAACACTGCTGGCAATAATTCCCTGCTTATTAACAATGCATTTTCTGCTTTGAATAATCCCGCCTATGCGTCTGTTTCCAAGCAGACTTGCTTTGCTTTGTCTGGAAGTAATTTTTACGCCCTTAGAGCTTTGAATCAACAATCAATTTGTTTCAATTACCCAATTAAACAAAGTTCTTTCATGGCTACTTTCAGTCAATTCGGGAACAAGTCGTATGTTCTAAATCAAACTGGACTGGGGATTTCTCATCAGTTCAATCCTAAACTTTCAGCTGGATTAAAAACAAATCTGAATACATTCAAAGTCAAAACATATGGTGAAACACATTATTTTTCATTGGAACTGAGTTTGTTTTCTCAATTGAATTCAAAATTATCCATGGCATTTAAAATTGATGAAATTCTCAGTAGTAATCGTTCAGAAGGGTTAGCAAAATCATCTATACAAACGAGTAAATGGGCACTGGGTTACCAGATAGACAAAAAGGTAAAGGTATTACTTGAATTGAATAAATCAGTTGAGAAAAGACCTAGTCTCAATTTTGGAGTCTTATATGGATACGATACGAGTTTTCAGATTAGTTCTGGTTACTCCAACGATTTCAATGAGATTGGTTTGGGTTTATCTTGGAAGAAGAACAAAGTAAAACTTGGCTGTGGGGCGATTTTAAATGTGTTATTAGGTATTACAAGCACAATCGAAATTTCGTATGAATTTAAAGATTAAATTGAGTGTAGTCTTTATTGTTAGTCTTCAGTTAAACGCTCAAATAATAGAAGACACACAAGTCGAAAACCGAATTGAATCTTTGCTGTTGAATTCTGAATCCGAGCTAGATTACAGCGAATGGGATGAATCCGATTCGAGAACGGAGAAAGGGAAAATCAAGATTAACAAAGCAAAACTTTCAGATTTAAATGCAATAGAATTTCTAAGTTTGGCACAAAAGCAATCCATCCTTAAACATATTCAAATTTACGGAGAACTACAATCGATTTATGAACTCCAAACCATTGAATTACTCGACTCCATCAACATTCAAGAATTACTCCCCTATATACTAATCACTCAAAATGAGTTTAAACACATTTTATCTCAGGATAAACCCAAACATGAATTTAGGGTGTTAAGTTATTGGAAGCGGCAAACTCCTGAAGGGTTCTTGCGCAAAGATTCTTTAAAATATTTAGGGTCTAAATTGAAATGGGCCATGCGGTATAATGTGAAGAATAATGGTAAACTATCCTATGGATTTCATCTGGAAAAAGATGCAGGAGAAATGGCTAAACAGTTGTTTTCTTCGGCATATATCAAATACACAGGCTCCAATTGGATTCGAACATGCATATTTGGTGACCAACAAATTAATTTTGGACAAGGTTTACTAATTGGCAGTGGATTGAGTTTGGGAAAGTCTGCTCAAGTGATGCAAATCGTTAAAACCAGACATGAAGCAAGACCTTATCTATCCTTTAACGAAAATGGTTTTTTAAGAGGATTAAGTATATCCGTTAACTTACACAAAAAAATAGTAACGACACATTTCTCTGGAATAATAAATGATGATGCAAGTATATATTTGGATAGTAACCAAGGGCAATATTTTGGAAGTATATACAGCAATGGATATTACCGAAATGCAAAAGAAATCAATCGAAGAAACACAATACAAAACAAATTATTTGGCAATCATATACATTACCAATCCAGTCAACTAGAATTAGGCTTTACACATGTTTACAATAAAAGTTCATCAAGAATGAGTTCGATTGACATGAATAATTTAGGCCATCATAAATTTGCATTTGATTGGAAATGGCAATCCAAGAATCTCTTCTATTTTGGAGAACTCACTGGTCAAAACCTTAAAACACCTTCATTCTTATTTGGAGTATTAATCGCTTTGAGCAAGCAAACTGATGTTAGTATTTTATTTAGGAACTATGATTTAAATCTTAATAACCGATTGGGAAATGGTTTTGGAGAAGGTAGTAAAAACACAAATGAGAAGGGACTATACTCAGGATTAAATATGCATATGAGTAAACGCATTCAAGTAAAACTCTACAACGACATTGCAATTTTTCCATGGTTAAAGTATCGCGTAAATGCGCAATCCATGGCATCCGAACAATTTGTACAAATCCAATATTCGAAACGAAATTTGTACTCTCTTTATATCAGATATAGAAACTCGAAAAAGAGCATAAACACAACAGAAAATTTGCACTTAAAGAGTTTAGATTTGCATATTAAGCAAGTGTACCGCCTGCATTTTGAATATTTCATTGGTGAAATTCGTTTGAGAAGTCGCTATCAACACACTCGTTATTCAATCCAGACTCAAGGAATTAAAATGGGGAATTTAATCTATCAAGATATTAGTTTTCCAGTTTTCAAGAAATTAAAATGCAGTATTCGATGGACAGTATTTGATTCAGAAGATTACAACAGTAGAGGATTTGCATTTGAAAACAATGTGCCTGGAACTTATAGTATTCCATCTTATTCAGGGAATGGTGAACGAATATATCTTTTAATTCAGGCTCAACTGAATAAACATCTCAAGTTTTGGATTAGATTTGCAAAAAGTTCTTACAGTGATGTTGAGAGTTTAGGAAGTGGAACCGACACGATAAACTCAAACAAATTGGAGGATATAAATATACTCATTCAATGGAAAATATAAAAACAACACGTTTAAGTGTAAATATTAATAAGTTAGCAACCATTCGAAATGCTCGGGGAGGCAATAACCCCGACCTAGTCAAATACGCACAGAAGATTGAATCTTACGGCGCGCATGGAATTACGGTCCATCCGCGACCTGATCAGCGACATATTCGCTATGAGGATGTATATGCACTTAAACAAACAGTCAAAACAGAATTTAATATTGAAGGTTACCCGAGTGAATCATTTCTTAAAATGGTTTTAGAAGTGAAGCCAACACAAGTAACTTTAGTACCAGATCCACCTAATGTGCTGACGAGCAATACAGGCTGGGACACCATAACACATCAAGCATTTTTAAGTGAAACTATCGCCACATTAAAACAAGCAGGTATACGCTCAAGTATATTCCTTAATCCTGATTCAAAATGGATAGAGTCTGCGGCAAAAACCAACACTGACCGAATTGAATTATACACGGAATCGTATGCAAGCGGATATTTAGAAAATCGGGAAAATGCCATATTTAAGTTCAAAGAAACAGCTGCCAAAGCAATGGAATACGGAATAGGGTTAAATGCTGGACACGATCTCGACTTAAACAATTTGGAGTATTTTGCAAAAGAAATCCCGAATTTACTCGAAGTGAGTATCGGTCATGCATTAATTTGCGACGCCTTGGAATACGGCATGTCCAATACTGTAAAAATGTATTTGAATCAGTTGCTTTAGTAAGATGTGTGCTCGTTGTATTTCAAATGCAATTCCTTCACTTGCTCAATCAAGGAATGTTCGCCATCGTTATAAATGATGTGATTGGCTAGTTTCAATTTTTCTTCTTCAGGCATTTGACTGTTTATTCGAGCTTTAATTGAATCTAAATCGATTGAATCTCTTTTCATAATGCGTTGAATCCTTAATTCTTCTGGTGCATATACCAAAACAACAGAATCAATAGAGTTTTTACTATCAGTTTCGAGCATGATAGCAGCTTCTTTAATCACATAAGCGTGATTACGATGTTTAATACAAAAAGAATCCCAGTCCTTTAAAACGTAAGGATGAATGATTGAATTTAAAACATTCAATCTTGATTTATCATTAAAAACAATAGATGCAATGTAGGCACGATTGTACTCACCATCTACAAATGTTTTTTGACCAAACTCTTGAATGAGTTCACGCTGCAAGTCCGAATTTTCGGACACGAGAACTTTCGAACGCAAGTCGGCGTAATAAACGGGAACACCGTACTGCTCAAAAATTTTACAAACGGTTGTTTTACCGCTTCCTATTCCACCTGTAATACCCAGACGGAACACTGAAACTAAGCTTTAGCGTTAAGAGGAGCGCTTAAGTCAGAAGAAATTGAAGATTTTTCAATTTTCAAACGCGTTCCTTCAGAATCAATAACTACTGTAGCTCCTTCATCTAAAGAAGAAACTTTACCATGGATACCACCAGTTGTTACGATGAAGTCGCCTTTTTTCAATTCTTCAATGAATTTCTTTTGAGCTGTCATCTTTTTTTGTTGGGGTCTGATCATGAAGAAATACATCACCACTAACATCAACCCCATCATTATCATGAAACTGCTTGATCCCCATTGGCCGCCAGCGGCCTAATAATACTAATTTATCCATTATTTAATTGTTATTCTCTTTAAAGCCCTAACATTGGCTGTAAATTTCAATTCGTTATTTTTACCCCTTCAATATTGGCTAATACTGTAACGGTTTTATTGTTTAAGCCTTCCTTATTGGTGCTGTCAAATACAACTTTAATTTTACCACCTTCACCTGGCTTAATTGGTGTTTTTGGCCAATTTGGCACTGTACAACCGCAAAAACCTGACAGTCGTTAATCAATAAATCGACTTTACCTGTGTTAACAAACTCATAAGTAGTTTCCACTTTCTGATTTTCTAAAATGTCTCCAAAATTATGCTCGGAAGTCGAAAATGTCATAACAGCGTATTTAGTATTTTGAGCAGTTGGATTCTCTGGAGTTGCAGGATTTTCTATTTGATCATTTCCTACAGTAGATTCATTTCCATCAGTTGATTTACCATCAGCACCTGCGTTTCCGCATGATGCAACTAAAAGCGATAATGTTAAACTATAAAATACTTTTTTCATTTGATATTAAATTTAAAACTTTGCAAAAATAATGGCATTTATTCATTTTTCAAGCCTCTACCTGTTTTATTTATTTGTCCATTTTGAGTAAGTGTCAATCTGATTTTATCCAAGACTCCATTTAGAAACAAATGACTTTTTGGTGTTGAATATGACTTAGCGATATCTAAGTACTCATTGATACTAACCTTAGGTGGAATTGTTTCAAAGTATAAAAATTCAGAAAGCGCCATTCTCAACATAATCATGTCATTGATTGTAAGACGCTCTGAATCCCAATTTGAGGTATTTTCAAGAATCAATTTATCCAAAGATTCTTGATTCACAATACAATTTTCAAAAAGTGACTTTCCAAATGCGATATCTTCTAATTGTTTATCGTTGATGACCTCAATTTTTAATTTGTTCTTTTCATAATAGGTGTTGATTGTATTTATCACCGCTTTCAGAATATCTGCAGAATCGTCGTCCCAGAATAAATACTCCTCTTCCATCGCAGAGCTGTATAACTCAAATTCATTGAACAACAGTTCGTAGAAATTAGTTAGAAACTCCTTTTGCATATTCGCATCGGGTTGGTCGAGTACATTAAAATCAATAAAGAAATCGTATTGCACTAAGTCAATAAAGAAACGGTTAAATAAATCACCGTGTTTGCGCCAATCGTAAGGCAATTTAGCTGATAACTCCAGTAAATTGCGGATGCTCAGTCAGCGCTTTAAAGAATTCGATTTTATCGAAAAGCTCTGTGAAACGAACGTTCTTTTTATTGGGGAAAATACTTTGCTAAGCTCTAGTTCTTTCTCACTTTCAGATAAATATTGAAATCGTTGAGAAACTCTAAAGTGAAATAATAAAACTTGTAATAATCGTTGAATAATTTTCAAGTGATTTTTGAAAAACTGGGACGTTTTTAGCGTCTTGCTGATGATAAGCGTATAACTGTTGAAGAACTTTGATGCGGATATTCCTGCGCGATAACATGTATTTATGAACGTATTTGGGGGCGCAAATATAGAACAAATTTTCTATTTATAAGGAGTTAAATGCGAATAATAAAATATAGGAAGAAGACTCCAAATTTCTAACTTACACTGCTCCAAAAATTATCCGCATTGTGTTGCTTTAAATAGTTTAAGAGGATTCTGTTTTCAGGTTTTTCAAGACTTGGATCTTGTTTTAAAATATAGGCTGCTGCTCGTTTGGCCAAGTCTATGGTTTCTGTGTCTTTTACTAAATCGAGTAATTTAAAATCAGGTAAGCCTGATTGTCTTGTACCCAACACATCTCCAGGACCCCTTAATTCTAAGTCGACTTGTGAAATTTGAAACCCATTATTGGTCTTGCACATCGTTTGAATACGGCGCTTGGAAGCATAATTCAATTCTTCCTTAGACATTAACACGCAATAGCTTTGTTCTGCACCACGACCAACACGACCGCGTAACTGATGCAGTTGAGATAATCCAAAGCGATTAGCATCTTCAATAATCATGACAGAAGCATTGGGTACATTCACACCTACCTCTATCACTGTTGTGGAAATCATAATCTGCGTAATTCCATCTTTAAAGCGCTGCATCTCTAATGATTTAACATCTGGTTTCATTCTGCCGTGCAACAAACTGATTTGGTATTCAGGAACAGGAAAATAGCTACAAACCACATCATAGCCGTTCATTAAGTCTTTAAGGTCGAGTTTTCCTGATTCCTCGATTAAGGGATAAACAATGTAAACTTGACGCCCTTTAAGGATTTCACGTTTCACAAATTGCATAACCTCTCCCCTTTGCTTTTCTACCCGGTGAACAGTTTTAATTGGTTTTCTATTTTTAGGTAATTCATCTATTTCGGAGACATCCAATTCACCGTGAATTGTCATGGCTAAAGTTCGAGGAATTGGAGTGGCGGTCATTACCAAGACATGAGGTTTTTGTTTGTATTTATGCCATAAACCAGCTCTTTGAGCCACACCGAATCGATGTTGTTCATCGATAACGGTTAAACCAATGTTTTTAAATTCAACATCGTGTTCTATCAATGCGTGAGTTCCAACTAAAATATCAATATCACCTTCTCGTAATCGATCGAGTATGGCAAGTCTTTTCTTTTTAGTGGTTGAGCCAGTCAGCAATTCTATCTTTACATCTAATTCATTCAATTGATCCTTTAAAGTGATAAAATGTTGAATTGCTAAAATCTCAGTTGGAGCCATCATACACGATTGATAACCATTGTCGATGCACATGAGCATACAAAACAGTGCTACAATAGTTTTCCCACTACCAACATCGCCTTGCAACAATCGGTTCATTTGTTTGCCACTTAAAATATCCGCTAGAATTTCTTTGATCACACGTTTTTGAGCATCGGTTAATTCGAATGACAAATGATTGTGGTAAAAACCATTGAGTAAATCTCCAGATTTTGGCATACGAATCCCTTTTTGCTCCTTCCATCGGTTGGATTTGGTTTTTTCCGCCCTCATAGCGAGTGTAAACATTTCATCAAACTTTATTCTTTGAATGGCTTTATTGGCCATATCCTCTGTACCAGGCATGTGAATGTGGTAAAGCGCAGATTTTCTGGAGAGCAATTTCAAAGGCTTGGTAACTGCTTCTGGTATGTACTCTTCAACTTCGAATTCAGGGTTTAAAAGCACTTGCTTGACCAAAGAAAAGATGAATTTAGAATCCATGAAACGAGTTCTCAGCTTTTCAGTTAGTGGATAAACCGGCTCCATTTTAATACCCGGCTCTAAATCTGCAGCATCATAAGGTTTTATTTCAGGATGAGGTAAATTCAGAACACCGTTAAATAAATTAATCTTACCATATACGGTGTAATAAGTATCTTCTTTAAGGGCTTTACTTAGGTAGTTGAAATTTTTAAACCACACTAGGTCAATGCGACCTGTTTTGTCTGTGAGGCGAGCAGTTAAACGTTTACTACTTCCCGACTTCAAGACTTGAATATGCGATAATTTACCTCTAATCTGTACAGCGCCAGAATCTTCTGTTAATTGTGAAATTGCACTAACACTAGATTTATCAATATATCGGAATGGAAATAAGCGAATGATATCAAAAGCAGTAAAAACATTAAGTTCACCTTGTAAAATCTCCGCTTTTTGAGGCCCAACTCCCTTTAAATACTCGATTGGGGTATTTAAGAAATCTCTTTTCAATTTTATAAAAAATGTCTTGCAATATCTGATTAATAATCTATATTTGCGACAGAATTTTAAAATAAAATAATCAGAATGAAAAAATTATTCATCTTATCAGTAACTGCAGCTTTCTTTGCTGCATGTAGCAGCGCTCCTAAAGAATCTGAGTCAGCAAGTAAAGTAACAGAATTAACTGCTTGGGTTGATTCAATCGGTGGTTTAGTAAGTACTGCAACAGATTTTAACCAAGAAACTTGGGATCAATATTCTGCAGACTTTAACAGTGCAATGGACGGAATTAACGCTGAAGAATTAGACGAAACTTCAAAAGCTAGCTTAGATGCTTTAAAAACTAAATGGGAAGGTGTTGGTTCAACATATTCATCTGGTATTGAAACAGTGAAAAAGCAAATGGAAGAAGCTGCTGCAACTCAAACTGACTCAATGGGTAATATCATTGACCAAACAGTTGATGCTGCTAACACTAAAATAGAAGAAGTAAAAGAAGGTGCTGCTGATATGAAAGCTGGTGCTGAGAAAATGGTTAAATAAATCATTTTATAATATTCTAAAGGTTGAGTCAAAAACTCAACCTTTTTTTATGTCTATACATTTATGACGAAAACAAGTCAATTTATACTTACCCTATCATTGGTCATTGGTTTAGGATGCTCATCAGCACCAAAGGAAGTTGAGCAAAGCACAGCAGTGCCTTCAAAATCCTATGTAGATGAAACGCCGGCCTTTTACTCAGACACCATTGCAATCACAACAGAAGTTGATACATTATCAGAAAAAGAAAAACTTGCACTATTCAAGTCGATATTGCCAAAAGCAAGAAAAATGGATGATTATTCATCCTTTACATCGATTGAATCAGTTGCAACATTTCAAAATATTCAAAGATTAATGCAGAATTATCAGGATTCATCTGTAATCCGTATGCAAGTCTTGCAATCCATATATAAGAATCTAATTCAAAGAAGTAAGGAGGAGTTTGAGGTAAATCCCATTGATATAAAAACCAAATTAGAATTGGCAGGAATAAAAAGTGAAATAAACGAGATAATTGCTCGAAGCAAGCAAAATAATATCACCTTAGAACTCCAGGACACAATGAGTAAATAGTTCGAGGATTTTGCATTGTATTACTAAGACCTAAACCAGAACATAATATTCCATTAAATCAATCGTCAATATACTATTGAAATTCCCTAAAAGTTTTATAAAAAGTTAAATGTCTAATAATCAAGTATATTTGCATTATGCCTAAAAACTAAAAAAAGACTTAAAATAGTCTAGGTTTTATAATACTTGTATTGTAAATTTGCCGCCCGACAAAGGAGGAAATAAAATTTGACAGAAGAACAAACTCAAGAAGGCAATGTACCAACAGAAGTTGATGCAGCCACAGAAACCCAAAACAACAAGACAAACGAAAAGAAAATTCAACCGAACACGGATGATTTTGACTGGAGTATGGACAAAGCTGGATTTGCTAACTACAATTCAGACAAACACCAAGAAATGATGAACTTGTATTCAGGTTCACTTAAGACACTTAATCAGAATGAATTAATCACTGGTCAAGTGGTATCAATCTCAGACCGCGAAGTAGTGGTAAACGTTGGATTTAAATCTGACGGAATTATTTCAAGAAACGAATTTAAAGACATGCCCGACTTAAAAGTTGGTGACACTGTTGAAGTGTATCTTGAAAACGTGGAAGACCAAGAAGGTCAATTGATTATTTCAAGAAAACGCGCTATCCAAGAAAAAGCTTGGGATGTTATCATCAAAGCTATGGATGAAGGTACAGTTATGACCGGTTTGGTTAAAACTAGAACTAAAGGCGGTTTAGTTGTTGATGTAATGGGAATCGATGCATTCTTACCTGGATCACAAATCGATGTTAAGCCAATTAAAGACTACGATCAGTATGTTGGTAAAGACATGGAATTCAAGGTGGTTAAGGTTAACGATTTATTCAAAAATGTCGTTATTTCTCACAAAGCTCTTATTGAAGATGATATTGAAGCACAAAAATCTGACATCCTTTCTAAATTAGAAAAAGGTCAAGTGTTAGAAGGTGTTGTTAAAAATATCGCTCCATTTGGTGCTTTCGTTGACTTAGGTGGTATTGATGGCTTATTGCACATCACCGACATGTCATGGGGTAGAATCACACATCCTGAAGAATTGTTGCAATTAGAGCAAAACATTACTGTTGTTGTTCTTGATTTCGACGAAGATAAAAAACGAATTTCATTGGGTATGAAGCAACTTTCTGAGCACCCTTGGGATTCATTAGGTGAAGAAATTGCTGTAAATGCTAAAGTAAAAGGTAAAGTTGTTACTGTTACTGATTACGGTGCATTTATCGAAATCAAACCAGGTGTTGAAGGTTTAGTTCACGTTAGTGAAATGAGCTGGAGCAGCCACTTGAGAAGTCCACATGATTTCTTAAAGGCAGGTGACGAAGTTGAAGCAGTTATCACAGCTCTAGAAAGAGATGAACACAAAATGTCTCTTGGTATTAAGCAATTAACTCCTGACCCATGGGCTAGCATTGTTGAAAAATACAAAGTTGGAAGCAAGCACAGTGGTATTGTTAAAAACTTAACGAGCTACGGTTTATTTATAGAGCTTGAAGAAGGTGTTGATGGTTTGGTTCACGTTTCTGATTTATCATGGACTAAGAAAATCAAGCATCCATCTGAATTTATTAAGAAAGACGAAAAGATTGACGTTGTTGTTTTAGAAGTTGATTCTGAAAACCGCAGATTGTCATTAGGTCACAAACAATTGGAAGAAAATCCATGGGATACTTTCGAAACCATCTTCTACTTGCATAGCAAGCACGAAGGTACTGTTGTTGGTGTTAATGATAAAGGTGCAAATGTTCAATTGCAATACGGTATTGAAGGATTTGCTCCAAAACGTCATTTAGTAAGTGAAAACGGTGCTAAAATCAAAGACGGCGACCAACTTGCTTTCGAAGTAATCGAATTCAATAAAGAAAACAAAAGCATTATTCTATCGCATACAAACACTTGGAAAGAAGATGATAAAGTGAAGCACACTGAAGAGAGTGCAACAAAAGAAAGATCCTCTAAATCTAAGTCGAACAAATCAAACGATAAGTCAACTCTTGGTGAGTTAGATGCATTCAGCGATTTGAAAGCGATGTTTGATAGTGCTGGAACAAAAGAAGAAAAGCCAAAAGCTGAAAAGGTTGTTGAAACTAAAAAAGAAGAGCCTAAAGTTGAAGCTCCAGTTTCTGAAGAAAAAGTAGAAGATACTCCAAAAGCAGAAAAAACTGAGAAGTCAACTGGTGGTGATGATTTGAAGAAAATTAATAAAATCGGACCTGCTTTTGAGAAAAGATTAAACGCTTTAGGTATTCATACTTATGCTGACCTTGTAAGCTTAACTGACGAGAAAATTGCTGAACTTGAAACCAAAGACAGCATGACCAGTTTAGAACAATGGCACGCATGGATTGAAGAAGCTAAGACTTTAGCTTAATCTAAGCTTATAGTATTCAAGAAGGCGACTTATTTAAGTCGCCTTTTTTTTATGTTTAAAATTTAAGACAATCTGAAGGCTCAATACCCTATCCGTTTAAAATCAGATTTTAAACCTTTGATTTATCCTTAACATTGAATCGTTTATAACCTATGTCTGAACAAGAACTATCAATACAACAAAGAGAAGAGCTCGAACGAAAAGAAATTCTGAAACGCTATAAATCTCTCTTGCGTTCTATTCGACATGAATTAACTAAGGAGCAAAAGAACCACATCCGAGCAGCTTTCGACCTCGCCCTTGATGCCCACAAGGACATGAGACGAAAAACTGGCGAACCATACATCTATCATCCTATTGCCGTTGCAAAAATTGCTGCTCAAGAAATTGGCTTAGGGACAACCTCCATTGTTTGTGCCTTGATTCACGATGTGGTTGAAGATAGTAATTACACTCTCGAAGATATTAAACGAAAGTTTGGTCCTAAAATCTCTACAATCGTTGATGGTTTAACTAAAATAAAAGAAGTCTTTGATCACACCGATAGTATGCAAGCGGAAAATTTCCGTAAAATGTTACTTACTCTTAGTGATGATGTGCGTGTTATTCTGGTTAAACTCTGCGACCGTTTGCACAATATGCGAACATTGGATAGTATGAGTCGTAAGAACCAACTCAAGATTGCCAGTGAAACTTTATTTCTATACGCGCCCTTAGCACACAGACTAGGACTCTATAGTGTTAAATCTGAACTGGAAGACTTATCTATTAAATACACGCAAAAAGAAGCTTATAAAGACATTACAACACGCTTGAATGCCAAGAAGGCGACTCGTGATCGTTTTATTCGAAAGTTTATTGAACCTATCAAGAAGAATTTAGATTCAGCGGGTTTAAAGTACGTGGTGAAAGGAAGACCTAAAAGTATCTTTTCTATTTTGAAGAAAATGAATCAACAAGGAATTCCTTTTGAACAAGTGTATGATTTATTTGCGATTCGAATTATCCTCGATTCAACCCCAGCCAAAGAAAAATCAGATTGTTGGACAACCTATTCCATCGTAACTGATATATACAAACCCAACCCTTCTAGAACAAGAGACTGGATTTCGACTCCCAAGAGCAATGGATACGAAAGTTTACATACCACAGTTATGGGTAAAGACGGAAAATGGGTTGAGGTTCAAATTCGTACGGAACGTATGGATGAAATAGCTGAGAAAGGCTATGCGGCACATTGGAAGTACAAAAACTCTAAGGATGGAATTGAGTCAGAAAGTCAGAGTGGATTTGATGGATGGCTTGCAAGAATTAAAGATATTTTAGAAAATCCTTCTTCTAATGCTTTAGAATTTATCGACGATTTTAAACTCCAATTGATTCACGAAGAGATATTCGTGTTCACACCGAATGGAGATTTAAAGAAATTGCCGAAAGGAGCTACTGCCCTCGATTTTGCTTTTGAAATTCACACTCAAGTTGGTAGTAAATGTATTGGAGCTAAAGTGAACAACAAATTAGTTCCGATAAGTCACAAACTTGCGAATGGCGACCAAGTAGAGATTCTCACTTCAGAAAAACAGCATCCAAGAGAAGAGTGGTTGCAATTTGTTATTACAGGTAAAGCCCTTACTCGAATTCGGAATTTCTTGCGCGAAACAAAACGCGAAATGGCCGACAAAGGGAAAGACTTATTGAAGAAGAAATTTGCTAAAGAGAAAGTTGTTTTCAATGATGATAATATCCAAAAGTTGGTGCGTTATTTCAAGGTGAGAAGTGCTTTGGATATGTATTACTCTATTTTCCGTGGACTTATTGGTCCTGAAAAGCTGAAAATAAGTGATATTATCAATAAGAAGATTTCCAATTCGACGCGACAGTTTGAAGAATCACCCGTTGCGAATAAAACACGAAGCAGTAAGAAAAACGAAATCATTGTTGGTGACGAATACGACTTACCATATAGCCTTGCCAAATGTTGTAACCCAATTCCTGGTGATGATATATTTGGATTCATAACCATAGGTGAAGGGGTTAAAATACACCGAACAAACTGTCCGAATGCGGTATCTTTAATGAGTAATTATGGATATAGGATCATTAAAGCACAATGGAAATCAACTATCGTTAAAACAGAAACACGATTCTTAACTGGATTGAAGCTTATCGGAATAGACGATATGGGAATTGTGAGCAGTCTCGCCCAAATCATTAGCAAGAACATGGGAGTGAACATGAAGTCTATAACATTTGAAAGTAATGAAGGTACTTTTGAAGGATATATCACCGTATATTGAGGACACCAAACATCTAGACAATCTTATTAAAAACATCAAGCAAGCGCATCCTACAATGGAAGTGCATCGTGTGGACATAGAACAATAAGAACTTTTGGTTATTATTTGCATTTAAAAACTATTACTAGTTAGTAATTCATCAATAAATTTCGTGCAAAAGATTGTGATAATTGCCCATTTTCATTGTAAAATTGAATGTATATTTGCACTTTATGCAAACCTCAGGGGAAAAGGTAAAAAAGTTAAGTTAGAGGTTAGAAAAATCTTTACAGCATATTTGGAGAAGAACAAACAACATAGAAACTCCAGAGCACTATGCTATACTAGATGAAATATACACATAAAGAACATTTCGATGTAGACACTCTGTTTATCCATATGAAAAACAGAAAGTACAGAGTGAGTCGTGCAACTGTATACAATACACTCGACTTATTGCTTGACAGTGGATTGGTAAAACGCCATCAATTCGGACAGAATATGGCCATGTACGAACAAAGCTATGGTTACAGTCAACACGACCATTTAATCTGCCTGCATTGTAACAATGTCTTAGAGTTTTGTGACCCAAGAATTCAACAAATCAAAAGTACAATGGGAGATTTATTGGGTTTTGAAGTTAAACACCATTCTTTGCACTTGTATGCAAACCCCATTTTAATAAACGGCAACACATGTAAAAATTGCCAAAAAGAAGTAATCAATAAAGATGAATAAAGTAGACGTCGTTTTAGGACTCCAATGGGGTGACGAAGGCAAAGGAAAAATTGCCGATTTCTTAACTCCAAAATACAATGTAATTGCCCGTTTTCAAGGCGGACCAAATGCTGGTCATTCGCTTAAGTTTAACGGTAAAACGCATGTATTGAATACTATTCCTTCAGGTATATTTCACGACGATTGTTTGAACATCATTGGCAATGGTGTAGTAGTAGACCCGGTTCGAATCAAAGCGGAAATTGAACGCGTTGAAGCTGCTGGTGCCAATGTATTGAAAAACCTCGTGTTTTCAAGAAAAGCGCATATCATTTTACCTACTCATAGACTTTTGGATGCTGCTACTGAGCACGCAAGAGGAGACGCAAAAATTGGCTCAACTTTAAGAGGTATTGGTCCAACTTACAAAGATAAAACAGGTCGAAATGGATTGAGAATTGGCGATATTGTTACTGAAGGTTTCGGCAAGAAATACGAAGCGCTTAAGAAAGAACATTTAAAACTAATTGAGTTCTTGCAGTACACCGACTTTGATATGCCAACCTTGGACAGCGAATTCTATGAGGCTTGTGAATATTTGAAGAAGTTCACATTGGCAGATACTGAATACTTGGTTCACGACGAAATGCAGTCGAATAAAATATTGGCTGAAGGTGCTCAAGGCAGTATGTTGGATGTCGATTTCGGAAGCTACCCTTTCGTGACGTCTAGTAATACCATAAGTGGTGGTGTTTGCAACGGTTTGGGCATAGCTCCTCGACATATTGGTCGCGTGCATGGCATCTTCAAAGCATACTGTACTCGTGTAGGCAGCGGACCCTTCCCAACTGAATTATTGGATGAAACAGGAGAAGAATTAAGAAAAAAAGGAAATGAATTTGGTGCAACTACTGGTCGCCCGAGGCGATGTGGATGGTTGGATTTAGTTGCCTTGAAATACGCCATCATGTTAAGTGGAATCGATTACTTGATCATGATGAAAAGCGATGTCTTAAGTGGGTTTGATGAAATCAAAGTTTGCACCGCTTATAAAGTAAATGGAGAAGTAAGTACACATATCCCTTACGATTTATGTCAGGATGATGTGGAACCCTTGTACAAGAGCTTTAAAGGATGGGATGAAGACCTTACTGTGTGTCGAAAGAAAAAGGAACTTCCTGAAAACTTTGCGAACTACATCGCCTTCTTAGAAGCTGAATTGGGTATGCCGATTCAAATAATCTCGGTTGGTCCAGATCGCGAGCAAACTATTATCGATTAAATGGTTCAAGCCGAACTAATCGCTTTCTAATTACTCTGAAATAATAAACTTATAAATGTGATTCTTGGATTTAACAAGGAAATTCACAAAATAATTCCCTGGTTTAAAGGGCAAAGGCATGACAGATTTAACTTGATCTGAATTCAATAATTCTCTTCCTGATGCATCGTAAACACTTAGATGTGTGATGAGTTCGGGTTTACTGACAATTAAACTTGAACTTGATTGGTTGTAAAAGAGTTTCAAACCTTTAGGCAAAGCGTATTTCGATTTAACATTGTTTGTTGCTTTCACTTCGAATGCAATCACATCAATTAATTCATCGTTTAAGTAAAAATGAGCTCTCCATTGTCCCGGTTCACTGATGGGATTATTAATCCAAGAATACCAATAGTAGTAATAATAGTCTTGGGGAATAACAGTACTGAAATTAAACCACAAGTTTGAGTCGGGTGTGTACCATTTTACTTCAGCTTTATCGCCCTTTCGCATGCCCCATCTTTGTATCCAATAGGTGATGGCAGTATCGTTCTTGTCAAAAACTGTGGTTTGTGGTAAATGTTCTCTGATTGTATCAATACTTGCGTTAAACGGAATTAGACCCGATGCAATGGTTCCTCTTGTGGTATCGTATTCAAATGAATCATTGTTGTAATCCGACTTAAAGAAATCACAATCTCCCGAATATGGATCCAAAAGTGTGTCCTTGTGATAAAGCTCAAAATGCAAGTGCGGGTCGGTGGTGTATCCAGAGCTTCCTACTTGTGCGATCACATCTCCTGCTTTCACCATTTGCCCTAGGCTAACGGTAGAAGAGTTTTTCTTTAGGTGAGCATAATACGTATAAAAGCTGTCGGCGTGCTCAATAATAATAAGATTGCCGTATGTTTTAGAAGGCTCCCCTCCTTTTTCACGGTCGAATAAATCTTGTTTGATATAGATAACCTTACCATCTGCTGCTGCTAATACATTCACACCAACATCCATCGCCTTAAATGAAGCCAAGACATAGTCTGTTCCCATGTGGCCATCGTAAGTGCGTTTACCACATCTGATATCACGAATACTCGACTTAATTGTATCGTGATCCACGTGATTCACAATAAAATAGTCTTTTAAGACTTTCCCTTCAATTGGGGTGATGATGTTAAATTGAGCGTTAGACGACATGATTACTCCAAAATTAAGCAGAAACACAATCCTCTTTAACATAATAGAACTCGGATTTAACTATCAATTGTTTGCCACAGAAAGCTGATTTCTAAGGCCTTTATCTAATTCTTCTAAAAATTCTTCTGTGTTCAGATAGTGTTCACCGTGTTGAACAGAGTTTCCGTGAATACAAACCGCTAAGTCTTTGGTCATTTTTCCACTTTCAACTGTATCCACACATACTTTTTCCAACGTGTGACAGAAGTTTATCAACTCTTGGTTGTTGTCTAATTTCCCTCTGAACTCTAATCCACGTGTCCATGCGAAGATGGAAGCAATAGGGTTAGTAGAGGTTGGTTTACCTGCTTGATGGTTTCTGTAGTGACGAGTAACAGTTCCGTGAGCAGCTTCTGCTTCCATTGTTTTACCATCTGGAGTAACTAAAGTAGAGGTCATTAAACCTAAAGAACCGAAACCTTGAGCAACAGTATCCGATTGAACGTCTCCGTCGTAATTCTTACAAGCCCAAACGAAGTTACCGTTCCACTTTAAAGCAGAAGCCACCATATCGTCGATTAGTCTGTGTTCGTATACGATACCAGCAGCTTCAAATTTAGATTTGTATTCAGCTTGGTATATCTCTTCGAAAATATCTTTAAATCTACCGTCGTACTTCTTTAAGATGGTATTTTTAGTAGACAAGTACAAAGGCCATCCTTTTTGTAAAGCGGTATTGAAACAAGAGTGAGCGAACCCTCTTATTGATTCGTCAGTGTTGTACATAGCAAGTGCAACACCATCGCCTTTAAAGTTATAAACTTCGAACTCTTGATTGTTTCCATCTTCACCTTCAAACTTAATGGTTAATTTACCAGGTCCTTTGGTAATAAAATCAGTAGCGCGGTATTGATCACCAAAAGCGTGACGACCGATGCAAATTGGTGCAGTCCAGTTCGGAACCAGTCGAGGCACATTCTGACAAACGATAGGCTCACGGAAAACAGTTCCATCCAAAATATTACGAATGGTACCGTTAGGAGAACGCCACATTTGTTTTAGCTTAAACTCTTCAACACGACCTTCATCCGGCGTGATCGTAGCACATTTAATCCCTACATTGTATTGTTTGATCGCATTTGCCGCATCAACAGTTACTTGATCATTGGTTGCATCTCTGTGTTCAACACCGAGATCGTAGTATTTAATATCCAAATCCAAATACGGAAGAATCAATTTATCTTTAATAAATTTCCAAATGATACGTGTCATTTCATCTCCGTCTAATTCTACTACTGGGTTGGCTACTTTAATTTTATTCATATTTGAAGTGTTTCTAAGAGTTGCAAATGTAAAATTTTAAGTTTGTATTTAAAAACAGAACTACATAAAAAAAGCCCTACAAAAATGCAGGGCTAATGTTAAATATTTTTAATTAAACTTATTATTGATCTTCAAGAACAATACCAGATGTTCCCTTATACGGAGATTGTATAAGAACCAATTGATTTACATTTTTTAGATTTGTCTTTCTAATGCGAGTAAATTCTTTATTTCTTCTGTCTTTGCGCTTGAGTCTAGTAACAGCCATGATTTTTTATTTTTAAGGTTGCAAATATACTATTATGAAGATAAAATTCAAATAAAAATCAATAAAAATCCAATTTATTTTAAGATTTGAAGGGTGCCTCCCATATTAAACGTTTTTCCAGCTAAATCTGTGCCATTGAATTTCCATGTGTAAACGCCTTGAGCACATGTATTCCCAGCGTATTTAAAGTCCCAAGGTGCATCTCCCATCTCTTCTTCTCTCACCTTTTCCCCCCATCTGTTGTAAATCTGTAATTTGTAATTCGAAACGGCAAACACTTGGTACCTGAATTCATCGTTTATTCCATCTCCATTCGGTGATACGGCATTTGGAATCAGCACCATTGGATATCTGTTAATTGTTAAATACTCCACTTTTTCATCCACACAATCGTAAGTATTCTCAGCTACTAATTGGACTCTATGCGCTTTATTCGTCGCAATTTGCAAGTTCATGTAATCATCTGTTGATTTTCCAATACCATCGATGTTCCAATAGAAACTTGTGTAATCCTTTGATAAATTCTGAAAGCTCACTTGTGTAACAAAATACCCTGTGTCGTCGCGAATTTCTTCTGTTGTGAAATTTGCTGTTGGCGATGGTTTTACTTTGAAATTAAATGTATCTGCTTCACCAGCACATGCGTCTTTCTTTGGATAGACTAAGAACTCCTGCTCAAAGAGTGTATTGTTTTTAGGGATTGGAAACAAAAACCAAGGAATGGAATTGGCCTCAAATTGCCTTCCCTTATACTGTGGATGTTCTAAGTAATACTTTGAGCTCTCGATATTCGACTTGAATTTGAAGAAAGGAACCGCATTGCCCGAGCAAATTTCAATATCTTGAACTTTCTCCATTACAGGCGTTGGATTAATTTCTATTCTAAAATAACTCGGATCACTTGCACATCCTTGATTAAAACTCACAATCCGCATTACACTGTAAATAGTTTCAGTTTCTGCCTTACACTTAAACGATTGTATTGTTCCTAATCCATGTCCAGGACATCCAATCTCAGGCTTTTGATTAAACCATTCAATCTTGCCAGGGTTTGCGGTAAAATCAAATGTGATGGTTTCAGAATTTTCGCCCGAACAATACCTGCGATCTCGAATCGACAACGGATTAATGACCGACAAAGGCGTAATCTTAATATTGAAATAGACTGGCAATCCTATAAACCCACCTTTAACAGGATAAACCTTTAGTATAGATGAAATCTCGCTGGTGTAATATGGTACCATAAAACTTGGGATGTCTCCCCTACCAAATTCGGTTAATCCAATTTCTGTGTTATCGTTAAACCACACAAATGTAACCTCTTTGTCATCTGTTTTAAATTCAATGGGGTCCGAATAAGTATTCGAGCAAAAGGTCTTATTCGACAATCCCGGAATTTCAACCTTAAAGTCTTTTTGCACTAAAACACGAATGGTGTCTGTGTAATACAAACAAGAGTTTGGATCGTAAACATTTACCCAATAGATTCCACCTGTATCGGCCACCTGAATGGTCTTGGTTGTTTCGCCTGTCGACCATAAATAAATGCCCCCTTGAATCTTAGCGTCTAGTTTAAACCCATTATTGGATTGTATGATGATATCTTGACCAAGGTTGTAGTAATTCAAACTTGTTTCAATCAGAGTTGGAAGTCCTAAGTTGGTGATGGAATTCGCTCCCAACCACACAGCATTTAATTGAAACCCACACAAGGCACCAAGAGAATTCGGTGTATTAATACGGTGTAAATAACTACCAAAATATCCATTTGCAATATAGATCCGATTGTCCTTACCCAATTGCATAGCCCCTCCAAAATTACTGAGTTTACGAATGAGCTTGCGTTTCTTGAAAATAACAGAAGGCTGATTGAGCAGATTGTACTGATAAATCTCTCCGTCTTCCAATGTACTGACATAAAAATAATTCTCGAATGATGAAAACGCCACTCCGTAATACGTTTGAGCATCTTTCTTTGCAGCTGTGTGATACTTTTCGTCATCTGCGGCATAAAACTCAAGTCTTCCACTTTGTTTATCAAACTTAAATATCTCTAATCTCTCCGCTAATGTATTTGCATTTACCAACCATTTTCCACTGGGAGAAAACTTCATATATCCAATTTCAGGTCGATTTGTTTTACTGGTTGAAATCATACTAACAGTTGGCGACATATCGAGTCCTTTTGCTGAAATGTTATACGAAAAGAACATATTGGTTAACGCCTTGTGAATCACAACCCAATACCCTTTCGAGTCGCATTGCTTACCAACCGCAATTTTCTCATCGGTGTTCTTTAACAGACTCTTGTTTTTAACTATTACTTCCCCTCGTCCGCTATTGACAGACATATCAATCAGGTTGTAGGTGACGCCTTGGTTATCATGACTTAAATTTTGGTCGACACAAAACAAATAATAGGTATTTGCTTTTCCGGGATACGGAACAACAACAGCCGAAGACGTGGAGGATTTATGCCCCATTAATCCATCGCCATTCTTTAACAACTGATGGTATCTATCGTACACATTTAAACCATCCGAATAAAAGAGTAACTTGCCTTTGCTATCGCATACTGAAGTACTTCCTTCAAGTGTGTTGATGACGTTCTTGTCTTCAATTACGGTAGCAGTACCACTTTTAAAAGATAGATGAACATTTTGACCGAAAATCCATTCGTCATTTTCGCCCTGGGCAATGATTTGAAAAGGGAAAAAACTAATTAAGAAGAATAAAGTAAGTGTTGATTTCATAGGCCCTTTTTTTTGAAAAGACACGCCTATTTTCTCAAACGTTGCTTAAATCTAAAACTACCGCGTTTCCTTTACGATGTAAGGAAACATCATCTCCTCTAAAGATATTCCACCGTGTTGGAATGTGTTGCTGTAATACTTCACGTAGTAATTATAGTTGTTTGGATAAGCAAAGAAATCGTCTTCCTTGCATATAACAAACGATTGACTCACATTTACTTTCGGTAAGTAAGCCTCTTCTGGTTTTTTAATTTCCAATACTTCTTTTGGATTGTAAGTTAAGTTCTTTCCTTGCTTATATCTCAAGTTAGTATTAGTGTTTTTGTCACCAATGATTTTTACAGGCTTATTTACTCTTACAGATCCATGGTCTGTTGTAATAATCACCTTGCATTTTTTCTGCAATCCAAATTGCAAAGCTTCCAGAAGGCGAATGTTTGAACCGGCTTTCGGTTACCGAACGGTATGCCGCTTCGTCTTCAGCCAACTCACGAATGATACTCATCAGTTCTCGCATGTGAAAAAGGCATCTACAAAGTTGTAGACAATAACATTGATTGAGTTCTGAAACAGGTTGGATATTTTATCTACCAATGCTTTACCACCATCTAAATTCGTTACCTTGGTGTAGCTGTTTTTACCTTTTATTTGAAGGCGTTGCAACATATCTTTAAAGAAGTCTTCTTCAAAATTATTCTTACCACCTTCATCCTCATCGTTGCTCCATTTATCAGGAAACCTTTTTTCTATTTCACTCGGAAGCAAACCACTGAAGATAGCGTTTCTGCAATACTGAGTGGTTGTAGGTAAAATAGTTAAATACTGATCGTCTTCCTCAATGCGAAACTTCTCTTTTAAAATTGGAGAAATTGTTCTCCATTGATCCATACGCAAGTTGTCTATCAAGACAAAGAAAACAGGTACTTCGTCGTTGATGTGTTGCTTCACTTTTCTGCGAAACAAATTATGACTCATCACAGGACCGTTATCACCAGTTGGTTGTAGGTAATCGAAATAGTTTTTTACAATAAACTTACTGAAATTGTGATTGGCTTCTTTCTTTTGGTTTTCGTACACCTCGTGCATACTTTTATCCGTGCTTTTACCCAATTCCAACTCCCAATAAATTAATTTATTGTACATCTCTTTCCACTCGTCTAAACTCAAATTATCCATCAACATGTTGCTGATGTTTCTAAAATCTATTTGATAATTCTGATTGGTCTTTTCTGTAACGAGTCTACTTTTATCCATTAACTTCTTAATGGAGTGTAGAATTTGATTTGGATTAACAGGCTTGATTAAATAATCGGCGATTTGAGAACCAATGGCATCATCCATAATGTATTCCTCTTCGCTTTTGGTAATCATAACCACCTTTAAATCTGGCTCAATAGTTTTTATTTCTTTAAGTGTTTCCAAGCCACTAATGCCCGGCATGTTCTCATCGAGAAACACCAAATCTGGTTTCTCACTTAGTGTCTTTGCAATTGCAGCATTGCCATTGTTAACAGTAATTAATTCGTATCCCTTCTGTTCGAGAAACAGAATGTGCGGCTTGAGCAGGTCGATTTCATCATCTGCCCAGAGTATCTTTATTTTTTCGTTCATTTAGCGCGTGGTTGAATTGCAATGTACAGTCCCTAATAATTCATCGTATTGCATAAAAGGGTTTTTATTGTAAATCATGATGTGGTAATCGTTTTCTGTGTTGCTGTGATTACCTTCTGTGTATTCCAAATCAGCTTTGTTGTTCTCGTCAGGTGTGACGTAGTAGTAATTGTAATAGGCTTGTTTCATCATCAGTGTTTTCTCGTACTGATGTGATTTCTCATTCCAGTCCATTTTAAATTCATCTTTAATCTGCCAATCACTCAATTCACCAAAGACATATACATCCTTAGCCAATTTATCACTGATAAAAGTAAAGTGAATTGCGGCGTAATCGCTTTCTATTTCGCCTTTAACACCTCCATCTCTATTGTCGACAACAATTTTTCCATTGAAGTCGATGGTTTGCAAATACGGTTGAGTCATTTTTGAAGCATCTGCATATAAAACTGCGTGTTTGATGTTATTCTCATCGTATTTACGGCGTACATTAAAACTTAAAAACCGTAAGTTTCTTGTGTCAAAGTATCTGAATTCATTACCACCCAGGAATACATTCCCTGTTTCGTAGTTGTAATCTAAAACTTTACCATTGATAAAACGCGGTTTTAAATCCATAATGGCATTGTCCCATCTCAAGTTCTGAATGATACTTGCTTTTACATCAATCATAGGATTAGGCACTCTATTTTCGCCCATGTTTACTGTAAAATCTATTTCTTGAGAAGTAAAACGCTCTCTTGGGTTTGTGGCCACCTTTACAGTTGGTGTGATGATAAACTTATCTTCAACAATCATAAAGCGACGTGTGAGAATCAAATCCATTTCGTCAAAGTTTCTGTAGACTTTTAAAATGTAATTGCCCGATAATTTCGGTTTCATCTCAGCGGTTGGAAAAGTAATGCTGTAGTGGGTATATACTTGAAAGGTTGTGGTTGAGAACGAATAATCTAAAACATTCTCAAACATAGCACCTGTTAAATATTCGTTTGGCTTCAATAAAGACGGTTTCCAATCAGCGGTACAATGAATAAACGTGTATTGATAATTATCGCTTTCGGGCATCATATCATCAAACTGAATATTGAGTTGTTGCGGACTGTTCAGGTCTATCGCAGGAAAACGTTCATAGCTGTTAAATTGGGTTAAAATAACAGTTTTGATATTACTTTCGTAAGCTGTGTTTTTATATTGTAAGGGCAAATAGGCGGAAAAAACTTGTGAAGCATGCACAAATAGAATCGCAAATAGAAATGTCTTTAAATTTTAGGAGTAGCTTGTAAAACAAGGTGTTAACTAACTGCATCTGTTTGGGGTTATAAACTTAATAATTGTTCAAATATTGTTTCGAATTCTTTATTTTTACTAACAATCGACTCATCGAGTAATTGATACTGTTCAGAAAGCGTGCCAATTCTATCTTGATTGGCTTTATCAGATATCTCTTTTTCTAAATCCTGCTTCGACTTCTTCATTTTATCCAGCTCTGTTTCGATTTCATTCAATTGATTTTGAAGTGTTTTTTTCAACTTCTCATCTGATGGGGTATTGATAACGGGTGCTGCTTTCTCTTTTGGCTTTACGGTTTTATTGGCTTGAACGGTTTCCTGTTTTTCGCGTTTGGCCATAAAATACTTCCACTCGTCGTATGTGCCTAAGTATTCTTTAATCTGATCATCTTCAATCCACCATATTTTATTGGCGATTTGAGAGATGAAATATCTATCGTGGGATACAGTTATAAAAGTGCCTTCAAATTGCTGCAGCGCTTGAATGAGAATATTCATACTTTGAATGTCCAAGTGATTAGTCGGCTCGTCCAATAGCATGAAATTCGCTTCGTTTACCAAAGCTTTTGCTAGAGCCACACGGGCTTTCTCTCCTCCACTTAACACTTTAATCTTCTTAAACACGTCGTCGCCAGTAAACAAGAAACAACCCAAAATAGAACGCAATTCGTTTTCAGTCTTAGTAGATCCCATGCTGACCATTTCCTCCAACATTTCGTGATTCACATTTAGCGATTCCAATTGATGCTGAGCGTAGAAAGTCTTTTCAATGTTGTAGCCATACTCGACAGCACCGTCACACGATTCGCTTTTGTCAATCATGCGCAACAAAGTAGATTTACCTTTACCATTGGCACCAATTAAAGCGATTTTATCTCCACGTAGAATTTCGGCATTTGCGTGGTCGAAGATTACTTGGTCATTGTATTTCTTGGAAACATCTTTCAGACTGACAATCACTTTACCGGGTTGCGTTTTGACTTTAAAGCGCAAATTCATCACCGATTCGTCGTTTTGAACTTCTTCGATGCGGTCTATCTTCTCGAGCATCTTCATTCTACTTTGAGCCATGGTGGCTTTACTTGCTTTGGCTTTAAAGCGGTCGATTAAGCGTTCTTGTTGCTTAATAAATTGTTGCTGATTGTCGAAAGCGCGTTGTTGAAGGTCATCACGTTCAACCTTCAGGGTTAAAAACTTGCTGTAATTACCGGTCCATTGATACACTTTCTTATTGGCTACTTCCACAATCTTGGTTACCATACGGTCGAGGAAAAATCTATCGTGCGATACGATGATAACAGTACCTTGGTAACTTTGCAAATATTCTTCAATCCACTCAATAGAAGGTAAGTCTAAGTGGTTGGTAGGCTCGTCTAACAGCAGTAATCTAGGGTTTTGCAAAAGCAATTTGGCCAACATCACACGCATACGCCATCCACCGCTAAACTCATTGAGGGGGCGTTGAAGATCGGCTGTTTTAAAACCGAGACCTTCGAGTATTTCTTCTGTTTTAAATTGGATGTTATACCCATCTAGGGCTTCAAACTGTTCTTGTTTATCGCCTAAAAGGTTAAGAATCTCATCGGAATGGTCGGTTTCCATGCGTTCGAGAATTTTATCAATTTCCTCTTGAAGCTTTAGGGCAGGTTCAAAGGCTTGGAGTGCAACGTGATAAATACTTTCGTTGCTTTCATAACTCAGGAGGTCTTGATTGAGGAAACCGATGCTACAGTCTTTCGACTTCGACATGCTGCCTTCGGTGGGTTGATACTCACCGGTAATAATTCTAAGTAAAGTTGATTTTCCTGTTCCGTTTTGCCCAACCAATCCAATACGTTCACCTGGCTTTATTTGCCAGTTAACGTCTTTATACAAATACCGACCACCAAAGTCGAATGACAGTTCATTTAATGTTAACATGTAAGCCTGCAAAAGTACAAAAACTTATGGTTCTTACTGCCTTAAATTTAGGTTAAATATAGGATTAAACGGGACAGAAAAAATAAAATGTGTGGACTTGAATTCTATGACAAAAAACTTTTGTAGAATTTGAAGAAAAGTCCTTGAGACGAGGACAATCTTTTTTCTTTTGGCAAGCCACCCTAGAGTTACAACGCGAATCTTTATTCCCCAGAGGGTAAACTTTTATCCGTTGACGGTAAACTTTCTTCTTTTATGAGTAATCCCAAAAGCTCTGACGACAAACTTTTTTCCTCTGACAGTATACTTTTCTCTAGAGGAGACAATCTCAAGAGCTGTGATTGCAAACTTTTCTTTTTTGACATCAAAATTTTCTCCTGTGACGGTAAACTTTTTTGCTTTGACGGTAAACTTTTCTCTGTTGACGACAAACTTTTTTCCTGTGGGAGCAATCCCAAGACTTGTGACGGCAAACTTTTCTCTGTTGACGTGAAACTTTTCTCTAGAGGAGACAATCTCAAGAGCTTTGACTGCAAACTTTTCTCCTCTGACAGCAAAATTTTCTCTGCTGACGGTAAACTTATCTCCTGTGACGACAAACTTTTCTCCTCTAGGAGCAATCCCAAGACTTGTGACGGAAAACTTTTCTCTGCTGACGAAAAACTTTTTTCCTCTGACGGCCTTTGATAATCACTAAAACCTCTCTGATAATGACATGTAAGAAAAAGATAATGTCTAAAACGCTTTTGATAATGTATTTAACTTAATGACAAATCACCTAAAAGACTTTGATAATAGACTTAAAGACCTTGATAATGAGCAAAAGGCATCTGTTAATGACCAAACAGATTCTGATAATAAGCTTACTTAAAATGTTAATCTCCTCAATGGCTTTGATAGTGACCTAAATCAGTTTGACAATCCCTATCGGTAAAATGATAATGTACTCGAAGTCTTTGATAGTGACCTAAACCAATTTGACAGTCACGTCACAAGAAATGTTTTTCACCTTAAAGTCCTTCTTTTTGGCTTGAACCAGTTTGATAATCCCTTTCGGCAAAAAGATAGTGGGCTCAAAGACTTTGATAGTGGGCTAAATGAGTTTGACAGTCACCTCACAGGAAATGTTTGTCACCTCTACTTAAGTGTTTACTGGGGGTTTAGGAAATGAGAGTGAGAAAGAGAATGAGAATGAAGAATTACCTCTCCTATCGGCATACGTTGCTAGCGTATAGCTTTTAATCCGTTGGGATTTCCTCCTCCAATTTGTTCCAGCGGACGTGGCGAGTGCCTTTTTCAGTCTTCGTAGCCTTTGGGTAGAAGACTCCTACCGGCATTCGTCGCTGGCGAACATCTTTTAATCCGCTGCCTTTCCTTCTACACTCCGTTCCGTAGGACGCGGCGAGAGCCTTTTTCAGTCTTCGTAGCCTTTGGGTAGAAGACAGGCTGCGGCAAACGTCACTGGCGTAGACAATTTCCATATAAGTTTATCCTATTTCGCGCTTGTCTTTTCTAACTTACCTTTGCTCCATGAAAGTTGAAATATGGAGCGACGTGGTTTGTCCGTTTTGTTACATTGGAAAACGTCGATTTGAAGAAGCGCTCAATGCCTTTGAACACAAAAATCAAGTGGAAGTGGAATGGAAAAGCTTTCAACTCAACTCCGGTTTAATTCCTCGTGATGGCCAGAGCCTAAACCAATACCTCTCCGAAGCTAAAGGTATTAGTCTCGATGAAGCCGAGAAAATGAATCAATACGTCTGTGATATGGCTAAGGAAGTTGGTCTCGACTACAACCTGGATAACGCAGTTGTTGCCAACACATTCAACGCACATAAACTCTTACAATACGCCAAGTCAATTCACTTGGGTGATCAAATGAAAGAAGCACTTATGAAAGCCTACTTCATTGATGCTAAAGATTTAAACTCCACCAATACTTTAATTGAAATTGCAGATTCAATAGGATTGAACACCATTGAGAGTCGAAAGGCCATTGAGTCTAACACATTTGAGTCTAAAGTTGAAGAAGATGCCTACGATGCCCAACAAATTGGAGTTAGAGGTGTTCCCTTTTTCGTGTTCGACCGAAAGTACGGTATTTCGGGTGCTCAGCCTTTGGAAGTTTTTGAGCGCACATTGAAACAATGCTTCGACGAAGCAAAATAATTCAAACTTAATAAGTTCGAGTTTTTGTGTCAAATATTTAATCCTTACTTTTGTGAGGCTATGTTTAAGTTACCATACAAACACCTGCAATTGCTTGGTTTGTTCATTATCTTTGCTTGCTCAACTCTGCAAGCTCAAATCACCAAAGACACCACTTATTTTCATCGATCTAAAATCATTTCATCCATCACCACTGTGGATGGCCAAATGAAATCGGTGGTGAATTACGACAAAAAAGGACTTGTTATAGCTAATTATTTTTATAAAGACAATAAACTTGATGGTGTTCAAAAAGCTTGGTATTCTTCTGGCATACTCAGATCTAAAATGCTTTATCAAGATGGCATGCTTTTAAACAAAGAAACTTGGTATCAAAATGGGATTGTAGAATATATTGAAGAATACCGTCTTCATAAAGTTGATACTAACCTTTACACACAGCTGCATGGAAAATATCTTCACAATTACCAAAATGGATATTCCCGCATTAAAGGCAATTACAACTCAGCTAAAAAAGATGGCAAATGGACTGAATATTACGAATCGGGGATTAAGAAATCAGAACTCAATTATAAAGATGGAGCTTTAAAAGGCAAGGCTACCTATTGGTACAACACAGGTAAAACCAAGTGGATACAAAATTGGATTCCCGATACTTCGACTCAAAAAAATCACAGGCGCCTAGAACTTAGACATGGGAAACAACTTACATACAATTTGAATGGTAAAGTGTTTGAGAAATCGGAATACAGGATGGGTAAGCTTCATGGTAAAAAAACCGAATACCACGACAATGGTCAGAAGAAAATGGAGGCTAAGTATTGCGATGATTTACTTTGTGGTAATTTTAAAAAATGGTCTGCTAATGGCGTATTACTCGAAGAATTAAACTATAAAGTTCGCTATGATAGTTTACGAAAATCAAATGTAAATGTTAAGCATGGTAAAACTCTATATTATTATGCGAGCGGAGAATTAAAATTAAAAGGCAATTATGATGAAGGAAAACTAAGCGGAGTTCAAGAAGAATATTACAGCAATGGTCAGTTAAACTCTAAAATATATTACAACAATGGACTTCTGGAAGGCACGAAACAGGTGTACACTGCAGAAGGAAATTTGCTTATCAAGGAATCTTATGTGCTTAATCAAGACAAAAGCGGTCAATTAAAATCGGTCTTGAATGGCCTACACCTTCGTTACGATGTTAGCGGTCTTTTATTAGACAGCAGCAATTACATCCTTGGTAAACGAGATGGTCTTTGCATTTTTAGATACAAGACTGGTCAGCTAGCCTCCAAAGTTTTTTATTGTGAAGGAATACCTTGTGGTGAAGAAATGCAATGGTATGAAGATGGCAAATTGAAATTAAACAAATTCTACAACGATAAAATTGGCAAAGGTATATACGAGTCTTTAAGCTACGATTCTAGAGGGAATTTGGAAGTAAAAAGACGAATTAACACATACGGTCAAATCTATGAACAAGAAATTTATCACGACAATGGAACGGTAAAGATGAGGGAAGAAAAATTGTTTTTACCTACTTATTCGAATACTGCATCCTATAATTTTCATGGATTTTGCCACCGATATTATTACTACCCCAACGGCCAGCTCTTAAGCGATGAGTTGAATGTAAACGACAGAACGGTTGGACGAAAGCTCAAGTATTATGTAAATGGAAGATTGCAGAGTAATTGAAGATTACAACAAAGAAGGCTTTTATCACGGATTGATGATATATTGGGATTCAAAATTTGGTTTACTATAAAACTTGTTACGAAAACTACAAAGAAATTTCTTGCACTTCACTGAAACACGGATAGTTTTTATCAATTGGCTGTACAAAATCACAGTTATTCCACTCAACTTAATTTAGAGGATGATCATTTAGAATCGAATCTTGCGTACTTTCCAAAGAATTCACTTATTTACAAAATAAGCTATAAGAATAAAATCCCGAGTGGACATTTTATCGTGTATTATCCAGATGGAAATCCGCTGATGGAAGGTCACTTGGATGAAGCACAATTCAAAGATACTGTAAGAATATGGCATCAACACGGTATACTTGGGTCAGAATTAGTTTATAAAAACAATACCCTCTGTGGACGAATGCGTACTTATAAACGAGATGGTGTAATAGAAAACGAAAATATATACAACGACAGCGGATACTTAATAGCAGAGCGCCGATTTTACGATAATGGTTCAAAAAAATCAGAAGTAAACTATTTAGAAGGCAGTCGCAAACGATTTTTACATCACGGCATGCAAACTTATTGGCACGAGAATGGTGAACTTTCAGCCAAATATGTATACGATTCTGGTAAACTAATCGATTGGGCATATTCGTATCATCCTAATGGTCAACTCAGTCGTAAAACGTATTATATAAAAGGACAAAAAGACAGTGTTGAAACAATTTATGATGAGGAAGGTCGCATACAATACAAAAGAGCCTATAAGGAAAACAGCTATAACGGAATAAACATGGCGTGGTGGAAGAATGGCAACCTGAGATGGACGGGTAAATACAAGAATGGCAAACAAGATAGCATTTGGTACTATTACAACGAAGATGGAAGCCAAGCTTCAGTAAAATCGTATAAGGAAGGACTCTTATCTGCTAATTTCAGTGGTAGATCGTGTGAGTGTGTAGACTCTACAAATTTAAAAATTGGGTTTGCCCCCCTTTTGAACGATTTAGCTGATTTGAAAACTGTGCAAGAACGGAGCTTTGATTTTCACTCCCCTATTGGAGATGCATACAATCATTTGTTTTACACTGGACTTCAAACAAGCAGCAGCAGCACAAGTGGTTTCTATACGTTTAATCTCATCACCTTTCAAAAGCTAAGTATACAAGTACCAGACAAAACAGGTGTTCATCTTATCTTAAACCCTTGCGTCACACTCGGCCGTATGAGTAAGCCCATGCGTTGCCATGTAAACTTCAGTTTTGAAGACAAAATGCAGACGGATATCAGTATCGAAACGGATTATTTGGCCTTGAGATTTAACCCCTATATTGTACATAGAAAAGATTCAGGCGCACCAACAAACGCAAATAAATACGCATTAGAAAACAATACAGAACTTCTATTTAAAGCTAAAAGTATTGATTACAACAAAAGAGATTACATCCGATTAAATTCGGTTTCGGACATCTGTTTTCCCCACTCTGAAATTGGGAATTCTGGTATTGGACTCGACCTAAAATCTTGTGAAATTAATTTAAATCCGAGCTCAGATTTATTCAAGTATCGCTTTAAAGATTACGATTATTACACAGAACATTACGGAGGCTATTTCAATCGAAAATGGAATCGAGAAAAAGAGGAAAGTACAAGTATTTTAGACAACTTTACTGGAATATACGCATACAAATGTGAGTTGGACCTGCCAAGTGATTTATTTAATACCGATAGCAGCTTCAAAGTAAGCGGGAAAGATTTAATACTTGGCGGGAACTTTCTTGTTGTCACCGCAAGACTAAAGGCCAGTATTGGAAAGGGGTTGAATTACACCTTGAACACTGGTTCTAAATCGTATACCTTTTTTGCAAAAGATATCGAAGAGAAATTAAAAGCGAAAGGCTTTGATAAGGTGAAGACAACTTACGACGAAAAGACATCCGAATTTATTATCTATTTATTTTTAAGTTTATGACATTTAACAAAACACTTTTCGCTTTATTGACCTGTTTATTTTTGCAAAATCTATATGCAGATAAAGGAGATAAATATGTGTTTGATATCCGCAACAACTCTTTTGTAGAATACGATTACAAATACGAAGAAATAAACAACAGCAAACTCAATTTCAACGATGAGGTTAGTATACATTATCCATATTTAACAAGCCTGGAGGACAGTGTTGTAAGAAAGAAAATCAATGCGAGCATTTATCAACTTGTGCATGTCGATATTGCTGGAAGTCCTATTTGGAGTGCTATTAAATTAGATCACGATGCTAAGCTGAAAGTATATACCGAAAACAATCCCGATTTTAATGACGATTTCGGATATTACCGCAACAATGAAATAAAATATTCAGTGGTTATGGAACGTGTGGATGGTACAATTGTCTCCGTCTACAATAATGTATTGGTTTTTGAACTGTCGTATGAATACTTTTCACAATATGAATCTCAAAAAATAGATGACAATTTTTCTTATAAACTCCATAAGTATTACGATTTGAATACAGGAAAAGAATTCTCAAACAATGATTTGTTTTTAAGCACAAAATTATCTGAGCTCAACACCTTTATCGAAAACAAAGTAAAGCAACACTTTGAATTGTATTCGAAGTCGAGCCTAAAACCAAAAGATTACGATGAATACGAATCTGAAGAGTCTTTTTATTCGAATTTACCAGTTAAAAGAAAACCAAGAGAACAAAAGCTCGTACAATTTAATGCAGTTAAAGATGCTCATTGGGAGTACTTAGCATTCTCAATAAGCATGCAAATTGATGATTGGTCACCGTGTATGTATAATTATTACGGGAAAGGCTTACGACTTAGATTTACCTTCGATGAGTTAAAACCATATGTAAATCCAAATGGACCTTTTGCAGGAATACTCACAGCACCTTCCTACCCACTTAATATTCGAACTGATATGCATCGTTTAGATTTTTTACATTCTAATTTTCAATTTTTTGAATACAATTTCCCTGATCAACTGAATGGAATGGAAAAATATAATTTAAAATGCAGTGCAGGCATTAAGTCGATGCAGGTTTTTCACAAAGAAAGAATACGGAATGACAGTTTTCGTCAAAGAAAAATTAAAGAACTTAAATTCAACAGCAATGGTTATTTAGAATCGATTGAAATCTATCAATACGACAAACTGAAAGAAAAGCACATCATTACATACGACGAATTGAATAGAGTATCCAAAACAACAGGATTCGAAGGTGGACAAATCGTACAAGGCAATCAATACACGTATGACGTGAATGGGAACTTGTTAAGCGAGAAAAAGCTAGAAGACAACGGCAGTTTCACCGAGATCTTTTATTTGTACTTAGATAGTTTTTGTTACATAGAGCAAATTCATTCTGATGATGAAAAATGGAATTTGAAACTCGAAAAGTACGCTGGAGATTTAAAAATAGAAGTCATAAACATATCGAGTTACAACAACGCTTACAGGTATAAATATGGAAAAGCAAATCAAATCCTTTACTCAAACACTAATGGAGAAAGTCCATTGAGGGGTTCTTATTATGTCTATGACACACTAGAAAACAAACGTTTGATATCGTATTCTTATGACAATGGGAGATATTATAAATTCTTTACCTATAACGCAAACGGACAACTTGTAAATTCCCAATACTTTGGGAACAACAGTTTAAGCCAAGAAAAACAAATCGAATACGGCGAACAGAATTTAATGGAGAAAGTAATTCAGATTCAAGGAGACAGCAAATATCAAAATGAATTCAACTTTGAATACACATTTTACTAAATTAGAGAGATTCTAAAAACTTCAAAACTGCATGACGTTCAGTTGCCGTTAAATTTCTGTACTTCTCTTTGCTTGTTTCCCCTTCGCCTCCGTGCCATAAGATGGCTTCACTTAAATTGCGCGCTCTCCCATCGTGTAAAAAGAATGTATGTCCGTTGATCTTCTTGGTTAAACCAATACCCCAAAGTGCTGGTGTTCTCCATTCGTAGCCATCTGCTAAAAACTCAGGTCGATTGTCTGCCAAACCCTCCCCCATATCGTGTAACAATAGATCAGTGTATGGAAAAATAGTTTGATTGCTCAAAGCTGGAAATGTCACATTGACTTTCGTTTTTTGTTTGGCCACGTGACAAGAGGCACATCCAATGGCATTGAATAATCGCTTGCCCTCTTTTACGATTTCGTCTCTTACATTTCGCCTTGCTGGAACCCCTAATGTTTGCATATAAAAGGTAACGGCGTGTAAAAGCGAATCCGTTAATTCTGTTTCGTCATCTAATCCATCGTATTGAGATTGGGCAAATGAATTCTCAACTGGAAATACAAAGTTGGTGATGCCCATATCCTCGTTGTAAGCACCCGCAGATTGCTGAATCAAGGAAGGTTGACCGGCTTTCCAACCAAAACGACCGATGGTAAATGACTGACTTAAAACATCCCAAACTCGATTTGCTTTGCCACTTATTCCATCGCTATTTGTATCGTATTCATCTGCGTTTATAAGTAAATCGCCTTCTGAAATAGCTTCCAACAAACCTAAGCCAAAAGCTGGCGGGGCTACTCTAGGTGAAACCATAACATTGGCTGGTAAAGTCATGTAAGGATCTGTTAAGGTGTACTCTGGTTTGCGAAGCGAAAAAGATGAACCATCTCCATACGTACCTGCAATTTCGGTGTAGGAAATATTAACTAGAGCCTCTTTTGATTTACCTGCTATAGCTCTTGGCTGTAATTGTCCTCCGAAACCCGGCACTGGATTTGGACCACCGTGTGGATTGCTGCCAGGTATACTTAAGCGGAACAACATGCTGGATAACGCTTCACCCGGCTTTGGTGGAGCCCCTCTTCCATCGCTTACATGACAACTTGCGCATGAAACGTTATTGTACAAAGGACCTAAACCTGTATTGATAAGAGCTGGAGCTGTGACGAAAGTGGCATCAAAAGCCTTGTCGCCTACTTCGTGATTCTGCTCTTGACGCTCGTCCATCCCAACGAACATGTGATCAAAACCGCCATTGCTGGCATCAAAGAAAGTCTGCATACCGCCCGACAACCACTCCTGATCTTGGTCTTGATACTCAGCATCAAACTTCCGACACGAAACCACGAGAAGCAAGCACAGCAGACTTGTAATGGAAAACCATTTAATCTTTATCATTATTTTATATGCAGTTGAATCAATGGAACGAGCTGATCATCCAACACATCTTTCAATTCGTTTATGGCATCAATAGCGTTTTGAACTTGAATAGGCTGAGTGAATATGGCCTGTCCGAAGGGATCAGTTATTAAATTTAATGCGGTGATTGATTTTTCAATCTTTTGTTTAATCGATGCATCCAGACTTAAGTTGTGCTCGCGAACAATGTCTTCAATCCCTTTTCCATCAAACGATCTAAAACTGGAGTAATAGACATTCTTGACGCCAATGATGTTGTTTTTAAAAAGTCGGTGATTGAATTCTTGGCAAAAGGTGATTCTTCGCCCATTGAATCCAAATTGGTAAGTACCTCTCCAATCTTTCCGTTGGCAACTTCATCGCATATTCCCGACATAGCACCAACGATTTCAAGATAGGCACTTTGCTGTGTTGGAAACTCGTTGCTCGCGCCCGCATTCACGAGTTCAGAAACGTAATTGCCTTGTTTTTCGTCCCAACTGTTGTATAAGTCTGCAGTGAGTTCTTTTAGGTTTTGAGCCAATGCCAAGAGATATTCTTTTTGTTTATCCGTTAATTCACTCGCTTTTTTATTGCCATTTTGCCCAAACAATAAATACTCGATTGGGTGAAACCCCTTCAGGGATTCTTCAAGTGAATTGATGTAAGCAGAATTGAAAACAGTTGTGGTGTTCAGAACAGAGTCTAAACGAATAAAATCGACAGGCCAAGTATCAATTCTTGGGTCTATATTTTCTGTAGCAACAGGTCCGAAAAGCCAAGCTTCAGAGTTTTCCCAAACTTCGCGGGCTGCCTTCCAATCACTCCTGCATAATTCTAAATTATTATCGGTTGTTGAACTGTTTAAAGTTGATATATCATCGTATAATTTAGCTGTTTGAATGGAAAGTTCTTGATAGGTATTTAAACAAATGTTTTTGCTGTAATCACTGAGCACTTCTTTGCTTGTGTTTTGAGAAACAGGATCGGTTTCTTTTTTCTTACATGAAGAAATAAATATGGCTAAAATGCTTACTAAAGTTAAAATGTTTTTCATGATAGGTTAATTGTATGTTATTTTAAATAGATTGTAATGGTTGTATTGGTTTTTACTGTTTTGTATTCTTTTAAATTTCGAGTTGCGGGTTCTTTGTTCACCTTACCTTGAAAATCAAAGGTGCTACCGTGTGAAGGGCAAAATAGTTCCTTTTTATTTGCAAAGATGGGGTTGTCATAATGCGTGCATTGCATTAAAAAGGCTTGATAGGTATTGTCTTTATTTTTGTGTAGGAATAAATCAAAGTTCAAAGAAGAAGTTCTTACAATAACGAATTCTTGATCTTCTTCAAATTCACTTTCTAAGACTTGAACTGTATCGTTCAGGCTATCTTTTTTTAGAATCTTTCCACTTGCACACGAATCAAATAAAGAAACAATTGAAACGCCAGCCAAGCTTCCGACACAAATTCGACAGGTATTTTTAATGAATGTTTTCCGTTTCATCCAATTAGAAATTATAACCGAAACCTAGGTTCACAAACCAGTTGTTCTGAAAATATCTAGGCAAGGCTGGAAATGGATTAAGGTTAAAAGCTTCATTTGGTGTTCCAGTAATTTGATTAACCACATCGGCTTTAATGGAAACTCCAACTGCTGGTTTGTAATTAATACCAGCAATCAAAAACTGTTGGTTCAAAGAATTGTCGCGTATTCCATTTACGGGCATTTTGTAATTCAGGTCGAACCATTCGTAACGACCAAAGAGAATTAATTTTTTAGAACGGAAGTCTTTTGTATCTAAAACTTGGTAAGACACTTCCGCAAGTGCTCCTCCCATTAACTCGGCTGGATTACTGGCGTAGGCTAAATTGATAGCTTGTGCATCTGGAATAGAAACTAAGGTTCCGAGAACTTTAAAGCCCAAACGATCACCTTGATATTGGACATTCATTTCAGTAAGTGCAACTGGTGTTCCAAACAAACCGCTGTTTAATTGCAAACTATCAGCTTGTTTAGGGTTCACTCCAGTAGAACCTCCATAATATGCCGAAGCTTGAATTCTAAAATCGCGTATGTAATATAAACCTGCAGCACTTAAGGCAATGTTTGAAGCTGTTGAATTATTGCCTTCAAATCGCGCATCGCGTATCCCTGATTTGCGTTGCAAGCCTCCACTATTTAACCCATTTGTAATACCCACGTAATAATTAAACCCAGGTAAGCGGTCAAATTTACCGTAGAGCCCAACTCCTATTTCTCTCCAAGTTGCAGGGAGAAGATATGTTTCAACAAAATGTCTATTGTTCCCATTATATGTTGTGGGAAGGTGGTTTTCGTTTATCATTCCAATTCGAGGGAGGAATAATCCCGCTACAATATAATTGGAACGGTTGAGGTCAAATTTCAAGAACATTTGTTCGAGAGAGAACTCACCTCCAAGAGAATTACTGCTCACTTTAGCATTTTCAAGTTCCAATTCAGAGAAAAGGGTAATGTTCTTACTAAACCGATGACCAAAGAATGTAACAAAACGTGTTACGCTTGCATTTGCAGTTTGCAGACCATTGTTATAAGAGACCATGCATTCGCCATAACCACTAATAACAGTTGTTTTTCCAGACATTTGCAAACCGGCAGCTAAAGAATCCTCTTTGGTTAAAATTTGACTGTGCAGTTGAAGGATAGAGAAACACAGGAATAGGCCAAGCGCCATTGACTTTGAAATCATGGGCGCAAATATATATTTAATTAGACTAATTACAAATAAGATTCACTAACTTCTCATAAACAAGATGTTAATAAGATTATGTATGAACTGTTTTGACTTGAAAAACAGCATCTTGTCGCTTAATACTCCACGTAAATATTATCTGCAAACTTTTTACTAATAGTTGATTTCACCTTATTCACTTCTATAGTAATTAAGTCATCAAAAGAATTTTTTGATATAACTTTTATTGAAGTATTGATGGCAAGACCGACTTGAATGACATATTGTAGAAATGACTTTGAATTATCTTTAACCGCTTTCATTTTACATTTCTTCCCAGAATCAACTTCAGACAAGGTGATTGTGAACTTATGATTGATTTCACCTTTGGCATTTGGAATCACATCTCCGTGTGGATCATACTCCGGATAATCCAAAAATTTATCCAACTTTTCAATAAGTTTAGAACTCTTGATATGTTCCAATTGTTCGGCGACTTCATGTACTTCGTCCCAACTAAACTCTAACTTAGTATACAAAAAAGTTTCCCAAAGTCTGTGTTTTCTAAGTACCTCCACCCCTAGCTTGATTCCTTTTGTTGTAAGCTTAATTTTTCCATACTTCTCGTATTCGATGAGTTTTTTACTTTTTAACTTTTTTAACATCCCATTTACTGAGGCCGGTTTAACACCTAAATGTGCTGCTAATTGGTTGGTACCTGCCTCTTTGGCATTCTCAGATTCGTGAGTGATTCTGTACAAGGACTTGAGGTAGTTTTCTTCGGTGTAGGACAACATACTTGCAAATATAAAAGTATTTATCAAACTTATTTTGTTAGTTGTGCCTAACTTTTTATCTTTGTCCACTTATTAGGATCCAAATAATGTTCAAAATTTTGTGTAATGTCATACTTGTATTTACTTTATCTGTTGCAGTTAAAGCACAAAACAATCCGTACATTATACAAGTTAATGCCGAAGGTATTCCAGTAAAAGAAGCTAAAATTCAAATAAAAGCATTGGGCATAAAATTACACAGTGACAGCAATGGTATAGTAAAAATAAAATCCATTAAATCTGGTAAATACTCAATAACATGTTCTGCTGAATCGCATTATCAAACAACGAATACTTATATTCTTAACTCTGAATCGACTGATACTTTAAAAATTAGTTTGACTCTTATTCAAGAAAGCTTTAAGGAATTTGTAGTAACAGGAACCTTAAAAACGGTTAAGCGCAGTGAGAGTCCTGTGCCAGTAGAAGTTTACAATCGTGCCTTTTTTAAAAAGAACCCAACATCAAACCTATTTGATGCTTTGCAAAATGTAAACGGGGTGCGACCTCAACTCAATTGTAATATTTGCAATACAGGCGATATCCATATCAACGGACTAGAAGGTCCTTACACCATGATATTAATTGATGGAATGCCAATCGTTAGCAGTTTGTCTACAGTGTATGGATTATCTGGAATTCCTAATTCATTGGTTGAACAAATTGAAATAGTTAAAGGACCAGCTTCTTCGCTATATGGAAGTGAAGCAGTTGGAGGATTAATCAATGTGATAACAGTAACACCCAATAGAGCTCCTTTATTTTCAGCAGATTTTTTTGCAACTACATGGGGAGAATACAACACTGATTTGAGTTATAAGTTTTCATTTGGAAAAAATGCAGATGTGTTAAATGGACTCAACTTTTATCATTTTGGAAATACTATTGATAAAAATTTAGATGGATTTACGGATATCACTTTACAGGAACGAATTTCATTATTTCAGAAATGGAGCTTTGCAAGAAAAGATTTTCGAGCCTTCAATGTGGCGTTTCGATATTTTTACGAAGACCGTTGGGGCGGCGAAACGAATTGGACACCTCAATTTCGAGGAGGCGACAGTATTTATGCTGAGAGTATATTCACAAACAGATTTGAGATAATGGGAAATTATCAATTGCCTGTCAAGGAGAAAGTGATGCTGTCGTTTTCTTATAACCAACACAAGCAAAACAGTTATTACGGCACTACTCCATTCATGGCTGAGCAGAGAATTGGGTTTGGACAATTGGTCTGGGATAAAACCAAAGGCAAACACGATTTATTAGGAGGAATTGCTATCAGGCACACGTATTATGATGATAACACAACGGCCACTTTTGATGAGGATTCTTTAAACCCGAGAAATATGATTAGCCAAATATTACTTCCGGGAATTTTCCTTCAAGATGAATTTAAACTGAGTAAAAAACATATTGTGTTGACAGGCATAAGATACGATTACAACAGTGCGCATGGAAATATTCTTACACCAAGATTTGCCTACAAACTTAAATGGAATCCTACTAATATCTTTCGATTCAATTTTGGTACAGGGTTTCGAGTGGTTAATTTATTTACTGAAGATCACGCTGCTTTAACTGGAGCAAGAGAAGTTAGTATTAAAAATGCGTTGTCACCTGAAAGATCTGTTAATTTCAACATCAATAATTTAAGAAAGATAGTCAGTAAAAAGAAAAACGTTTTAGGGATTGACATCAGTGCCTTCTATACTCATTTTACAACCGAATTATTGCAGATTACGAATCCGATCCCAATTCAATAATATACGACAACTTACAAGGTTTTGCAATTAGCAAGGGATTAAGTTTGAATATAGATTACAACATTGGCAAACACATTAAATTTGTTTCTGGAGCCACTTACATGGATGTGTATACCATGAACAATGGTGTGAAGGTAAATCAAATTCTGACAGAAAAGTTTTCAGGCACTTGGTCGTTTACTTATCAATTATTCAAACAAAAAATTAGTATTGACTATACTGGTAATTTATACAGTCCTATGCGACTTCCAGTTCTCAATGACTTAGACCCAAGAAAGAAATATTCGCCTTGGTGGAGTGTACAGAATATTCAAATTGCATTTACAAAAATAAAGAGTATTAAGATATATGGAGGAGTTAAAAACATTCTCAACTGGACTCCAAACAGAAACAATCCATTTATAATTGCGCGCAGTAATGATCCTTTTGACAAAGAAGTTCAATACGATTCGAATGGGCAAGTTATGGCGACATCGAATAATCCATATGCATTAAGTTTCGATCCGAATTATGTTTATGGACCAAATCAAGGACGACGATTGTTTATCGGCTTCTCTTATTTATTGAGATAAAAAAAACAGCGCTCGAAATTCGAACGCTGTTTTACTATTAGATGATTATCTCATCATTTTGTGTTTTGATTTCTTATGGATTAGCCAAAACTGCTTTTGGAGCTGCATTTTTAATATCATCGCTAGAACCGTCTTCAAACTTCTTAAAGTTGTCGTTAAACTTCTCAGCTAATGCATTGGCTGTTTTATCGTAAGCTGATTTATCAGACCATGTATTTCTTGGGTGTAGAATTTCAGTCGGAACTCCAGGGCAAATATTTGGCATTGCAACTCTAAACACTCTGTGTTGAGTAAATTCAACATTGTCTAGTTCACCATTTAATGCAGCTGTTAACATAGCTCTAGTGAAACTTAATTTCATTCTGCTTCCAACACCGTATCCACCACCACTCCATCCAGTGTTTACCATCCATACATTAATATCAGGATTAGCTTTTAACTTAGCTCCTAATAATTCAGCGTATTTAGCAGGGTGTAAAGGCAAGAAAGCTTGGCCAAAACATGCAGAGAACGTACTTTGAGGTTCAGTGATACCAGCTTCAGTACCGGCTACCTTACTTGTGTAACCAGATATGAAATGGTACATAGCTTGCTCAGGAGTTAATTTTGAAATTGGAGGTAAAACACCGTAAGCATCACAGGTTAGGAAAAATATATTCTTAGGAGATTTACCCACAGAAGGCACTGCGATATTGTCAATAAAATCGATTGGGTAGGCAACTCTTGTGTTTTCAGTTACAGAGACATCTTCAAAGTTGACTTGGTTTGAGCCTGGGAAGAATCGAACGTTTTCAACCAAAGCACCTCTTTTAATTGCACTCCAGATTTGAGGTTCTTTTTCTTGAGTAAGGTCGATACATTTTGCGTAACATCCACCTTCAAAGTTGAAGACAGTTTCATCAGCCCAACCGTGTTCGTCGTCACCAATTAATTTTCTATTAGGATCAGCAGACAAGGTAGTTTTACCTGTACCTGATAAACCGAAGAAAATTGCAGTATCATTATCTTTACCAATATTTGCAGAACAGTGCATAGACAATACACCTCTTTCTTGTGGAAGTATATAGTTTAATACAGTGAAAATACCTTTTTTGATTTCACCTGTGTAACCTGAACCACCAATTAAAATAATTTTACGTGTAAAATTGATAATTGAGAAGTTGTGTTGTCGAGTTCCGTCAACTGCTGCGTCAGCTTTAAATGATGGTGCAGCTAAGATTAACCATTCAGTTGGATTTTCTTCACCAGCAGCAGGACGCAAGAAAAGATTGTTTGCAAATAAGTTTTGGTAAGCAGTTTCAGTTACTACTTTAATGTTTAATTTGTAATTAGGGTCAGCACAAGCATAAGCATCACGCACGAACAAATCTTTAGATTTGTAATGATCAACTACCTTATCTAATAATGCATCAAATTTTGCAGGTTCGAATTTAGAGTTAACAGGACCCCACCATACGGTGTTTTCAGTTTTATCATCACATACAGTGAATTTGTCTTTCGGAGAACGACCGGTAAACTCGCCAGTATCTGCAGCTAGAGCTCCCATATCGGTTAAAATCCCCTCGTTTCTTTCTAGTGCTTTCTGGATTAATTCATCCGGTGTTAGATTAACAAAAGCATTGCTAGCAGAGGCAACAATGCCTGATAAAATGTTTTGGTTTGTCATTTGTTTTATTTGTATAGATTTTGGGCTGCGAATTTACTAAAAAAACTTACAAATTCATTAATATTGCTAAGTTGTTGATAGAAATCACTTGAAATTCAGTGTTATTAGTGAAATATGACATTATTTTGAATTCGATTCCATAAATGAAAAGTCGTATTCTATTAAGTCTTACTATATTGATTACTTTATTGATAATCAACATAATACTTATACCAAACTGGATTAACCCTTTTCAGCATTCCGACATCGACCATCAAATTTTGTGGACATACCGCCTGCCAAAAGCCTTTACAGCCCTTTTTGCAGGTATTTCCCTTTCTATTTCTGGATTTATCCTTCAACAGCTTTTTCGCAATTATCTTGCTGGTCCTTACATATTAGGTGTCAGCTCTGGTGCTTCCCTTGCAGTTGCTGTATTAATTATAGGAGCGCATTACTTTCCAATTTTACAATCAGGTATCGGAATTTCGCTTGCGGGATTTATTGGAGCTATGTTGGTTCTTCTTTTGGTTTTGTCGGTGTCTCGTAAATTTGGAACTGGAGCTATTATCTTATTTGGTGTTATTTTAAGGGCAAATCACAGGTGCTTTTCAGAATTTACTCAATTATTTGGCATTGCGCAGAGGTTTAATCACTTCACTCGGTGGCAGCCGTTTCTCATGTGGATTCAAATCGAACTATATCGTGTTCATTTGTGCTAATCACTCGGGTTTTTGCTAACGAAAGGCCACTTTTCCACTTTATGCCAAACTATCTGTTGTAGTTTTGATGATATTATATATGTAGCGTCAATACCCAAAGATACCACTACAATTGATATGGTACAGGTCTCAGAATTGATATGACTATTATTAGGACGATAACTTTTATCATTTGGCGCCATCCCAAATGTAGTCGACTATTAAAATCAAAGCCTCTAATTTTAAATTACACTTCTTACTCAGCGATGCCTGGCTGGTGTTTAACTTCTAGAAATACTTTATCCCTCTCGATTGGAACTGTTCAAAATTCATACTATTAAATAATAAGGTATGGCAATATCAAATGGTTATTATTTTATGCAGAAAGAATAGTAATTAAAACAAAGTTGATATGGAACAGAACATTACTCTGATAAGTAAGTTCAAGCAAATTAAGCCGAACACCTTAATTATACTCAGTGGAAGTAATGGAAGTGGTAAATCCACGACAATTAAAACAATTGCAGGTATACTCAGTCCTTTAAAAGGCACAATTTCTATAAATATGGAAGATATACGCTCTCAATCGAATGCACGTTTGGCAATGCATTTGGCATACGCTAGCACTGAGAGAATATATGAAGACTATATAAGTATATACGAAATGGTGCGATTTGGAAATTACCCATATTCAGGTGGTTTAAATACTGAAACGCCCTCAGAATCAGTTAATCGCGCCATATCTTTAATGAAAATAGAACATATTAAAGACAAATATCTGAATGAAGTAAGTGATGGTGAGTGGCAAAAAGCGAATATCGCACGCGTTCTCGCTCAAGACACACCTATATTATTAATGGATGAGCCAAGCGCTTTTTTAGATTACCCGTCTCGAATGCAATTATTTAAAGATCTGAGTGAGTTTTGTAATGATTTCAATAAATCAATACTTATATCTACTCATGACATTGAAATTGCAAATAAATATGGAAATTTATTCTGGCATATCGAAAAAAAGCAACTTTTTGTAAGCAAAAATCCTCCTGTCTGGAATTTTTAAGCAGAAAATGGCAAAATTGACTCTTTTTTGAGTCAAAAATACCCCAAATTTTACCTCCAAAAAAAAATTTACTTACCGGTTATTGGAAAAAACGACCGGTTATTAAGAAAAACCTACCGGTTATTAAATAACTATTGATTTAGGGAACATCTGAAATCATCTTTGTATTGAACCTTAAAAATAAATACAAAATATCATGAAAAAAGCCATTTTAACCCTCAGAAACAACCCTTTTTTATTTAGAAAATCATCCTTTTTTATCTCACTTCTCATTTTTTAGAACTCGTGCTAGTGTTTGTTGTGAAAATTGAGAGATTTTGTCTGCAGATGAAATTTGCCCACGTATTAAGGTGCAAAGGCTTATTTCCTGCAGGCTGTCCTCAATTTCTAATCACATTCACCTATTCAAAATACATTAAACTAAACTAAAACGATGGAATCACGGCTTCATTATTAAATAAAGGTAAGCAATCACTAGTGTGATCCTCTCCGTTTCTTGCCTTTATTTTTTAATGGGGTTATCATCCTTAATCCCCAATTATTATGAAAATTATTAAAAACCCCAATTTAAACTCAAACGAAAACTCAAATTCACTTATTTTGCTATGCTATTGGTTTATAAGCAGTAAACACAATCAAAGCTTATTCTCTTGCCTAAAAGAACTACAAAAGAACTTCGGCAAAGAACTCCTTCAAATTGTGTGTTTAAATCCATTTAATTCGACAGAAGACATCAATCAATACAAAGAAAGACGTCAACTTCCATTTCAGATGGAAACAGATACCAAGAACACCAATTTGTTTTATCACATCAACACCTTCCCTTCATGCTTGCTTATGGAGGCATCTGGAAAGATTCTTCTAAGAAAAAATGGGTTTGATGAAGAAGGCTTAAGTGATATTGACGCTTTCCTTAAAACAAACTACACCCCATTATTAGAAATTCCAAACAGAGTGTCTGATGATTTACATATCCGCGTTTATAAAGATAATCTATTCGGTCAAGTTCATATTGTATAAGTTAATTCAGAGTATTTCTGTAATTTTGCAGTAAATATTCACCATGTCAAAAACCCTCGACTCAATAGAATCAGCCATAGAAGATATTAAAAACGGTAAATTAATTATTGTTGTAGATGATGAAGATCGCGAAAACGAAGGCGATTTTTTAACAGCGGCGGCAAATGTTACACCTGAAATGATTAACTTCATGGCTAGAGAAGGAAGAGGTTTGATATGTGTACCAATTTTACCTGATCGCTGCCTCGACTTAGGTTTGGATATGATGGTAAGCAGTAACGACTCTATGTATGAAACTCCATTTACTGTTTCTGTCGACCTAAAAGGTCACGTACTACAACGGGTATTTCTGCATCGGATAGAAGCAAAACTGTGCAAGCTCTTATCAATCCCGACACTCAGGCAAATGATTTGGCACGACCAGGGCATATATTTCCATTGAAAGCACAAAAGAAGGCGTACTGAAGCGAGCTGGTCATACAGAAGCAGCCATCGACTTTGCCAGATTAGCTGGTTGCTCCTGCGGGATGTATTGTTGAAATATTGAAAGAGGACGGCGAAATGGCTAGATTGCCTGAACTGCTTGAAATCGCGAAGAAGTTTGACCTCAAGATTGTTTCTATTGAAGATTTAATCAAATACAGAATAAAAAATGAAAGCCATGTTAAAAGAGAAATCTCGGTGAATATGCCAACCACTTTTGGTGATTTTGATTTACTGGCTTATTCACAAGTTAGTGATGGCACTCAACACCTCGTAATTAAAAAGGGAGAATGGGAAAAAGACGAACCTATTTTGGTTCGTGTGCACAGCAGCTGTATGACAGGTGATATCTTTGGAAGCTGCAGATGCGACTGTGGTGAACAATTGCATCAGGCGATGAACATGATTCAAGAAGCTGGTAAAGGTGTGGTATTATACATGAATCAAGAAGGCAGAGGAATTGGTTTGTTAAACAAGCTGAAAGCCTACAAACTTCAAGAGCAAGGTATGGACACAGTTGATGCTAATATTGAATTGGGTTTTAAAATGGATGAACGAGATTATGGAATTGGCGCGCAAATCTTAAGAGATTTGGGTGTTTCTAAAATGAAACTAATCAGCAACAACCCAAAGAAAAGAACCGGATTAATAGGTTATGGCTTAGAAATAGTTGAAAATGTTTCATCGAAAACGAATCCAAACCCTCACAACGCGAAGTACTTAGATACAAAACGCGAAAAAATGGGACATGAGATTTAATTCTTAAGGCGCAAGTCGCTTAATTTCCCAATTACCTTCCAGAAGTTCATACCTCAAACGGTCGTGCAAACGATTTGGTCTTCCTTGCCAAAATTCTATTTTACTTGCTTCAACGATATATCCTCCCCAATGTTCAGGGCGAGAAGGCAATTGACCCTCTAAATTGTATTTCTCTAATGCATTTAACATAGAACTATCTAAAACTTCTCTTGATTCAATAACAGAACTCTGAGTACTCACAATAGCTCCTAGCTGGCTTTCAAATGGTCGCGATTTAAAATAGGCGTCACTTTGAGCACTACTCACTTTCTTAGCCTTACCCCAAATACGAACTTGTCGCTCCAATTCTAGCCAAAGAAAGTTAAGATGCACATTTGGGTTATTTTCAATTTGCTGACCTTTATGACTTTGATAATTGGTGTAAAACACAAAGCCTCCATCTTCTATGCCTTTTAGCAGGACAACGCGGCTGTCAGGAATATCGTTGTTTGACGTTGAAAGGCACATTGCATTTGGTTCATTTACTTGAGCTTCCATTGCCTGAGCAAACCAAATTTGAAATTGATTAATAGGATTTAAGTCGACTTCAGATTCTAAAAGAGAAGAATGGCTGTAATTCTTCCTGAGTTTAGAAATTTCTTCGTTATTCATCATTTTTTTTAAACCAACTGTTGAGCTTTAATTCAATAACACCAAAAAAAGCTTCTCTAAATATTTTTTTGCTCATTTTTGAACTTCCCAAGGTACGATCTGTAAAGATGATAGGAACTTCAACTATTTTAATTTTCTTCTGCCACACTTTAAACTTCATTTCAATTTGAAAAGCGTAACCTTTAAATTTAATTTTATCTAGGTTGATACGTTCTAGGGTTTCTCGAGTGTAGCACACAAATCCAGCAGTAGCATCTCGTATGGTCATACCAGTAATAAAACGAACATAAGCACTGGCATAATAACTCATGATTACTCTGCTCATTGGCCAGTTAACAACATTAACTCCAGTGAGGTAACGCGAGCCAACAGAAAGACCTGCTCCTTCTTTTTCGCACGCTTCAAGTAATTTTGGTAAATCCTCGGGATTGTGAGAAAAATCGGCATCCATTTCAAACACATATTGATACTTGCGTTCGAGACACCACTTAAATCCGGCAATGTACGCCATTCCTAAGCCATTTTTTTCTTGTCTTTCTAAAATATGCAATCGATTTGCAAACTCATTTTGTAGCGATTTGCAATCTTTGCTGTTCCGTCGGGAAGTTATCATCTACTATCAATATTTCAAAGTCATTGCGCAACGACATCACCTTTCGGATAATTGCCTCGGCATTTTCTTTTTCATTGTGGTAGGTATAATGACGATGTATGATGACAAATTAGTAAATTAATTTAAAAACGGTGCAAATTAGTACTTATTTTGTAGGTTTAAAACACTAAGTGATGCAAAAGGCTATTTTTTTCGATAGAGATGGGGTATTAAACCGCGAGATTGGTGATTATGTATGCAAAATTGATGATTTTGAAGTACTTCCAGATGCTGTTGAATGCATCAAACTAGCAAAGGATAAAGGATTTTTAGCAATTGTTATTACGAATCAAGGTGGAATTGACAAAAGGCTTTACACTGAATTAGAACTAAAAACTTTTCATCAAAAATTACAAAATGCCTGTGTCGATTTTGGCACAATGATTGATGACTTCTATTACTGTAAACACCATCCAATACACGGCAAATGTTTATGCAGGAAACCCGATTCTTTATTATTAGAAAAAGCTATGGCGAAATACCACATTGATCCTTTGCAGAGTATAATGATTGGAGACACACAACGGGATATTGATGCTGCAAATAAAGCTGGAGTTAGAGGCTTGCTGATACAACCCAACAGCGCTAAATTGCGTCTATTGGAAGAAGAAATAAATAAAATCTATTAAAATAAGTTTAAATTCGCATAATGTTCAAAACCACTCTGTTCTCTATCTTGTTTGTATTTTCATTGCAATCTCAAGCAAGTACTGTATTTACTAATTTAGAATTTAATGCAGATAAAAAACCTGCAAAAGCGAGTAAAATCTCGTACCAAATAAAAGGTACTCTTGACACTTTTAAGAATCACCTTATTGTTTTAAGTCAATTTAGAGCTAGCAAGGAATTAATCTTAATTGATTCTGTTCGAACAAACAGCAAAGGTGAATTTACTCTAAAAGGAAACTATCCCACAAATTTTATTGCTTATGTTCAATACACACAAAACATAGCTATTCCACTTATAATTGAGAATGGATGTGACATCAAAGTAACTATCAACCCAAATACAAATGGTTTAAATTATGAACTGGGAGGAACAAAAGTTCATAAGTCGCAGAACATGTACGACTTTATTAAAAGTGTAACAAGATTAAGTTCAGAGCTAGGAGCTTTAGAACAACAAATAGCCAATGAAGCAGATGCCAAGAAAATGCAAATGTATCAATTCATGTTTGCTTCAAAACAACAAGAGTTAAGAATGTCAATGGACACCATGTTGTTGTACGAATCTCCACTAGAATCGTATTTTGTGCTGTTTAATTTCACCTCTGAATATGAAATTCCTGTGGTGAAATCAATCATGCAACGTCTAGAAGCCAATGAAAAAGCTAGTCCGTATTACGCCGACTTAAAAACCATATACGACAATAACAAACTACTTGCAGAAGGTGAAGTTGCTCCAGACATTGTATTAAATCAACCTAATGGCAAAGTTTTAAAGTTATCTGATTTAAAAGGAAAAGTTGTATTAATTGATTTTTGGGCAAGTTGGTGTGGCCCATGTCGTGCTGAGTTTCCAAATGTTAAACGCGTTTATTCTAAATACAAAGACCAAGGATTTGAAATCTTTGGAGTATCCTTAGACAAAGATTCTGCAGCATGGGTGAACTCCATTAATGCTTTGGGATTAAATTGGAGACATGTCAGCGATTTGAAGTATTGGAGTTCTGCTCCTGCCAAATTATATAAAGTAACTGGTATTCCATTTACAGTTTTGTTAGATAAGGAAGGTCGTATAATAGCAAAGAACCTCAGAGGTGAAGAATTAGAGCGGAAATTAGAAGAACTCTTCCCGTAATGATTTTTTAACGTATGGATAACCATTTATTCAGTTCAATGCACGTATTTTGAACCATTAATCATTATGAGTTCACAACCTTCTTACAAAATATTAATAGTTGACGATGAAATTGACATCATTGAATTATTAAGCTACAATTTAAAAAAGGAAAACTTTACAGTTGTTGCAGCGATGAACGGAAAGGAAGCCATCAATATAGCTTCTAAAATAAAACCAGACATTATTTTAATGGACGTGATGATGCCTGAGATGGATGGTATTGAAGCATGTAGACAATTAAAACAGCTCCCTCAGCTCAAAAACATTCCTTTGATTTTTTTAACAGCAAGAGGAGAAGAATTTAGTGAACTAGCCGGTTTTGAAGCAGGTGCAGATGACTACATTATTAAGCCAATCAAACCACGTGTGCTAATCTCGAGATTAAAAGCAATTTTACGCAGAAACATTAACGATACAGACAGTTCTGCTAGCATAGAGTTTGAAGACTTGAAAATTGATAGAGAAAGTTATTCGGTTACTTACCAAGGAAAAGTATTGCAATTCCCGAAAAAGGAGTTTGAATTGCTCTCATTGCTTGCAAGCAAACCTGGAAAAGTGTTCACAAGAGAGCAAATCCTGGAATCGATATGGGGCGACGACGTTCTGGTTGTTGACAGAACGATTGATGTCCACATTAGAAAAATACGTGAGAAATTGGATGATAATTTTATACAAACAATTAAAGGTGTAGGTTATAAATTTGAAGTGTGATAAAGAATCCTACTCCAGAACGAATAACATTACTCACTACTTTAGTACTTAGCGGCATTTTTGCTGCTTTTCTTTTTTACTTTGAAGTTACATTTCTTCAATTTTTAATTTCTATATTTACCTTTGGATCACTTACTTATATTATAATTCTATTTGGTCTCGAATTCTTTATCTACAGAAAGATTAAACTCATTTATAAAACCATTCACAGATATAAGACCAGTAAGATTAAAAAACCCAATTACATTGACGACTTTAATTTAGATCCAATTAATCGCGTTAATGAAGAAGTTATACAATGGGCAAATGATCAGAAACAAGAGATTACACAATTAAGAGCCACCGAAAAATACAGAAAAGAATTCTTAGGTAATGTATCGCATGAACTTAAAACTCCAATCTTTAATATTCAAGGATATTTAGAAACTTTACTTGATGGGGCCATGGACGATGAGGAAGTTAAAATGAGTTTTCTTAAAAAGGCCGCTGACAGCACTGAGCGTTTGAACACTCTGGTTAACGACTTATTAGATATCAGTAAGTTGGAAAGCGGTGCCATGCAAATGCATATGAGTGAGTTTGAAATCAACGAACTCGTTAAAGAAGTTTTTGAGTCGTATTCGAAGCTAGGCAAAGACAAAGAAATCAATTTGCGATTTAAAGAGGGATGCGACTTACCGTATAAAGTGCAAGCAGATAAAGATCGAATTCGCCAGATTCTAAACAATCTTATAGGAAATTCAATTTCTTACGGTAAAGAAAATGGCACGACCTCAATCGGATTATACGATATGGATCAACACATCTTAATTGAAGTATCAGACGATGGTGAAGGTATTGAAGCTGAGCATCTACCTCGTTTATTCGAACGTTTTTACCGCACAGACAAGAGTAGATCTAGAAATAGTGGCGGCAGCGGATTGGGATTATCTATTGTTAAACACATTATCGAATCGCATCACCAAACCATTAATGTAAGAAGTTCAGTTGGGCAAGGCACCACATTTGCATTTACTTTGAAGAAAGCAGGAGCACCTAAAGCATCTTAAACTTTCTAAAATCTAGCAATTAAGTGAATTTAATTGTTTAGAACATTTCATATTTCAATTATACCAATTACCTTTGAGCAATCAATCATCATGAATAAGAAAAACGAAATAAACGAACAACCCTTAGATATTGAATTATCAGAAGAAATTGCAGAAGGCACATATAGTAATTTAGCCATTATTACACATAGTCAATCTGAATTTATAATTGACTTTGTGCGTATCTTGCCAGGTATTCCTAAAGGAAAGGTTAAAAGTAGAATTATTATGACACCACAACACGCAAAGCGCTTACTAATGGCATTAGGTGATAACATGAGTAAATTTGAAGCTAATTTTGGAAATGTTGATATTGAAGGCAACGACGGAAACCCCGGATTCCCAATTAACTTCGGCGGAATGACAGGTCAGGCTTAATAACCTAAGGTCTTCAACATACTCTTGTATGTCTGCTCTTTAGAAAACAATTTTGTGTTGTAATCGCCATTCTCATCAACTGAGATAATAATATGTTTAGGAGAAGGTGTAAGGCAATGCTGTATCCCACCGAATCCACCAACACTTTCTTGATAGGCACCACAGTGAAAATATCCGATGTACAGCGGATCTTCTGAATCAAACACCGGTAAATAAATAGCATTGGCGTGTTGTTCACTGTTGTAATAATCGTCGCTATCACAAGTTATTCCACCAAGTAAAACTCTCTCGTACTTCTTTTCCCAGTTGTTTAAGGGGAACATAATGAACTTCTTGTTTATCGCCCATGAATCCGGCAAGGTAGTCATGAAACTACTGTCAATCATATTCCACTTCTCTCTATCGTTTTGAACCTTTTGGTATTCAACTTTGAAGATGGCACCACCACTTTCACCTACTGTGAATGAACCAAACTCGGTGAAGATATCAGGCTCTGCAACACCTTGACTGTCGCATACTTGTTTTACTTGAGCAACAATTTCAGAGGCCATGTACTCGTAATCAAAATCAAATTTTAATGAGTTTTTGATCGGAAATCCTCCCCCAATGTTCAAACTATTAAGATCAGGGCAAATCTTTTTTAGAGCGCAATACACATTTAAACACTTGTGTAATTCGTTCCAATAATACGCATCATCCTCAATTCCAGTATTGATAAAGAAGTGTAACATCTTCAACTTAAGTTTCTTATTGTTGTGAATCTTTTCTTTATAAAGAGGCACTATATCCTTGTATCCAATTCCTAATCGTGAAGTGTAAAAAGGGAACTTAGGTTCTTCTTCAGCAGCTATTCTCAAACCCACTTGAATTGTGGAATCAATAGCCTCTGTAAGTAAGTCAACTTCTCTAATATTATCAATTACAGGGATTACATTACTAAAACCTTCCTTTACAATCATGGCAATATTATCTATGTAAGATTGCAATTTAAACCCATTACACACTATAAACTTATCTTTATCTATCAATCCTTGTTCATGTAAAGAAAGTATTAAGTTAATATCAAAACCAGATGAAGTTTCTAAGTGAACATCATTCCTAAGTACTTCTTCAAGTACATGATTGAAGTGCGAACTTTTGGTACAATAGCAGTAATGGTACTTTGCTCGGTAGTCAACTTTTGCCATAGCAACATTGAACCAGGTTTTTGCTTTCTTGATATTCTCAGAAATCCTAGGCAAGTAAGTGAATTTCAACGGAGTACCATACTGCTCAACAATATCCATCAAAGGAATGTTATGAAAAGTCAACTCATTATCATCGTTTAAATTGAATTCATCTACTGGAAAATCGAAGGTTTGATTGATTAAATCAACGTATTTATCTTTCATTTTTGAAATGTAAGTAGTTTAAGTTACTATTATTAGGCAAATGTAACTAAGTTAAATGTAAAAATAAAATGAAATTTACAATCAAAAACGACCTAGTAGAAGAACACTTCTTCTTTCTTAAAGTTCTTTAAATCGAATAAATACGTCAATCCAAGTCCGATGTAACTCCCCCTATACCCCAAAGAAAAGACTTTCTCGTTTGAACTTGTGTTTGCGTTAAAGATATTTAGTTTTGCCTGATTGCTAAACGATTGGTTGTAATAGGCTCCAAATACAAATATATTTCCTGATTTACTTTCACTGGCAATTTCAATCCCCACACTACCCATCGGATATATTTTGTTCTCTGAAGTTTCTCTAATTATAAAATTATCACTTCCGTTGTTTAACTCGATAACTTCTTTATTATTTAATTGATAATTTAAAGCCCCACCAATTAAGAATCGCATTTTAGCAGAAGAACCAACTCTTAATTTGAAAATCATATTAATCGGTACCTCGATATGACTTAAGTTGTTTTTAATTAAATTTCCAGTGTTGTTGGTGTCGTTAAATACTCTGTATCCTTTATTTGTAAAACTAATGCCACTAGCCAGAACAAATTTTTGGGTGAAGCCATATTGAGCAGTAAGCCCGAGTTTAACACCCGACTTAAACCTAAAATTATAATTATTTGGCAAGGAATCAATTACGTATGATCTGGATGTAATAAAAGAAACTTGAGGTCCAATTTTAAAGCCCAATTGTGCATACATATTGGTGCATAAAAACAATAAAATAACTGCTAATCCTAATCTACTTTTCATCATTACAAACCTATCATTTTTTTTCAATTCTATTGTGTTTTTTTTCACTTCAAATATTTACACTCGAATATGTAACGGATAATATCTAATTTTGTTACCTTAATAAAAGTGAATAAAACAGATCTTATAAACAGCTTCGCAGAACTAGGCGAAAATCTCAAGCAAATTCCAGAATCTACTCTGCAACTCGCAAAAACAAAAAACCAATGGTTTACTATTGATTTTATTAAACTTGCAGCAAATAATTGGGCAAAGGCTTTAACCCATGATAACATTGAAAAATGGTTGACCGATGAAACCTTTGAACCTAATCAAAAGAATGTGGGTGTTATAATGGCTGGAAACATTCCATTTGTTGGTTTACACGACCTCCTATCCATATTAGCTCAAGGCATGAATGCTCAAGTGAAGCTTTCTTCGAATGATGAAGTTTTGATGAAGTATTGTATAGATATTTTAACTACAATTCAACCTGAATTTGCATCTATGATTACAAGCGATGGTAAATTTGTAAACTTGAGTTACCTCATTGCTACTGGTAGCAATAACTCTGCTCGTTACTTTGAATACTATTTTAAGAACACGTCAACTCTTATCCGCAAGAATAGAACTTCTCTTGCCGTATTAAGTGGAAAAGAAAGTGAACAAGAATTAGAACTATTGGCCAATGATATTTACACATACTTTGGATTAGGTTGTCGAAATGTGACACATTTAATTCTGCCAAGAAACTTTGAGTTAAAACCTTTGTACGAAGCATATGATAAATATATGGACCATGTGCATCATCACAAATATTACAACAATTATATTTATCATAAGTCTATTC
>JAWKNQ010000005.1:0-127726 GCA_041391605.1 Bacteroidia bacterium
TTTGGAGAAAGTGGAACTCCAGACGAACTTATGGCAAAGTACCGTTTAGATGTCGTTGATGTTGTTGAAGCATCAAAGAAGGTAATCTCTAGAAAATAGATAGTTAGACTATCAAATCTCTTAAATTTTTTTTTTAACTTGTTTGTTAAAGATAAACTGATTTCTTTTGTATTAAGAAATCAAGAAACATATTATGAAAATTATTAAAATTATTTTGAAGAGCATACTTGTTCTTATTATTGTTGTATTAGTTGCCGGCGTATTTATGAAAAAGGAGTTTAATTACGAGAAATCAATAAGTATAAACGCACCTTCCGACCTTGTTTGGGAAAATATTCTTTATTTTAAGAACCACGATAAATGGTCGCAATGGAAGGAAATTGATCCTAATATGAAGGAAGAAATAACAGGAACTGATGGAACTGTTGGTGCAAAAGCAACTTGGTCGAGTAATCACAAAGAAGTGGGGAATGGAAGTCAAACTATTACAGCCATTGTGCCTGGAAAACGTGTTGACACAAAGCTTGAGTTTGATGGCCAAGATGGCGGTACAGGATTTTTTACTGTAGATGAAGAAAATGGAGCAACAAAGGTCGTATGGGGCATGCATTCCGAAATTCCTTACCCAATAAATGCAATGTCTTTTATGTTTATGCCTTCAGATGAAGATATGAACCAAATGTTTGAGAAAGGCTTAGCTATGCTTAAAAAAGCTAGTGAAGAACAAAAATAAATCACACTAAATAGATATTAAAAAGAAAGGCAGTATTACTACTGCCTTTTTTGTTTTGGGTGGACAATGGGAATCGAACCCACGACCCTCAGTACCACAAACTGATGCTCTAACCAACTGAGCTATGACCACCATTTTTTACGGGTTGCAAATATACTCGTAAATTTAAGTTATTGCAAAACATTTTTATTGAGTTTTTTGATTTTAGTTTGGCGGTCGTTTAAAAAGGATATCCAATACCAAAGTTTAATATTGAATACTTGGTAAAGTAATTATTACGAGCAAAGTCGCGGATTACCCAAGATTCAGCCACTGGTTTCTCAGGGTTGCGCATCTGCATTCCTAAATCTAAGCGAAATAAGAAAAACTGAAAATCAAAGCGAGCTCCAACACCAGTTCCTTAGTGCTGTTTCTGTGAATATAGATTCAGGTTTAAATTCTTTTCTAGAATCGTTGTTGATGACATCTTTATCAGTCCAAACATTACCAGCATCACAAAAAAGGCAATTTCTAATTTATCGCGAATAATGTCTAATCTATATTTTGCAGTTTGCCTGAAGTATTAAATTTCAGCTCTATTGATTCTGAAATTCTTTTGTACTTTCCTCAAAACTACCAGTCCAATCGTTCGTGGACTAAGCTCTCAGACTATTAGAGCCTCCAATAAAGAATAATTTATCAAATGGAATCCCTTCGATTACCATAAGGAATCGTATATCCAAAATTTACGCAAGACTGTCGATTGGTTTTTATTGATAATAGTACTCGCAACGAGCGTCAATTTCATAGAACGCACATATTGGTAATAATCTACTCTTAATAATTTATACGATGTGTCTGCTCGTTTTTCTGTATCAGCTATTCGTCTAATTAGTCGATGGATATTACCTCCTACTTCTAATAAGCGGTCTCTGACATAAAAATGTGACCTCCTTTTTGTGGTGTTTTTATCTGTAAATCGTGAAATTGAGAGTCCAGTCGCTGTTATTAGAAAACAATCTTTGAATAAAAGCACTATCCGCACGATTTGAAATATCTATATCTAAAGTGTTTCTACTGAAAGACAATTCCAAAAGATTTAAACCAAGTCGTTCTTGGGTCTGAATTTGATACTGATAAGTTAATGGTAATATTCGTCTCCAAATATCAGGATTCTTCATATAAATAAGATAAATTTAAATTAGTTTTAATCGACTTCACTTTGTTCCACTTCTCAATAGATATAAGTGGATCTCGGAATACTAAGTGATAAATTTAAACTCTGTTGGAAGGCAGGGTTGAAATATTTTAAATTGCCATCAGTGGAATCTCGAAACAATTGAGTTTCCACCCTAGTATTTGAGGAAATTTCGAATAATTCTGCATTGTGAAATAGGTTTCTGTGCGTCCAAATTAAGCTGTTTGCAACCCCATAGGAGTTACCCAGATTAATATTTTGAATTCGGTTTAATTGTGAAACAATTCCTTGAGGCTCAATTGTAAACGATTGTCTATAATTGGTTTTTAAGGTAATAATTGCATCTAGTTTATGACTCGTATCTGAGGCAGAAGGTACAAAGTTGATGTCAATGAACTTAAATATCGTGAATTCACTCAACTTGGCATAGGTGAGTTCAACATCCGAGCTCTTGTATAAATTTCCTTTCTTTAGATTAATATGATCGGCAATAACATTTGGCTTCACAGGAAAGCCATTTAAGAAGAAAGTTATACTATCGTGGACAATAGGTGCTTCCGGTCTATAGGTTTCTGAATCGTTTTCAAATTTAACCGTAACACTTCGGATGTGTTTTTGATAAAAGCGTTCAGAAACAGATTTGTTCGCTATAGAAATATTAACATCTATTGCATTTTTGAGTCTTACAGTTTCCTTTACATTATTGCCTTTATCAATTGTTTTAAATAGTGCAATGGTATCCAGTTCAAATTCAATGTAGTCTTTACTAAAATCGTAATACCCATTGTTTTGCAATAAAGTACTCAATCTATTTCGTTCTTTGCTGAGAAGTTCCATGTCAATCACTTGACCTGAAATAAACAAGGAGGATTTAATGTTTTTGTTTTGTAATTTGTCAATTTCTGCATCATCAGCAGAAATACGCACTTTGTTTATGATGTATGGACTTGAAGGAATAACATAATAAGTAACAATCGCCTTTTTTCTTCTATATTTGATAGAATGTGTAACTTCACAATTCAAGAATCCTTTTGTAAACAAATAGTTTTTTAGATTTTCTTCTGATTTTGCAACTTCAAGTGTATCTAATAAAACGGGTGCTTCACCATAACTGCGCAATAATTTTCTCAGTTTTTTACTTTCATTCTTTTCAGGATGTCTTTTGGAACTTCCAAAATTATACATACCTAAATGAAATCTGCCGAGGATTAGAATGTTGCGATTGGGTTTGTGTTTAATATATAAAGACTTGTTGTCATCAATCTTTGAAATCACTTTATTTACCAAATTACTGCCGGTATCAGCAGTCTTAATTTTATTTTTAACAAGTAAGTGTTGTCCTTCGGGAACTAATTTGGTAGTTTTGCATGCCGATAAAAAAATGAATACCAATCCAAACAAAGCAATAGTGCTATGATAAGTAAAGCGAACATTCGATTGGTTAAAGGTCTTCAAGATAAAAAACAAAGACAAAAATATAACCAATTTGTCGTTGAAGTTGGCGAAAAAAGTATTACCGAATTGTTGACAAGCAATTTTAAGCTACTTAAAATATTCGCATTTAAGTCATAGTTAGATGAAAATGAGGGCAATTTCAATGCAATTATTATATGGTAAGGAGGTAAATGAACAAGATATGAAGCAAATATCAGTTCATTTGGCACCACCTAGAGTTTTAGCTGTACTTGAAATCCCCAGTCCTGAAGTCTTAGAAGTCAAGAATGGGTTTGTGCTGGCATTAGATGAAATACAAGATCCAGGTAATCTAGGCACAATAATTCGAATTGCAGATTGGTATGGCATTAAACAAATTATCTGCAGCAAAGGTTGTACAGATGTATATGCTCCCAAATGTATCAACTCAACTATGGGTAGCTTTTTTCGTGTAAACGTCTTCTATGGCGATATATTGGAGTATCAATCCAAATCCAAGTTACCTTTATTGGTAAGCACATTGAATGGTCAAAATGTGCATGAAGGAAATTTACCCAAATCAGGAATTCTCGTGATTGGAAATGAAGGTCATGGTATCAATCCCAAGATCATCAGTGTCTCTGATTACAAATTAACAATTCCAAAATTTGGGAATGCTGAATCTTTAAATGCTGGTGTAAGTACAGCTGTTTTATTGGATAATCTTATAAAAGCTAACGCATAAAAAAAGCCTCCGAAATTCAGAGGCTTATAGTATATCTTTTAAAATTACTTTTTGTCTTTGCAACAACCCGATTCGCGTTTTGGGCATGTTGCTGGATCACCAGCACACGCTTTCTTTGAATCACTTTTACAATGTGCACATTTATCAGCATAAGCTTTTCCCGCGCAACATCCTTTTTCATTCCACATGTGTTTGTTTGCACATTTATCGCCGCAATTAGCTATGCATTCTTCTTTGCTTGTGCATTTCTTTTCACAAGATGCCATGCAAGGTCCAACAAATTCGCCGTTCTCATTGTATAAGCTCATACAGTAAGCCTTCTCTGTTGAATCACATCCAAGACTATCGCAAAGGTCTAAACACTGTGACTTATTCATTGATGCACATGTTTTTAAATCGCATTTTCCTGCTTTTCCTTCGTGAGCACATGCTTTATCAGAACCATGATGACAAGAAGCGCTTGCTTCAACTTTGTCTTTGCAGCATCCATCGCCAGTAGCTCCAGCGCCATGTCCACCAACAGAAATGTGAGGAGCAATAACCAATGAAACAATACTCATCAATTTAATTAAAATATTCATTGACGGTCCAGACGTATCTTTAAAAGGATCTCCAACAGTATCTCCTGTTACAGAAGCTTTGTGTGGTTCAGATTTCTTATAGAAGGTTTCTCCATTAATAACTGCGCCTTTTTCAAATGATTTTTTAGCATTATCCCAAGCACCACCTGCATTGTTCATGAAAATTCCCATTAGTACACCACTCACCGTTACACCAGCAAGTAAACCACCTAATATCTCAGCAGATGAAACAGTTTCAAACATGTTTTTAAAACCAAATCCCACTAAAACTGGAACCAACAATGCTATTGCACCTGGAGCCAACATTTCTCTTAAAGAAGCTTTGGTAGAGATCGCCACACATTTTTCATACTCAGGTTGTGCAGTGTAATCCATTATACCTGGTATCTCTTTAAACTGTCTTCTAACTTCATTTACCATATCCATAGCAGCTCTACCAACAGCAGCAATCGCTAATGATGAGAAGATATAAGGAATCATTCCTCCCACAAATAAAGCAGCCAATACCGGAGCTTTGTAAATATCAATAGCATCAATTCCAGCAACACCAACAAAGGCAGCAAATAAGGCTAAGGAGGTTAATGCTGCAGAAGCGATAGCAAATCCTTTACCAGCCGCAGCTGTTGTATTACCCACTGCGTCCAAATTGTCTGTACGCTCTCTAACTTCAGGTGGAAGCTGACTCATTTCAGCAATTCCTCCAGCGTTATCAGCAATCGGTCCAAATGCATCAATTGCTAATTGCATTGCAGTTGTTGCCATCATACCTGCAGCAGCGATTGCAACTCCGTATAATCCAGCAAATGAATATGAAGTAACGATACCAGCAGCTAAAACCAAAATAGGAATAACAGTTGATTCCATACCTACTGATAATCCTCCAATAATATTTGTAGCGTGTCCTGTAGCTGATTTCTCAATAATTGAACGCACTGGTCTTTTGCCCATTGCAGTGTAGTATTCAGTAACAATACTCATTAAAGCACCTACAACCAATCCAACTATGATAGCCAAGAAAACTCCACTACGTGTAAATATATATCCTCTTAAATCAAGGTTTCCTTCTGGCATTAAGTAATTCACAAGGAAATAAGAAGCTATTGCTGTTAATATGATAGAAGACCAGTTTCCTAAGTTCAATGCTTTTGAACTGAATCCGTTTCACTCTTTATACGAACAAACAAGGTACCAATGATAGAAAATATTAATCCAATACCTGCAATAAGCATTGGCAATAGGATAGGAGATAGACCATTAAAATCATCTAAAACTACTATCTCACGGCCAAGCACCATGTTGCAAGAATAGTTGCAACATAAGAACCAAATAAATCTGCTCCCATACCTGCAACGTCACCAACATTGTCACCAACGTTATCAGCAATAGTAGCAGGATTACGAACATCATCTTCAGGAATACCTGCTTCAACTTTACCTACTAAGTCAGCACCTACGTCAGCTGCTTTGGTATAAATACCTCCACCAACACGCGCAAATAATGCAATGGATCCTGCTCCTAATGAGAAACCCGCAAGTACTTCAATAGCTGTTGTCAGACCTTGTCCGTTTAATCCTTGTGGGTCGAACATATTATAAAATACAATAAATAGTGACCCTAACCCAATTACTGCTAAACCAGCAACTCCTAGTCCCATTACAGTACCACCGTTAAATGATACTTTCAAGGCTTTAGATAAACTAGTTTTAGCTGCTTGAGTTGTTCTAACATTCGCTTTAGTTGCCACTTTCATTCCAATATAACCTGCTAATGCAGATAAAACAGCTCCAATAATGAAGGAGATTGCAATGATTGGATGAGATTCTTCAACTAAGGTTCCACTGTACGCCAACAATAATGCGGCGATAATTGTGAAGTAACCAAGTACCTTCCACTCGGCTTTTAAAAAGGCCATTGCACCCTTTGCAATATAGCCAGCCAAACGGTTCATGTTTTCGTCTCCTGTTTCTTGCTTGTTCACCCATGCTGATTTGATAGCCATTACCAGTAAACCAATTAAGCCTAGAAAAGGCACTAAATATAGAATTTGATTAGTCATAATTTTTTATGTTCAAAATAAAGGGTGCAAAAATAGGAAATTTGTTCGAAAAAGTAAGCCTTTTAGAAATTTTGGTGTTGGCTTATTGTTAAGTTTAGGTAAACTTAGTGTTTATAAGGCATAGGCTAGGTTTTTAAGCCTGTTTTCTTTGAGTTTGAGAAATTATTTTTCCATCTTCCATTTCAATTATGCGGTCAGTTTTACCTGCAAATTCCTGATCATGTGTTACAATTAACAGAGATTGATTAAATTCTTCTGTCAGTTTTTCAAATATATCAAAGACAATATCACCGTTTTTCTTGTCCAAATTCCCTGTTGGTTCATCACCCATAATAATTAACGGGTTGTTAATTAAGGCTCTTGCAATGGCCACTCGCTGCTTTTGCCCACCTGATAATTTATTTGGACTTTTCAATGCTTCTCCTTCAATACCCAATACACGCAGCTTTTCATAGGCATTGTGTTCAACTTCTGATTCACTTAATTTACCAAGTTTTAATCCTGGTAGCATCACATTCCTAAGCACTGTAAATTCATTCAACAAATAGTGAAACTGAAACACGAAACCAATTTTCTCATTTCTTACTCTTGCCAATTCATAATCTTGTAATCCAACCATACTTCTTCCATCAATTTTAAGTTCACCCTTAAAATCGGTGTCCATTGTAGACAATATATATAGAAGGGTAGATTTACCGCAGCCTGATTTGCCAATCACTGAAACGAATTCACCCTTATTTACCGTAAAACTTATGTCCTTTAACACATCTACCTTTATTGGGTCATGGAAGCTTTTAAAGATATTTTCTGCATCAAGTATTGTTTTGCTCATTTTATTTTCCTCGAATAATGTTTACAGGATCTACCTTACTCGCTTTTTTCGCAGGAAACATCCCCGCTAAATAAGTTGTGATTAAAGAGAATAAAGTTCCGATTAGATAAAATTTTGGTGAATAATTTATTGGATAGGTAGTAATAGTGGGCAAAGCTTCTATAACAAAAGGAATTTGATCGATTAGAAATGAGAAAAGAAACCCAAATGCCAATCCTGCTAAACCACCAACTATTCCAATAGTCAATGCTATTCCAATAAATATTTTCTGAACATCCTTCCCTGAAAATCCTGTGGCTTTAAGTATCGCAATAGAATCCATTTTTTCATATATCATCATGTTCAAAATGTTGTAGATTCCGAAACCAGCAACAATCAATAAAGTTATTCCCACCGCGTATGAAATGATATTTCGTACATTACTTCCTGTTTCAAACTGTGAGTTGGCGGTTTGAATATCTTCAGCTTCTATATGAAACAAGTTTGAATATTCTTTTGCTAATGATGGAGCTCTGTTAATGTCGTTTAGTTTAATTTGCAGGTCAGTAATGTATGAATTCGTTTTTCCTAGAAGCTTTTGTGCTGTCGCCAATGAAGCATAACTCTGAACTTTATCCAATTCGGCCAATCCAGATTGAAAGAAACCAACTACCTTCAGGGGCATGCGCTCGCCAGAAGGTGTTGTCACCTGAATTATGTCTCCAACATTCGCCAACATTTGTTCTGCAGCAGATTTTCCAAGTATAATACTGTTTGGAATATTCTTTAAATCAATGTAATTGCCTTCTACAACATAATCACTAAAATGAAAGAGTTTGTTTTCTGATTCTACCTCAATCCCATTGATTACCCCTGTTTTGTCAATTGCGCCAATGTTGTAAAAAACTTGAGTCGTTATTTTTGGCGCCACTCCATAAACTTCAGGGTCTTGATTTAAAGTTTCCAGAACTGCCTTAACGTTATATAATTCCAATCGACTAACACCAGGTTTAATTGAACCAATAAAATGATGATATCCTTCTAAACCCAAGGCATACTCAATTGCCTGATGCTTCGATGCTCTTATTTCGTTGAACATCCGTATATGTGGACTCCTGTTCGTTACCAATCCATCCAATAAACCATTTAAACCTGTCATAAAACTAAGCAAAGTGATAAACATGGCGATTGAAAAAGTAACTCCAACCGCAGCAACCAAGGTTTGTTTCCATCTTGCTAGCAAAAGTGCCTTGGATACATTAAATATTAATTTGTAATTCATTCTTCTGGCAGAATCAATTTATCGCTCTCGGTAATTCCACTGAGAATTTCTACCTTTTGGTAATCTTTTAGACCAGTTTTTACCAAACGAATACTTTTATCCAACAACATCACCGCTGTATCGCCCATCAGATAATCCCTAGGAATTGTAATTGCATTGTCTTTTTCTTGCAATACTATATTTGCTTCACTGCTTAAATTGGGGTATAATAGCTTTGGTTTAGTAATAAACAGGGCTTCAACAGTAAAGGTTTTACTTCTTTCGTTCATGATGGGATAGATGCGATCTATTCTTGCTTCAAATACTGAATCTTTGTAACTGTCTAATCTCAAATATACTTTCTGTCCCTTTTTTATTTTAGAAATATCGTATTCATCAATTTGTAGTTCAACTAGAAAATCATTGGCATCACCAATAATAGCAATGGGAGACTGAACTGTAACTAGCTCTCCTTCATTTTTCAATACGCTGTAAATCTTTCCATTAATAGCACTTCGAATGGTGTAATCAGACAAGATTTGTTCACTTATTTCAAGGCCTTTTTTGGATTGTTTAGAATTGAATTTCAATTGATTTTCCAAATCATTCAATCGAAGTTGAGCAGATTTGTATAATGTTAAGGAATTCTTATAAGCTAATTCCTTCTGTTCGAATTCAATTTTACTACCAATGTTTTGTTCCCAAAGATTTTTTTGCCTTTGATATAAAATTGAATCTTGACGCATTTTTTGTAACGCTAATTCAATGTTGATTTTTAATTCTTTCAACTTAGCTTGATTATTGGAGTAATTAGAGTATTCTGCCAATAATTGTGCATTCTCCTTACTGAGTTTGTTGGTCTCATTATAAATTGTAAATAGGATACCTCCTTTGTTTATCGAATCTCCTTCTTTGACAAAGGATTTTTGAAGTATTCCATTCACGTTTGAAAATACTTGATATTGATTAATAGTTTTAATTACACCAGAAGCGTATACAGATTCTGTTATGGACTCTTTACTTGCTTGAATTCCTTTCGTTTTTTGACCACAAGAAATACCAATAAGTAATATTGAAAAAAATAAAATTCGCGTCACAATGCAAATGTAAGAATATATCATGACGTTTGCGATGCTCATTTCCAATTATGAGCAAGGTCATTTCATTTACACGTAAGATAAAAGTTTAGCCTAAATACTTTCTTTGTTCAATATGGAATCTTAGCGAACTTGCTTTTTTGTATTCAGCTGTTTCTGGTTCCATTCTATCCAGTTCTTTTTGCGTATAAATGGTGTATTTGGTCAACGATTTCGCTGTAATTTTTAGTGAATAGAGTTTCGTAATCTGCAAAATTTAAAATCCGATTCGTTAGATACAACTAAATTCTGCATCCAATAGAATCTTTCCATTTTGAAATTTATTTCAGCTAAAGTAAGTTACTTATTTTACCAACGTGCGACTGTCCTTAATCTCTTCGTTTAATTAGCCAAATTAAAGCTCCTTTTCATCGTAGAAATCTTTGTTTTCAATTCTATTGTATTGAAGCATTTCACTGATTACAAAATCCTTTTTGTCATACATTTCATAGGAGGGACTTTAAGTTGTGATAAACTAAAAAAGTCTTCATGTTGTGTATACATAAAGTAAGCAATGCAATCTTCGTAAAGTTCTACATGCCTGCTTAGCCAATCATTTATTAAAGATAACCCCAAACTGTGCCCACTGTGTTCCTTTAGCTCATTAAGAGCTAGTTTGCTTTGATGAACAATTAACAAATAATCTTCATCGGCTTCAAAATCAGCAGCTTCATCAGGGTTGTAAGAAAGAATATGAGCCTTGTTCTTTTCAATCTCCTTGATAGGTAACGAATTCAATTGCAGTGAAAAATGTCAAAGATTTCTCCTTTTTTTTTCCTTCACTAGAATATTCAAGTAATCACCACTAGTATTTCCCAATAATGTATAATGGCATTGTTTGTAGCAATTGCTGCATTCGCCGCTGTAAATTTTTGTTTAGGTATCCCCATTTTGTTTAAAACTGGAGAATATGGAATTCTAGTTTTTCTAAGAACACATGTTTCTCTAGGTCATTGTATGTATTATCGTCACTCAAAATAAGGTCCCAGCATCTCAATATCCATTTGAGATAGATATTCTCTTAGGGTATCAATAGGTGAACAAATTTTAAATAATGACATAGTTGAACTCGAATTTAGACTATGGCGTGTTCTTGCAAATTTGTGTTCTTATATAGTTTAGCACAGTCTTACAGGCAAAATTATTAGAAAAATATGGGCTTAGCAAATTCTTGTAGAGCATTAAATTGCCATTGTTACACAAAAATTGTATAATCCTATCGTATTAATTAATTCTTATAATGCACCGTAAGTTCTTAATACTTAGACCATCAAAACTGATGCATTAAAAACCGTGGTTTTAATTGAAAGTTAATCTTTATTCTACCCAACTTTTGTAATAGCCGGATCTTCTCGATTGCCATTGCGGCTTCCGTTATTTGAAGTGGATAAAAAGGATCTACCATGACTGCTAATTCCTTAGTTTCTTTGCTCCAATGCTTTTCTCTACAGTTCCAGGGTGAGGTCCATGTGGGATTCCCTTTGGATGTAATGTATCATTCCACGTTCAACATGCTTGCGACTCATAAAATCACCATCTACATAATACAAAACTTCATCAGAATCGACATTACTGTGATTATACGGGGCAGGAATAGATTGTGGGTGATAGTCGTATAAGCGCGGTACAAACGAACAAATTACAAAATTATGTCCTTCAAAAGTTTGATGTATGGGCGGCGGCATATGAATGCGACCAGTTATTGGCTCATAATTGTGAATGCTAAATCCATAAGGGTAGTGGTATCCATCCCATCCAATTGCATCAAATGGGTGTGTGGCGTATACATATGAATAATTCATCAACTTTTTAATTAATACTTTAAAATCGCCTTCTTCATCATGAGTGTCAATGTTTTCAGGCATTTTAATATCGCGTTCGCAAAAAGGAGAATGTTCTAAAAACTGTCCCATGCTATTCAAATAGCGCTTAGGTGGTTTGATTGGGCTAAACGATTCAACAATCAACATACGATTGTTTTCATCGTTAAATTCCATTTGATATATTACACCTCTAGGAACCACCAGATAATCACCATATTCAAAGTTAATACTTCCGTACAGTGTTTTTAATTTACCTGAACCTTCATGAATAAATATGACTTCATCCGCATCGGCATTTTTGTAGTAATAGTCAGTCATCGACTTGCGAGGAGCGGCAGTAGTCATGTATAAATCTTTGTTAAAAAGCTGAATGACTCTACTTTCTAAAAAATCGTCCTATTGCGGAGTACTAAAGGTTAAGAAACTCCTGTTTTGCATGTTATTTGAGATTGCCGCTTTCGGTGCAACATTGACAGGGTCACCAATAGATTTTACAAGAGTAGGAGGGTGGCAATGGTAAACTAAAGAGTAAATACTTGAGAATCCTTCTGTGCTTACAAGCTCTTCTGAATATAAGTCTCCATTGGGTTTTCTGAATTGAATATGTCTTTTTTCTGGAAATTTTCCTGCTTTGTGATAATATGGCATAAAAATCGTTTAAATTTGTGGGTAAAATTAGTTAAATTTTTGTAAATGTTAAACTGTCGTACATCATGTTTTGTTCTAACCTTGATTCTTTTTACAATCGCTAGCAACAGTTGTGAGAATAAACCTATTCCAAGGTACATCTCAGAGAAGGATTCTAGTTACTCTGCAGACATTCGTAATGTCAGTAAGAAAATTAATGCTGATCCTGCAAATGCTGAATTGTACTACAATCGATCCAATGCATTTTATTTTGAAAACAATTACAAACAAGCACTTTACGATATCAATTACGCTCTAACTTTAGACTCTGTAAATCCACTTTATTTTTATCGCAAAGGTGTATATTTAATGGCAGGAGATACTGCTGAAGCCAAGGCTGCAGAAAAGAGTTTTAAGAAAGCAATTACTATTAAACCCGATTTTTTTGACGCCATCACTGACTTAGCGAAGATTTATTTGGCTAAACAAAATTATTCCGAGTCTGAAGCTTATTATGTTAAAGCAAATAAACTTGACCCTTCTAATCCTTTACCTTATTTCTATTTGGGAATTCTTTCCAAAGAAATGGGTGATACTGCTAAAGCTATGTTGCTTTTTGAGAAGACATTGGTTTATAACGATAAACATTTTGACGCTATCATGCAATTGGGGAACTTTTACGCAGAAAAGCAAGATAAAAAGGCATTGTTGTTTTTTGATAAAGCGATTCGTATAAATGAATTCAGCGATGAAGCTTTATATGCTAAAGGATTGTTTTTACAGAAAGCCCGTCGCTATAAAGATGCTGCAGCACTTTATGAGACAGTGGCTAAAATTAATCCAGGACATATATTCTGCCGCTATAATTTAGGTTACCTCCATGCATTGTTCAATAACCCAAGCAAAGCTATTACATATTTAGACGAAGCAATTGATTTGGCTCCAGAATATGCTGATGCATATACCCTTAGAGGTTTAATGCAAGAGAAAATGAAAAACAGTACCGCTGCTTACAATGATTTTAAGAAGGCCATTATTTTGGATGAAAATCAAAAATTAGCAAAAGAAGGTTTGGGGCGTATCAATATTAATATCTCTATGCCTTAGGCAAAGAATTATTTCTCCAATTAAATTTGCATACCTATACTGTATTTGTAAAGCAGATAAGCATTGTGCTTTCTTAATTCTTTCTGCCTCTGCAACCAGGCAATTACAAGGAATATTCCACAAATAAAGTAGAGTACAATTGCAATTATGACATCTCTTTTTTTGCGCTTGGTATAATCAATTATGGTTTTGCCATTACTTTCAAGGTTGGTGATTTGAAAGTTAATATCGCCCAGTTTTTGCTTCCAATTCTCATAGTAAATACTAAGTGTGTCTCCCATTTGGATGTTTTTAGAAAGGTCGTTGTAGAATACGTCTCTTCTTCTATAGATTCCAAATGTTTCCGTTTGACCTTGTAGTTTGATAATGAAAATATTGGGCTTATCCGAATTTTCTCTATGCATAGGCCCCATTTCTGAAACAACCCCTTTTTGATACTTCGAATGCGACAAATTCCAAGTAGACCTGTACATAAATACAGACCCAAACACAAACCATAGGAATGCAGCCCCCAATAAAATGTAGATACCAAATCTCATGCGCTTCGCGGTTGTTTTATGCTCGTAATTTCTCAATATTAGGGACTTTTAACAACTCAACGGGTAATTGTATCCTGCTGTTGAATTGCGAATTACAAGTGCAATTATCGTGAATTGCTTTAATAAAGACAACTAAAAAACAACTTTGATTCCTAAACCAGGATCCAAATACATTCGACTGCTGTAAGATCTGTAAAAATCAATGGAAGGTTTAATGTCTAAACTCAGTGCTATTGGAGCTTCTGGTATTTTAAACTCCACACCGAGTATTCCATCGATACCTAAATTTGCATAACGTCTGTAAGGATAACGCTTTCTGTCCTTGTTGTAGTAGTAATTGCGATCCGTTCCCCATCCCAAATGGCCGCCAACACCGTAATACCACTGAAATGCTGGATGTGATGTAGATTGCGTCCATTCGTATAATACAGTTATGCCCATTCCGTAAGGTCTGAATCCTATTATACCTTCAATTGCATGACTTCCACCTAGGTTTTGCTTTAGTGTTAAACCTTCAGTACCACCTAAACGAATTCCAACCGCTGTGTTATAAGGCAATGGCATTTTACCTGTTGTACTTGCTAAACTCAAAGTACTAGAAGTGAAGCTAAGTAAACATAATATTGTTAAATGTGCTATGATTTTCATTACTGTGAATAAATCAATTTAAATGCCGTAATGGTTTAATAATGAACTCTTAAGAATAGTCAAGCTTTCCCTAATTTGCCAAAATTATTGAATTCTCATTATGAGAACAATTTTATCAAGATGCTTGTGCTGAATTAAATTCTTTTAGAATTCTATAAATAGTAGCAGGACTTATATCCAAAATTTTTGAAACTTTAGGAATGTCTTCTCCATGTTTGTTCAGCATGATTTTAATGATTTGATAATTGTACGCTCTCAAGGTCATTTCTTCAGTACTCACTTGACTTACCAAATCACCATGTTGGAAAGTGATATGATTGTCATCAATTTCGTTGTTATCACTCATTACAACTGCTACTTCTATAACAGTTTTTAATTCTCTAACATTTCCTGGAAAAGCATAAGTCAGTAATTTCTGACATGCTTTCTCCGTTAGCGTTTTAACTGGCATATTGTTGGATTTACAGAAATCTTCTATATGCTTCTTCGAAATTAATAATACGTCTTGATCTCGTTCTCTCAATGGTGGAAGATCTATTTTCAATCCCATTATACGGAAAAATAAGTCTTCTCTAAATAATTTCTCCTCCACGCGTTTCTTTAAATCTTGATGTGTTGCAATAATCAATTTACAATCAATTTTAATTGCAGTATTACTTCCTACAGGAGTTACTTCTCTTTCTTGTAAGACGCGTAAAAGCTTGGTCTGCATCGGAAGATCCATTTCAGCAATCTCATCTAAAAAGATGGTTCCCCCATTTGCTTCAACAAATTTTCCTTTACGCTTTTCAATCGCACCAGTAAAGGCTCCTTTCTCATGTCCAAATAATTCACTCTCTATTAGTTCTTTGGGTATGGCAGCCATGTTGACCGCAACAAATGATTTATTTTTCCTGTCGGAGTTGTAGTGAATTGCCTTCGCAACCAGCTCCTTACCAGTTCCAGTTTCTCCCGTTATTGAAACATTGATATTAGAAGAACACGCTTTTTCTAATAAGTTGAAAATAGAAGTGATTGCCTTGCTCTGTCCAATAATAGTATTTGAAAACGTGAACTTCTGTTCAACCTCTTTCTGCAAATACTCAATGCGGTCCTCTAAATTCGATTTCTTTAGAAGGTTGTTTACATTGTTGAACAAACGCGAATGCATATCCGGACTCTTAACCAGATAATCATAGGCGCCATCTCTCAACAATTCAACGGCAACTTCAATATCATTTTGCTCCGAAATAATAATAACTTCTATATTCGGATTGAATTCTTTAATTTTCTTTAACAACATCTGTCCATTGGTGTCAGGTAGCTTGTAATCTAATGTGATCACATCCGGTTTTTGGTGGAGTGATTTCATTAATTCAGCACCGTTAAAAAAGCCCTTCACTTCGATATCAGGATTCTGACTTAAGCTGTGGACTATCATTTTATTGAACCAATCGTTGTCTTCTACAACAAATACTTTATACATTCTAGGTTTTTTTTGTTTTTAGCGTGGCAAAATTAATCATGCCATTTCGTTTTTTAAGTACGTTTCTAAAATTTCTTCCAACTCGGAGAAATGTTTTTTAAACGTATTAAGTTGATTTAATATAATATCCTGTGGGATATCTTCACCAGATTCGGTGATGTATTCAATTTGTTTTACACTCTTGTATACCTCTTCAGCTTTGATGTATTTCAAAGGTGATGAGATTCGATGTGCCGTGATGTTCACATCTTTCCAATCTCCTTTTTGTATACCCAATTCAATTTCTGTGATGCCTAAATGTGTGGAGTGAATTAAGGTCTTTATCATGTCCTGAATGAAGTTTTGATCCTGCCCAGCTTGCTTTTGCAATTCATATAAATCGAAGGACTTATTCGGTGGAATTAGTTCATCAGTTTCTGTAATCTCATGGTCGATTTCAATTGATCCTGGTTTTAAAACTTGATGCAACAGATTTAACAATTCTCCTTCCTTGAATGGTTTATCTATAAAATGCTCAACATCCATATGCATTAAATTTCTAAGGTTGTCAGGTGTTAAGGCTGCTGATATGGCAATAATTGGAGTGTTTGCTATCACAACATTCCCTGACTTGCGAATTCTTTGAGTGGTTTGTAGTCCATTTAATTCGGGCATTTTAACATCCATTAAAATACAATCAATGGGTTCTTTTTCTAATATAGAAAGGACATGATAGCCGTTTTCAGCCTCAAACGTTTTTGCATTGTATTTATGTAAGATGTTGTTTAATAACACACGATTGAAAGGCTCATCGTCTGCAATTATGATGCTTTTATTCTCTAAAAACAGAAGGTCGTTTAAGTAAGAATTTTCTACCACTAGGTCTGATTTACTTCCCACTGCATATGGCAATTGACTACAAACGGATGTTCCTCTGTTTATTTCACTCTGTATGTCAATTGAACCTTCGTGAAGCTCAACAAGCATTTTGGTGATACTTAATCCCAACCCTGAACTTCCGGCCTTACTCCATCTCGCATTGTCAGCCATGTGGAATTCTTTGAAAATATTGTCTAATTCTGTCTTGTCAATTCCTATTCCACTGTCTTTCACACAAATCTTTAAGATATAATTTTCATTTGAATCAAATTTGCCATCTAAATCAATGTGAATGGTTCCAACATTCGTGTATTTAATAGCATTTCCTATGATATTCAATAATATTTGGCGCAATCTATAGGCATCTCCAATCAGAATTTCTGGCACCTCCGATGCTATTGTTAATTGCATGTCTACACTTTTATCTTCAAGTAGAGTGTCTAGTAATTCTATGCTGTTACTAACTGTTTTGGCAATTTCAAAACCCTTTTTTTGTAGTGTTAGTTTGCCCGCATTCAACTTTGAAAAATCGAGAATGTCATTGATGATATTCAAGATGTGTTGTATCGATTTTTGAATAATAGATATTTGCTTCTTTTGTTTAACATTCAACTCCGAAGAATGCAATTGATCCACAAAACCTGAGATTGCATTGAGTGGTGTGCGAATCTCATGACTCATATTGGCCATAAAACGCTCCTTTATCATGGCCATCTCTTCCGCTATTTCCTTAGAATTGGATAATCTGCGACGAATTTGACCAAGCTTCTTGATGTATCTGAAATACACTATGCCTGCTAGTAAGATAAATATAGCTGTGCATGCCCCTAAGGTCATGATGGAATTATTTGCAGAACGAATTGTTGCCTCAGTATCTCGTCTTTCCAAATCCAATCTATTGATTTCACCCGACTCCAATTGTTTGCACAACTCATTGAACTTCAAATTTAATTCATGGTCTGTTTCTAAATAGGGATTAATATCGCCTGATTGAGCCATTTTTACTAAGTCTTGCTTCTCAATATTTACCATATTGGTGTCTATCGCTTCCTCTTCTTCTTTTTTCTTCTTTGAAGACTTAAATCCCAATTTATTCCAAATACCCTTTGAAGATCGATTCTCAATTGCTGCTCTATCCATGGCTGAACGTATGGATTGCATGTTCATGTAATCTTCTATTAATTTCTTAATTGACGCATCTTGTTGAAAACGAACAATTTGATGAATGTTTCGTTCCTTTTCATTCACATAAATCTTTAACGAGTCCATCAATTCAATTGCTTCAGTGGAAAGTTTAGAAGATGTTTTTAAATCAATAATGGCATATCGAGCTTTCTTTGACATGGTGTCTAACTGCTCGAGGTAAAACTTATCATGACTGATTAAATACATCTCCAACATATTGTCAATTGCATTGTATTTAGAACGAATATCCTTAATTGAGGTTAATTCGAAATCATCGTTTATTCGGTTTTTTAAACTTGAAACCGAATCCTGAATTTTGCTGTAACTTATGATACCTGTCGCCATGATGGAAATAAATGACAAGAACAAAAGCAAGTACACTAAATTACCCCACTTGTTGTCCTCTAAAAATAAATGACGGATTTTCATTGTTGTTTCAAATATACCATTTTCCATCAATCTGACCGGGGCTCCACCCTGTGTAAAGAGGTGGAAGCCGAGTTCAGGTTTTTATAGAAGGAATGAAAAGGTTATTGATTATCTATCTACCTTCTCATACACATCAATAATGCCATTCTTCAGTTTTCCTCTGTTAGTTGCCTATGTGATTGTTTATTAGCGAATTAAATTCTACACTTTCGTGTCGAATACAAATTTAGAGCTTTTTCTTCTCAATCTGAGAAATATTCTAGCAAATTGTACAATTTGAGAATTAGTGTTCTATTTGTGTGGGTAAGTAATCTCTCTTATGCCTCGTTTTCATAATAGATCTTGTAGAATTTTCTGCCGTCTTTTTCTACCCCCTGTTCAATCATATTTTTGTTCCCATGTATATAAATATGAAAGTTTTTATCCAATTTGAGAATACTCTTAAAAACTCGTGCTTGTTTTTTGACCGCCGTTAAGTCAATGTCAAATTGATCCAAAACTTCTATTTCGTTATCTGTGCGATATTGATTGTCGTATTTTCTGAATGATTCAATCACTGCAGGATCTTGAAAGACCTCTTCTTCAAATTCTGTTTTATCAAAATTGTCACGTGTTTTAAAATATTCCATCGAGCGATTTAACAAATCAATTTGCTCTGTTTTGTTTATTTCAAACTCCTCCGTAAATTGTGATGTCACATAATTCTTTGCAATATTTAAGAAATCTCGAGTTTGGTGAAATTCATCTTTACATGAACTCAGTTTTAAAAATTCGTCTTTCCAAAATGCCGCTTCTTCTCCTTTGTTGGTTTTGTCAATGATACACACCTTATAGCCTTCATCCTCGTCAGTATTGAAGATTAAACAACCTTTATCTGGCTTATCTATTTGAATCCCACTTAGCTTATGTAAAGAGAAGTTTTGCTTATCGTTTTCCAATTTTAAGAAATTGTTTTTGTTCTCAGATTTAAATAATCCAATTGCATCTACTTTTACATGGTCGATCTCTATATTTGAGATATAAGCCACAAATAGATCCCCAGATTTGATCATGGGATGCTTTGACGATTCATACAAATGCTTTGCTATGTGAACAGTGTTTGTGTGAAAGTTGCTATGCCCTTCAAACATATCCTTGGCAAATTGATACAAAGGATTTAAGGAATGGTCGTTGTTGCTGAAAGTAAAATTGAAATACTCTGGTGTTTGAAAACCATTCATGAAATATTTCTTTAACAATTCATCTGTTTCTGGTTCAATATGTTCCAAAGGTGTTTTGGAAAGCAGGATATCTTCTCCGTTTGTTACATTGCCAACATTGTGTACTGAAACAATATCAAGACGAGCATTCACATGATTAATCATAGGAGTGCAAAGATTGGGAATTTCAGCCAATTACTAGCTGAATTTGATATGTTGTTTACAAGATTATTCCGCTTCTTTATTTCAGCGAAATATCAATTGGCTTTACAGTATAGGTGAAGGTTTGGCCATCCTTCAGCTTGATTTTAACTGTGTAGTTTGTCTCTGGGGTAATACTTGCTAAACTAATGCTAGGTTCCCAAACCAAACTGTTCAATCCATATCCTTCAGCATTTGCATCTTGCTTGAGTTCAACTTCAAACCCATCTTGATCTTTCATTTGAACTGTTGCACCATCTAATGGTAAGTCAATTGAAAAACTCCATTTTTTAAACATCAACATTTTAGGACATTCTTTTGCAGGCGGCCATGCTACAAATTTTTTGGTGTATTTTACACTGTCTATTTCTCTGCTGTTGTCCACCGCGCGGATTGCTGTATATGAGTTCGCCGTTCCAATCCCCATGTTTAATGCCTTTGGATACAACAACCATCTTCTGTTTCCAACAGTAGGGTGGTTTTGTCCCATTGCAGCAGTTATGGCAATAGAAGGATTACCGTCTTTTGATAAGATTGAAGTTCTCAATGCATCAAATCCAGCCGGAATAAAACATCGCCATCCATCACTCGGTTCATGACTCATACTTCTGTTCGCTTCACACATCATAGCCGCTATCATGCAATACAGGTTATTAGATTTGTCTAGAAAGATTTCTTCTTCTAATCCTGCTGTGCGTCTGAAGTAATTGATGCGATCTTGTAATCGATAAACAATTTCTCTTGGCATTTCTCCTGATTTACACGAATCAACTATTCCATTCCATTTGTATTCCGGAACATTGTTCTCCTTTTTTCCTTCTGGATTGATGCGTGTTCCATAGTAGTTTACTCTGAAATCTTGCTCAATCATTTGCTTCCACAACACATTCAATGCTTTGTTTTGATCCGAATACATTTCTGAAGCTTGATGCCATATCGAACGACACAATTTGAAATCACTAGAATCAATCGATTCTCCAATTAATTCCATGCGGTATGTTTTTGCGTAATCTTTAAAAGCTCTCACAGATTTAAAATCTTTTGCAGCAGCGTCATTCATTTCAATCAAATGCAGCAAGTCGTAATAGCCGTGCTTTTTCGAGTTTTTAGTTGTCAAATACACATTGCGCCCCTTTGTAAACGTATTGCTCTTTGGGTTTAATTCCAAATGTCTTTCAAAAATATACCTCGCATTTGCGATTGAGTTTTCTGTTAATATGGCATTCAATAGTTTGTTCTCAGAAAGTTCGACAGTGTCTTTGGATAAACGATTTAAATTGCCTTTCCAAGCAGCATAACACGCCTCTCTCAATCCAATTTTACTAAAGTAGTTGGTAATATTCTCGTAAAACTCATCGTAATCTTGACCAGCAAATATGTCGTATTGTAAAATGGTACTCAGTAGCCTGCTATCTGCTTTCTCTTTTTTACTCTTTGCATATAGATACATCAATGAATCAAAATTACTTTGTTCATTTGCTTTCGCCATACCATTTAACAAAAAGATAAAAATCGAATTCTCTCTGTGGTTTAAAAACGAATCGCTTGGGAAATCTTTCAAACTGTTCTGAACCATTCTTAAATAATCTACACTAGGTGGAATCTTATCTAATGTGTAGCGCATTAAATTGTAGGTATAATCGTTTAATATTCGATCGTTTGGCAACAATTCTCTGCCGTTTTTTACCACTATATAAGCAGAATCGTAAGCTTTTAAATCAATGTAATATTTACATAAATTTCGGAATGGTTCTCTGTGATATCCAAATACAGCAGAATTACTATCTAACACTGCCTTGTAAATCATATCTGCAGCTTGCTTATACATAGGAACTGCCTCGTAAATTTGTTCTAAATTCCAATAACAATTTGCAGCTAATACCAACGCTTGTGTATCCAATCTAAAGAACAATGTCTTTTTAAACATCGGTAAGGCTCGTGAATAGCGATTCAGATTGTAATTGTCAACTGCCTCCTTATTGTTTTTCTCTAACAATTCATCCAAATATTCAGAGTTGTTAGCCTTAAAGGCTTCTTTTTGAAGATTGTCTTTGATTTCACTTACTGAGTTTTCAGCATAGCGCAAAGCTTCTTTCATGGCCCCAGGGTACTTATCGGCCAAACCGCGTTCACTCATGATGTGAAACATGATCTTTGATTTCAATAACAATACATTTGGATCCTTTTTGGTTGTATTGTCCTCCAAACATTTATCAATCTTTTTGTTTGCTGATTTTAAATTTCCTGACTTGTATAATTTTTCGGCCTTCTGATAGTTTTTAACCTGTGCATGGGCATGCAGAACAATTAAAAAACTAAGGTAAAGTATGGTTTTTTTCATGTTTATATGTCTAACTGATTTGATGAGGTATTATTGCCTTCTTTTGTGACGCTTTTTACACAAACGCTCCACGCTTCAGCTTTCGATTCAAATTTGTTTTTTGTATTACGCCATGTTTCCTTAAATAATTCTGAATTGCGGTAAGCATTCAAATTACTTTCACTTTCCCATGTGCTATAGGTAAACAATATGTTCTTTGCATGAATATCCTCTAATAATGTTAATGAACAACATCCTTCACAAGCTCTTATTTTTTCTTTGACATCTTCAAAGAGTTTTAAAAAATTACCGACCTCTTCCTCCCTAAATGTCATCTTTACTATACGTTGTATCATGCCGTTTCTATTATCACTTTTGAGTCTTCTTTTATCCGGAATAAGCGCTGTGCATTCCCTAAGTTTATTTGCAATTTTAAATACCCATTCTTACTAAAACTAAACAAGGCTTCTCCAGGTCCAACGTCGTTTATTGATTTCCCAATTGTTTTAAAGACATGACCTGTGTAATGTTGAATTCGTATCTGAAAATGTTTGTTCTTTATCATTTGAACAAACTGTGATTCTGTTAAATTAAAATATGCATTGCCATTGCCGTCACAATACAGACATTCTGCAACCACTAAGTTTTCCTGTAGTACTATTGAACGGTTGTAATTGATGTTTAAACGACTGCCTGCTTTCTCCAAAGTATTCAAGTTCCCGTTCAAAAAATACTCTATCGCAGTAACTTCCTTTTTCTCAGGTAGAAGGTAAACGTCTTGTGGACTGAAATTATCAATTACCATTCCCAGCAATCCATTGTTGGGGAAAATATACAAATTATTCAATTGTTGATAAACAATGATTTCTTTGTGAGATCCAACTTTACAAAGTATGATATTCTTATGTTCATCGTTAAATTGGATTTGTTTACAAACAAAAGCAGCCTCTATGGTGTTGTTTAGCTTGATTTGATGGGAAATGTCAATGATTTCAATATCTTTAAGCTTCGAATGCAATTCTCTTTTCAATAGCCCAGTTTTGTATGAGCCATCCTGAAAATCAGATATCAATAAAATGAATGCCAAAAGTTTGTATATTCGTTGGCAAAAATATCCACTATTTCATCATTAAAAAAAAGTATTTAGGAATTGGCCGAAAAAAGTTACTTAATAGAAGATGTGCACCCTTTAGAGATATACGGTGCCAACAATGTTTATCTTGAAAAGATTAAACATATTTTCCCAAAATTAAAATTGGTTGCTCGTGGAAACGAAATCAAGGCTATTGGTGAAGAAACCGAAGTGGATTCTCTGCTTCAGAAAATAGAAAAGTTTGTTTTAATGATTTCGAAAGGGAGAGAGTTGAATGATTCTCTTCTTGGTGAGGTTTTTAACACCACTGAATTTAAAGAGTCGCAAAGCGATGTTGCTTATAGTACCTTAGATTCAGACAATAATATTATTCTTCACGGAAACAATGGTAAACCCATTAAGGCAAGAACAGCCAATCAAATTCGTTTGGTTCGTGAAATTGCTAAGAATGATATCGTTTTTGCTCTTGGGCCAGCAGGTACTGGTAAAACTTACACTGCTGTTGCTCTAGCAGTTAAAGCATTAAAAAACAAGGAGGTTAAACGAATTATTTTAACGCGTCCTGCCGTCGAAGCGGGTGAAAGTCTCGGTTTCCTGCCTGGCGACTTAAAAGAAAAAATTGATCCATACTTGCGTCCTTTATACGATGCATTGGATGATATGATTCCTCAAGAAAAATTGAAACTCTATCTCGAGAATAGAACCATTGAAGTTGCGCCATTGGCTTTCATGCGTGGTAGAACTCTCGATAATTGCTTTGTAATCTTGGATGAAGCTCAAAATACGACAGATTTACAGATAAAAATGTTCTTAACACGTATGGGCCCTTCCGCAAAAGTGATCATCACTGGAGATATGAGTCAAGTCGATTTACCAGCCAAACAAACATCAGGTTTGTCGAAAGCAAGTCGGATTCTAGGTAAAATCAAAGGGATAAGTATGGTTGTTCTCAATGTGGATGACGTGGTGAGACATCGCTTGGTAAAAGAAATTATCAAAGCATACGAAAACAACCCGCCCGTTGATACGAAAGACAAATCTTAATTTCTAGGAATTACTAAATTAGACACTGTTTACAAAAAAATGCTTTGATTGCTTCAAAAGTGTCGTACTTTTGACTTTTATTTTCAAAGTAAAAATGACACAATCAATGACTTCAAAAATTGAGAATGGACTAATGGCCACCAACTACTTCTTTAAAGATCAAACCGATTTTTACAGAGGAAAGGTAAGAGATGTATATACAATCAAAGATTCAATCGCTGTTATGGTTGCATGCGATCGAATTTCAGCGTTCGACCATGTTCTGCCTCGCGCAATTCCACATAAGGGAGAGGTTTTAACGCAATTGGCATCTTATTTCCTTGACGCAACCAAAGACATCATACCTAACTGGAAACTCGCGATTCCTGATCCCAATGTGACAGTAGGAGTAAAATGTGAAGCTATTCCTATTGAAATCGTTGTTAGAGGTTATCTCTGTGGGCACGCTTGGAGATTGTATAAATCAGGTGAACGTAAAATTTGTGGAGTTAAAATGCCGAATGGCCTTAAAGAAAACGATAAATTTGCTGAACCTATTATTACTCCAGCTACAAAAAGCGATTCTGGTCATGATGAAGATATTAGTCTGGAAGAAATCTTAGCGAAAAAAATCACGACTAAAAAACATCTTGATCAAATGGTGAAGATTGCTCATAAACTCTATCAAAGAGGTTGTGAAATGGCTGAAGAAAGAGGATTAATTCTAGTGGATTCAAAATATGAATTCGGTGTGCACGATAAAAAGTTAATGCTTATTGACGAAGTACATACACCAGATTCTAGCCGATTCTTTTACTTAGATTCATACGAAAAACTTCAGAAAGCAGGGAAACCTCAAAAGCAACTTTCTAAAGAGTTTGTTAGGGAATGGTTAATGGAACACGATTTCCAAGGCTTAGAAGGACAAGAAGTTCCTGAAATGACGGATGAGTTTGTTGAAAGTGTAACTGACCGTTACACCGAGCTTTTTGAAGCAATGACCGGTAAGAAATTTGTCGGTAGAGATTACGACAATGTACTAGATATTATTGAACAAAATATCGCACAATCTATATCAACTTTATAATAACAATGAAAAAATTACTTTTTAGTTTATCCGCACTTTTGTGTGGTGTTCTGATGAATGCTCAAACCGTTACTACTTATGCAGGTAAGCAATATTCAGGTACTGGCAATTACACGGGTTTTAGAAACAACCACAAAGATTCAGTTTATTTCTCTGCTCCAATGGGTATTGAAGTTGATACTGCTGGACGATTATATGTTTCGAATGAACACAATATTTTTTGGATTCAAGGCAGCACCGCATACTTAGCGGCTGGCTACACCTTAGATCCTACCGATCCAGGAGCAGCAGATAGTAAAGACTTCGCTGGTTCTCAAGCGCGTTTTTCTCGCCCTGCTGGTTTAGCAATCAATCCAAATACCAACGAATTAATGGTGGCGGATTTAAACAATCACCAAATTAGAAAAGTCGAACGTTTTATCAATACGGCAACTCAACAAATCGTGTCCACTCATGCTGGTGTTAAGTCTTTTAATGGCGGGTTTGGTGATGGTTCCAATGCAAGTGCTAAATTCAATGGCCCTATTGGAATTGCAGTTGCTCCAAATGGAGATGTCTATGTTGCTGACAGAACCAATCATTGTATTCGCAAAATTTCTGGAGGAATGGTGACAACCATTGCGGGTTCTGCAGGTAATCCTGGTCACACCAATGGTACAGGTACTGCAGCCAAATTCACAGTTCCTTTCAATGTTTACTTAGATGGTAACGACCTTCTTGTTGCCGATTATGGCAACGGTGCTATTCGCAAAATCAATTTGTCGACTTTAGCTGTTACCGACTTAATTACTACGGGTTTGTTTGGTCCTAAAGATTTATGTAAGGTGGGATCTATTCTTTACATCGCAGATGGTCTTTGTGTAAAAAGATACGAAGGCAATGTGTTAAGCTTATATACTGGAAGTACTTCACAACAAGGTTTTGTGGATGGTGAAGGTACTGACGCTCGGTTCTCGGATATTACAGGTATTGTGTATCATCCAAAATCAGGTCTCTTGTATGTATGTGATTTAGGGAACAACGTTATTCGCAGCATCAGTCCTAGTGCTCGTCCAGAAGCTAGTTTTACAAGTTCAACTACATCCGCGACTATTGGTCAACCTGTAGTTCTTTCAAACACTTCAAGCAATTATCCAGACGTATTTAAATGGAAGATTACACCTGCTTCCTATAATTTATTAAACAACACAAGCTTATCTGATAGCATCGTGTATTTGTCGTTCTCTCAAACTGGAACTTTCTCCATTCAATTGTATGTGTCGAATCAATCGGGTGCAGATTCTGTTTTAAAATCAAACTTGATTGCAGTGAGCTCTGTTACTGCTGCTCCTGTAGTTGCATTTTCAGCTTCAGAAACGCAACCTAAAGTGAACGAGACCATCAGTTTAATCGACATGACCGCCAATACACCTACTTCGTGGAGATGGAGAATCTCGCCAGCTACCTTTATATGGATGAATGGTACAGATTCTACGAATCAAATTCCGAATGTGAAATTTAGTAATGGTGATAATTATACCATTACCCTTGTGGCGAGCAATGCTCAAGGAACTAAGTCAGTCACTAAAGTAGATTACATCAAAGTGAATTCAATGTCCATTGCAAATGTAAATCACCAATCTATTTTTAAAGCCTATCCAAATCCTGCGCATTCTTTCTTAAACATTCAAGCGTTTACAGAAGGGCAAATTGAACTCTGGGATATGTATGGTAGAAGAATGGAAATGCTAGTAGCAAATTCAGATTTAAATCGCATTGATATCTCTCAATACAAGAACGGAACTTACTTCATTAAATTTATCAGCAATCAAGGAATTTATTCTTCTAAAGTTGTAATTAATCATTAACTTTATGGTTAATTATGATGTTACAGGAGAAAGCGCTCGCAATTCTTAAAGCTGGAAAGAATGTTTTTTTAACGGGTTCTGCAGGCGCAGGGAAAACTTATGTATTAAACCAATACATCGAATATCTAAAGGATAGAGATGTTCAAGTTGCAGTAACTGCTTCGACAGGATTGCTGCAACTCATATGAATGGTATGACGATTCACGCATGGTCGGGGATAGGGTTAAGGAATCGTTGCAGTCGAAAGATTTGGCTGCCATGAAGGAAAAGAAATACCTCAAAGATAAATTACAAGAGGTACAAGTCTTGATCATCGACGAAATATCCATGTTGCACAAACAACAGTTGGATATGGTAAACCTTGTACTGAAAAATTTCAAGGCCAACAACCTGCCTTTCGGAGGGGTGCAAGTGGTATTTACCGGCGATTTCTTTCAGTTGCCTCCAATTGGTAAACCACATGAAACCTCTAAAGATAAGTTTGCCTTTATGTCTTCGGCATGGTTGGAAGCTGCTCCAAATATATGTTACTTAAGCGAGCAACACAGACAATCCGACTCAAAACTCAACGATGTGCTCAATACAATACGCGATGGTGTAATTAGCAAGGAAACAATCCGTATACTAGAGTCTCGTATGCATGATAAAACATCCAACGATGCGCTTTGTACAAGATTGTTCACCCATAATGTTGACGTTGACCGATTGAATCTCGAATACCTCAACTCGCTCACCACAAAACCCAAGCATTTTAAAGCCACTGTGAAAGGCAACCCAACTTTGATGGAGATTCTCAAAAAGTCGGTGCTTACCGAAGAACATCTTGATTTAAAGGTTGGGGCACGTGTTATGTTTATCAAAAACAATTACGAAAAGGGCTATATGAATGGCACCACTGGTGAAGTGGTTCGTTTTAGTGAAGACAATTATCCAGTGGTTAAGTTGAAAAGTGGACTAAATATCGTGGCTGAACCTGCTGATTGGAGTATACAAGACGATACGGGTAAGGTCTTGGCTGGGTTTAAACAAGTGCCATTGCGCTTGGCATGGGCTATTACCATTCATAAGAGTCAAGGGATGACTTTGGATGAAGCGGTCGTAGATTTAAGTAAAACCTTTGAGAAAGGTCAAGGCTATGTCGCTTTAAGTCGATTAAGAGATTTGAAGAGTTTGTTCTTGGAAGGTTTCAACGAAATGTCGCTGCAAGTGGATGCATTAGCATTAAAAGCGGATAAACGTTTTAGGGAATTGTCTGAAGAAGTTGATGCAAAGTACAGTTTACAGGAGTTGGAGAGACGCCACGATATATTCATTGAGATCTGTGGAGGAACAATCCTAAAGCCTGGAGAGAAGCCTTCAAGGAAGAAATCTAAATCCAAGAAAGCGTCTAAAACTCCAACACATCAGATAACAGGTGAGTTGGTAGCACGAGGAATGACTTTACAAGAAATAGCGGATGAAAGAGATTTCACGGTGCAGACTATTGTGTCGCATTTATATAAGTTGAAAGAAGCGGATCCTGATTTAGACTTGGAACTGTATCGCCCAGACGAGAAGTTGATTACTAAAGTACAAAAAGCTATGCTTGCATTAAAGAAAAAAGAAGGAGAAGACTATAATCCAAAAGCTTTGATGCCCTTGTATAAACAGTTGAGGGGGAAGGTGAGTTTCGACGAGTTGCGATTAGCCGGATTGTTTACAAGCTAATCTTTTGTATTAATAGCCCAAAGGGCGTTTCAGTTCCCATTTCCACAAAGTTTCATTTTCTGCATCGTCTAAGATTTGAACTCGGGTAAAACCACAGTTTAACAAGACGTGGGTAGAAGCGTTTTCCTCAGCAAGTGTATGAGCAATCACAAAATGCACCTCAGTAAAGAAAGGTGCTTTTCGAGTAGTGCTTTTGCAAACTCAGTCGCATAGCCATTGTTTCTGTAGTCTTTCGCTATTTCATAACCAATTTCAATCACAATTCATGTTCGTCGGGTCTGCCTTTATAGCTGTCAATAAGGATGTTTTCAGATTTAAGAATAGCAGGCGTGCGTCCACCATCTCATCGTGGGTTTTTAGTGATTTTATTTAAAACATATTGAAAGGCAGCCGTACCGTATTCGGTCCATTGATTGGGAATCTGAATAGATATTAAGCAACTTGGCAATGAGAATCACCTTTAATAACAGCAGTTAGAATATTGAAATCACAGGTAAGGATGTGCAGGTATGTTCCGATTCAAACTCTTCATGAATTAGAGAAATTGTGTTTTAAGACTTGTTAAAAAAGAGTATTTAAGCGCTTCATAGAGCCTAATGCTCTGCAAATAAAAGGAATACTTGTTGAAACAACTATAAAGCGAATGTGTCATTTTGGAAAGATTTTATGACAATTGGGACTTTTAATTCTCTTCTGGTTGGTAAAGACTCCCGTTGGTCATGAGAAAAGTTCACCAACCAACCAACTGATTTCCGCATGTCATGAGAAAAGTTCACCCACTAGCTGTAAATCCTCATTCCCAATAATGCCCGTAACATTGTGAAGGAGGTTCATTCTTTCAGCCTCCGAAACTTTGTAGGAGGCTCACTCTCTTCTCCAACAATCCGAATTTTACCAAAAAAAACACTCGTTTTGTCTTTATAGTATATCAAGTCTGTTTAAACTTATACCATGCCAATGTTGATGTAATAATTTGTTAATAGGGGAGTCTCTTTAATTTTGGCGTATACACTTGTCCCAATTTGAACTCCGAAAATAGATTCAAATCACAAGAAAGGTTGTATTTCAAAAACCAAAAAGGAACTATTAAAAAAAAAAAAAAAGGATAGATGTGGTGCTAAAATTGTTCCAATTCAAAACTTCTTGTGTTCACCTTCGAATCTTGCGCTTGAATCCCTATAATGAAAGCTGTATTCGCATATAAGATGTTGTGATCTTCGGAGTTACCGACACCCCAATGACTGATAACCAAATGCGGAAAACCAATGCCGGTAGAATTTAAAGTTTTGTACAAAAACGCTTTGAACAAATTAGGTATTCCAGCTGAATCTGTTCGCTGTGAACTTGGCGTGATATTTAAAATTAACCGACGTCAAACTCAAAACCGTTTATCAAAAAGCATCAGTAGCCAAATACATCCCATTCAAAAATCGCGAACTTGTTAAGAAAAGGATGCTCCTTAACCTGAATTCTGTTTTAATTCCGGTCTTGAATAATTGAATCGGCTTCATTGCAAAAGCACCAAACCAAGACCGATTAATGTACGAGTGTAGGTATTGTCGTGTAATAAGAGCTCTTTTAAATCCTTGTAAACTTCCCCCTCTAGAGTCCACTTTATCAATCAATAAATTCTCGAGTACTCTATTTGATACAAAATATGTGGACCGGGGGCAAGCTATCCTGTTCCTCCCAATGTTGATATCCAAGGCTTGAATACTTCGGCTTGTTTGGTCGAGTCAGTATCCGATGCCTTGCAAATAGAGATGCCAACATATAGAGAAAAGGCAGAGAGTAGGAGAATTCTTCGTAAAGGCAGCATTGTTTTGAGGTTTAATCTCTGATTAAAGTACCAAATATAACTGAAACATTTTTTAGTTTTATTTTGTGTAGGGTATAAGTAAAGCTTCTCTTGGCTTAAAATCATTAATCTCTGTAATGCTGTTGTAATTGTGCCTAAGGCTGATGAGAAAGTTCGCCAACAAGTTGGGAATCCCCTCATTCTTTTTTAACTCCTCCGAAACTTTGTGTAGGAGGTTCTTTCTCAACTACATTAACTCAAATAAACAATATCCAAACCCGTTTTGCTTTTGATGTCTCCAAGCCAGCAGGTGTCGTTCGTATCCTATAACTGCATCTTGGCCTCCTCGGTGTCAAAATAGGTGGTATAGCGACCTTTTGCAATCGCCAGTTCTGTTAATTCTGCAAGTTTGCTAAACACTTCCGTGTCCACCCAATCGTTATCCACTTCCAAATCCCATTTGTAATCCTGTCAAAGGCAAAGGACACCCATGCAACTTCATTCTCGATGTTCATAAAGTCTTCTTTAAGGGTTTTCAAATTTAACATCACCCCCGAATGCTTAGATTTAAATATCTCAACATAAGAACCGTAGTCTTCTCGATTGCTTCTGTGTCAAAGTCCCAACAGCGGTTTGTTAAGTGGGAGTCCATGGTTCTCGCTCAATGGCTCAGTTCTAATGTTTGGTACAATAAAAAATAAGGAGTTTCCGCCAATCTTCCTCTGGCCAACGCTTCAGGTCTGAAAGATCAGTGCCAGGCTTAACGTAAATCCACTCCTGAACACCTTCCATTGCTCCTCAAATGAAATTGGTTTGTCTTCCTTTTTCTTTATTCCTAAAAATGATAATAGTCCCATAGTATAATTATTAATCCAATCAACTTCAGTATCCTTAAAGCATACAAAAGTTTTTCAAGACAAATGTAAACTATTATAATCTACTTGCAAAAGGAGATGAACAAAAGAATAGAACCCTCTAACTAAGCTCAAAACGAGTGGTACTTCCCTATTGTTCAATTCAGTATAATACCCAATAGCTTACTTAAGGACTGATTCCCCCATTCAACACCCTCAAATTTATCATGTTTTAACCATATAAAGACAAGAGGATCAATCAATGAATAGAAATTAAAGTATTCTATTCTAACGTTTTCCAAATAGGCAAAGGCTCCTGACAAGTATAGTGAATTTCGCGCTTTTGCTTATTTGGTTTTAGTGGTAAGTGCTTTTAATTAATGCATCAATTTATCAATTCTACTTCCGATTTTCGAATGACTTCTAAGTTTGAAATAAGCAAACGTCAAAATTGTCAATATTGCTGCATTAAGTCCATAATAAATCGCATTAATAAAAAGGCGATGTTTTGTCTCCCATAAAAACCATGTTTTGTCATTATAAAACAACTCCACGAACATTGGTCCAAGAATTAGTGTAGTAATAAACAAGGAGAAGAAAGCAAATGGAAGAGAGATCAAAACTCTTTCTAGCCAAGGGAAATTCTCAAATCGCAAGAAAATCAGAATAGAAATAGTTATTATAAACAAAGCAATTATTAAATTGAAGTCATTGTCTACGCCACCTTTCTGAAAATGAGAAGGTAAAAAAATGATACACACCAACAGTGCAGTCATGATATATATCCATCTGTGTTTTTTATTCATCCTTGTTTTCAAGTCAAAATATTACTTTTTAAAACTGTCGCATTGCTACTAACGGTTTGCAGCTACCCGAAATTTGCGATTTCGAAGCACTAAACTGTCAGCCTCCACAAAACTTGATACGAAGCACAACCCCGAAGGGCTCACGAATGCCTTTAAAAAGCTATTACTCATGAGTAAAGCTTGATTTAACCACTGAACCGCCACTTTTGTGGAGGTGCTGTTGTGCGTTCGTTTTTTTCCTTTCAATATACTTGTCCATTAAATGTATGTGTACAACATTCGCAATAATGTTTCAAGTCAGATACTTCTAATTTAGGATTTGATAATTGTAAAACCCCGTCATTGTCAACGTAAAGTCCTGAATAATATGTTGCTTCTCCAAGTCTTACGAAGTCTTCCTTGTCATTATCATCTAATGCAACTAGCCAAAATTTCGGCTCTGTTTTGTCTAACCTTGATTTTGCTTCGCTAAATATTTCATTCCAATTCGAACCAACTTTTGATATTAAAAATCTAAAAAGAGGTGTATAATCCAAACCCCTTTCTTTCTTGCCATACATTGTGCCTTTGGTTTGTTCCAAAGTCTCCTTTTTCTTGTGTCTTGAATATTTATAGTCGCCACCGAAATTGTGATGTACGTTTCGAGCTTTAGTATTTACCTTTCTGTAAAGGGGTTCTTTCTGATTTTTTCTGTTCATATTCAGCAATGTGTTCTGGAAATTCCTTTTCGTAAATTTCACTGTCCAACCCAAGAATAGTTATTGTATAATTATCGGAGTCCATTCCTTCAATACTATTTCCTATTCCAACAAGTTCGAGATTTTCAGCATTATAAACTTTGAGATTTGCAATTTGTCCTGTCGAAATTAATTTGTCTTTTGGGTAATCTGTTTGAATTTCAATTAAATTGTCAGTACAATATAGTTTAATAAAGTCATACCCAATATTTTTTTCTGCAAAGTTTAGTTGTCCAAATACAACACTCATTGGTGGGTCACCAAATTCTAATTTTGTCGTCCCAAACAATTTGTCATTAAGCAATATTTTATAAATCTTTTCTGTCATTGCTGTGTCTTTTTAATTGGCGCGCAACGGTTTGCAGCTGCCCGAAGGGCGGGACTTTTACCACAAAACTTGATTTGAAAAACTAATGTTTGATTAACCACAAAAGCGTCTTTGGAACACGAAACCCCGCCTTTTGGGTAGGTGCTGTTAGCACCAGTAGTTCTAATTTTTGCTGAATCTTTCATTAATTCTGTCTGCATATTTTGGCATTTCTTTGTCCAAGTATTCTGAACCTTTATCAGTCAAACTTATTGATAGAATTTCATTACATGGATACCAATGAAAGGGGTTGTTGAGTAATTTGTCAATTTCGCCCTTGTCAATTGTTTCAATTTTTTTCGTTCAATGTTAAGTCTTTGAATTTCTCAAGAACTACCAAGTCTTCTTGTAAAATTTCGGTCGCACAATTCTTGCAATCTTATATTTGTCTTCAATTGTCAAGTTAAAACGTCCCAGTTCCCACGTCAATTCATATATACCTGGATTACCTTCTTCTGCATTTAGAAGAAAAACCAGTTTCTCAATTTTCAAATCAATATCTTCAAATCTAGTTGTCATTACTATTACTGCTAACGTTCCGCGCCTATGCGCAGGCAGGGATTAAAAGTAGTATTTCCTTTTGGATTCGAAAACCCTGCTTGCGCGTAGGTGCTGTTAGCGAACTGCCCTCTTTTTGTTCATTATCAATTACTGATGTCTTTACCTGCATAAAATGGTTGAGCAATTCTAAATTTTAATTCAATTGCTGTCTTCCCTTCCTTGTCTATATAACCAGAGTATATTGTATCACGTTCTTCACATATTCCGATTAGTCCGCACGAATATTTTGGGAAATGGTCATTGAAGAATAGTCCTTTGTCTCCTACAGTCCGGCATGTTCGTCTTTTGTATTTAAAATCAACAACAAGTTTATTGTTCTCGTCAATTACTCCCCAAAGTTCACCTTTCCTCGCAACGGCTAACCCATCAGAAAAATCTAATACTTCGTCAAATGGTCTATGTTGAATTTCGCTTTTTACGTTGTCAGATATTGCCGAGTTTGAAATTTCAAATTCACCTTCTTCATTCACGTAACCTTTCTTTCCTTCCTTAGTTTTTACAAATAGTTTTCCGTTGGTAAATTGTCCAGTGTCAAATGAGCTGTCTGATGTGGTGTAGAATTGAGGTTTTGATTTAATTCTACCATGCAAGTCCATAAAGCCATAAATCCTTTCGCCTGGATACCCACTTGCAGTACCAAATAGAATTAACTTCTTTGAAACAGGTTTGAACCAAGCCCATTCTTTAGGAAGGTCAAGTATTTTATTTCCATTACTATCTATTATAAAGTTATGTTGCTCCTTAAATATCAATCCATTTTTTGTCGATGCAACACTGAGTCCAAATGCAAAGTCTGATAAACTTTCAAATGTGTTTTCAAGTTTCCATTTCCCATTTCTGTCAATCAATCCCCACTTCTTGTTCATGGACACAATACAACCTTCTTGCTGAAAAGAATGAACGTTATCAAATTGAAATGGAATTACCAGTTGTCCATTCCTGTCAATGAAGCCCCACTTTTTATTTTTGTATACTGCTGCAAGTCCAGAGGAAAAGTCATTAGCATATCCAAAGGAAAAGTCCGTAATCATCTTCCCGTTGGCGTTAATAAAACCATATTCTCCATTATAATGATTCGTCCAATTGCCGCCAACATCAATCTTAGCTGAAACTTTTTCTAGTCTGGCAATGCCGTCTTTCCAATCAAAAATGTCTTGACAGATTGGTTCAAGCAAATATTTTCCGTTGAGGTCAATCAGCCCCCAAAAGTCCCAGTTTGGTTTAACTTTCGCAATTCCAATATGCTGTTTTTCTGACGTCATAGGGTCGCAGCTAACTCACTTATAACACCACCCTTACCTCTCCAATCCATCTCCTTACGCAAAATTAGGATTATTCCTTGTCAATATGTGTTTTCTGTGATAAGTGTTTTAGTCGTTTGTATTTAATTCCTACGCAATTAAGAACTTCAAACCAAGTAATACAAACTTTTAAGGAAGTATTTCGGAAATATACCTATTTATAGGTAGGTGAGGAGAGTGGGAATGAGAATGAGAATGAAGAACAGTTCACCAAGCAATTTACAATCACTCCAATTTCAACAAGGCCTCATACACTTGGTTTATCACCAAACTGCACTTTTCGAAGTCGAGTGTTTCCTTCTTGTCCGTTTCTTCATGGTAGTTTTGATTCCGGAAGAATGCTGTATTTGTTATCATGATGGAACTGTAACCGAAGTTCCAATAGTTCCTGTGGTCAGAGAAGTCTATGCCCAACATGGATCTACTGCCTTGGAAAACCAAACTGCGGATGCTTGGGTTCTTGAGCATTTCTTTTGAGATGTTATTGGCAAAATCACCAGCTCCAAATTTTTTGACGATTGCGATGAAGTTCCCCTTGTCTCCATATAAGGCACTCAAGAGTGGTATTGGATACTCCTGAGAATTTTCTTCATCCGAGAAATACCCAATCATTTCCAAACTAATCATTCCCTTTACTTGAATCTTATTGTCGTTCAAATACTTGGCGTGCATATACGAACCCATTTTATTACTGGCAAAATAAGGAGGTTCTTCTAAGGTATAAGCCACAAAGTCTATACGGTAATTGAGCTTCTTATCTTTAAGCAGTCTCGCGAGTTCTAGCATACCTGCAACACCACTCGCATTGTCATCAGCCCCATCTTGATCCCCACAGACGTCGTAATGCGCACCTATTACGATGCGTTCCTTTTTGTCTATATTGATCGAACAGATGATGTTTTTATAGGTTTTACCGTCAACCAAATACTCTTGTATACTGATAGAGTCAGAAACACCGCTGAAGGATTTGTAAATATATGCAGCAACCTGATTCAAAGCATCCATGTTTTCGTAGTTCCGAGGCTTCTCTGTGTTCAAGATGGAATCCACGTCTGCTTTTATTCGTTCACTACTGGCATAATTTACCTTATCTGTACTTGCCTCACTCATTTGCGATTTCAGGTAAATAAATACCCCAACAATTAAGAGCATCAGAATAAGTAAGGTATATTTAAGAATTTTCATTGAGAATTACTTCTTTTTACTTGTACAACAAACTTAAGCATATAATAAGTATCAGAAAATTCTTTTAATCCCAAAAACGTGTCCACCTCAGGAGGATCTCAAGAATCCAAGTTCAGACAAGAAACATGTTTCCCCATTCAACTCCTCAAACGTATCGTGTTTGAACCAGATAAAACTTATCGCTCCAATCAATGAAAAGAAAAGGAGTGTTCTAGTCCAATGGATTACATATGGCTTGTGTTGGTTTAGAAGCACTTAAAGCTGGCAACGGAACCAAAACCTTGCGGGCAGACGTTCACACGTCATAAGATTTATGCGTTGATGGGCTTGTTTTTTTTATTTTTTAATCCATTATCCAGAGAAAAAAGTCTGACATTTCATATTTCAATACGAGAAATCCTAAGATTGAAATTGCCATCACAGTCAAACTAAGATAATCTGATTTCCTAAATTCTATTTTATTCAAGGTCAAATGAATTGTGAGTAGAATTGAGGTAGGTATTGTTATGAAACTAATGAAAGCGGTTATTATTGCTAATCCATTAATCCAGTTATTTCCCAATGAACTTGGGTCAGGATTTATTCCATAAACTGGGATTTCGCTGAATTGAATTATACCTATAAGTCCAATTAGAAGAAAAGCCAGAAGAGGAATTAATGGGATATATCCAAGCACTCTATTTATGTCTCTTAGGTCATTCATTTTTTTACTTTAACACAACGGTCTCGGCTATGCGTAGTGCAGGATTTCAACGTATTTTACTGTCCGCTTGCAGTTAAGAAATATGTTTAATGTAATAATTTTCATATCAGCACTTTCCCCGCATTATGTATAGCCAATGTTGCTAGTTTTTTCCTAATAATTTTTACAATTCGATTAATTATAATTTCGGATAAGTTCCATTCATACCTTCAAAGTCTGTTGTGTTTATAAACTGAACTACTGCATCTATATCTTTATATATTCTGCTAGACTTTGATAGCCAATCACTAAACCACCGTGATTATATTCATAGGATATAATTCTGTTCTCCTTCCTTAAATACAGAACCATCATTCAAAGCTCTTATAAATGTTCCAACATCCTCTGCGGTTGCTAACATTCCAAAGTCACGGTCTTTAAAATCTTCTTCAATACCTACATAATATCCACTCATTACATCTTTCAAATCACTTCAGTTATCGAAAAGTATGTGTTTTTCAATTCAAGTGGAATTAATATTTTTCTTTGATATAAACATTGTGATTGTATCCTAAAACCTTATCCAAAATCCTACGAAGCAACAAATAATTCGTATTTGAGTATTCATATCCCTTGTTTGGTTCAAAGCTAGCAGGTAAGTCTAAAGCAAAATCTAAGGCATTTTTACCATTTTCTTCTTCGTTTTCCCAAAATGCAGGATTATCTGTGAAATTTGGAATGCCAGAACGGTGTTGAATCATCATTTTCAATGTGATTTCATCGGCATTCTCTATTCTTCCTTTTAGTTCAGGAAGGTAGTCCGTTAGAGTTTTATCAAAAGACAAACGCTTTTCTTTGACCAATTTCGTAGCTGCTACAGCTGTATACAGCTTACTAATACTAGCAATTTTGAACAATGATTTTGGGTCGGCTGGTATTTTCTTTTTCTCTATCATTCCAACCACCAGTATAGAACTGGGGTTGTTTTCCTGCTTGGTCTACATAAACAATCATACCATCAAAACCATAACCTATTGCTTGATCTACTTGTTCTTGAACGGTATCTTAGAGGTAAAATCCAAGCCTTTACCAAAATCCAAGGAACAAAAAATAATGAAACTGCGGTTCCAACAAGCAATAATGCTCTTAATCCATTTAGCTTTTTATTCTTTATCATTTTTCTGTTTCAGTCTTCTCTTTTGGCTTGGTTTTATAATTCAGGGTGCTTTTCAAATTAGCCCTAATGGTTTGGCTAGGAGCAGTAGCGTCCCGGAGGGCGCTATTGCTTTTAGGTTTTGTTGGCAGCAGTTTTTTTATCAACTTGTATTTCAGTATTAGAACCTATATCCCACATTGAATTGAAAAGCAAGGTTAAATCTATATGTATCGAAGAGTTTTTGGCTAGCAAACGCCTCATATGGAATATCGGACTTCTTACTATAGGTGAAAATTCCTGAGCTAATGTTTGTACCAATATAAGCCCCTTTAAATGCTTTTATTTCTATACCGTACCCTCCATTTAAAAACAGGTAATTATAATTCGTAGTAGTAGGTTTCTCGAGCACACTATTAATGTAGGAAAATCGAGTTAACAGGTACATATTGAATTTGTTCTCTGTTCCATTCGGGAAATGCTTATAGTTCAATTCACTACTAATTATTTTTTGAAATTCCCGGTCTGTGAGGTTGAATCCAACACCTAATTCGAGTTGATTTTTTCCTTTGATATAGGTCAGGCTAGGTACAATCCGAATTGGATAAAATTCACCGTTTACGCTGGAGTTCAATGCAAATCCAAAACTTCCGGTAGAGTCACTTGATTGTGCATTTGCTACAAAAGGAATTAAGCTAACTAGCGTGAGAAAGATATAGTTTTTCATTATTCAGTTTCTTAAAGTTCTTTTTGAATCGATCTTACAATTCTGCTGTAGACCCGTTCAAGTTCAATCCAGAACCACTTTTTACTGCTGGTGTTGACAAACTGGACAACGACTGCGTCTATATCGTCATGATAACGTGCAATACTTGTATAACCATTTATCCAACCAGTATGCTCGTATTCATATATATCAGAATAGATTTTCTGTTCTTCCGCGTTGAATAAAGTTCCATCAATGAGTGCTCGCAAAAAAATGCCCACATCTTCTGCTGTTGCCACCATGGATCCTCCAGGTCTTGTATGGTCTATTGATTTTAAATCAGGATCGTAGCCTTTGAAATAGCCACTCATAACGGCATTTGAGTCAACTTCGCTGTATAGGTTGAAAGTATTGGTCAGGCCAAGTGGAAGTAAAATTTCACTACTGATGAAATCATGATGGGAATAACCCAAAGTTCTGTCGAGAATTTCACCAATCAAGAGATAATTTGTGTTTGAATATGCGTACTTAGAATTAGGTGAAAAATCCGCTGGTTTATCATATATTAAAGCAGCTGTGGTCAAGTAGCTTTCATCTGTTTCACTATCAAAACCTGATTCATATATGTATTCAGGTATGCCGCTGCGATGCTTCAACATCATTTTTAGCGTGATCTGATCTGCATTCTCTATTTTCCCATTAACTTCTGGAACCAAGTCTGCCAGCGTTTGATTAAGCGATAAAGAATCATCTGCCACTAGTTTGGCTGCGGCAGCGGCAATGTACAGTTTGCTGATGCTTGCAATTTTGAATAATGAATGTGGATTGGCTAAAGTTTGTTCTTCTCTATTGTTAAACCCTGCACTATAAAATGAAGACTTCCCTGCTTGGTTAACGTAGACTATCATGCCGTCAAACCCTCCATCAACAGCTTTTTCCATTTCCTCCTGAGTAGATGCGGGTAGGTAAAAAAGGTCTTTCGTACACCCAAATAAAAAAATAGTGCTAATAAGAATTGCTAAAGTGAAGCTGCCTTTTGATCTAATTTGTTGATTATTCATAATTCTATTTCTTTTTTGTATACTAATTGCTGCCAACGGTTTTAACCTGGCAATGTTGGCACAACTAAACTGGTATTCCACATACATGCGCCAATGTGTGCTAAGCCTATGTTATAGCTTGTTGCGCTGTGTGCAAGATCATTGTTTTCCTAATTTCTTGAGAATAGCTTCTATAGACAAATCCTCGTCTATAAGTGGCCAATGAATACCATATCCCGAAGGAGAAACAGTATAAATACTTCTTTCCATATTATTGGCGGCTTTCAATCTAGGAGATACTTCCTCTAGTATGACGCTTACTTTTCTTCCGTCAATTAATAAAGTCAGCATATCCTCTTCAAATGTGATGTCTTGTATGGTATGAGTTTCTATCATGGTTTATTTATTAAAAAAAGTTTCCCAGGCTTGAACGATTATGTCAAAAATCCTGAAAAATTATTTTCCTGACCTCTTTTTGTGCTGCGTGCGTTAGGTTGTACGCAAAAGCTTCTTTAATATCCACTTCATCTTCTAGTATCCAAAATTTACATTCTATGTCTCCTTTTTGAGCGTGAATATGAATAGGTTCGTTTCCTTCATTAGAATAAAAAAAGAATCTCCATCCATAAATATATAACACAGTTGGTATTTAGTACAAAGTTAATAAATTTATATATAACTTTAATTTATATTGAAAACAAGTGTTCTAATTCTATTGATGAATATCGGAATAACCAAGCCTTGCACTAGGCTATAACGTTTAGTATATAGCTTGTGGCGGCTTTCGAAGCACTTTCCTGTCCACCGAAACGAAAGCTGGCTATGGAGCGAAAAGCTTGCTGGCAGCCGTTTACCCGCCATAAGCTATATGCGGTGTTGTGCATAGTGTTTTTGTTTTTCAATCCACTTTTTCGCTATATCAATTACAATCTGTTCAATGTTCGCTCTTCTCGCTTCGTCCCAATAATGATTGTACTCGTTGTCTCCATAGTCAAGGTCGTCCCAAGCCCAATAAAGAAGATAGAAGTCGTAAACTAGGTCTTCAAAATCTCTCATTTGACAAAACTTGTAGAGTTCAGTCAAATTCTCTCTCACATTTTGTCCTTTGGCGATTTGATGAATGTAGTAACTGGCATAACTTAAAACTGCATTATCACCGCTTTTCATTTCAAGTCCAAGCTCCTTTACTGTGTTCGTCACGTAGTTAATTACTTCGGAGTAATTTGTTGGCTTGTTGAAACTAGCGAGCATGTATAAAGTCGGGCTTTCATATCCGAGTTCCATCATTTCCATTGCCCAATCAATGCTCTCGTTGGTGTCAACCTGTTGAATTTCAGGAAACGCTACTATTTTATATGTCAGTTCGCTAATCGGTCTGGTCATTTTATATTATGTATAACGTTCGAGGCTTTGCGCAGTTGGCGCAACTGGTGTTCGGCATGCATGCTCCAATTGCGCTAAGCCTTTGTTATAGCCTGTGGTTATCAGTCTATTCACTCAATATCTTATTTCTGTAAAACTCTAATGTTGTTTATCGATTCTGTTGGTATTTGAACTCTAATTGATATGCATATTCTAGAATATTATTACACAAAGCACCCATTTTATCATATTGGGGTGAAATCCGACTAACTAATTTATAAATTTTTTTATTGCATTTTTTAGCCTCTGGCCTATTTCCTTCCAATAAATATGCAGATCCATCTAATACAACTCTTTTCACTCCAAAATCATCAGCAACCCAAAAATTAAACTCATAAATCATCTTCTCTAGTATGTCCCATTCCTCGCTACTAATTTTTATTTGATAATCAAAACAATCTTCAAAAATATCCTTTTTGTTTTTACATTTTATAGATACCAAACCACCTCCATTTTTTTTCTCGAATTTTACTGACTCCCCATAACCATGCGAAGAATAAAATTGCAAGAGATATGCTTCATTATTTAACCCCTTGATTGAGCTTTCATCAAAAGTTGTAAATAAGTATTTTTGAAATTCTAAAACTTCTCTACTTGAAGCACTATCTATTTGTATATTTTGATATATTTCATTCTCAAATTTTGAGCATTGTTCATTCATTTGAAGATTATTATTGCAACAAGTAAGAAATATCAAAATTAAATATGCATACTGTAATAATAATTTATTATATATTCTACTTTTCATTTTTTAATTTTTTCTTCCTAAAAGCGTTCAGAGTTTTTGATTAAGTTCTCACATTAGGTACCATTGGCTATAACTCACACATAACCTCACTTTACCTCTCCAATCCATCTCCTCACACAATATATGGATGATTCCTTATCAAAAGATGTTATCTGTTTTAAGTGTTTCAGCCGTTTGTGTGCAATTCCTACGCAATTAAGAACTTCAAACCAACTAATACAAATTTTCAGGGAAGTATTTCTTCAAATTACCTATTTATATGTACGTGAAGTTTGCATCCGTTCTGTAATCGTCTGAACTTGGTATTGGAGAGATATTAAAGATTAAAGAGATAATGCTGCTTAAATTTCTCGTTAATCTCAAAAACGTGTCCGCCTCTGGAGGATCTCAAGAATCCAAGTTCAGACAATATTGAAAACGAAAATAAGTACATCCAATTCGCTTCTCAGCATCCCAATAATTTAGTCTTTCAGTCATGTAGTTAAAAACGGGTCATTTTAGAGGCTAAAAAAATGTGTTTTTTTATCCTTTTTTTAAAATCTGACGTTCTTTTAACATTCCACTCCAATGTTAAGTAGATTTGGGTCATTTTTAGCCCTTTTTTGGGTCTCTTTTTTTTCAAAAACTTACCGGTTATTGGAAAAAACGACCGGTTATTAAGAAAAACCTACCGGTTATTAAATAACTATTGTTTTCAGAATCCCCTTTTTCGAACTTTGATAAAAACCGTGAGGTGTGCCCAAACTGTAGTCTTTTTTGGTCACTTTTTGCACATTCTCAAGCAATTTTTATCAATTATGAGATATTTTAACCCTCTTCAATCCCATGTTTTCAATGCTAGTTTTACTAGCCTTGATAATCAGTGCGTTAGAGTTTTTTCGATCTTTTTTCGAACTAAAGCACAAATTCATCTTACTTTTATTATCAGCTATCTCAGTCGTGACAATAGCCATCTAGGTCATGACATTAGCTCTCTTAGTCGTAACATTAGCCATCTCAGTCGTAATATTAGCTCTCTAAGTCGCGGCATTAACCATCTAAGTCGTGGCATTAGCCATCTAGTTCATGACATCAGCTGTCTAAGTCATGACATCTGCAATCTGAGTCATGGTATCAGCAATCTAAGTCGTGACATCAGCCAACCATGTCATGGCATTGGCCATTTAAGTCGAGTTATTAACCATCTAAGTTATCACATCATCCATTTAAGTCATCAAATTGGAAATCTAAGTCGTGGCATCAGACATCCAAGTCGTGGAATCAGAAATTTAAGTCATGGCATTTACCATCTAAGTCAAGGCATCAGCCACCTAAGTCGTGGGATTAAACATCCTAGTCGTTGCATAAATTCGATTAATTTATTCGTCAACCAGAATACTGCTTTCTTGTTTAAGAATCCCTTTAAAATCATAAAGAAACAAACTTATTCTATTCGTGCCCTGATTTCTTTGAATAAGTCTAATAGAGAGATTGAGCCGAAAACTCATTTGATAATTCGTTTCCATCATATTTACTATAAATTAAAACCTGATCAACCTCTCCTCTATAGTATTAAACGAACACCCCGTAGTGGACAACTTCGAATTTCCCTTCATCTCTATAAGTTAAACAATCCAAACTTTTCGAGCTTTTTGATCGCTTTAATTATTTCTTCCAATAGCGTGATAAGGGAAAGTATTACTCAACATTTCAATCATTAATTATTATATCATGTCATTAACAAAATTTAATTGCACGCGCCACGAATTAATTGCCGCCTGCAAGTTGGGATGGGAAACTTGCTCTCAACACATCGACGAATTCAACAAGTTTAAACCTTTGTACACACCTGAATATATTCAGGAGCGTAAAGAAGAAATCATTAAGGTGCGAAGAATGCCAGATAATAGTGGCCGCTCCGCACTGCGTGAAATCTTGCGTCACAAACTTCTGAAGAAGATTAAAGAGTGCACTAGCGCTTGGCTTAAAGTTAAAAGTCATTTGATAGAGGCTTTCAAAGACAAGATAGAACGCGAATCTATGATATCGCTAATTGGTCATGATTTGTATCCGAAAGTGATAAGAAATCAATATGATATCATTCAAAAGTTTATGCAATCTGCCTCTGAGTTTATTACAGAATACAAATCAATTCTTGTGCTCAATAACAACATGCCACCCGAGTATGAGCAAGAATTTAAGAATCTGATCTTAGAATATGACAAGCTTTATGGTGAATACCTTGAGACACTAAAAAATCGTTCTGATTTTACAATAGAAGTGGCAGAAAGTCATAATAAACTGTATACGGATCTAATCAATATGTTCAGGGATGGTAAAATTATCTTCAAAGACAATCCAAGTGTACGCAGACTATTCGTCTTCAAAACGAACTTAGGCTTCATTGGAGGTACTAATTGGGCGGGAATTAAAGGATCAGTTTTGAGTAAAGATACTAAACTCCAAATTCCGAACCTCCTGGTCGAAATTGTAGAAACCGGTCAGTCTACCTCTACAGACGAATCGGCCAACTTCAATATCGGTCCACTCACTGCTGGCATTTACTCCCTGCAACTCAGCGCACCAAACTACCAAACTCAACTCATCACTGACATTAAGGTAGAAACAGGTGGCTACAGCACAGTAAACGCTGAACTCGAACCTAAGGAGGAGCTTGATGTCGAGCCAATCGATGATAGAGACCCCGAATCAAATTCGTAAGCCATGAAAACTAAAAATCAGCTAACCTTAACCCTGTATCGTGATTGAAGCATAGAAGAAGTCTCTGATACAGGGCTTTTTATTCTTTTAAAATACTCAAACTATAAACTATTAATAACCTTATTATGATTAATGAAAACTACAAATACTCCAAACTAACTTCTGAAATTATTGGTGCGTCCATGATTGTTCACCAAACACTTAAAAATGGCTTCCAAGAAGTCATCTACCAACGAGCATTGGCTTTAGAACTGGAACGGGCAAATATTGAAGCGGTCAGAGAATTCACAATGCCAGTCATGTACAAGGACCTCCAAATTGGAACAAGACGAGTTGACTTCCTTGTGGAAGGAAAAATTTCAGTGGAGATTAAAGCTGTGATTAAACTCGAACCAACTCACTTGGCTCAAGCTATTAACTACCTAGAAGTGTATAACCTTCAAATAGGTTTACTCATTAATTTCGGCGAACCCCGTCTAAGATTCCACCGACTAGAAAACAAAAAGTTCAGACCATAAAGCCCTCTTAATTACGTCCCAACTATATAAGCTGCAACAAACACTCTGCTGCAATTAACCCTCTGCTGCAACAAACATTAGGCTGCAATTTCCCATAAATCACATTAATCATGCTCATCACAGTCAAGACAAGTGGCTGCAATTAACCCTCTGCTGCAACAAACATTAGGCTGCAATTTCCCACTCATCACACACATCATGCACATCACAGCAGGTTATTCCATCTCCTTGTCCATCTTCTTCTCCTCTTCGCCTACCTGCTTAGTGCCCGGTGGATCGTCGGCAGTGACCTCGGAGATGTACTGCACCTTTAAGTTGTCGTAAAATGAACGCCTGCTCACTAAGTTAGATATAATGTTCGCTATTAAGGCTGTCAACATTAAATTGAAGATGATGTTGTGACAATTCGCCATCTCGATAACCAGTATCGACGAGGTAAATGGACTTCTAGTGATGCCAGTTAAGAACCCAACCATCCCGCAAAGTATAATCAAGTTCGCCTCCGCATCTGTGTGGTCAAACCAAGATGAGATAAATGCTCCAACACTCGCGCCCGCACTTAATGATGGTGCAAAGATTCCTCCTGATATGCCTGTAGAAAATGAAACTATTGGTCCTACTATTCTCAAGATTGGTAAATACCACGGAGCTTCCTTGTTGTCCGTGAATAAGGCATTCACCACAATGTCTTTTCCCGAACCAAATACACGGCCGTCAATAAAATAGGCTAAGGCTGCAATAATTAATCCGCAAGCAAGCACATACATCACCTGGCTCGATTTCTTCTTCAAGACTTTTTTCTTTTTGAAAATCCACAATATAATCTGTCCCATTCCACTTCCAGCCAAACCCGAAAACAAAGCCACTACCATTACCGCAAACACGATTCCATACGCTATGCGGTCTAACTTGGGATAACCAATGTATAGATAGGGTCCGAATAAATTCAAGGCTGTTAAACCCGCTATGATTACACCCGTAAGCAGTGCTGATTTGAAAAAACGAATATGTGTCTTGGTCAGTTCTTCAATCGCAAATACAATTCCTCCCAAAGGCGTGTTGAATGCAGATGCTAATCCTGCCGCTGCTCCCGTTATGATCATGTTTCGCTTCGATATCTTTGGATACCATGCCGGCAACCAATCGTTGATCTTCTTAAAGATGGCTGCAGATATTTGTATAGTCGGTCCCTCTCTACCAATTACTCCACCTCCAAAGATCATGATTAAACTGGAACTGATTTTTACTAGAATAATGCGCAGACTTAAAAGCTTGTTTACTTTTAAATGGTGAACAGGAGTAGATAAGTCGATTGAAGCACTGACTTGGGGTATTCCGCTTCCTCTTGCGTAAGGCGCGTATTTTGTAACAAGAAACCAGGCTATTGCAAAACAAAATGGTGTGATGATGAAAAACATCCACTTCTCGTTTTGATAAATGTAATGTGTGCCTTTCTCGGCAAGTGAAAACAATTCCGCATACATCACCGCCACTAATCCCGTAACAAAAGCACCAATCCAAAACGGCAGAGCGTTTAACACATTCAACTTGAGATTAGAATGTTCAAAGGTCTCGTAATGACTTTTTGCTTTTTCTCTGATGTAGTTTAATATTCGCATTCTTATCCTTCTGTTGGAATTCATTCTTCACAAGTAGAAAAACTGAACACGCTTAAATACAGTTTAATAGTTATTGGTATTGATGTGCTCAGAGAATTGCTCTTCCAATCGAATTGGCAAATATACTTTCCTTTTATGAGCTTGCCACAGAAAAATCGTCATTAATTAAGTCCTCTACAAAAATGTAATTAATAGGAGAGAGGTCCTACTGTTTTACTTTTTGATATTTACTTAATTTGCGAGCGAATAATCAAGGTTTCTTTTGGACGTTTTACGCCCAAAATGTCTTGATCGTCTTCCTCTATTTCTTGAAAGTCTAACACAGTCCATCCGTGTTCTTCCAATAATTCAAAGGCTTCTTCCTTGCTAAATAATCTGAATCCATATTGGGTAAATGGATATTTCTCCATGCTGCTTCGCGGTCGAATGGATAGTGTTAAAACGCCTTCTTTCCTTAATACCCGTTTTAATTCATTAAATACTTTGCTGTAATCGTCCCAGAAATACAAAGTGTTTACTGTGAATATGCAGTCTACACTCGACTCAGCAAAGGGGAGAGCATGGGCATGTGTATGTATAAATTTGACTGACCCAGCTTTGATCTGTTCGGCATTAATTCTACACGATTCGTCAACCATCTCTGGCGAGTAGTCACAACCGAAATACGAAATGTTTTCGGCAAGCTCTAACACATATTTAACAAACAAACCATTGCCCATTCCAATCTCAACTACGGTTTGATTTTCTTTTAAAGGCAGCGACTTGATGGTGTTTAAATTCATTAAAGCGTTGCCTGTGTTCATGCGCTCTGCAATTTGAAGGGCGTATTCACCTTCTGGTTTTCGGAGTTGTGCTGCTACTCCTTTTAATTCGTTTTCTTCCATGTTTTAATTTGTTTATTTATCCATATACGATTCCAACCATTCCATTAAAAAGCTTCATCTACAATAGTCCACGAATGGCATTTGCGTTGTCCGTTTTGTCAAATCCTTTTCCCGTTGTTGTCTTTACAATTACCTGCTCATTCCCCAGTTGTTTAAGTTTTAAGGCAAAACCAACCAAGTCGATGGAGTTGATGTCGTAATATCCTGCGCCTCTTTCATTCATCCACCAGTCAATATCTGGCTCATGAAAAATAAGTATTGGTAAATTCTTGTAATGAACAGCATTCCCACCAGTACTGTCGCTAGCTGAAAAAACGGATGCGGATCGATATGCATCTAACTTTTCTACTGGTGTTCCTCCCATTTGATAAGGAAATACAGTTTGCATCAACTTCGCTTCCCACAACATGCCATCGGTAAAACTCTTTTCATTTCGTACCGCCGACCAGTAAAACCGTTCTAAATCTAATGGAGAATCTACCACAAACACTGCCTTTACTTTGTGCTTGTATTTGGATTTACCTTGCTCGCAATATTGTGCGTATCGCAAGGCGCGAGTTCCACTAGATGAAATTCCGCCTGTAAAAATATTCTGTCTAGGTATTTTGTACTTAACAAGTATTTCTTCTACAATCTCATCCAACACATGCACAACTGTGTCGTGGTAAAACAGCTCTGGAAAATATGTCGAACTTACAACATATGCGATCACTATACCCTTGCCATCTACTAATTCGTCCAAGCGAAACTTTGCAGAATCTTGATAAGGAGGAAGACTAGAGTAATCGCGAATTAAGAGTCCACGAACTTGCTTGGTCTCCGGAACCAAAACTGTATAACAATTCACAGACGAATCACTTGAATTCTTATAAACTGTTTTTATGGAATAGGCTTGTAGGGTTTGTGTAAGTGTACTTAAGGTAAGAAGTAATACCAGTGTTTTCATATACTTGATCAGTAACATCTCGCTATTTCTTTTTTCTCAACAATTTTAATTCTTCAACAATCTCGAAAGGTTCAGCTCGGTTTCTGTAATCTGCATTTAGGAAAGCGTATTGAACAACTCTATTTTTGCCAATGATATAGGTGGCAGCTAGTGGCAATTCATCACTTTCATCACCGTTGTATGTGTGCAGGTCGAAGTTCTCTTGGTAAATTTTAGCAACTTCATCTGTTAACTTAAAAACAATTCCAAATTGTTTGCCCACCTTATTGCCTATATCACTCGCAACGTCAAAGGTCAACTGATGTTTGTCTTGAGTAGCCGACATGTCTTCCATGCGCTCTGGTGATAGTGCAATCAAACTTGCTCCTTCTGCTTGAATATATGGCAACTCCTCTTGCAAGCGATGTAAGGTCATGTTGCAATACGGACACCATCCGCCTCGGTACCAAGTTAATACAACTGGTCCTTCCATTAGTGCATCGTATAAGGTAAGCTCTTTATTTGTAATCGTGTTTAAAGTAAAGTTAGGAGCCGTGTCTCCAACTTGCACGGCTGTTTGCAAGATGCCAGAATTCTCAACTGCAGCAATACCTTCAGCATAAATGCGTTTCTTCTCTTCACTTGCCTTAGCAGCCCAATTTGCTTTTTTGGCATTCAGTTCATCTTGAAGTAAGGTTTTTACTGAATCACTTGTTTCTGTGTCTGATCTTGATTGCTTGACGTTTGTTTTGTTTCCTGAATTGCAAGAACCAATAAGAAGTAATACAAGGGCGTAAAATAAAAGGGATTTAGTCTTTAACATGTGGGCGAATTATATTTTTAAATAAAAGATAGAGGATTAACAAAATATTTAAGCCAATGGATATCTTGGTATACCAAGCTAATCGCTCGTTCTTAAGGGTTTCCTTTTCTTGAATACTCGGATTCTCTAAGTCAATAGAATCAAATTCAAGTTCATTGTCTATTTGATTTTGATTGGTGTCGGTGTGGATCAAGTCAACTAAATCCATATATGGAAGTGTTAAGTCCTTCCATGTTTTTAAATAAATGCTGTCGTTGATATCGAATTGCACAACATTGTACCCATTTGCCGTATACGAAGCTGTCATTTCATTAAACAAACTTTCCTTATTTTGAATAGGTCCAGCAATACGAATTAATACAGTGTCATTTTTTGAGTCTAAACGAATGTCTTGTTTGTATCGACTTGGCTTTACTTTTCTTAAGTCGTTTAATATCTGATTTAGGAAATCTTGTTCACCTGTCCCGAATAAACCTTCATGAGGAGTGGCTTGTAAATACTTTGATTTGTACTTTTCAATCGTGTTCGCTTGTTTCCAAGGTCCTTGAATGTATTCGCTTTCGGTGTAAATATAATAAGTCAACCAATGCGTGGCACTTGCTTCAAATCCAAGCAAAAGTATAAGCGTTAAGAATACAGTTTTCATGATAGTCGGTAAAGCAATATTACGTCTTATTGCTCAGACATAAAATTGCTTTTCTTTATATCTTTTAGATATTAGATGTAAAAAGAAGTTTCTCTGATTAACGCCCCCTGCGGCCTCCTGTCTTACGCGTTGGTTTGCTGCCGCGTTTTGCTTCTGTCTTGGGCTTGTGTTTTGAATTAAAACTCTTGCTCTTTTCTCCTGGTTTATTTCCTGTTTTTGCCTTGTCCTTTCCATAGAATTTCGACTTCGGCTTACCCGTTACGCCAGGATTGCTTGGTTTCTTTTTGTTGATTTCTGAACGCGAATCTTTAATGGCTTCTAATATACCCTGCATCTCTTTTTCAGTTAAATCACGCCAATCCCCTAAGGGTAAACCTTTCAGTGTAATTCCCATGATGCGCACGCGTTCCAACTTCAGTACTTCATATCCAAAATGCTCACACATTCTTCTGATTTGACGGTTTAATCCCTGAACGAGAACAATGCGAAAACTGCTACTGCTCTCTTTAGTTACTTGGCACTTGCGAGTAATCTTTCCCAGCATTGGTACACCATTGGCCATGCCTTGTATCACTTGGTCTGTCAAAGGTTTATCCACTGTCACCACGTATTCCTTTTCGTGTTGATTACCCGCTCGAAGTATCTTGTTTACCCAATCACCATTATTAGTCAAGAAAATCAGTCCCTGTGAATCTTTGTCCAAACGACCAATCGGAAAAATACGTTTACTGTGATTCACAAAGCGTATGATGTTGTCGCGCACACCTTCTTCAGTCGTTGATGTGATGCCAACGGGTTTGTTTAAGGCAATGAAAACGATGTCTTCACCTTTTCGAGGTTCTAACTCTTGTCCATTAACTCGCACTCGATCACCGTATCGCACTTGATCGCCAACCTTAGCGCGCACTCCGTTAATAAACACATGACCATTGGCAATGTATTTATCGGCTTCGCGTCGAGAACACACACCACTTTCACTTATAAATTTATTGAGTCGTATTGAATTAATGTCTGACATAAATTTCCTGGACAAAAATACAAAAACTTTATCAGCAAAGAGGATTTATAAATCTTTGTACATGTTTAATTTATAGTTGAAAAAAGGCAAGACTGAGGCTTCTTATCACTGAAAATTTATCTTATTTTTGCACGGCATGGAATTAGATAAACATTACAACCCACAAGAAGTAGAAGACAAATGGTATTCGTTTTGGAATGAGAATGGTTATTTTGATTCTGTCCCTGATCAGCGCGAACCCTTTACAATCGTGATTCCACCACCTAACGTGACAGGTGTCTTGCACATGGGTCACATGCTCAACAACACCATTCAAGATATTCTTATTCGCAAAGCGCGAATGGAAGGAAAGAATGCGTGCTGGGTGCCCGGTACCGATCACGCTAGTATTGCCACCGAAGCAAAAGTGGTTAAGATGTTGGCCGAAAAAGGGATTGCTAAAAAAGATATAAGTCGCGATGAATTCCTTTCTTATGCCTGGGAATGGAAAGAAAAATACGGTGGAATTATTCTATCCCAACTTCATAAACTAGGCGCCAGTTGCGATTGGAAACGCACGCGCTTTACTATGGAAGACTCCCTGAGTGAAGCAGTTATTCAAGTTTTCGTAAAGATGTACAAAGACGGTCTGATTTACAGAGGCACTAAAATGGTAAATTGGGATCCCGATGGCAAAACTACCCTCAGCGATGAAGAAGTGATTCACAAAGAAAACAACGCACAACTTTTTTATGTAACGTATCCGTTTTCGGATGAAACAATTAAAAGTACCGGCACTTCAGAACCCGGACTGACAATTGCAACCACTCGTCCTGAAACCGTGATGGGTGACGTGGCCATTTGTGTACATCCCGATGATACTCGATACCAGAACTTAATTGGTAAAACAGTAATTGTTCCTATTGTAAATCGCGAAGTTCCTATCATTGCTGATACCTATATCGATATTGAATTTGGAACTGGTTGTTTAAAAGTTACACCTGCCCACGATGAAAACGATTACAACATTGGTGAGAAACACAAGCTTGAAGCAATTGATGTCTTAACCGATGATGGTAAGATTCACGAGCGCGCCGGTGCTTATGTGGGTATGGATCGCTTTGCATGCCGAAAACAAATTGTTAAAGACCTAGACACTCAAGGTTTGTTGCTTAAAACAGAACAAATTAAGAATACCCTTGGACACAGTGAGCGCACCAACGCGGTTATAGAAAAGAAAATCTCCACACAGTGGTTTGTAAACATGCAAGAGTTTATGAAACTGCATCCTGAAGTGCTGTCATCTGTAATGGATGGCGAAATAAAGTTTCATCCTGCTAAGTTTAAGAATGTCTATAAACACTGGTTAGACAATATTAAAGATTGGAACATCAGTCGTCAATTGTGGTGGGGACATCGAATTCCTGCTTGGTACAGCAAAGAAGGTGAAATGGTGGTTGCTGAAACTGAAGAACAAGCACTTACCGAGTTTAAGAAATTAAACAGCAACATTGAGTTAAAGGATTTGTCTCAAGACAATGATGTATTGGATACTTGGTTTAGCAGTTGGTTATGGCCAATTTCAGTCTTCGACGGATTTAAAGAAGGCGAGAAGAAAGACTTCGAATACTACTACCCAACCAACGACTTGGTAACTGGTCCTGATATTATTTTCTTCTGGGTAGCTCGTATGATAATGGCTGGATATGCCTTTAAAGGCAAGAAACCGTTTAGCAATGTGTACTTCACAGGAATAGTAAGAGACAAGCAAAGAAGAAAAATGAGCAAGCAGTTGGGTAACAGTCCCGATTTGTTTGAACTTCTCGAAAAATATGGAGCTGATGGCACGCGAATGGGCATGCTATTGTCTTCTCCTGCTGGAAATGATATTCTGTACGATGAAGCACAAGTTGAACAAGGACGTAACTTTTGCAATAAAATATGGAATGCCTACCGATTGATTTCTGGTTGGGAAACGGTAGCAGATGATACCTTATCTGAAGAAGTGAAAGCATCAAATCAATTGGCCTCTGATTGGTTTAGTTCACGTTTTCAAGTGTCTTGTAATGGTATACATGAAAGCTTTCAAGACTATAAAATCAGTGAAGCTTTAATGGCTACTTATAAATTGATTTGGGATGATTTCTGTTCCTTGTACTTAGAAATGATTAAGCCAAGTTATGGCGATCCTATTTCATCAAAAGCAGCCGGCGAAGCCAAGATGCATTTTGAAAATGTCTTGAAATTACTGCATCCGTTTATGCCGTTTATTACTGAGGAATTGTTTCACGCCATACACAATGGAACTCCCGAAAAACCGATTCTTGTTTCTGAATATCCAAAGGCTAAGGACAATGTTCACGTTATGAATGATAATGCCTTGGGCTTGGTTAGCGAGATTCGTACAATTCGCAACGGCAAAGGCATGTCTCCTAAATTAGAACTTGAAGTAATTGTTAAGACCGAACAAACTGCCTCTTATCAAACATGGGAAGGGATTATTAAAAAACTCGCTAATATTTCATCAATCTCCTACAACACAGACAAACCTGAAAAATGCATCAGTCAGTTACACGGCACCGACGAGTTTTTCATTCCATTCGAAGAGGCAATTGATGTGGAAGCAGAGAAGAAAAAGAACGAAGAGGAAATAGCTTACTTAAGAGGATTCTTGAAATCGGTTGAGGCCAAGTTAAACAATGAAAAGTTTGTAGCGAATGCCAAGCCTGAAGTAATAGAAAAGGAACGTCAGAAGAAAGCAGATGCCGAAGAGAAGATTAAAAAACTAATCGGCGGATAAATACGAGAGACCTTAAGTTTATTTAGGATTCGATTGTATCTGAAGTTTTGAAGTATACAGTTTTCCTGTATCATCTACCAATTGAATAGTGTATACACCATTGTTTAGGGTTTCTAGATGGATTGGTTCTTTTGATTGAGGATTCAATTCTTCAAACACAAGTTTGCCTGCAGTATCGTAAATTCGAATTGCATCAATGTCATTACGACTTGAATTTTCAAAATACACCAAGCCTTTGTTTGGATTTGGGTAAACGTGTAAAGCAAGACTCTTTATACTTGTAACACTGAACACACTGTCTTCCACTTTGTTTGGAAGCACACGAACTACTGACCATTTTGTACCTGAATATCCATAATTGGTTTCCACAAATAAGGAAACATCGAATTCACCGGTATCTGAATAGGAGTGGGAGACTTCTTGATCAAATGCAGAAGTGCCATCGCCGAAAGTCCAAGTCTGACTTGTAACAGTGGAGTCTATGTTAGAGAATTCAAAGAGGTTGCTATCGAGGGTTTGTTCACTAGCATTTATTTCAAAGTTAAGGAAGGCATCGTGCAGCACTTCAACATAAAGGCTTAAAGTGTCTTTACAATTGGTACGTTGAGATGCTCTTGTTACTGTTGTTTCTAGAACTATGCGATATCGTCCTTCTGTATTATATGTTTTCTTTAAAACTGGAAAGGTAGATGAATCTCCATCTCCGGTCCACCATTTGTATAGAATACCATGTGGGTAAGGAGAGATACTAAGAAATTGGGTTTTCATTTCAAAGTAGTTTCCAGGATAAAATTGAATTGAATCCTTGAGCTTTGAGAAATCGAGTTTTAGATTTCTATTTCTAAATACTAAAACTTGTTTGGAAACTTCATTTGGACATCCTAAAGCAGCATGATTTGCTTTCAGATAAACAACTTTATAACCAAAACCATTTAAGCTAGTAGTAAAGTTAGATAGAAAACTACTGTCTTGGTCGTATGTATAAAAGTAGGTGGTATTAGGAATATTCGACACAGAATTGTTAGTAAATGTATAACTGTTCTTCCTCTCGCAACTGTCGTGAACAGTTACTGAAAAATCCATTTCAATGTGATAAGTGCTATCCTTTATCGAAGGAGCAGAGTTTGAATAATACTGAGTATAAACTCCATTGTTATCATGCTCAATGACGGTGAAGTAGTATTTTGTGTTTTGTTTTAAGTTGGTAATAAAAACGGAATTAGACACTCCATTAAAAACAATATAAGCTCCTTCGTTATACTTAACACTGGATCCAAACTGACTATTGTAATTATAGATAAAACTGTCTTGAGGCGTGAACTTAATTAAACTGTCTTCACTTGCTATTACCATTCTGCCCATACCATTTCCATTGGTCCACGATAATGTCAAGGTTTTACAATCTTTACCTATTGCTTGTAAATTACTCGCATGCACCGTTGGACGAGTAGCTTCTGCATGTATACTATACAGAAAAATAAGAAGCAGAATGTAGTAGTTTTTCATAAAAGTTAATTCAAAGATACTTGATTAAATAAAATAAAATGTCATCATATTGTCAAGTTTCACAAGGCTTAGCGGGTGATAAAGATGAAAATCGATAGGAATTTTGCAGCATTCTAAAACTTAAATGCGTCTATATAAGTAGAAGCGAATTGATACTGTGCACGTGAATCAATAAGCGTTCTTTCACATCTTAACCCCTTACCATCATGAACTCATTCTTTTTATATATATCAAACAGCCGGTTTGGACTTCCATCCAAGTTAAGCTCCGGGTTTCAAAACAGAAAATTGCTTTTTTTAAATGTCGTATTACTCTCCATTCTGTTTCCGGACTTACCGGCTGTATGAAGGAAGTTGAAGTAATTGATGAAGTGGTTTATCCATTGAGTCATACACTCACAAGTCCGCTTGTTCAATTTGAAGAAGATCAGGATTCAATTTTGTATTACGACAGGGAAAACATGTACCAATCGGATACAGATACAACAATTGTTACATTTGTTCATTATGGAAACTAGACGAATTATTTTATGATTTTTAGAACAATAAAAGAATAACTTTGACGTTAATTAGAAATCCACGAAAATCTCTTTCCTTATGAAAACAAAATCTACTTTACACACTCTTTTAATCCTTTTATTTTTAAGTCTCGGTGCCAATAGCATTGCTTGTCCTATATGGTTAATTGGGCAAGCTCAAGTGGTCGATGAAAATGGGGTCAATATTCCTGATGCCCAAATATTAACAGTATATCATGAATTAGATACAATTCTACTAAGTAAACCAAGGTTGTATAATTATGACAGTAGTGTCACAAATGATACAAATAACTTTCAATTCTGGAGTGGTTATTATAGTAGATATAGATCCAATCCTACAATGTATTATATTGTCAAAGCTAAAGGGTATGCAGATGTTAAGATATCTGAATTTAATTTTATAAGTAAACGAGTTCCTTCAACAGATGATTGGATGGAGTTAAAAGTTCCTCTTCTCAAAATTACTATGTACCACAACAAATTTATTCAATTGGATGACCAAGTCTTGCATTTTACAAAATACGAAATAAAAGAAACAGTTGAAGTAAAAGACACCACTATACTTACTATGAGTGATTACCTAAAGGACCTCAAGAATGAATCCGATGTTCAAAAAGCCGAACGCCTCGCCAATGCCAGCATCAAAACTTACCCCAATCCTGTTATTGATGAACTCAAAATCACTGTTACCGATGATTTAAGTAAACCCTTTATGGCCAAAGTAACCGATATCACCCGGCCGACTTGTTGTTGAACAAGAACTTACAAATACGGAATCTACTCTTAACATTGAATTCGAAGAGGCTGGTATGTACATCATCTCCGTCTTCAATGCCGAAGGTGACTTGAAGTACGCCAAGAAGTTCTTTAAATCGTAATAAGATTTCAGCATTTGAAACATTAACAATTAATTTATCCATTATGAAAACGAAAATCTACACACTCCATCTTTTATTGTATTATTCTGTCTCTAATCGTATCTAGTTTTGAATCCAAGGCTTGTATGAGGGATTATGTTAAAGATCATATTCAAGTCATTGATGAAAGCGGAAAAGATTATTCCTGATGATATATATTCCTTTGTTATAATAATGATGAACAAACAAAACAATTGTATGAATTGTCAAAACAAGAATTATACAATTACGATAGTTCAATCATTCAAGATACTAATCTTTATTTGTTTTGGCGCAGTGATTCTTATTACACAGAACAAGATTATAAGTATGTTAAAGTGAAATCATTCATTATCAAAGCTAAGGTTATGCCGATGTGGTCTTATCAGATTTGACATTTAAAGGTCAATCAAAGACACGAAGATATAGATACTAAAGCATCATTTCTCAAGGTAACCATGTATCATCACAAATACATTCAGTTGGACGATCAGGTGCTTCATTTCACAAAATACGAAATAAAGAAACCCTTGAGGTGATAGACACCACTATACTTACTATGCGTGATTATTTAAAGGACATTAAAAACAGATCCGATGTTCAAAAAGCCGAACGCCTTGCCAATGCCAGTATCAAAACTTACCCCAATCCTGTTATTGATGAACTCAGAATCACTGTTACCGATGATTTAAGTAAACCCTTTATGGCCAAAGTAACCGATATCACCGGCCGACTTGTTGTTGAACAAGAACACAAATACTGAATCTACTCTAAACATTGAATTCGAGGAAGCTGGTATGTACATCATCTCCGTCTTCAATGCCGAAGGTGACTTGAAGTACGCCAAGAGATTCTTTAAATCGTAAGGTTTAAGCGTTTTATTTCATTCCCGTTTTTAAGTATAAACTTGTAGTGCCCACTTCAATTGTATATGCTTAACCGTATTAACCTGTTCCTTTCTTCCCTCAATCAAAGTCTCAAGCAAAGAAATCTCGCAAAAGACCTCAATGCCTTTCTAAAAACAGAGATTGAGTATATCCATTCTCTTCCCCAGCAATCAGAAGCCAAGAAAGGTACACTTATCATCAAGTGCGACGATATTGGCGATTTCTTTATTTGGCAACACGTTATTCCTCATATTGAAGAACACGCCGAACGCCCCATTACTTTTGTCTGTAATAAAGTGCTTCAACCAATTATTGAAGCTTGGTACGACTTTGCCGATGCATATATTTACATCGATAAGAGCAAATGGAATTCCATAGATTACCGTCATGACATGTACGCAGAACTTAGAAGTGTTAATCCTGCTCTTGCTTTTACCACCTTGTTCACCCGAAATTTCAAACAAGATGATTTGCTCTTACTCGCATCCGACGCCAGCAGGCGAATTGCTTGGGATAGGAGCCACCATGCCTATTTTAGCAATCTTGATATCACCGACCAAATACTTACCAATTCAATTAAAAGCTCTGTTCCCATTCTTCTCGAATACCACAGAAACCTGGAACTTATCGAGAAGATTTACAAGGTAAAGATTGACCATACCTTCAAGCCAAAGTTTCCCTCATTTAACAAGCAAAACAGACTTATTATTGCTCCCATTGCAAGTGCTAAAAGTAAAACCTGGCAGCACAGCAATTTTGCCAAACTCATTCTTGAAGTTCTTCCTGACTACGAATCCATAATCCTACTTGGCGGTCCAAATGCTGTTGAGTCCTGTCTTTTAATTCAAAATGCAGTGAATAACCCGAAACTTATAAACCTTGCGGGTCAAACTCAACTTACTGAAAGTGTGCCTCTGATAGGAGAGTCTAAACATCTTCTTTCTGCAGATACCTTTGCTCTGCATATTGCGGCTCAAACTTGTACCGATACTGTTGTTCTAAGCAATGGAACCAATTGGCAGCGTTTTATAGATTATTCGGATACCATCAAGTCTAAAATGCGACCTGTTTATCCTCCTCATTTTACACCTGATAAAGACAAAGTAAAACTCCGCTACAGCAGTTCTGAAATCAATGGGATTCAAGTAAAGACAGTTGTAGAAGCATTGCGCAATATCTAAAACAGATAATCAACGCGCATAAGGCATGGCATCCAAAGGTGTAAACTCTTTCTCAATAAACTTGTAATGTCCAGCAATTGCAATCATGGCAGCATTGTCTGTGCAATACTCAAATGCAGGTATAAAATAATTCCATCCATGCTTCTCAGTCAACTGAATCAACTCTCTACGCAATAATCGGTTTGCACTTACTCCTCCTGCCAAACACAGATCTTTGATGCCGTAATCTGATGCAGCGCGTTCAAAGGTATCTAACAACCCTTTCACTATGGTATACCGTACTGATGCGCAGATATCGTTCAAATTATTTTCAATAAAGTCTTTATCTTTCTTAATCTCTTTCTGAAGAAAATACAGGACAGACGTTTTAAGGCCACTGAAACTAAAACCGTAGCCTTCAATCTTTGCAATTGGAAACTTATAAGCCAAAGGATTGCCTTGTTCTGCGAGTTTGTCAACCAAAGGACCTCCGGGGTAATCTAAGCCCAACATCTTGGCGGTTTTGTCGAAGGCTTCACCCGCTGCATCGTCCAAAGTTGACCCAATTATTTCCATCTCTAGGTGCGATTTAACTAATAGAATTTGCGTGTGACCACCAGATACCAATAAACACAAATATGGAAAGTTCGGTACCTTTTCACCTAAATAATGTGCCGCCACATGAGCTTGTAAATGGTTAATGCCCATGGTTGGAATCTCCAAGCCCATAGCCATACCTTTCGCAAAATGACTTCCAACCAATAAGGAACCCATTAAACCAGGACCTTGAGTGTAAGCAATTCCGTCTAATTCTTCTGCGCTAATGCCTGCCGTTTCTAATGCCTTCATTACTACTGGCACTATGTATTGCAAATGTGCTCGGCTTGCTAATTCTGGAACTACACCTCCATGTAATTGGTGTATCTCTTGACTGGAAACAATATTGGCAAGTATTTTGCAGTTTCTTATAACAGCAGCTGCAGTGTCATCACATGATGATTCGATTGCTAGAAGTGTTACAGTGTCTTGTTTTTGTGTCATGTTGTGTATAGACTTCTTTGCAGGCATTGTATCTTTGCCAGAAAGCGTAAATTGTTTACAAAGATATCTAAAATAGCGCGATTCATTCTACTTCTCCTTTTTTTCACAATTGGATTGGTATACGTTATTTTTAGAAGTTCTCCTGTTCAAACTTGGATTGCCGCTGAATTGTCTGAATGGTTATCGAGTGAAGTGGATAGTAAAGTCCGTGTTGCTGGAGTGGATATTGACTTTTTTAAAACTGGTGTTCTTGAACATCTTGGCATTGAAGATCAGAAAGGGGATACCTTGTTTTACTTCAAAAACTCAAAATCGATTATACTTACGACAAATACAAGCGTATAATAAAACTCAATTACTTTGGTATTGAAGGTGGTAAGGTTTTGTTTGGCGAACACCAAAACGATAGTGTTAACAACTACGAGTTCTTTATCAATTATTTTCAAGGTGGTCCTAGAGATACCACTAAACCCAAGGTGATTTGGACCATTTTCAGTGAAAATGTTGAACTTGATGATGTGCGATTCGATTATTTCAGTCGTAATCAAGAAAGTCCCGATTTCATGGACTTTAACTACAACGACATGAGCTTTAGAAATATCAATGCAAATATTGAAGACTTCTATCTTGTGGATGATTCTTTGCACTTTCAGGTTAAACATCTTGAAACCATTGAGAAATGTGGATTTGAAGTTAATCACATCTCTGCTGATACCAAAATACATGAAGGTGGTTTGGAATTCCGTAAGCTCAGTATTCTAACTCCTCATAGCTCGATACAAGACGAGTTTATTATGGAGACTAAAGATTGGAAAGATTACAACGACTTCAATAATAAAGTAAAGTTAAAAGGGAATCTCAAATATGCTCAGATTCATAGTAAGGATTTATGGTACTTTAGCAATAACCTTAAAAGTTGGAATACTCTGATTCGGGCAAACGGTGAAGGTGAAGGTCTTCTAACAAAACTTAAAGGTAAGAACACGGAAGTGAAAATGTATAGCAACACCGTGTTCAGAGGAGATTGGTCTCTTACTGGTCTTCCAGACTTTGATAACACCATCCTCGACTTTAATGTGAAACAGTTTAGGACCAATTATGCCGATCTTAATGATCTGTCTTTGAATAATATTCCTTCTAACTTTGCGAGTTTAGGAACTATTGAATACAAAGGGATGTTCTCTGGTTTCTACAACGACTTCATTACGTATGGTGACATTTTTACGGACATTGGAAACTTCCAATCGGATATAAACATCAAGTACAAGGAAGGTTTAGACAAAGCCGTTTACAGTGGAAAGTTAAAAACAGATTTCTTCGCATTACAAGATTTTATCTCTGAAGCTGAAATTGATAATGTTGCATTTGATGTAAACATTAAAGGTAAAGGTTTGTCGAGAGATTCATACGACATGGATGTGGATGGAAAAATTGATCAAATGCAGCTACTCAATCACACTTTCCGAAACATAACGGCAAATGGACGAGTGAGTAGGGAGTACTTCGGTGGTCATGCTACTATAGATGATGAAAGTATTCAAATGGAATTTGATGGAGAGTTTAGAAGCGATATCAAGATTCCGGAAGCTCACTTTAAAGCCATTGTAAAGCAAGCCGATTTAAAGAAAATGGGATTGGATTCGATTTCTCAAACCATCCAAGGCAATTTTGTGCTCGATTTTGTTGGTTTTTCCCTAGATGATGCAGAGGGTAGTATAATTGGAGAAGATGTTATCATTAAACGAAATGGTTCTGTCGTTTCGATTCCTTACATCAATCTCTCTGCATACGAATATCAAAATAATAAAGAACTGAAACTGAGAAGTGATTTAGTGGACGCGCGCATCAAAGGTCAGTTTCGTTTAGAAGTATTGGATATATCTATTATGCATCTTTTGCATCAATTGATTCCAGCATATTTCAAGATGCCTAAAACCAATGTGCCGAATGAGGATTTTGTGTTTGATTTTGATCTTAAAAAGCCTCATGAAATTACGTCCTTGTACAAACCTAATTTGGTTATTGAACCTTGTAAAGGAAAAGGTTTTTACAATTCCAGTAACCAATCGTTAGCCTTCGATTTTTACAACAGTCACATTGCCTTCGATAATTACGAAATAAAAGACCTTTACCTGAAAGCAAGTAAGCAGGCAAGTTCTAATTTAGTTATGTCTCTGAAAATTGAAGACTTTTACGACAATGAAGTTTTAAAAGTAAGGGATATTAACCTCGAGTCGAATATTTTTGACAACGTTATTGATTTTAACATGAGTGGAATTGATACTGGTTTTAAAATCGGTATCGAATCTGAAGGACGATTTCTTTTTAAAGAAGATAGTATTTATCTCAGCATGACAGATGCTAAATTTAAGATAGATTCGCTTATTTGGCAATTGGATTCGAATGCATTTTGCGCTTTAACACCTGGTAAGTTTAATGTTGTTGATTTTAATTTTGTGAATCAAGGACAACGGATTTCTGTACGGGGAGAACTTGGTAAAAACTCTTTAAACACGGTAGGCATTGATCTGAAAACATTTAAGGTTAGCACCTTCAATTACTTTACAAAAGAATCTGATATTCCTCAACTGAACGGTATTTCAAATGGCAAAATTTTATATACATTGGTAGATGGTCAAAATAGATTTCAATCCGATTTCAATATTTACGACTTTGCTGTTGAAGACGATACAATTGGCGACTTGAGCGTATACACGAAGAACTACCCGAATTCAAGTAAACAGCATCTAAAGATTTATATTGATAAAGGCTTGTTAGATTCTTTAAAGATTGAAGGAGATATAGATTATAAGAGCAAAAATGAGAATTTAAAACTATTCGCTCATATGCCTGTTACCAACATCAAGATATTCGAACCGTTTTTGAAAGGTGTTATGAGCAATATGGACGGTTACTTCTATACCAAAGACAGTTTGAAAATAACGGGCTCATTTAACAAACCTGTTATGGAAGGGGAGTTGATTCTAAAGAATGCAAATGTGCTTGTTGATTATCTAAATGTACCCATTAGCTTCTCTGCCAGTATACTCAGTGAAAAAAATCGCGTGAGTTTTCGACCTTTCTCTATTTACGACGATAAGAATACTGTAGGAAAGGCTAAAGGATTCATATTTCATGATTATTTCTCCAATTTTAATTTTAATTTAAGTCTTTACGAATTAAAGACCTTTCATGTTCTGAACACGGCACCAGAAGACAATGACTTATTTTACGGTCAAGGTTATGTAAATGGTAGTGCATACTTCACGGGTCCATTTGATGACTTATCTATTCGTGTAAATGCAAAAACCACATCCGGTACTAAGTTTTTCTTACCGATTGATGAAGGGGATGCGGCAGGCTTACCAAGCTATGCCCATTTTAAAACCACTAAGAAGAAAGTAGAACGCAAGAAGGAAGAGTTTCCAATCCGACTTTTGGAAATGGATATTGAAGCTACAACAGACGCGGAAGTTGAAATTATATTTGATGAGATACTAGGGGATAAGATTAAAGGCACAGGTTCTGGTAACATAAAGATGGAAATGAACAAGAGTGGCGACTTCTATATGTTTGGCACCTACATTGTTGATCGAGGTAGTTATTTGTTTACAGCCTTTGATTTAATAAATAAGCCATTTCAGATTCGCAGAGGCGGAAGTATTTCATGGTATGGAGATCCTTTGGATGCACGTTTAGATATTGTGGCTTTCAATTCTGAAGTTGCAGATCCAGCACCTCTATTGGAAGCTGTGACGGTTGGTTCGAATTTAAATCAAGGTACGAATTCATCTTCGGCAACAGCAACTCGCGCATTAACGGCTGAAAGCGAATTGTACATTAAAGGGAATCTCTTTTCACCAGAAATAAGCTTTGGCTTGAATTTTCCTAAACTACAAACCGAAGTAGGTAATGTAACAGGAACTCTTACGCCTATTATTTCTAGAATAAAATCAGATAAGGAAGAGGTCAGTCGCCAAGTGTTTGGTTTACTTTTGTTGAAGAAGTTTTTACCACCGCTTTTTGCTCAAGCAGAGACTGACTTGAACAATGCAGGCTCAACAGCTTTGTCATCTGCAGGAACTGATTTGTTATCAAGTCAATTGAGTAATTGGTTGAATAAAGTAGACCCTAATTGGAGAGTCAATGTGATTTACAAAAATGGAAATATTACCTTACCTGCAGAATATGGAATTATATTAAGTAGTAAATTATTTAATGATAAGGTGAGCTTTGATGGGAGTTATAGCAATTACAGCACGATCCCAAATATCAACCTTGAGTTTAAAGTAACACGTAAAGGTAATGTGAAAGTTAAGGCATATACCAGATCAAGTTTTAATCAGGTAAACACAACAACTCTAAGTACACCTATTACCACCAACGGACTTGGTATAGTTTACACCAAAGAATTCAATAAGTTCAATTGGTTCGGTCTAGTGAATCGCAATAAGAAGAAAGACAAAAAGGCAAAGAAAAAAGAGAAAGACAAAGGAACTGAATAGATAATTTGTATTAACCTAGCTCTTGTCTTTAGATTGTTCAGCCTTAAAAGCCTTGTTCTTTTTATTAAATTGGTTGAATATCAAATATAGACCATATAAAGCTATCACTGTTACGAGAATCTCTGAAATAATTAGTGTGATCTTAAAACTTTCAACAGATATGTCGTTTGGGAAAGAATCTTTTTTCATTTCAATTTGTTTCTGAGTAACTGTCGTGTTTAGGATCTCTTGGAGGAGTTCTTAGTACTTTCACGAAATAATAGACCGTCATAAATATGACTACCGAGAAAGCTGTTATCATCATGATTAATGCACTTGTATTCATATTAATATTTTAATTGGTTTTTGTATTTAATTCTCTTTTTTTGCTTGCGCGGTATACTAGAAATGAAATCAGCCCGAATACCAATAACAGGAATGGACGTGATATGTTTTTAAACCACATCATTTTTTCCTTTTCCCTTACAAAGGCATTTAAGCCAAAATCGTCAGCGGTGTATTTCTTGTAAAGAGCAGTTTTTTCTCTCACGTCAAAAATACCTTGTTTCTGTTCATCGCTTAGATTTTCATTCGTCATGATATCTACTCCTTTATAAATCATTGAATCGTGTAAGTCGACTAATGCATTTGACTTCGTGTTCTTAATGCTTTCTAATAATTGTTGCGGGTTCTTTGCTTGAGCAATCTCTGTTTTTGTAGAGGTATGTTGAATTGTATTCCAAATATCTGGCAAGCTGAAAATAAACACAAACCCTAATATAAGTGGCGTAATGTATTTAATGGTAAACTTATAAAATAGTGGCACTTTGATATCAGCGCCGTCTGTAATTTCATGCCAGCCTTTCTTTATACCAAAGACCCATGAGAATAAAATAATCTCAACCATGGCAAACACCACGAGAGATACCGTTCCTGCCCAATAATCGTATTCATCAAATACCCCTTGATTGAAGAACAAAACAGTTGGTAATCCAAGAATCATAACGATTAAGCCGAAAGTCCATGCTGCATTTTTGCGTTTCCAATTGAATTCGTCTTCTAAGAATCCTATCCATGGTGTTCCCATTGCCAGTGAAGATGTTATACCTGCAAAGAATAACAATCCAAACCACATCACACCAGCAAACGCTCCCAAAACGTCACCCCATTGTTGGAACAGATAAGGCAAAGTTTTAAATCCTAATCCGAGTCCGCCTTGCTTAGTCATTTCAACCACATTGTCGATGCCTAAATAACCGATTGCAATTGGTATTAATACGGAACTACCTAATACGACCTCAACAAATTCATTCATCCAACCTGCAGATTGCGAGTTTAAAGCAATATCATCCGTTGATTTAATATAAGATGCGTAACAATGTATAGATCCCATACCTAGGGATAACGTAAAGAATATCTGACCCGCCGCAGCTAGCCATACTTTTGCTGTCCAAATGGAACTGAAATCGGGCGTCCATAAGTAATTTAATCCAACAGTACCACTATTGATTGCTCCATTTTCTCCAGCTTGCAAAGTAATTCCTTTAAAGGCTAATAAAACACCGAAAAAGATTAGCAATGGAACTCCAATTTTTGCTGCTTTTTCAACCCCTCCACTTAATCCTTTACTAAGAATATAAGTGTTAATAGTAAGACACACTAACCAAAATACAATCGATTCATATGGTATACCTGTTGTTGAAGATCCAATCTTCATGTAATTACCAAAGAAGTCAGCCACTTGATTTTGGTCCATCCCTTGAAAGGTTCCAAATATGGAGTGGAAGACATAAGATAATGTCCAGCTTTCCAAATAACAGTAATAAGCAGCAACAGCAACGTTTGTGAAAATACCAAACACGCCGATGTATTTCCACATTCGGCGTTTGTCCATACTGTCTAGTATAAAAGGAGTGGAGTGATTGCCCCATTTTCCGCCAAACCGACCAACGGCCCATTCAACATATAATAAAGGTAATCCCATCAGAAGGAAACAGATAAGATAAGGAATTATGAAAGTACCTCCTCCGTTTTGAATTGCTTGTACTGGAAACCTAAGAAAGTTACCTAACCCAACAGCATTACCCGCCATTGCCAATATAAGTCCAACCCGTGAACCCCACGATTCTTTATTTGCCATAAAGTTGCAAGTTGCTAAACTTTTGTTTAAAAACCAATTATATGTCTAGAAAATGAATAAGTCTAGACTTGTTAGGACTGAATTCTAGTATTATGCTTTGAAGTTTGGTGCTACCACAAGCTCCTTCACTCCACCACTGTAATCGTAGAATCCTCTTCCTGACTTTACGCCTAAATCTCCAGACGTTACCATATTAATAAGCAAAGGGCTAGGAGCGTATTTAGGATTACCCAATCCATCGTACAATACATTTAAAATCGCAAGACAAACATCCAATCCAATAAAGTCGGCTAATTGCAAGGGTCCCATCGGATGAGCCATTCCCAATTTCATAACTGTATCGATTTCAGTAACTCCTGCTATACCTTCGTTAAGTGTAATGATTGCTTCGTTAATCATTGGCATTAATATTCTATTCGCAACAAAACCAGGGTAATCGTTCACCAATGTAGGTGTCTTGCCAATGGTTTTGCTCAAATTCATTATCGTTTCAGTAACTTCAGGTGAGGTTTTGTATCCATTGATGATTTCAACCAATTTCATTACTGGTACCGGGTTCATGAAATGCATGCCTATCACCTTTTCAGGACGTTTTGTAACTGAGGCAATCTTAGTGATACTGATAGATGACGTGTTAGATGATAAAATACAATTTTCAGGTGCTGCTTCGTCAATATCTTTAAAGATTTGCAATTTGATGCCGATATTTTCCGTCGCGGCTTCAATTACTAAGTCTGCTTCAGAAACACCTTTTGAAAGTTCAGTAGTTGTTGTGATATTCGCAAGGGCCTCAGCTTTTTTCTCTTCAGTGATAAGTGATTTACTCACCTGACGATCAAGGTTTGAGCCAATCTTTATAATTGCTTTTTCTAAGGCTTGTTCGTTAATATCAATTAGTTTAACGTTAAAACCACCTAGTGCGAAAACATGCGCAATGCCATTTCCCATTGTTCCACAGCCGATAACAGATATATTTTTCATGTAATAATGCTTTGATTTTGAATCGGCAATATTAAGAAAAAAATGCCGAATACTCTATTTAAACTCCTATTCCTGTAATGATTTTTTATAGGTTTCTAAACACCGCTGTCTAGCAAATGCATGATCTATAATTGGTTTTGGATAAGATAGACTATCGTACTCAGGAACCCATTGCTTAACGTAAATGAGTTTTGGGTCGAAGCGCTCTGTTTGCAAGCTGGGGTTAAATATTCTGAAATACGGTGCTGCATCCACTCCCGAACTTGCGGCCCATTGCCAGCCTCCGTTATTACTCGCCAAATCAAAATCCAACAGTTTTGAAGCAAAATAAGCTTCACCCCATCTCCAATCGATTAATAAATGCTTGCATAAAAAACTTGCAACAATCATGCGAACCCTGTTGTGCATAAAGCCTGTAGTGTTCAATTCCCGCATACCTGCATCTACAATACCATAGCCTGTTTTGCCTTCACACCATGCTTGAAATTGCTCCGTATCATTTACCCACTCTATTCTGTCGTATAAGGGTTTGAATGCTGAGTTCATAGCATAAGGAAAGTGAGCCATGATCTGAAGATAAAAATCTCTCCAAATCAATTCATTTAACCAAGTCTCACTTAAATTCTGGGCCTGTCTTGCCTTTTCGCGAATAGATAAGGTTCCAAACCTGAAATGCACACTGAGTTTGCTTGTTCCATTAATAGCTGGAAAATTTCGTTTATCCGCATAATGTTTAATAAGCCCTTGATTGATTGTTTTAGCAGGGAATTCAATGCTGCTAGGTTTAAAGCCAATTGATTCTAAACTTGGGAAATCAAAGCTAAGGTCTTTTTGAAAGGCATCGAAATACTTTTGATTTGGATAAGAAGAGAGGTAGAATGCATTGAGTTTCTCTTTCCACTTCTTCGAATATGGGGTAAATACAATGTATGGACTACCATCGTCTTTTAATATTTCTTTGTAATCAAATATAAAATGGTCTTTATATAAATTGAAAGTAATGTTGTTTTCTTCTAATAGTTCACGAACTTGTTGGTCTCTTTCTAAAGCATAAGGTTCATAGTCGATGTTGCTGTAAACATGCTCAATAGAATATGTTTGAATCAAATATTGCCAGGCTTTTAAAGGCGAGTCGTGTAAAACAAGCAAATCAGAACCCAATTCGCGCAATTCGCGTTTGAGTTGTTCTAAAGTTTGATGAATGAAAGACACTCTAGCGTCGTCTTTTTCTTCGAGATTCTCTAAAATGTTTTTATCGAATATAAAAATGGGCAGTACAGAGTTCCCAGTTTTTAAAGCGTGATAAAGTCCAGCATTGTCATTTAAACGCAAATCTCTTCTAAACCAAAATACCTCCATAGACATTAGTTAATTAAATTATATATGGCTTGTTCGCTGTTTGTGAATTGAAAAATAAATCCTGAACTTTCAAGCTTTTTAGAACTCACGCGTTGATCTGTTAGTAAGAGCTCAGAACGGCCTTTCCCAAATATTAATCTCAATACAAAAGCAGGGATGTTTGGCAAGAAAAGCGGTCTCTTTAGGGCTTTGGCTGTTTGTTTGGAAATAGTTGTCAAATTAGCGGGTTCAGGAGCAACACCGTTATAGATACCTTCTAACTGATGCACGTAAAGATGAATATAAGCCTCACATAAGTCGTCAATATGTACCCAACTTATCATTTGCTTTCCACTTCCAGGAACTGCCCCTATGAAAAATTTAATCGGAGTACTCAATTGTGCAAGAAACCCTCCTGATTTGGCCAGCACAATGCCAATCCGCATAATACTTACTCGTTCAGCTACAGGTTTAAAACTCAAGCTAGCATTTTCCCAGTTTTGCACCAGTTGGGCGATATACCCATCTCCAGATGTTGAATCTTCATCTAATTCATTTAAACAAATATTAGGGTAAAAACCTGTTCCAGATGCAGATATGAAATTGGGCAGTGTCACATTTTGTTTTTCGAATTGAGATTTTAGAAATTGAATAGGAACAACTCGACTCTTTAGTAATATTTCTTTTCTACCATCAGTAAAGGCTTTATCAAAGATGCCTGCGCCGCAAAAATTAATGCAAGCATCGAATCTTTTTAAATCAATATCAGGAAATTCATTCGATTCTGGGTTCCAATACAAGGTGTTATTCTGTCCATTTAATTTTTTTTGTGTTGAAAGTAAAACATATTTAATGTTTTTTTGTTTAAGTTTTATAATTAACTTTGAGCCAATGAGTCCACTCGCTCCAGCCAATAGTAATTCAGACATAATTTTAGAACAAATTTAACCGATATTAGTTTTACGCACATGAAAAAAGGAAAAAAAGATTTTAGGAACAAACTCTTCATCAAAGACTTGGAGAATATAACTGGAATCAAAGCCCACACGCTTCGTATTTGGGAGCAACGATACAATATTTTTGAACCCCACAGAACGGATACAGGGATTCGATACTACGATGAGGATCAATTGCGCCTTATTCTTAATATTTCCATCTTAAATAACAATGGTTATAAGATTTCTAAAATTGCTGAGATGAGTCTCGAAGAAATTCGTGAGAAATGTCAACAACTTTCAGAGAATAAATCTAAATACGATGGTCAGATTCAAGCTCTCATTAGTACTATGATGACGTTTGACGAGAAAGAATTTAATAAAGTCTTATCCATTAACATCCTTAAATTAGGATTGGAAGACACCATGATGCAAATAATTTTTCCATTTATGGAACAGATTGGTTTGTTATGGCTTTCGGGCTCCATTCATCCTGCTCACGAGCACTTCATCTCAAACTTGATTCGCCAACGTTTATTCGTTGCCATTGATAACTTATCCGTTCGTCATAGTTCTGATTCAAGGAAGTTTTTAATCTTTGTTCCTACAGGAGAATCTCATGATTTAAGTATTTTGTTCTCTAATTATGTGCTCCGTTCTCGCGGTCATGAAGTAATATACTTAGGTAGCCAAACGCCTTTTGAAGACTTGTACAAGATATTCGATGTGAGAAAGCCTGATTATATATTTAGTATAATAACATCCATGAACAGCAATGTCAGTGTTCAAACCTTTGTAAACAACCTAGGGAAGTATTGGAAAGATACGACGATACTTTTGTCGGGCTCACAAGTGGTTAACAAAAAAGAACTTAAAATACCAGATAATATCAAGGTACTAAACAGTCCTGATGAGTTAATTGGATTTCTTTCTGAAGTGAGAGAACCTGTGAAGGTAAAAGAAACAGCCAAAGTTAAAGAAACGGCAAAGCCAATTATTAAAAAATCTACCACAACGAATATGGGTTTCTAATGCTCAAGTTTGAAGAGCTATATATTCATGCCAATGGCAAAGCCTTAGTAAATCGTATTTCGTTTGAAATAAAGCGTGGAGAGATTATCGGATTAGTTGGAGAGTCAGGCTCTGGAAAGTCTTTGACCTGTCTATCTGTTTTGTCCTTATTGCCAGAAAACTTAAGTACAGAGGGTAATATCACCTATACGGATTCAAATGATAAGACCTTTGAACTTTTGCATATGGATTCAAAAATGCGTTCTGAGTTCGCCTTAAAGAAAATTGCTTACATTTTTCAAGAACCATTAACAGCCTTGAATCCAGTACAAACTTGCGGGAAGCAATTGTTGGAGAATATTGATTTGTGCGAGACAACGGGTAAAAACAATCTCCAGAAGGCAAAAGATCTGTTATTGCAGGTTGAACTCAAAGATACCGGTAAAATATTAAACTCTTATCCATTCCAATTGTCTGGAGGGCAACGTCAACGTGTAATGATAGCGATGGCAATGGCAGGCAATCCTGACCTCATTATCGCAGATGAACCCACAACGGCTCTTGATGTCATTATTCAAGATGATATTCTATCACTTTTACGAAAACTTTGTAAAGAACACAATCGAAGTGTCCTTTTGGTTTCGCACGATTTAGATGCGGTTCAACAATTTGCTGATCGTATTGCAGTCATGTATAAAGGGGAGCTAGTAGAAATTGGAGAATCTGAACGTGTAATTCGTAATCCTAAACATATTTACACAAAAGCACTTTTAGCTTGTAAACCTAAAGTTGAAAATTTGGGTTATCACTTACAAACACTCGCCGATTTTAATAATGATAAAGTAGTTGAACCAATAGCCTTTCAGAAGGAAATTATCAGTGAACACCGAATTGCGAGTTTGTCGCATGTTGGAAAAGTATTTCTCAATAAAGGGAATGCATTTCACGCTTTAAAGGATATTAGTTTTGAACTATTGAAAGGTAGAAGCACTGGATTAATTGGAGAATCAGGTTCAGGAAAGAGCACTATATCTAAATTAATGGTGCAATTAGAATCAAGTTCATCAGGAAGCTTAAAGTTTGATTTTGAAAATGGCAAATCAATATCTTCAAACATACAAATGATCTTCCAAGACCCTTTTGCAGCATTAAATCCTGCTTTAACGGTTAAGAACATGCTGCTTGAAGTGATTCAAAAACATCAAGGGTTGAATAAAAATGCTGCATTAATAGAAGCAGGTCAGTTAATGCTAAAAGTAGGCTTGAACAATGACGATTTATACAAATACCCCAATCAATTTAGCGGTGGACAACGTCAACGGTTGTGTATTGCGAGAGCCTTAGCTGTTAAACCAAAGTTATTAATTTGTGATGAATCCACATCTGCATTAGATTTATCTGTTCAAGCTCAAATTCTCAATTTATTAAAAACACTACAACTATCTGAACAATTAAGCATATTGATGGTTACTCACAGTATGGCAGTGGCAGCTTGGTTTTGTTCATATCTAATTGTTCTTAAAGATGGAAATATTATAGAACAAGGTGAAACCGAAAACCTTATAAAGAATCCGATAGATGTATACACAAAGGCTATGGTTTCACATGTTTAAACAAGATGGTCTTAACGTTAAGAAAAAATGATTATTTAAGGCGTTTATTTACTGTGAATGACTTGCTGATATTTCCGATTTAAAAACATCTATATTTGCATCAAAGTATGAAGAAAAAGAAAACCAGTACAATAAAACTGGAGAGTGAAATCCTCAATATTCTTACTGAAAACAAAGGGAAGATACTAAATCATAAGCAAATTTATTCTCGGATTGTTGCAAATACGCCTCCTAAACGTGCTGAAGATCTTTTGCCTATTCTCAATCAGTTGGCAAAGGAAGACAAAATTGGAATAAAAGACACCTATAAATTTTACCGATTAATGCCAAGAAAAACGATCGAAGGCACTATTGAAATTACTCGCAATGGTAGGGCATTTTTACTAGTTGAAGGTGAAGAAGATGATTATGTAGTTGGATATTCAACAATAAACTTACTGCCTTTTGACAAAGTTGAGGCGCAATTGGTAAAGCAAGGGAAAAAGAAAAATTTGGTTGATGTAGTTAAGTTAATCAATCACAGTGATCGCGTATTTGCAGGCGTTTTAAAAAAAGAGAAAGACATATGGACCATTAATGCTGATAGTAATAAATTTCAATCTCCTTTTGTTGTAAAAGACGATGCAAAGTTAAAAGAAGCATACAAGGTGTTATTCAAAATAAAAGGCTTTGCAAATGAAAAGAGACTGCCTTATGCTGAAATCACAGAAATAATTGGAAAGTCAGGAGATCACAAGACTGAAATGCATGCCATACTTGCGGAATTTGGACTTCCTGAAAAATTCACCGATGAGGTACAAGCCGCTTCAGATGAAATAACAGAAGCTATTAGTGAAAAAGAAATCCAATCAAGAGAAGATTTCAGGAATGTACTTACCTTTACTATTGACCCTGATACTGCAAAGGACTTTGATGATGCGATTTCTTTCAGAAAACTAAAAAATGGAAATCATGAAATAGGTGTTCATATAGCAGATGTTAGCCATTATGTGAAAGTGGACTCTCTTTTAGATAAAGAAGCTTTGAATAGAGCAACTTCTGTTTATTTAGTCGATAGAGTAGTGCCAATGTTGCCTTTTTCGCTTTCAGATATTGTGTGTTCATTAGTGCCAAATAAGGATAGATTAACTTTTTCCGCAATATTTGAGGTGAATGAAAGTAAACAGGTTGTTAGAACTCGATTTGCCAAAACAGTAATACATTCTGACAAAAGATTTAGTTATGAAGAGGCCCAAGATGTTTTAAACGCGGGTAAAGGAGAACATATTGATGCTCTTGTGTATTTAAATGAATTTGCTAAACTTCTTAGTGCAAGAAGGTTTGAAAAAGGCGCGATGAATTTTGATTCAGCAGAGTATAGATTTGTTTTGGATGAGAATTTTAAACCAATTGCACTTTCCTTAAAGCAAAGACAGGATACGAACAAACTCATTGAAGAATTAATGCTTTTGGCAAATCGATCTGTTGCTGCCTTTGTGTATGAACAAAAACCTAGAAAGCCCTTTGTCTATCGAACCCACGATGAACCAAGCGATATCAAACTTCAAGAGCTTAAACGATTTGTTGGACGATTTGGATATAAATTGCATATTGATGATATGAACTCTTTTCGAACTTCAATTGATGCTTTGAATAAAGAAGTTGAAGGGAAACCTGAGCAAGACATGATACAAAATATGTGTATTCGTTCAATGGCTAAGGCAACATATACAACGAATAAACCAAGTCATTTTGGCCTAGCATTTCAACATTATACTCATTTTACTTCTCCAATTCGCAGATATCCAGATATTATTGTTCATAGATTGTTGTTTGCTTACTTAAATGGCAAGACTATGGAGAAAGCGTACAATTGGAATATGGAGAAATTGGATTATGCTTGTAAACAAAGTTCGAAAATGGAAATTCTTGCTTCGGATGCCGAACGGGCTTCCATTAAATATAAGCAAGCTGAATGGATGGAGCAACAGGTTGGGAAGCAGTTTACAGGAGTGATCAGTGGAATGGCTGACTTTGGAATGTTCATTGAGATAAAAGAATATAAATGCGAAGGAATGGTTAGGTTAAGTCAGATTCCTGGTGATCATTATGAATATGATTCCTACACCATGACGGTTTCAGGTAATAGAACCCATAAGCGCTTTAAAATGGGAGATGAGGTACAGGTGCTTGTAAGTGCCGCAAATAAAATAAAGCGAACAATTGATTTAGAATTAATTTTACAAAACAACAACAAACAACATCATGCGAGAAAACATCGTCACTTCAGATAATTTTGAACAGTATTTAATATCACATCCATTTATTGGAAAACCTCAAAATTTGTATAATTCAATGAATTATATCATGCAACTGGGCGGTAAAAGAATGCGACCAAAATTATTGCTACTAGCATATCAATGCGTAGCTAATGAATTAAATCAAGATGCCTATAAATTGGCATTGGCAATTGAGACTTTTCACAATTTCAGTTTGGTGCACGACGATATAATAGATAATGCTCCAATTAGAAGAGGTAAAAACACAGTTCATAAAGAATGGAGTGTTGCTACTGCTATTTTATCTGGAGATAATTTATTGGTGAAAAGCATTGAGTTGATAATGAACACTTCATTTGCAAACAAGGATAAATTGTTAAATGAGTTTCTGATGCTTTCCCAACAGGTTTGTGAGGGTCAACAAATTGATTTAAACCTTCCTACTCAAGAAATAATCACAGAAGAGGAATATCTTGAAATGATTCGTTTAAAAACCGCTGTATTACCAGCAGCTGCATTGAGAATGGGAGCAATGGCAGCTGGAGCAAATTCAGAAAACGGTGATTTGTATTACGACTTTGGTCTTAATTTAGGAATGGCGTTTCAGTTGCAGGACGACTATTTGGATTGTTTTGGAAATTCTTCTGAAACAGGAAAGTTAGAAGGGGGAGACATCATAGAGAATAAACGTACAATTATGTATTTACACGCGCTTAAAAATCTAAACTCTGAAGATAAAGACAAACTACAATCTTGGTACGATAATCCTGCGCATGATAATGATATGAAAGTAAAAAGTGTAAGAGATTTGTTTAAGAAGGCTGGTAGTGATAACTATTTATTGAAGTTGAAAGCAGAATTCGAAGATTGTGCACTCTCTAATCTAGATAAAGCTTGTCACGATTCTGAAACGAAACAACAAATACTTTCACTCTTTGAATTACTTAAAACTAGAACAGCTTAAACTGCATTTAAATGAACAAACAGATAAAAACATTTTTAATGATTGGTAAGATTGAAGGGTATAGTTTTTTGATATTATTAGCCATAGCCATGCCCTTAAAGTACTTTTTTGAACTTCCAGAAGCAGTTAAAATTGTTGGAATGATACACGGCTTGCTTTTTGTTGCTTTTATGTTTTCGATACTCAACTTAATTCAAAGCAAATTATTAAGTTTCAAAAATGGAGTTAAAGCATTTCTTCTATCTATAATCCCGTTTGGAACGTTTTATCTAGGTAGATTATTTAAAGATTTGTGAAGCTTACAAGCGTTCTAATTTATCTTTTGTCAACTCATTTCGTTCATTGCCTGTATTCAAAGTTGAATTCGGTTCGAATAGCATAACAGATACTTCCTCTTTCGCAATAGGTTTATGTTCTACACCTTTTGGGACGATGTAAAATTCATTTTCATTCAAATGAACAATTCCATCTCTAAATTCAATATCCAATTGACCAGATAGGACATAAAATAGTTCATCTTCTTCTGCATGACTGTGCCATACAAACTCACCTTTTAACTTAGCAAGTTTTACATGTTGTCCATTTAATTCTCCAACAATTCTAGGATTCCAAAAATCAGAAAATTGATTTAATTTATCATGGACGTTGACACTTTTATGTTCCATATTTGCTTATAAGGTTAGATTACAAATAACGTATAATTCTGCTAGTTTTAATAAATGTCAAGCGATTTGGGAGTATAAACACATATTAATCTATAAATGGGTTGGACACACCTCTTCTATTTTTTGAAGAAATCCTCAAAATTACTGAACTATGAGTAGATTTTATTTAGGAATGTTGATGACCACCTTCACCATGTACATGGCCATGAGAAACTTCTTCTTCAGATGCTTCACGGACTGATAAAATATTTCCTTTGAAATTTAAGTCTTTATCAGCAAGTGGGTGATTAAAGTCGATTTCTACAGTTGTATCGTCAAAATCAAGGATAATTCCGTTCATTGGGTTTCCGCTTTGATCTTGCATCGGAACCATTCTTCCTTTTTGTAAGATGTCTGCAGGTACATTTTCTCCACTAAAAACATCTCTTGGAATTTTAACAATAAATTCTTTATTGGCAACACCATAAGCATTTTCCGCAGTTATATCGAATTCAAATGAATCACCAGCAACTAAATTGTCCAAGTTTTTATCAAAATGAGCAAGGGTTTGCCCGATGCCATGTATAAATGTGAATGGAGCTTCTTCAGTAGCGGTGTCAACCACTTCTCCGTTTTTTAATGTAAGGGTATATGTTAATGAAACCACCCTGTTCTTTTCTATATGCATAAGTACGAGATTTCAGGTTGCAAGTTCATTTTTTTAATTGGGTAATCCAAGTTTCTAGACTCCTAATCCCTTTTTAGTTTACTAATAAGTTCATAGTGTGGGCTTAAGAACTTCAATAATTTCATAATAGTATCGTGATTTATATTGGTTCGAATGGTTCATTCCAACAGCAATGAGGATTACATTAGAGAAGAAATATCAGATTGTCGACTTTGTTTTGTATATTCGTCGAGCAAAATATTGTCAAATTGACTTTCAAAGAATTTAATTTCGATTCCCAATTACAAGATAGCCTAGATTCTATAGGTTTCGAAAATCCGACTCCAATACAAGAACAAGCCATTCCGATTATTCAAAACGGAAAGGATCTTATTGCTTGTGCGCAAACAGGAACTGGTAAAACTGCTGCCTTTGTTCTTCCTATTCTCGACTTCTTGTCAAAAAAACCAGCAGAAACTACCTGTGCTCTTATAATAGTTCCTACTCGAGAACTAGCTCTTCAAATTGATCAAGCCTTAGAAGGGTTTTCATATTTTACAGGTGTTAGTCATCTTGCCATATATGGAGGTAGTGATGGTCAAGTGTTTGCCCGCGAGAAGAAGGCCTTAGTGGAAGGAGCCAATATCATTATCGCAACTCCAGGAAGATTACCAGCTCATTTAAATATATGTAAAATTTAACGACTTAAATTTTTTAGTTCTAGATGAAGCAGACCGAATGTTGGATATGGGGTTTGTTGAGGATATTTTAAAGATTGTAACCTTCCTTCCTGATCACAGACAAACACTTATGTTTTCAGCTACCATGCCTGAGAAAATTCGTGTCTTGGCCAAGAAACTTCTCAAATCTCCAGAAGAAATCAGCTTAGCCGTATCTAAGCCAGCAGAAGGTGTCACTCAGCAAGCTTTCCTAGTTTATGATACTCAGAAGAATAAGTTGATGTCGCATCTACTTAAAGATAGTCCTTATAAGTCGGTGATTGTCTTTGCCTCAACCAAACAAAAAGTGAAAGAACTCGAAAAGGATTTAAGAAAACTTCATTTTAAGGTTTCTGCAATTCATAGCGATCTTAATCAAGGAGAGAGGGAAGAGGCACTGCGCAAATTTAGAAATAAGCATATTCAGATTCTTGTAGCCACAGACATATTGTCAAGAGGTATTGATATTGAAAGCATAGATCTAGTTGTTAATTTTGACGTGCCTCATGACCCAGAAGATTATATTCATAGAATTGGAAGAACAGCTAGAGCAGAATCCAAAGGAATGGCTATTACACTCATCAATGATTTTAAACAATATAAGTTTGCTAACATAGAAAAGATGATTGGCTATGAAATTGATAAGATGCCATTACCAAATTTCTTAGGAGAAGGTCCAAAATATCAACCTGAAGTTAAAGTGAAGGACAGTAATAAATTTGCAAAAAGGAAGCCATTTAAACGAAAGCAATTTAACCCAAACTCAAATCATTCGAAAAAATCTTCTAAACCTTAACTCTTTGCATCAACCAATGCTGTTTAAGAGGGATTAAAAAATCTTTGAGTTGAGCTTTTGTTTTAATTAAGGTGTCAAAAAATAAGCTTTCCTCATTTACTTTGTTGGAAGATAAAGCCTCTGATAATTTATTGAAGTGAATACTTTTTACAGAATCATTTTCTAAAAAGGCCATCTCCATGCGTTCAAATAAATTGCAGTTTATTTCCGCCCCTAATGTTTTCATGAAATTGACACTTTTGTCAATACTACAGCCACTTGCAGAGTTGTATCCTTCATCCACAGCTAAGATAATAAATCGATTGTACAGGATCTCAAAGTCGGCCTTTAAGGCTTTATCATGTGCAGTCCAATCCACGCAAAATGCATTGAGCTTAGATTCCATGACTGAAATTTGATTAGATGTAAAATCTTTATCAGATTGATAAACCCAAACTTTGCTATCTTCAGATAATTCCTTCATACTAACGGTGCATTAAAGAAACAATTTTATCGACTTCCTTTATCATTTCGTTGATTTTAAACTTCAAATCTCGGTGACTTTCTTCTGTTTGATTTCCATCTCCCGCCACCTCATCAGCAATACGTTTAATTTTAAGTTTGTTTTCCAACTCTTTGATACTGCTGTTTTGTACATCTAACAATTGTTTGAGGCGTTTGTTTTCCCGTTCTTTTTGTTGATGTAAATGTTCCAAAGCGCTAACTTCAGATTTCAATTTCTTGATTTCAACCTTAATTGTTTTGAGGCGTTCAACTAATTGTTCCATTATTTTCTAATGATTGCGTTTAATTCTGATTCGAACGACTTTATAAGGGTTTCCATTATTGGGTCAATTTCTGAATCATTCATTGTTTTTTCTTTGTCGTATAATTCTATGCTTATACTCATTGACTTTTGATTTGCTTCAAGTGGTTTACCTTGATACAGATCAAATACATTACTTCTTATCACTTTGCTTCCGCCCTTCTTGTTAATAATTTCTTTCACCTTTTCGAAGTGAATGGATTGATCGAGAACCAAACTTAAATCACGTCTAACTACAGGGAAATTTGGAATATCTTCAAGTTTAAATGGTTTTGAGGGTTTAGCCAACTTCGTCCAATCTATTATGGCATAAAACACCTTGTCTTTAATGCCAAATTTAGTCAGTGTTTCTTTGTCGACAGATTCGATAATAACTGATTTTGCATCGTGTTTAAAAGCTTCTACAATTTTATTGGCAATTGATTTAATATAGTAGTAATCCACTTCTTTTGCCTTGCTTTCCCATGATTCATCTGTTGTATGACCAGAAGCAATGATGATTAGTTGCTCTTTTTCATTAAATCCTTTTTCTTTCGCTTGATAGACTCTTCCAAATTCATAGAAGCGTGTATTTTCCAATTTTCTATTTTTATTATATGCAATAGATTCTAACGCAGAATACAACATTGAGCCTCTTAACACATTCAACTCAGCGCTCAATGGATTTGACATAAATACCAATTTATCTTTCTCCGTATAATACTTGTCTGTACTTAGTGAGTTATTCATGATTTCTCTGAAACCATTTGCACTCAATAGTTCACTGATTTTTTGCTCGCATTCTCTTAAGGAGTCATCTGATTTGTAATTTAGCGACATCTTTAATTCCGATTGTAATGGAATATTCTCAAATCCGTATATTCGAATTAATTCTTCAATGACATCGATTTCTCGACTTACATCACCTTTAAACCTCGGTACTTTCAATTGGTAATAGTCCTCATGAGATTCTGTGATTTCAATTCCTAAGCTAGTTAATATAGATTCAATTTTTTGATTCGGAATTTGAATGCCTAATACTTGATGAATCCGGGTAATTCTTAACTTTACGTCAAAAGGTTCAATACGTTGTGGATACAAGTCGTATATCTGAGATGCTATGGTAGCTCCTGATAGTTCTTGAAGCAATTCAATAGCCTTTAATAAAGCTGGTATGCACATCTCAGGGTCTGTTCCTCTTTCAAATCTAAAACTTGAATCCGTATTTATACTTTGTAGTTTTGCTGCTTTTCTTACAAAATCTGGCGAAAAATATGCGCTCTCTAAAAAGAGTTTCACAGTTGATTCATTTACACCACTATTCTTACCACCATATACCCCTGCAATACACATATCTTCTTTCGAATTTGCAATCATCAATTCCTTGCCTGTTAAAGTGACCGTTTGATCGTCTAGTGTAATAAATTTGCTACCAGCAACACTGAGACGCACGTGTATTTCTTCACCATCAATTTTAGAGTAGTCAAATGCATGTAAAGGTTGACCATATGCATGCATAATGTAATTAGTGATATCAACCACATTGTTGATTGACTTGAGACCAATAGACTGGAGGTTTGTTTTTAACCACTCAGGGCTTTCACCAACCTTGACATTATCTAGAATAACTCCACAGTACCTAGGACAAGCTTCAATATTTGATACTTGAACAGTTAGTTTTGACTTTAAAGAAGGGAGTTCAATCGCCGGAATATTTGTTTGGATGGGTAAATTTAAGACAGTTGCTAATTCACGAGCAACGCCAAGATGAGAGGCTGCATCACCTCTATTTGCTGTTAACCCAATATCAAATACAACATCTGACTCAATTTTGTAATAGGTGCTTAATGCTTCACCTAGTTTTGCCTCATTAGGAAGTATCTTAATTCCATCATGACTTTCACCTAATCCAATTTCATCTTCCGCACATAACATGCCTTCACTTAATTCACCTCTTATTTTAGCTTTTTTTATTTCGAAACCTTCTCCATTCACAGGTTGAATTTTACAACCCACTGGAGCTAAAATAACTTTCAATCCAGCTTCAACATTAGGAGCACCACACACTATTGATAATAAGTTTCCAGTACCATCATCAACTTTACATATTTTTAATTATCTGCGTTTGGGTGTGACTCGCATGTTTTGACCTCTGCAACAACCAAACCTCTTAAACCTCCAGGTATCGATTCAATGTATTCAAAGTGCTCAACTTCCAATCCAGTCGCGGTAAGGATGGATTCTATTTCTTCAGGACTTCTGTCTAATGGAATAAATTTCTTTAACCAATTATATGATATCTTCATCTAGACTGCGAAGATAAGAAGAAAAATACAACTCAAGCAAGGCTTTAATGTACTAGCTGCAAATTACCCTTTATCAACACAATAGATATTTTTTACCTATTTAGTGATAACTAATTTCCCTGTGGCAACACCTAATGTGTGAATCAGTCTTACAGTGTAAATTCCAGATACCAAGAAATCAGTATTAACTGTACTTGAGCTTGCAAATTTTTGTAAACTTTTGTTGAATACTTTTTGCCCCTTTAAATTGAATATTTCAATTTCTTGAATGAGATAAGGGCTAAAATTTACGTTGAATTCACCTTGATTTGGATTTGGATAAATTTCAAAACTCAATCCATTGCTATTTCCTCTGTAAATAGGTTGAGCAGGTTCGGTTACTTCAGTAAGTGCTATATTAGTATGAACAGGATCTTGAAAGTCAAAATAAATATGTGCTTGATTGGATATCGAATCACCAATTTTTAGATCATCCACTAGACCTGCTTTAAATTGAATAAATCCCGAACTCATTTTATCCCCAGCAAGTGACTTTGGAGGCAAAAATATATCAGTAAAACCCCAAACGATTGCATGGTCTCTAACTTTGAAACTATTTGAATATCGGCTTGGATGTGAATAGGAAAGCATTTGTATATACTGCATTGGAAGCGAACGACTTATCGTGTCAACCACGTAAATCTGAACAGCCGAGTCGTTTCCTAAATTTTGAAACTGTATGTGATAATTAATGCTTTTTGTATACTCTGCTATTTATTTTGAGCTCACCTGTTTATAATTTTGATAATAAGCGGAAACAATTTACTGAACTAAGTTGCAATTTGCATATTGAAAGTCGCTATGCAATGCTTGGCTTTCTGCTTTAAACTTTAATAAATCACCAGTGTTAAAAGATAAATGATCTACTCGAAACGAAAGTTTAATTTCCGTGTCTTCATAAATATTCCACACAACATAGTTTTCTCTCTGTTCAATTACTTCTAAATTGGAATAAAAATCCTTGAGTTCAGGGTCGAATTCAAGTTTTAATTGTATAGGATATCGACCTTCATTGTCTGTATATTGCAAATTGTAGTTGCATACGTATCCATGTCTTGCTTGAAACCCAGTGTTAGATTGTAGATGAATGTTTGAATTCATTGGTAAAGGCCTTGTTTGTAATGGAAATTGAATTGAAATACTACTATCCTTAAGACCACTGTGTAAATCAAAAAAATCACCACTACATATTGCTTCGAATTCATTGTTTGGAAATATTTTTATGTTTACATCTGAATTTGCATCAACAACTACATTGAAAATACCTTCACTATTACTACTGCTATAAAATTGACCGTCATTAATCGAAACAATCACATTAGGGAGTGCTATGTCACCAGCATCAAATTGACAATTCGCATTAACATCTTCATATATTCGTCCTTCAACAACAGTCTTGCCTGGATACAATTGAACAATATGATTAACTGGTTTTCCAAATAATGATTTTATTTTACCACTAAAAAGGAGACCATTTTCCGTATTGTCAATAAAATAGTTGTTTTGTTTCTTGGGGCTAACATTTGATTCCGTTATGGTTTGTTCCCAATTATTGCCATTCCACTTAAGTAGGTGTGATAATGTGCCGTCATTTTCGGTAAAACTTCCTGCCAAAAAGAGAGCAGAGCCAAAAACAGTTGAATTACCCCATTTGGCACTTTTTAAATTCAGAATTTTGTTCCAAGAATTGTTTGTCCCTGAATATATCCCCGTTTTACTAATAAGTACTAATTCATTATCAAATTGAGATATTCCAAGTAATTCGTTTGTATTTGGCCCATTTATTGGAAACCATTGTTTATTGTAATAAGCAGCAATATTCGAACATGGATTACCTTCAATAGAATTGAATGAACCTACAGCGTATAAGGTGTCATTCGAGATGTATAAATCATTTACGACACCATTACCTGTTTCAACAGTATGCCATGAGTCATTTTCTAGATACGCGAAATTGTGAATACTTCGTCCTCCTGAGCGATTAAATTTACCACAAGCAAATAGTCTATTTTCAAAAGAAACCAAATCTTTGACACTTATTTCAGGAAAAATGACATAGTTGGAATACAAACCACCACCTGGACAAACCCATTTGAAGCCGTCCCATTTTAGAATTCCCGCAACAGTAGAATCTGAATTAACAAATGATGCAGCTACATAAATATCATTATTGTGCACACAGGTTGCCATTCTATTATCATCAGAAATAGGGAAATTCATAGATTGAAAACTTGGAAGTTTAGTCCAAAACAAACCATTCCACTTCTTTAAGGTAAATCTAGAGTTTCTAAATCCAATTAAACTTTCACCATGAAGACTGATAATATTACCATCTGGAGTAATACTTGTTTTTTCAATTGGCAATTCTACGGATTCATCCAAAGCTAAAAACGAAACTTGAGCAACTGTGAAATTGCTCAATAGGCTGCTGAGTAATATAAATACTATTTTCTTCAATTTTTTAGATCTAATTTCAAACTGCATTGTATGCCATAATCATTAAATTTACTTTTATAATAACCTTTGCTATGTTGAAAGCCTGTATTGTATTTATATAAAAGAATAGATTCAAAATACAAACCTTGTTTAATTTTCCAATTATACCTGTAACCAAGCTCAAATGCACTTGCGTAAGATTTGTAATTGCTTGTACTAAAAGATTCCTTTTGATTAAGGAATAGCGCATTAGGTAATTCTCCGCTTAATGCACTCAAAAACTGTGGTGAATAGGCTAAGTGAAGCATTGAAGAAGTTTTGCTTTTACGATGTAGGTAATAATCTATGAATAAAGGCACTTCAACAAAAGGTATACTTTTGATTTGAAGTAAATCGAATAGTTTCGGAATTTGTACTGTTATAACCAATGATTTTTCCTTCAAGGTCGATTAATGGTTTTTCTGAATATTTAAAATTGTACTCACCGAGGATTTTCATATTGTGCAAACCTAGGCCAACTCCAAGATCGAATTTTTTATAACTTCGACCAAGTTCGAGTCTAAAACCAAATCCTGTTCTACCTTTTTCGGATGTTCTTCTAATGCCCATATAATCTTTATGCACATATGCATTGCCTATAGAGTTTAACACGGTGCTTGGTTTATCAAACAAGATACCAGCTTGAAATCTTAAGAAACGGGCTGCTGGTGGTATTAATTTGAATTTCGAAAGTTCTGGATCAAATACTTCATCAATAGTCTCAAAATTAGCTGTCCAAGGGGTTTTCTTGATATCCACCATTTCTAAATATCGCATATAATCCAAATCTTCTTGGATCTTGATGTTGTTTATGTCAATTTCTGAAATGTTATCTGAGAACGATAAAGTCTTTGATTCTGATTTATTTGGACTTGAAACAATTCGCTTTGATTCGTTTAATGGTGTTTCAGACTGTGGAATTTGGTTGTTTTTAATGTCTGTTTTTGATATTGAAGCAGTTGGGGCTTCACTTGCTAGTTCTGTATTTGTTTTCGAGGATTCACTCAATACTGGAGAGTTCTTAGCTTCAATCTTGGCATTTAAATCTTTAGCGGGTTTATTGGCAAGAGAAAGTACTCCTATTGAGCTAATCAACAGTATGCCAATGAAGATGAAAAAGAGTATTAGTCTTCTTTTTCTTTTACCATTGCGGTAGCTTTCAAAGGCATTCCATCCTAATTCCGACTCATTAACTGTAATGTTGTCGAAGAAATTATGACCTTTAGGTGTTATATCTTTCTTATTGTTATCCAAGTTTGTTTTGTTCGCTAAGTATTAATTTCAGGGATTGTCTTGCTCTAAGGAGTTTTGATCTTGAAGTGGCGTGTTCAATTCCTAATTCTTTTGCTATTTCTTGATGGGAGTATCCTTCAACAGCAAATAAGTTTATTATTGTTCTGTAGTCAGGTCTTAGTTGTTGAAACGCTTTAATCAAATCTTCTGGTTTGTATTTATAAATGCTATTTTCGTTGTCTTCTTCAGTCTCTTCACTTATTTGGTTTATCGTTTCATCTGCGTTAAACACCATGTATTTTTTATAGGCTGAACGCACATGGTCAATGCAATGGTTAGTAAACAGTCGTCGCATCCAAGCTTCAAATTTGGGAAATTCCTTAAAGCTTGATATTTTATCAAATAACTTAATAAATCCATCGTGCAGTAAGTCTTTAGCCTCATCACTATTATTTACATACCTTAAACATACGGCATACATACTCCTGTAATACTTTTCATATATTAGTTTTTGGCACTTTTTGTCTTTTCGAGCGCAGCCAACAATGATTTCTTCAGAAATATCATCCACAAATGTCGTTTTGTCTATTTTCTAATTAGCTTTGCAGTAAATTTAAAAATGTCAAATGTATATTATTTATAGTATGACGGATAAAGTTTCAAATGTTGCAGTAAAATAAAATTATTTTTTTTTGCAACATTGTACAATGCATCTCGTCATATATACATCAACAATTAAAATCATGACAAAAATAAACAAAATCTTATTATCTCTTTTATTTGTATGGTATAGTAACGGCTTACTAAATGCTCAAACTCAAGTGCCATCAATTATATCGAGCAATCAAGTTTGGACCGCAGCAGGTAGTCCTTACGTTATCAGTGCAAATACCTTGCTTCATAATGGGTATACAATTCGAGTAATGCCTGGAACAACCATTGAATCAAATGGCACAAGTAGATTAATTGTTAATGGTGAGTTTATCGCCGAAGGTACTGTTGACTCAGTAATCACAATTGATAAATTAAATTTTCAATTTACAGACATATCCAAAGGATATGATTTTGATAGCTCGACAGGTTCTCATTTCAATTATTGCTTTTTTAAAGGAGTATCGACTGGAGGAAACAAAACTATTGATATTGATAAAATTAGTTTATTAATTACCAATTGCAGATTCTTGAATCATTATTACGCTATTTATGGAGTAAATGGATATCAAGACAGTGTTAAAATAAAAATATTAAAGACTATTTTTGAGAGTAGTCCAAATTCTCAAAGTTATGGATATGTAATGTATATCAATGGAAACAAATCAATGGTTGAAATGGATGAATGTTCTATCATAAATCAGTATGGGATGTCACTAGGTAATTTTACAAAAGTAACTCGATGCTTATTTCAAAATTATGGATCTTATTCTGGAATTCGTGTTAATTTATATGCGTCTTCATCTATTGTGTTTCATTGTAACACATTCAGAAATTTTAAAACTTCTGTATTTGATATTTTAGGTTCTTCAAGCAGTGCAAATGTTGACATTTCAAATAATACCTTTGATTCTGCTGATAATTTCATTACAATTTCTTACTCGAACTCTATGGTAAGTAGACCTAGTATCAAGAATAATAACTTTTTGTATTGTAAAAATTATGCAGTAAGATTTTATGCCTCTTCAACATCTGGATTGTCTGATACATTTAGTTTTACTAATAATTATTGGGGCACAGTTGATACAGCCATCATTAAAAGTAAGATTTACGATTTTAACGACAATATTACTGTTGTTGGAGTTGCTGATTATTCTTCATTTTTAAGTTCGCCTATCTATACTTGCACAGAAGATCAGGTTTCTGTTAATAAATTGAGTAGTACAGAGTTTAACTTATATCCAAACCCTTCCAATGGATATACTATTCTTAAATTTAAAGATGATGCGGTTAAAACTGTCACATTATTTGATATGAAAGGAATTGTTGTATATGAAGAATCATCAAATGGGTTCGAGCATTACATAAATTTAAAAGATTTGAATTCAGGAGTGTATGTAGTAGAGGTAAAAGAAGTTGGCAAATTAGCTTCATACCACAAATTACTACTAGAAAATTAGGAACAAGTATATATCTCATTGTTCATGAGCGAATAGAGAAGGTGAGGATTTATCCTCACCTTTTTGCGTTTAGAATGTTTTAATAAATTATTGTAACTTTATTTCTTTTACTTCGTTAAAATAATAAAACAAATTATTTTTCGTTTATTCATTTAACAAATCCAAACCTTATGAAACTCCAAAACATTTTTTACTCCGCACTAGTCTTAGCATTCGCTTGCAATTCTAACCCAACTACAACAGCAAGTTCAAGCAATGAACAAGAATCTACCATTTTTTCAAAAATTGATGCACCTATCGCATCTATTTCTCCCAGTTCTGAATTCATTCAGTTTAATAACAAAGATGGAAATGTAATTAAAACCAACAAAGGTTCCGTTGTTGTTATACCTAAGAACGCTTTTGTAAATGCCGATGGTTCTCTGGTTGAAGGAGAAGTAAAAATTAGTTTCAAAGAAGTATTTACTCCATCTGAAATCATATTATCTGGGATTCCTATGAATGCTAAAAATGACGGTGTAGTTCAGCCTTTTATTTCTGATGGTATGTTTAGTATTGATGCTGAAAGTGAAGGAAATAAGGTTTCATTAGCAGCAGATAAATCCATTTCGGTTAGTGTTCCTAGCAAACGTGAAAAAGAAGATTTTGACTTCTGGTATTTTGATGAAAATATTGGTGAATGGAAAAACACAGGAAAGAGAAAACAAACAGTAGCAGAAGATAAAGTAATTGAGTTCGCCAGTACAATTAATCCTGAAATGACAGAGAAATTTCAAAGTTCATTAGCTGCAGATATTGCTTCCGTTACAACACCCATAGATCAATTAAAAAGTATTGAAGAAGTGAATTCACTAAAAAAACCAATGGCTCCAGCCAAAGCGAATGATGTCGACTTTGTTTTTAATATTGCGGCAAATTACAAGCAGTATCCTGAATTAGAATCAGTGAAGAATATTATGTGGAAACCTTTTGAAGCTAGTGAAAGTGAGATTTCTACTCTTAAAACAGATATGCAAACCAAGGGGTTTGATGTAAGCATTGTTTGTGAAGATGAAGTCAATCAAATCTATAAAATAAATTATGGAAGCAATTCTATCTTAGCACGTCCTGTCTTCATAGGTGCTGATAAGGAAAAGGCAGTGAAATCTTACAATTAAAAAATTAAGAATTATTTGGCAGAGAAGAAAAAGAAAGAAGAACAAATAATAGCTGCCAGAAAGGCTGCAGGACAATATTCAAAGACGTATAGCATGTTCACTGTTTCTAATATGGGCGTGTACAATTGTGATCGATTTTACAATTATGAAGGACAAAAAAATAATTATACCTTTAGAAATGGAGATGATGAAGTTGACAACTATGTATTTGCTATATTAGAAGACAATAAGGGTGTGATTGCCTTGTCTTCTGCTTATAAAGTTGGGGATGTTTACAGTTTGCCTACAGCCGAGATAAAAGGGTTTGTTTATACAAATCCAAATGGCGAAATTTTAGCCAGTTCTCATGATGCCAAAAACGCAAACACAAACAATGATGTTCAACTTACCATGCGTTCTAAATCTTTAGAAGATTGCGATCAATTACAAAACATAATTAAAAGTTTGTAAGATGAATTGGCGTGTCCTTTTAGGAATAATGCTCATCTCTTGGTGTGCGGATGTCTCTTCACAGCCTTATTTTTTGGCAAAAGCCAATGGTAAATATGGGTACTTAAATTCTAAAGGAGATTGGGTAATACCTGCACAATTTACCCAAGCATCTCTTTTCGAAAAGAACAAGGCAATCGCTACTAGAAACGATTCTATGTTTTTGGTTTTGGATGTCAATGATTATAAGTATTTACCTGATTTAAGGAATTATTCCTTCTTGAATTCTGAAAACTACGCCATTCAAAATAAGGAAGGAAAATGGGCATTGGCCGATTCAACCTTAAATGCCATAGGGGAATTTGTTTACGATAAGATTGAAAACTTTGCTGGAATCTATAAAGTTCAACAAAACTTTCAATTCGGTTTATTAGACAGGAAAGCTAATTTAATTCTTAGTTCAAAGTTTTATAGTTTAATTCAACTGTCAAATCAACAAATTCTCGGTGCAAATGGGACTCATGTGTCCGTGTTTTCATTTAACGACTCATTGAGTTTGGTTCTTGAAGTCAATAATTTAAAATACAATTTAGAATTTAATAATTTGTATTACACATACGATAAATCATTGAAACAATTGAATTTGTATAATCTTGAAGGTGAGAAATTTTATTCATGTAGCAGATGTGCTTTGGTTAAAAGTTTTGGCTCATTCGTTTTTATCAAAAATAAATCGAAAATTGAACTTTTAGATGTCAAGAAAAATGAAGCAATTCAACAATTTGCTACTATGGATTCCTTTAGCTTTCAATTCAACAAGAAGCATTTGATGTTAAATAAAATCAACGGTGAATTGTATTCCGACACGTCTTCAAATCCAATAGCAATTCTACCACGCGGTTCAGATAGTATTGCCGTAGCAAGTGAAGATTATTACTATGTGAGAATTAATTCGGAATGGGGACTTCTTGATGCAATAAATCAAGTGTTTTTTCCAAAACGATTTAAACGTATTAGCATACTTGAGAATGGGTTTATGCAAGCAGATTTAGATTCTATAAGCGAGTTGTATCATCTGCCAACTAGTTCTCCAATATTAAGAGTTCCACTATATACACAATTTTCTATCGATAGCAGTTCGATATTAATTAAACATTCGAAAGGCAGTAAATTATATGCATATAATGAATCTTTCCAAATGACTGATTCTCTGTTTTTTCAGAATGTATCTTACATCCGACTTGGCAATCGGATAATTAGTTCAACAGCTGCATTTCAATCAAATTTATCAAACTTTACTTCCAAGAACAGCAATTGGTTTCAAAAAGGCGAGCGCTTTGGTTTGTTGAGTTCTAACAAGAAAGACACCTTGCTTCGCCCAGTGATAAGTAGCGTTAATTGCGTCAATGATAGTATTGATATTGTCTCCTTATCCGCGCCAACATTTAAAATGAAGTTTGTTCAGAATTTTGGTTTTGTGGTTAGTTACAACTTATACGGGGTGGTTAACAATAGGACAGGTAATTTTTTGACAAAATTCAATTATCGTTTTATGGATTTTAAACAATTTGAAGATTCAAGTTTTAATGCAGCAAGGGTGGTTCTTAGAGATGGGGATTTTGCTTTAATGGATAAAAACTCCTTTCAAGTGATTGAAGAATCGGTTTGCTCCTACATTAGCCCGGAGAAAAATTCACACATGCGATTGTTTTACAAAGCGCAATTTAGAGGTGTGCCAAATAGGTTTAAAAAGAACATACCATACAAACCTTATCCACTTGTCACTGCTAATGCTTTTTGTGAATTTGGTAACATGAAGATGAGAATTATTGGCAATGATGATCGGGTATACGTGAGTGCTGAAGGAATTAATGTAGCTGATAAAAATGGAGTGTTAAAGTGGGATGATTCAATCGTGAAAAAATTAGCATTTCTTGAATATGGGAAATACAATATTTTATCGCAATTGATAAGAACCAGAATTACGGAGTTTTAAACGCCGATTCCCAAATAATTGTTCCTTTTCATTATAGTATGATAAAGCGACTCGAAAACGATGATCAGTATTTTTTATTAAAGTCGAATAATTACAAATACGGCTATGTCAATAAACAGGGAAAAGAATTAACGAATGCCATTTTTATTTCAGCTGAGAAGTTTAACAATTCGTATGCTTGGGCAAATTTTGAGGATGAGAAAGTATTGGTGAATCAATATGGTCAGATTATTAATCCAGGTGTGAAATTATCTAGAACGACAGATGTGTCTGAGGAATATGCATCGGTGAAGGTGAGAAAAGGATGGTTAATTATTGACACAAATGGAGAGGAAATGTCGGATGAGGTTTTTAAAGCAGTTCGTTCATTTAAAAATGGAACAGCCGCAGTAAGAACTAGGAAAGGATGGAGCATAGTAGACACTAAAAGTAATCATTTAATCGATTCAAGACACGATAACTTTGAAGCTGAAAATGCAAATACAATTGTGTTTTCTGATGCAAAAAAAATATACTTTTACTCACGAGAAGGAAAGGAATACAAGAAGATAAATGCTAAAGGAAAAGTATCTGCATTGGGCGAGTATTACTTCACAGTTGAGCGGGGAGGGAATAAATTTATCTATAGAAATAATGGTGAATTGTATAAAAACAAGAAGTTCAGAAAAGGCTTGATGTGTTCAGGAGATTCGATATTTTCAATAAACAGTGCGCGTGTGGTATTATGGAGTTCGGAAGCAAAACGAATTTTATCTGTTCGTCATTATGGAGGAGAAAAAGCCTTTGAAAAAGGAAGTCTCAAAATGGAGCGAAACACAGCCAAAGATAAAATGATAACAATGAAAGTATATCCATCCCATGTAATCTTGAATTCGGATGTGTACAGTGATAGCGTTGATAGAATTGAAGTAAGAAAACCACCGTATGCTTATAAAATGAAATTGAATAATTACAAAATTGCAGATTGTATTCGAAACAATGCTTTTGTTATTGGAATAAATGATGGCACAGGTGGATATTATTACCATTTAATTGATAGTTTAGGTAATTTACTTATTGATGAAAGGTTTAAAAGTTTAGAGTATTTGCAAGATGATTTATATAAAGCTACAGTCATCAATGACCAGAACCAATTGGTGAAAGGTGTGATTAATAAAGATGGCATTTGGGTGATAGAGCCTAAATTCAGAGATATCACCACATTTACAAATGGTGTTGCTCGCTATGCAAAAAACGCTGATTATTGGATAGCTGGTCAAGATGGGCAATTAATTAATCCGCAAGCAATGATTGAATATTCATATAGGGGTGGATATTATTGCATGTATAGCGATGATAGAATTGCTTGGTGGCATCCAAGCAATGGATGGCTGATCAATTTTAGTAAGTGATTTTTCTAGAAAAACTAAGCTAAATCATGTGATTATTGAATGGAATTGATGATTTTTGCAGTGCAATGTCTTCAACGAAACTTGTTTTTAGTTTTTCAATACTCCTTTTAATCTTAGTGATCAGTATGGCTATCAAGTCATCCAAGCAAGAGTCAGTGTCAATAAACTCTGAGGATTTAGGGAGGAAATTGTTTTTCGAAAAGGCTTTGTCACTAGATTCATCCATTTCGTGTGCTTCATGTCATATCCCAGAATTTGCGTTTTCGGACACTGTTGCCTTTAGTGTGGGGGTTGGAGGGAGAATAGGTTTGCGAAATGCTCCTTCTGTTATGAATACTGCTTCTCGCGATTTATTGTTTTACGATGGGCGAGCCAAAGATTTGGAGGATCAAGTACACTTTCCAATAGAAGATCAAAACGAAATGTCTGTGGAGTATTCAGAAGTGATTAATCGATTGAATGCAGATCCAGAATATGTGAAACAATTTACAACAGTGTTTGGAGAAAGGCCTAATGCAAAGAATGTAGCCAAATGTATAGCGGATTTTGAACGCAGTTTAGAAACCTCTGACACCGAATTTGACGATTATATGACGGATAAGCCCTCTAGTATTTCAGAATCGGCTATTCGAGGAAGGGAATTGTTTCTAAGTGATCGGGCGAAATGTTTTGATTGTCATTTTGGTCCCGACTTTACAGGTGATGAGTTCAGGAATATTGGCTTATATGATGAGGTAACTCGAAAAGATAAGGGCCGTTTCGCAATAACAAAAGACAGCAATGATTTGGGTAAGTTTAAGGTTCCTGGATTGAGAAATATCGCAGTAACTGGTCCTTATATGCACGATGGGAGTTTTAAAACGTTGGAAGAAGTTGTTAACTATTATTCTAACCCTTATGACTTCGTTGAAAATCCAATTCAAATGGACTCCGTCATGATAAAACCTATTCACTTTACAGAGCAAGAGAAACAGGATTTAGTTTCATTTTTAAAAGCACTCACCGACCGACAATTTTTAAATCGCTAAGGAAGTTTTACTTTTGCTATCAAAGAAGCGAAGAAATATCGCGTAGAAAAATAAATCAAACAGATGAAAGTAAAAGATATTGTTGAGGTAATAGAAGCTGTTGCTCCGCCTCAATATCAGGAAGGTTACGACAATGCAGGTTTAATAATTGGCAATCCTGAGCAAGACATTCAGAGTGTTCTATTGTGTTTGGATAGCACTGAGGCTGTAATTGACGAAGCTATACGCGATGGACATCAGCTTGTTTTGGCTCACCATCCAGTTGTTTTCAAAGGATTGAATCGAATAAATGGTAATACAGATGTAGAGCGAACCATTATTAAAGCTATTCAGAATAACATTGCCATTTATGCAGCACATACCAATTTAGACAATGTCTTGCACAAAGGAGTCAATGAGAAGTTTTGTCAAAAATTGGGTTTGAAAAATATCGAGATTCTACAACCAAAGAAAGGGTTTTTAGTCAAGTTAGTGGTGTACGTACCAGAAACAAATGCAGAAGAATTGCGAAGTAGAATGTTTGAATTAGGTGCTGGACATATTGGGATGTATTCAGATTGCAGTTTTACCATGAAGGGCAAAGGTACATTTCGACCAGGAGAATCGGCTAATCCACATATTGGAAGAAGAGGTGAGAGAGAAACTGTGGATGAGATACGACTGGAAGCAATGGCGCCGGCACATTTAGCGGAGCAAATAATACGAGAGTTGAAAAGAGCACATCCGTATGAAGAAATGGCCTACGAAATTATAGCACTCGAGAACTACAACCAAACAGTGGGGTCGGGCATGTTAGGAGAATTGTCTGAGGCAATGGAAGTATCTGAGTTCCTAGAACATTTAAAGAAGAGTTTAAACTTAAGCAGTTTCAAGTATACAGAAATGAAACAAAAGATCAAACGTGTAGCTGTTTGCGGAGGATCGGGAAGTTTTTTACTTTCTAGTGCAATACGTTCAAAGGCAGATGCTTATATCACATCAGATGTGAAGTATCACGAGTTTTTTGATGCTTTAGGGCATTTAATGTTTTGTGATATTGGACATTATGAATCGGAAATTTCAACATTGGAACTTTTTTGTGAGGTAATTCAAGAAAAATATCCTACTTTTGCGGTCGCTTTTTGCGGAACAAACACCAATCCAATTCATTACTACAAATAAACCATGGTAGACTTATCAATAGAAAAAAAACTGAAGGCCATTTGGGAGCTTCAGCAGATCGATTCCAAGATAGATCAACTTAATCTTTTAAAAGGGGAATTGCCTATGGAGGTAAAAGATTTAGAAGATGAGATAGTTGGATTACAAACCAGACAGGAGAACATCAAGGCTGAGATAAAAGCTTATGAAACTGACATTACTGGTTACAAAGCAAACATCAAGCAATTTGAAGAATTGCAAAAGAAGTACAAGAAACAATTAGAGTCTGTTAAAAACAACAGAGAGTTTGAAGCTTTAAATAAAGAACTTGAGATTTCAGGTTTGGAAGTAATGGCTGCTCAAAAGAGAATTAAAGAAGCTCAAGGGTATGCCGAAACTAAAACGGAAGCTTTAAAGAATTTAGAAGAGGTTATTGACGGAAGAAATAAGGACCTTGAGTTTAAGCAAAAAGAGCTGAAGACTATCGTTAACGATACTGAAGATGAAGAGAAAGATCTCTTGGCTCAACGTGAAAAGATTGAACAAGAAATTGAAGAAAGGCTTACAAAGGCTTACAATAGAATTCGCAAGAATGTAAAGAACGGTATTGCAATAGCTTCTATATTGAGAGGAAGTTGTGGTGGATGTTTTGCTAAAATTCCACCTCAAAGACAAAGTGATATCAAACAACATTTTAAAATTATCGATTGCGAACATTGCGGTAGAATTTTGGTTGACAATGCAATTACTGGAATTTATGATGAAGTTCCGGTTGAGGAAGAGAAGCCAAAACGCAGAGTGAGAACATTAAAGACTGCCAAGTAAGCTTATATGCTTTCATTGGTATATACGAAAAAGAACATAGTTTACTGTGTTCTTTTTTTTTATGTGATAATTTTCTCTGACAAACATTCACTATACGCAAGCACTCATTTTAAGATGAATGAGAATTGCGTCAAGATCCAAAATTTGTTTTTAGAACTTCGCTTTGATGAGGCTGAAGTTTTATTGAATGCAGAACAATCGCGTGATGCAGAAAATATTGCTCATGCCTGGTTAGAGGAATCTATTCTCTTTTACAAACTGTTTATTTCTGAAGACAAATCGCTTTTTGAATCGTCGAATAAAACGTGGAAGGATCTCATTCAGAAAACAGAGAAAACAAAGTTTAATAATGCATGGTATAGGTATATTTTATCTGATATGTATTTACATAGAGCACTTATTCAATTTAAATTTAATCAACACCTAAATGCTGGTGGGAATATTCAAAATGCACATAAATTACTAAAGGATAACAACAAGAAGTTTCCTTATTTCTTACCCGATAATATTAACCATGGATTTTTACAATGTATGTTTAGTTCGGTGCCGACTAAATACCAATGGCTTACTAAGTTAATTGGGTTTCAAGGGGATTTAGATGAGGGTTTAAAAGAAATAGAGGCATATATGAATAGCGATTTGTCCTACGGTGAACATGGGTTTATTCAGAAGGAAGCCGCCTTTGTCTATGCATTGATACAACATCATCTCAATCAAAATACAGAAAAGGCATGGAGCACGATTGAAAAACAAACACAAGCTTATAAAACTCATATTTTAGAAAATTACATGAGAGCTAGCATTGCTAGTTACAATGGGATGAACGATGAGGTCGTTGAAATATTAAAACTGAAACCTAAGCACAATAAAGCTTATCCATTCTTATACATGGATTATATGTTAGGAGTGGCTAAGATGCGACGATTGGATTCAGATGCGGATGTGTATTTTAAAATATTCACTGTAAAATACGAAGGGGGAAATTATTTAAAGGCTGCATATCGAAATTTGGCTTGGATGTCAATTATTAAAGGAAATGAGATTGAAGCCAAAGTTTATTACGACTTATGTCTAAAAAGTGGGATTGCAGAAATAGAAGATGACAAACAAGCTTTTAAGGAAGCTCAAGAAAAATTAATTTGGCCAAGAGACTTACTAAAAGCACGTCTATTGTTTGACGGCGAGTATTACAAGAAAGCGCTTCAAGCATTGAATAAAGTTAAATATGGCGACTTGAACACGATGCGCTATAAGTTGGAATTGAACTACAGAAAGGCCAGAATTTATCACGAGAGTGGTGAAGCAGATAAAGCCATCCCATTTTATATGCAAACTTGTGAGAATGGAAAAACTCAAAGCTATTATTATTCGGCCTATTCAGCATTGCAGTTGGGGTTAATCTATGAGAATAAGAAAGATTACACGAATGCTGCCAAGTATTATAAGTTGGCGAAATCCGGATATCCAAATAATACTGAATACGTGAGTAGCATAGAACAAAAGGCAAAGGCTGGCTTGAAACGTATTAAACATTAGCCGCTAAATGCCAAAGGGTACCGTTCAAGTGAAAGGTACCCAATGGCGAGCAGCAAAGGTAGAGTGTTATATTTTATTCTGATTTAACAAGCATTGATTTATACAATAGCTTGTCGTTGTTTCGAATTGTTATGTAGTAGACGCCATTGTTTAAGATACCAAGACCATCCATATTAACGGCTGTTTCTTGGAAACTTTGATCGAGTTCTATTGATTTTGAACTCACCACCTGTCCATATTGATTCATGATTTGAATATCGTAGAGTTTTCGTGATCCATTAACTGGGTCAATTACGACTTGGATATTATCATTGAACGGATTTGGGTGGAAAGAGTAATTGTCAAGATCGATACAATTTATTTCATCTAAGGCCACCACATGTTGTTTCTCGTTCAAAGGATCTATGGCATACCAACGGTAAATTGCAGTATTGTCCTTAGGACGTTCGATATACACTTTGTAACTGATAGGCACCTGAATGTCGAGATTGCTTGCTTCAACCCTTGCACTGTTTACCCAGTTTCTTCCGTCGTCTAAGGAATAATCTACGCCGAAGAATTTGATATTCGGATCGGGAATCATTAACCAATTCAATTCAATTTTAGTATTCGAAACGCAGTTCGAGTTCATAAACGAATTCTGGAATGGGAGTGAAGTGGCCACTTCAACGGTATCAAAGGAGAAACAACCTGTTATTGGGTCGGTAACTGTTACTATAAAGAACGGGGCTCCAATCCTCGATTTATATGCATACGGATTTTGGGCTGTTGAATCGTCTAAGGCAGAGCCTTGCGACCACATAAGATCGTACGAACTACAAGATAAACATGAACCAGAAGGAGAGCCACCAATTAAGAATGAATCAGCAGATGTAGAAATATCTGGGCCAGCATCAGCGAGTGGTATTTCATTTATAGTTATGTATGCCGTATCTCTAGAGATACAATTTCCCGCTTAATGAAAGCACAATTACTTCTAAAGGTTTGAAGTTGTAATCATTTGGGTCTGGAGTGTAATTTAAATTTTTTGTGAACGAAGGAGTTCCATTTCCAGGAGCAGAGAATGTACCTTGAGCATTTGGAGTGGTCCATGAAATATTATCAATATTTGAAGATGACGACACGGTTAAATTAAGCGGGTCAAGACCACATTGAGTTGGATCTGGAGAAATTGAGGATTCAAAACCTGGAATAAATTCTATTGTATCAATAACTCTAACTCCACATCTATCAACAAAATCAAGATAGTAATTGCTAGTGCCAAGGTTAATCAATTTACTCATGTCCTTCTTATTGTAAGTAGGTCCAAAAGTAGATGCAGAAGTGATATGTGGGTTGTGATTACTTTGAGCAGAGTAGTCAGGGAAAACTACGTTACTTGCTCTTTGACTTCCCCAATATGAAAACTCCAAGTTGCCATTGATATAAATTCTAACTCTTCTATCGCTTCTAACGTATATATCAATAGTTACATTTCCAGTAAATGTTCCCAAACTTCCTCTATTATTGGTCCTGTAGTATGCATAAACTGTAGTTCCATCTACATAAACGGAGTGAGTCATGTCATTGTTATTACTGGTGTTGTTGTTATTTATTCCAGCATAGAATCGCTTACCATTAGCGGCGTTGTATTCAAAACGGAATGTGCCACCAGGGGTAATTGAATCGTAACCAATAGCTCCTTCGCTATTTCCACTAGACCAAGAATTAACACCAACGGCTGAGTTGTTCTTATTTACTCTTGATGATTCATCCTTCCAGAACGATTCCTGATAGAAATTATCACAAGGATTAATAATGAGTTGTTCATTGCTTAGGCTATAAGTTTGAGAATTATCGTCCCAAATGGTATTCACATCGACACCAGTAAAGTCAAGTGTATCGTTCTCACATTCGCAATAATTGCGTGTCGATTTTGGTATGTTATCATGTGGATCGGCATTTAAACGTTTGACATAAATTGAGTCGATAATGGTAACAGTTTGACAGAAATTAGTAAAATCTGCTTCAGCGTAGATCCAAACGGAGTCGGAAACATTAAGGACAGCTGAGTCGAGGGTAGTAGGGCCAACAATAAAGGAGGCAGGTGTCCAACTGACATTTCCCATAAACAAAGGACAAACATTCGTTTGCGGCTCTAGATATAATGTAGCACCAGGAACACAATATAGAGTGAGTTCGTCGTCTTCAATGATATCGTTTACCGAAATCTGAGAAAGCACAGGTTTTGTGGTATCGCCGCAAACAATATCAAAGAAAGCGTATGCGTAATGCCCTTTCAAGATACAATCGCGTGTAAATAAGCGAACTTCAACTGTGTCTCCGACAAAACAGGCTAGGTTAAGAGTCTCCTCACCCCACGCGGAAGATTTTCTAACCTGCCCTGCAGTGTCTACGAATTGGCCTAGTTGCCACACTGGTGGTTGATCTTGATTACCGCAAAAGAAAGCACCTTTCAAACAATTAATTGGTGCTCCATTTATATAAATTTCATAACCAAAGCCCGGAGCTTCGTTAATTGGAACTCCCCAATAATTATGTGCTAATTGAGAAACTCCAATACTGTAAATGGTTAATTTGTCTGATAAACTGTCGATAATATAAGTTCTGAAAACAGTATCAGCAACAGCTCTCACGCCACTGTTTCCAACCTTGATAAGTTTATTTCCAACATTTGTATTAGCACGAGTAATAGTTCCGAGCCATCTGTCTGTTACACCATAGTCGACCACATAAGAGTTTGTTCCAGGATTGGTCCATACTCTGTTCCAAGGTTCGATGTATAAACTGTCTGTTGCTGTGTTCCAATCGGTAAAGTTACCACTCTCGAAACCCATATTGTTTTTACACTGTGCATGGAGATCCCCTGAATAAACAAAGGGTACCACTGCCAGTATAATATATTTTAGTATACGATAATTCATAATGTTCAATGTTGTTGTTATTTCTTGATGATTTTTGACCAGAGGATATCTTGGCCATCTACCTCTCCATATATCCTCACACGCATTGAAGAACCTGGAGGTAATTCATTGAGTAGAGCAAGGTTGGCAACGAATCGCCCATTAGGAGGAAGATTTCCTACGCCTAATGAAACAAATTGCGGTCCCCATACCTTTTCGATATTGGATTCAACATTGACATTATTGATGCTTTGATTTAAAATACAAGAAGGTGTAAACTGAAAACCTTTTGCCGCTACTTCAAAGAAGATAGGCGTTATGGAATCGTTTAACTTGTATAAGAATTCAAGCTGTAATTGATTGTTAGGACTGTTTAGTATAGTTACATCAAAATCACTTTCGCTTAAGACTTTGAGTGTGTCTAGATCGTGATCATGGACTTGCCCAAGCAAGGAGCCAACCATACTTAAAGAAACGACAAGGAAGCTTGTCGCTTTACGAAGGCAGAAACCAATGAAATTGCCTTCGCCACTTGATGTAATTGTGTAAATGTTTTTCCTCATGATCTGTGTATTTATTGTGTAAGTTGAAACTAAAATGCTTGTTAAAACGGGAGATATTCATAGGTTTTTTACCTATAGAGTAAATAGACTTATAAACATTAACTAGCATATACTCAAGTTCAGAATGTCGAGTAAAAAAACAAAATATATTTATAGTATTACGTGTAAGTGTCTGATAAACAATGATAAAAATTATATACCTCAAAGAGTATAAATTCCAAAAAGGTGAGAAAAAAACAAATTCAAGCGAATCACAATAAAAGGATTCGCTTAAAATTGAATAATTACTTTAAATTATCGAGCAATGGTAAAATAATGCGTGCGTGGAAAGAAATAAGACTAGTAAATACTAGCTTATTACTCCTTATCGAATTTGTGTTTCGAAATCTAAAGAGATATCCGATTCACCTGGTGCCGCAGTTCCATCTTTTAGACCTGGCTGATGTTTTAAGGTAACATTTACCTTTCCCATACCAGAAGATCCAGTTTTCCAACGGCTGTACAAGCCTAAAGGAAGATTGTTCTGGTCCTTATCCAGAATTTGAACATTCAGGTTCAATCCATCTGCCTTAAAAACGAAAAGATGGTCATTTGCTTCTTCCAATACTTCATTACTGATTGTATCAGCAGGTGTTTTACTTTCATCAAGAAGTAAGATACGCGTAAAATACGTACGTTGACTATCGAGGTAGATGGTGTCAAAATGAGACGGATTATTACCACCATCTCCATCGAGGTCTTTAAAGACTGCATAAGATTTCAACTGAGTAACACTGTCTTCAAACTCAAGTTGAACTGTTGTAATCAATTCATTCTCGTTTTCAGGCGCTTGATCAGGTTTTGGTTCTTCTGTTTTACAAGCTGTTATAGCTATGGAAGTAATACAAATTAAAAGTAGTGCGTTTTTAATAAAGTTTGTTTGTATCATAAGTATATTGTTATTTTTTTAATTGAATGTTTATTGGAATTTGAATGTGAAATCTGAAGTTTATGCCTTGTTCATCCGTGAAGTAGCGGAATCTGTTTAAGTAGTTGCGGTAGGCTTGATTCCCTAGGTTGTCTATGTTTAAGGCAATTTGTATGTCTTGCTTATTGATTCGCGTGTTCCATTTTAGATCTAAGCCAAACAAAGTATAAGCTGGAGGAGGTGCTAAAAAATCACTTTCAGCTACATATCGTGTTTGCTCAGCTGTGTGTTGAACGCGCAAGGTGGTTTCTATGTTTTTTCTAGTATAGGTGATTTTAAATGTCCCATTAAAAGGAGGCATCTGTTGAAGGGGAGTCTTGTTTGTCAAATCGTTGCCATATAGGAAGTTGTATTCTAAACCTGTTGCAAAGTGTTTGTTGAACTCATAACTCGTTTTGAACCGCATTCCATACAATTCGGCATTTGTCTGTTTATACACAAAGATTGGATAAGCTCCTCTAACCGTAAGCGCAAAAGTTTTGCTCGGTATCAAATTGATGAAACCATTTATATATTGATAAAACCATTCCGACTCAATTTTAAACTTCCTATAACTATAAACGTAGTTCAAACTTTGAGAGTAGGAGCGTTCCAATCTTAAACCAGAGTCGCCTTTTTCGAAACTCGCTATTCCTTGGTGTAAACCGTTGGCGTATAATTCATTCGGGCCAGGAGGACGCCAAGTACTTGAAACTGCCAAACCCAAACTGTGGTGTTGCATTGTGTAATCAACGTTCACTTGATAGGCCAAACCTTTGTAGTTAAGATTATTAACATTCAAGTTGTTGTTTTTCCATAAATAATACTCGTATTGTTTGACATCATATCTCAAACCTGCTTCCAAATGTAGATTCTTGTAATTTTTACTGGCTAAAAAGAAAGGAGCTATACTGTTTTGGAAAAAACCAGGAATAAAGAATCTGCCCGAATAGGCATTGGATTGACGCAAGCCAAACAGACCTGTTTTAAATCTTATGTTGTGGTAATCGTTGCGCGACCATAGAAGTTCGCCCATATTGGTATTGATGTAATAATCAAATGAAGGCCCTGAGAATGACGTTGCAGATCGAAGCACATCGTATTCTTCTCTGTGGTTCTTTTGAAGTGAAAGCGTTAGTTCAAGTTTATTTCTGGCATTTACTCGGTATTCATTTTTGATTTTAATCAATCGATGGACAACAGATTGAAACGGTCTATTAACTCCATAGACAAAATCCGATTGAATAAGCGGTCTACTGCTTTGGATGGCGGTTTGTAAATCTGTGATGTTTCCCACTTGAGAACCTAGATAGAGTCCTATTTGTGTGTGGAATTCGCTGTAAAACACTTCTGAAAGGAGTTTGCCTTGTTGCATGCCCAAGTTAAGCGAGTAGTTGTTTTCTTTAGTTCCTGTATTGGCAAGAAAGTCTCGAGATGTTTTGACATTACCAGATTGTTTCAAAGTACCTTGAACTCTCCAATATAGAGGAAAACCAATATTGGTCTTACCACCGAGCATGGCATTAAGAATACCAGCTCTTCCATTTGAGGAGGCGGCGCTATTCACTTCGCCATATAGCATGTGTTCTTTATAGGAGAATATACTAAGTGGACCAACTAAAAGCACTCCAGCTATACCATCTGCACCATATCTCAAGGCTTCAACTGTTTTAAGTAATCTAATTTGAGTGGCAAGAAAAGCATCTATTTCAGGAGCGTGTTCTGCACCCCAGTTCTGACCTTCTTGGCGTATTCCATTGTTGACTATCAGAACACGATTGCCTTGGAGGCCATTAATGACGGGTTTGCTGATTGTTGAACCAGTTTTTTGAAGAGATACACCAGGGATTTCAGACATCACTTCAGAGATTGAAAGTCCTTTAGTTCTATCTATATCGGCTTTATTCAATTGATTAATGGACTCTTTTTTTTCTTGTTTTACAGAGAGTTTAATTCCAGAAAAATCAGTGGTGGAATGTTTAAGGTATATGATAATGGAGGTATCTTTATTCAAGACCAGATGTATATGTAGGTGGTCATAGTCGAAGTGTGTAATGTGAAATTCTACAGAATCTGGGCAAAGGTTCTTAAGTACGAAATAGCCATCTTTATCCGTAATTGTTTCAGTGGTTTTTACGCCAAGGGTAGCTATACTGGTGTGACTAAGCGGCATTTGGTCGCTGCTATCAAGCACACGACCTTTAAGTTGAATGTAGCAATTCCCAGATTGAGCGAAGGAAGCACAATAGAATAAGAATAAATATATATATACAAGTATATGTTTCAAAATTGGAACTATTAAGGCAAGGTGACTTGAATTCAAGTCGGGGAAAGAAAAGAAAGTAAAAACGAGTATTAGATTACACTCGGTGGGCCTTTGTTCCACCAAACCTGAGAGAATGTTCTAAGTTGACTTGTATATTCAATTGAAGCATACGAAGTACTGTGATTGAGTTTGGTTTGTGGTGAACTTAAATCGGTATCTATAAAAGATTGAAACTGCAGGTCGCAGATTAAACAATCGGGGTGAGATTGTTCAATGCAAAGATTTTTATGGGAGTTTGAAAGCTCGCAACAATTATGCAGCGCTTTAATAGGGGCGCTGTATACTAGAACTAGCAACAGCAAACATAAGGAAACGGTATTTTTATAAGGTCTTATCACCTTAAGATTCAGCTGAGGAAGGGAAAGTCATGTTGTTGGCTATTTCACGTATTTCGTCTCGGTTGTATTTGTTTTCGCTTTTAGCGTAAAGAGACACGAGGTAAGTAAGGTTTTCTTCAACTTCTTCGCTGTCTTCAAGAGTTTGGAATTCCCATCCGCCATTTGCTTCAAGGTGTTCGTATACCAAACGCAGAGATCTAGTAATTAAGGGATCTTCTTCAAGCTTTGCCATTTCCCTTAATTCTTTAAACATCGGAATAAGTGTTTCAACTTTAACACTGTTTTTCTCTATTTCACCGATGATCTTTTCGATCAATTCATTTGCTTTTGAATTTTTCATAATTGCGACTGCAAAGTAAGAGAAAATTATTCAATGTAAAAAAGGAAAAATGGCATAAAAAAACACCGACTAAAAGCCGGTGTTTCTTAATGTTTTATTTATGATTATTGAACATTAACCTTACTAGAGCTGATGAAATCACCAGACTTTAATTGTACAATGTAAAGACCTTTAGATAAATCAGAAACATTAACGTTGAATCCAGTAGCGGTATTCATGTTGTTAATTGTTTTTACTGTTTTACCAGTCATATCAATCATTTGAAGTTGAACATCACCACCTAACATTTTAACATCAACGTTGAAGTTGTTAGAAGAAGGATTTGGGTAAATGCTCATAAAATCGTTCGCAGCAACTGTGTTTACACTAACTCCCCAACCTTTGTCGTTGATGTAAGGAATAGTTGAAGATTTTACGTTGTTGGTAGTTGTTGCAGAAGTCTCTAAAACTAAATCAGGACGATTTTGAAGAAGAGATTGAGCAGAAAAAGAACCATTGAAAGACAAACCACCAACTGGAGCACCATTAATGGTGAAAACATGATGAATAGTATCGCCAGGAGCTAAATCAGCAGTTAGTAATTTGAATACCCAAACAGAAACTAGTTGACCATTAAGAACAACTCTTGAATACAACGTATCACCAACCATTGCAGTGTCCGCACCGTTGTTTTTGCATACAATGTGCGTAGTGATTGGCTTATTGTGCTCAACCATTGTAGGTTTGATAATTTCCTCTACAGACCAGTCAATTGATCTTTGTGAATAAGCAAATGTTGCAGTTAATGCGATTGCTAAAGTAAGTAAGATTTTTTTCATTGTTATATTGTATTAATATTAAGTATACAAATGTATACGATTTCAATTATTCCAGCAAATTTTTAAGTGTATCTTCCTGTAAATTGTTTACAAAATGTTGCTCAGTGTCTAATAAATCGTCCGATACCTTCTGCTTTTTCTGCTGTAAATTAACAATCTTCTCCTCTATGGTATCCTTAGTAATAAATTTATAGACAAATACTGGCTTGTCCTGACCAATGCGATGTGTTCGGTCCATGGCCTGTCTCTCAACCGCTGGATTCCACCATGGATCCAATAAAAACACATAGTCGGCAGCTGTTAAGTTCAATCCCGTGCCTCCCGCCTTTAATGAGATTAGAAATATAGCCGCTTCCGAACCTGTCTGGAATTTGTCTACCAATTGCTTGCGCTCCATGGCAGGAACATTTCCGGCGATGTAATAATAAGAACTATTCTGTGCATCTAAATGTTTGCGCAATAAATTCAAATGTTGAACAAATTGTGAAAATACCAAGACCTTATGCCCCGAGTCTACCGCGTTTTGCAAACTCAATATAATCTGTTCGAACTTTCCAGAACCCGCTAAATAATCTTCCTCTGCTAGAACTGGATGATTGGCAATCTGACGAAGTTTGATTAGTCCATTCAATATCATTAGGTTCGACTTTTTAAAACCTTCATTACTGATTGCATTTAAAAGTTCGTTTCTGAAGAGAGACTTAATGCTTTCGTATTTCTGACTCTGTTCTTCCGTCATTTCGCAGTAAATAATTTTCTCCGTTTTGCTCGGTAAATCTGCTGCAACCTGCTCCTTTGTTCTTCTCAGAATAAAAGGACGCACTATGTTCTTTAAGTTTTCAGTTTCCTTTTCATCCTTATCCCGCTCAATCGAATTTACAAAGCGCTTATTGAAGAAATTGAAGTTTCCTAAAATACCAGGGTTTAAAAAATTAATTTGACTCCATAAATCGGTAATGCTATTTTCAACAGGAGTACCAGTCATCACAATCTTTTGTCGAGTGACGAGTTGATTGACCGATATCGACGTTTGCGAAGCGGGATTCTTGATTGCCTGGCTCTCATCTAATACTATAGTGTCGAATTTGATTTCAGCAAATAAGTCGATGTCGTTTCTTATGGTGCCATAGCTACTAATAATCACGTCGTAATCACTCACCAAGCGCTTAATGTCCTTGCTTCGGTTAAACCCAGTATGTACAAATATGTTTAAAGTGGAGAATTTCTTGGCTTCACTGAGCCAATTGTAAATCAGTGAAGTTGGGACAACCACTAGAATGCAAAACGGTTTTGTTTTAGTTTTAATGTTAACACCTTTGTATATTTCTGGAAACAAACGCAATTGTTCTTTATCGGGTTCAGTGGTGTCATCCAGACTCAAATCTGGATGCGATTGGAAGTACTCTTTGCGGTATTGTAAGAATGACAAAACTTCAATGGTTTTACCCAAACCCATGTCGTCGGCTAAACAAGCGCCAAAACTGTTTTCATCCATGTAGCGCAACCAACGATAGGCTGTAATCTGATAAGGGCGAAGGACAGCTTTAAAATCTTTTGGAAATGCATACTCTTCATCGGGGTTGAAAGGTTTAATCTTCTCCGACTGCCTAAATTGTCGGCCGTCTAAAACCCCTTCCAACAAACCGAAATGGTATTTCTTTATTTGCAGTTTATCGGATTTCTGATGGGCGAAGTCGAAGAGACTGGAGTATTGTGTAAACCACTCTTCGGGGATGATTGCAATGCTACCATCTGGCAAATCGAATTCGCGATTGCCTGAGAGGATGTATTGTTTTAAACGTATAAAAGGCACTTCGAACTTCCCAAAGCGCACTATTGCCTCAAGGTCGAACCAATCTTTATTTTTAGAAATACTAAACGACACTTTACTGTCTCCTATGTGATAAGTTCTGTTCAGATTACTTTGATCGAGCACAAAACCTTGAAGCTTTAATTCTTCAACATTAATACTCAGTAAAGTTAAAAGATTTTGCTCTTCCTTTTTGGGAATAAACAAGGAACCCTCAAATACTTTCAGACCGATGCGTTCAAGCACACTCACTATAATATGTTCCCATTTCTTAGAGCGTTTAATTCGGTGAAAAATGTAATCATTGCCTTGTTTTTCAAGAGAAACCGACACCATCTTTTGAGAGTGATGAGGGAATTGGTAAGGACCATAAGTAAAATACAGAGCGGCACAGAGGCGTTCATCCGAAAAACGTGTAAGTTTAAGAACAGGAAATGCTCGGAAACGTTCGCTGCGAATTTCAAAACCTTGAGCGTAGACATCATATCCTTCAATAAGCGTCTTCACAAACTTCTCGAAGTAAAGCGCTTCACTTTTGCGAGGAATGCTAATAAACTTTTTATGCAGGAAAGGCTTGATTTTATTACCTTCTGTATCTTTTTGAAATGTAATTAGACGGTTGTCGCATAGCAACCAAGCGGGTTCGTGAATAATGAGTTCGCTGTTGTTCTGAGAAAAACTGATTTTTTGATCCCCTAGTTTTATGGTAGCAAAGTAGTTGGTTCCATTTTCATTGCGACGGAAGTGAAACAGAATACTTGCTTTTTCGGGTTCAATTTCGAGTTGTGTGTGGGTGTAATTCTTGTCTTTGGAGAGAAAGAGTTTATGCTCGCCGAGTTTGCCTAAGACTTTAAGTATACGTTTTTCAATAAAAGGGCGAATCTTGGCGTGAAGGTCGTCGTTGTAGTGTTTGGTAAAAAAGTCGGAGGCACGAATGGTTTTCTTAGCGGGGTAGAACTTCTTTATCAGAAATTCAGGTTCTGTTTCATCGAGAATCTTCACTAGGTCGATGGCATCTTTGTCGGCACCAAAATCTTCGGCAGTTGTGTAGTGAAGCTTTTGAGCAAGCAGACTGTAATTACCCGTTGGCATCAATTGCACGGCCATAAATTCGAGCAAATAGCCCAGTTGAGGGTGTTCATATAAGCTAAACACTCTTTCAAAAGGTTCTTTTGTATTTACGCGCATGGTGGCCATTTACCAAACAGAATATCTAGCAAAGGTATAGTAAAATACCTTTAGGGCTTGTAAACTTTTCTATAAATTTTGTCGAAATGCGTAGAAACAAATCCACGATTCTAGCTATATTGCTCGATTATCGAACGAATCAGATGAGCAAGTATTTCGCTTTAATTGCTTTTACCTTGAACTTGTCATTCATGGGTATTAATCCGATATTTGCCACTTTAATTACAGTATGTTAAAGTTATCCAACTACATCAATGGCAATCTTCAAGCCCCTTTGAAAGGCGAGTATCTCGACAATTACAATCCCGCTAAAGGAACAGTCTATTCGCATATCCCCGATAGCGATGCCGACGATGTGGAAGCGGCTTACCAAGTTGCCAGTAAAGCATTTGAATCGTGGAGATTGACGCCAACAGAAGAGCGCTTTAAGGTGATGAACCGAATTGCCGAACTGATTGATGAGCACAACGATAATTTAGCTTTAGCAGAAAGTGTAGACCAAGGAAAACCCGTTTGGTTAGCCAAAAATGAAATGATTCGCTCGGCTCAGAACTTTAGGTTTTTTGCCACAGCAGCTATGCAGTTTGCCAGTGAAAGTCATAATATGGAAGGACACGCCATCAACTACACCCTGCGTCAACCCATTGGAGTAGTCGGGTGTATAAGTCCTTGGAACTTGCCTTTGTATTTATTTACGTGGAAAATCGCTCCCGCACTTGCAGCAGGGAATTGCGTAATTGCAAAGCCGAGCGAGATAACGCCCATGACCGCTTACTTATTATCCGAGTTGTGCATGGAAGCAGGCTTGCCCGCAGGTGTGTTAAACATTGTGCACGGCTTAGGACCGAAAGTAGGTTCTGCCTTGGTGTCACACCCCAAAATTAAAGCAATATCCTTTACAGGAGGAACTTCAACCGGTAAACATATTGCCTCAGTGGCTGCCCCAATGTTTAAGAAACTAAGTCTTGAACTAGGAGGTAAAAATCCGAATATCATCTTTGCCGATTGCAATTTCGACCAGGCATTAAAGACCACCGTTAATTCTTCCTTTTTAAATCAAGGTGAGATTTGTTTGTGTGGCTCGCGCATATTAATTGAACGCGCCATTTATGAGAAGTTTAAAACGGCATTAGTAGACGAAGTCAAGAAATTGAAAGTAGGTGACCCTCAAGAGAAAGACACTCGAGTAGGCGCTATCGTCAGTAAAATGCATTACGACAAAGTATTGTCATACATCGACCTTGCAAAAGAAGAAGGAGGTAAAATTCTCTGTGGTGGAAACTCAATACAAGGCGAGGGCGACTTAAAAGAAGGGTGGTTTATCGCTCCAACCATAGTAGAAGAATTACAGCTTAGTAGTCGTTGTAACATGGAAGAGATTTTCGGTCCTGTCGTTACCATTACGCCTTTCGATACCGATGAAGAAGCCCTGCAAATTGCCAACAGTACTGAGTATGGTTTGGCGAGTACAGTATGGACCAACAATTTAACGCGTGCTCATAATGTGGCGGCGAAAATTGAAAGTGGAATCGTGTGGATCAACTGCTGGTTGCTTCGCGATTTGCGCACACCTTTTGGAGGCGTTAAGCAAAGTGGAGTGGGAAGAGAAGGTGGATGGGAAGCCATGAAGTTTTTCACTGAAACCAAAAACGTTTGTATCAAGTTATAAGTCTTGCAGAATCCAATTGATATCGAATTGTTGAAGCAAGGTGATTTTCGCACTTTAGCTCGAGCTATAAGTCTTGTGGAGAATAGCACAGCTGAAGGTGCCGAACTTTTAGCTACTTTACCTTTTAAGAACACAGTTCCCGTTGTAGGAATAACAGGTCCTCCAGGAGCCGGTAAAAGCAGTTTGGTGAACGCTTTAATTCACCACGCTTTAACACTGAATAAGAAAGTAGGTATCCTAGCCGTTGACCCAACATCACCGTTTAACTTCGGTTCTTTATTGAGCGACCGCATACGCATGTCGGAGCATTTCAATCACCCGAACGTGTATATTCGTTCTATCGCAACTCGTGGGAGTTTGGGCGGTTTGTCGGCGAAGATATTTGAAATCACCGATGTGATGAAGCAGGCTAATTTCGATATCGTTTTTATCGAGACCGTTGGTGTCGGACAGAGTGAGGTAGAAATAGCAGGACTAGCAGATACGACTGCAGTGGTTTTGGTACCAGAAGCTGGAGACGAGGTGCAAACGCTGAAGAGTGGACTGATGGAGATTGCAGACGTGTTTATCGTCAATAAATCGGATCGGGAAGGGGCGGATTTGTTTATTAAAAACTTAAGTGCCTTGGTGCATCAAAGGAACGAATCTGCTTGGCAAGTGCCGGTATTGAAAACCGTGGCAACTCAGTCGGAAGGCATAGAAGCGCTTTGGAACGCTATAGACGAGCATCACAAACTGAATTTAAAGACCGAGCGGAAAACACATTTGTTAACGGATAAAGCATATCAGTTGATTGTTCAACACAGAATGCAGGACATCAATAGGCAAGAACTGTATAAAGAATTGGCGGAGGCGTCAAACAAAAGCGGGTTTAACTTGTATCAATTTTTAGGAGAGAAGTATTTTTCATGATAACGATATTAAGCGGTTCGCCGCGAAAAAACAGCAATACACTTCGTGTAGCGAAGGCCATACAGCATTTAGCAAAGGAATCGGAGGAGGAAGTTCGCGTAATCGACTTTAACGGCTTTGATATTCCATCGGCGAATGTTGGTTCGGTAAACAAGGAAGCACTGAGTGAATGGCAAAAGAGTTTGTACGAATCGTGCAGAGATTCAGATCTGGTGTTTATCTTAACACCCGAATACAATTGGTTTCCAAGTGCGGAGATTATTCACATGATTCACAGCATGGCATCCACACAATTCAAGGACATGTGGGACAATAAGGTGTTTGCTACTTGTGGCACCTCGAGTGGCAGAGGAGGAAGAATGCCAGCGGTCCAACTGAGTTACACGTTAAACAAAATATTAAACGTTTTCCATTGCGAGAGTGTTGTGAGTCCGAAGATATTCGAATCACAATTTACGAGTCAGGTATTGGATGAGAATGGCATGTCATTAGGCAACACGGAGTACATGAACGGCTTACAGATGTTCGTCGACTTTAATTTGAAGTTGAGGAATAGGTGGCGGGGCGTTTAGGATATTGATTAGGGCGCTAAAAACTCGGTAAGTTATAGACTTAGCGAAAAGTTCACATATCCGTTTAACTTACCGACCTGCTTTCCGTTCTAGTTACTTAGGCACTTGCAGCGTCATAACAGCGCATACAGGGCTTACTGCCGTGCCGCCTGTATGACGCTGAATGAGCGCAAAGCAATTGCCAAAGTAAGCTGCCACTGCAATCAGGAGCGCGAGTATTCGTCTCTTGCGTAGTTGTCTTGACTGTGATGGGCATGATTGGTGTGATTTATGGGAAATTGTAGCAGAGTGTTTATTGCAGCCACTTGTCTTGACCGTGATTTGCATGATTGGTGTGATTTATGGGAAATTGTAGCAGGGTGTTTGTTGCAGCCCAAGATATGTGGATGTTTTATGTGGTATATAGGAATTTGTAGCAGGGTGTGTAATACTGAAAAAAGGTTTACATAGTATTTAGAATTGGTTGGTGACAACACCAACCAGAAGAGCACTTCGTTCTTTTCATTTGAACTTTGTCTCGCAGATGTTTCCTCAAAATGTTGCGGGATGACAAAATGTATAGTCGCTAAAGACTTCTTGCATTTTAGTCATTTGGGGAGATTATGGTGATTAAAAAGAATTAGAGGCTGGGATTTCTTGTTAATCTTAGAAACATGTCCGCCTTTGGAGGATCCCAAGAATCCAAGTTCAGACAATTAGGAAATGGATGTCACTCAGCGAAAAACTAAACACCATCCAATTTGCATTTAAAATCTAAATTACTTTACTTGCAGGTGTATTGTAAAAAGAATACAGGATAATTAATCATTGGAACTTAAACTTTAATTAAACAATCGTATGAAAGAAACTATGCTTATTATACACTTTATCGGCTTAGCCATGGGGATTGGAACTAGCTTCGCCTTTATGTTTTTGGGTATTGCCGCTGCCAAGATGGAGAAGGAGGAAGCCCAAGCGTTTACTTTAAAAACTCTGTCGATTAGTACCATGGGGCATATTGGCTTAACGCTCTTGATTATTTCGGGGATTTATTTAATTCTTCCGTTTCGCTCAATGTTGATGGATATGCCACTGCTCATGACTAAGCTAGGTCTTGTTGTTGTGCTTGCCGCTCTGATTGGCATCTTATCCTCCACAGCCAAGAAAGCCAGACAAGGGAATGCCGAGCAACATCTCAAGAAGATGGAAGGTCTGGGTAAGGTGAGTATGTTAGTCGGCTTGACGATTATTGTCTTGGCTACTTTTCAGTTTCATTGATTCGAGTACCTCATCAACCGTAGTTCGAGTACCTCACTAACCGTGATTCGAGTACCTCATCAACCTTAGTTCGAGAACCTCATCAACCTTAGTTCGAGGACCTCACTAACCTTGTTTAGATAGTAATGTCACCCGCGAGGCGGGTTATTATTGTATTGTTTTTGTTTGGTTACCAAAATGTCACCCACAAAGTGGGTTTGTTTACAAGAAACTTTGAGATTACTTAAGTGGTTCAAAGATGCTTGAATTCCATAAACAGGGATTTCTTGCCTGACACGGTCTGAACTTGGATTTGGGGAGATTATAGGGATTAAAGAGAAGTAGAGGCTGGGATTTCTTGTTAATCTCAGAAACATGTCCGCCTTTGGAGGATCCCAAGAATCCAAGTTCAGACAATTAAAATTGCTTGGTGAACTTCTCTCATCAGCCTTAGGCTGATACAACACCATTGCAGAAGAGCAAGTTCCATAACCACCTTATGCTGTAATTTATTATTTTTGCCAAGCATCTTAGTCAGGTGCTTTCGAGTACTATAAATATGAACAGCACATTTCCCGTTTTACAATCTACGCTTTCTGAAACGGACCTTGCTGTTTTTATTCAAGAGAAATACAAGCTGAGTTCTATTACTTCTTGTAAAATCTTTCGAGCAGCCATGAATCATGTGTACATGATTACTGATGATACAAAGAAGTACGTCTTTCGTGTGTACACCCACAATTGGAGAAATAAGTTGGAAATTGAAGAAGAGATGCGTTTCTTGTTGCACCTGAAAGACCACAATTGCCCCGTTGCCTTTCCTATTCGCGATGCCGCTGACAAGTTAATCCAAGAATTAAATGCTCCTGAAGGTTTGCGTTATGGGGTTTTGTTTTCATTTGCTGATGGTCAGAAGTCGGCGAGGTTTTCTGCAGAAACAAGTTTTTACATCGGTAAAGCTTTAGCCCAAGTTCATCAGTTGTCTGAAAACTTTTCTTTGCAACGTATTTCTTATTCCAAGGATGTCCTGCTAAAAGATTCTCTTATCCGAACCCAAGCATTTTTTACAAAAAACTCAGAGGAGTTGCAATACTTAGGTCGTTTAGCCGATTTTCTTGGAAAGAAGTTTGATGAGGTAGACACACAAGACTTGCGATTTGGTGCGGTGCACATGGATGTGTGGTTTGATAATATGCATTTCACAGATCAGAATGCCGTATGTCTGTTTGATTTTGATTTCTGTGGAAATGGCTATTTAAGTCTCGATGTTTCCTACTTCCTCTACCAATTGTTTAGCACCAACTTGAATGAAAACGACTACAAAGAAAAAGCCGAACAATTCCTGAAAGGTTACGAATCTATACATATGCTCAGTCAGGCAGAAAAAGACTTTTTACCATATGCGTGTTTGGCTGTGATGAACTACTACCTCAGTATGCAATGCGACCGCTTTGCGTATTGGACGAATATCTTTTTAAATGAAGACCATTTGAAGCGCTTTGTCGCAGGACTCAAACGTTGGATAATTTATAATAAAATTGAAATGAATGAATAGAATGAGAAGCTTTTTAATACTATGCGCACTGTTTGTGTTTACTTTTTTACGTGCACAAAACTCCAGCAAATCCTACCTCGAACAAAATCGGCAGGACATGAAAAAAGGTGTGAAGATCCTGTCTGACAGTGCACTCGTATACGGGTTTGGGGCGCTACACGGAAGTGGAAAGACCGAAGATGTGGAAGTGATGCTGATTCAATCGTTGGCTGAACAACATAAACTGAAGTACTATTTCCCCGAAACAGATTATAGCACCGCGGCGTATTTTCAAAAGTATATTGAAACGGGTAATGAGGATTTACTTTATTCGCTGGTCAAAGCATACGCCGAACGCGTGCCTCAAGAGGGCAGTGTTGAAGTGTATGAAAAGTGGAAGAAACTTCGCCCCATTTTTATTAAACACCAGGTGCAAATCATTGGTGTCGACAAGATTGCCAATTACCAGTTTTCGATGCTGCAAATGGAAGATCAACTGCAAACTTCAACGTGGGTGTACAAGGACATTCTGAAAAATCTGCTTGCCACAAGTAAAAGCTTCTCCGCCTATTATTCGGATTCTCTTAAGCACACACTTAAGCAACTTGTTGAGTCGTATGAAATGAATCAAGACGTGATTCTCAAAGAAGTTAAGGACAGCCAGGTGTTTAAACACATCATCAAGAACATCAAATACACCTTTGCCTGGAACGACAGAGAAACCATTCTGTTTGATAATTACAAAGCACTCAATCAAAGCTTAAACTTCAAGAATGCATATCAGTTTGTGCGCATGGGACTGTTTCACATCATGAAAGGTCGTATGAACCGCAAAGCCACATTTTTTGCGCAATTGATTGAGAGTGGGATGTACACTAAAGCTCAAGTGATGACAATTCAAGGCTACCTCAGTGACAGTGAAGTGTTGTGGTATACTAATTATTACCCCAACGGTGACTACAAGAATTACTCCACTAAAGGAGATGCTGGAATATCTGATCATATCTTCGAACATTTTCAAGGGATTAAGTACTTGAAGAAAACCGCCCTTTCAGATATGACTTACTTCAATCTTAACGCGGATGGTTCTCCATACTCGGAAGCAAAGAACTTAAGTTTGTTAAACGTTAAAAAGCGTTTCGGTTCAGCAAACTGGCATCCCGATGCCACAAAAGCCACCACCGACTACATAGACGCAGCCGTATTGATTTTGCAATCGGAGGCGGGGTATCCAATAGAGACCTTAAGGGTGAGATGATGCGGTGTGTTTATTGCAGCCACTTGTCTTGACTGTGATGAGCATGATTTATGTGATGAGTGAGAAATTGCAGCAGAATGTATATTGCAGCAGAGTGTTTGTTGCAGCAGGGTTTTAATTGCAACAGAGGGTTTGTTGCAGCTTATATAGTTGGGACGTAATTCAGAGGGGTTTATGGTCTGAATTTTTTGTTTTCTAAGCGGTGGAATCTTAGTCGGGGTTCGCCGAAATTAATGAGTAAACCTATTTGAAGGTTATACACTTCTAGGTAGTTAATAGCTTGAGCCAAGTGAGTTGGTTCGAGTTTAATCACAGCTTTAATCTCCACTGAAATTTTTCCTTCCACAAGGAAGTCAACTCGTCTTGTTCCAATTTGGAGGTCCTTGTACATGACTGGCATTGTGAATTCTCTGACCGCTTCAATATTTGCCCGTTCTAGTTCTAAAGCCAATGCTCTTTGGTAGATGACTTCTTGGAAGCCATTTTTAAGTGTTTGGTGAACAATCATGGACGCACCAATAATTTCAGAAGTTAGTTTGGAGTATTTGTAGTTTTCATTGATCATAATAAGGTTATTAATAGTTTATAGTTTGAGTATTTTAAATGTTGTTATTATTTCTATCCCATCAATCACACACATCATGCACGGCTGCTCTGGTCCAGTATTTCAGATGTTATTACAGCGTATTTGTAGTTTTCATTAATCACATTAATCACATAAATCATGCTCATTAGCGTTAAAAAGGTGTTGCAGGAGTTTGTCAAGCGTATTTGTAGTTTTCATCAATCACATTAGTCACATAAATCATGCTCATCACAGTCAAGACGGTGGGGAAGGAGAAAAAACCCTGTATCAGAGATTTCCGCTGGGCTTCAATCACGATACAGGGTTTTTAGGGATGCTGATTTTTAGTTGTCATGGCTTACGAATCTGATTCGAGGTCGCTATCGATTGGCTCGACATCTTGTTCCTCCTCGGGTTCGAGTTCGGCGTTTACTGTGCTGTAGCCACCTGTTTCTACCTTTATGTCAGTGATGAGCTGAGTTTGGTAGTTGGGTGCGCTGATTTGCAGGGAGTAAATGCCAGCAGTGAGCGGTCCGATATTGAAGTTGGCCGATTCGTCTGTAGTGGTAGACTGACCGGTTTCTACAATTTCGACCAGGAGGTTCGGGATTTGGAGTTGAGTGTCTTTGCTCAACACAGATCCTTTAATTCCCGCCCAATTCGTACCTCCAATGAAACCCAAGTTGGTTTCGAAGACAAATAGTCTGCGGACACTTGGATTGTCTTTGAAGATAATTTTACCATCTCTAAACATTTCCATCAGATCTGAATACAGTTTGTTATGGCCTTCTGCCACTTCAGCTGTAAAGTCGGAACGGGTTTTTAGAGAATCGAGGTATTCACCATAGAGTTTATCGTATGCTAGCGCAAGATCATTAAACTCTTGCTCGTACTCAGGTGACATGTTGTTGTTGAGCACGAGCACAGGCTTGTATTCCGCGATGAAATCAGCAGCAGCCTGCATCATCTTTTGCATGATGTCGTACTGATTTTTATAAACCTTCGGATACAAGTCGCCGCCAATATACTTGATAAGCGACTCACGTTCTTCAGGTTCTTTGAAGGCTTCGCGCAGATGACTTTTTACTTTAAGCAAAGCGCTCACACACTCACTAAACTTCCGCAGAAGTTTGTAACGCAAGATTTCACGCCAGTGCAGAGCGGCCACTTTTATCTGGCATCTTACGCACGTTAATGATTTCTTCTTTACGCTCCTGGATATATTCAGGTGTGTAGAAAGGTTTAAACTTGTTGAATTCGTCGATGTGTTGGGCACAAGTTTCCCATCCCAACTTGCAGGCGGCAATTAATTCGTGGCGCGTGCAATTAAATTTGTTTTGTAAACATAACTTTTTCTTTTTAATAAAATTTAATGAGCAAAACCTTCCCCGTACGCTTGTCTAGAATAGCGCATTATAGAGATCAAAAGGCTCGAAAGGTTTGGTATACTTAACTTACAGTGATGTAAGAAAATTCGAGGTTATTTTAAATAGGATGTAAGTTTATTCTATACATAGGAGGTATATCGGGTTTTAATTTATAAGAGAGAAGTGGATGATAGTTGATCTTAACTGTTTTATTGTCTTGGAGAAAATGAATATTAAAGGAATCAAACAAAAAACGAAATGAGTTTTTGCGATTCCTGTTGTTTTTATGAGTAATCTGGAAGAAACTTGGAGTATTCTGGAAGAAACTTGGAGTATTCTGGAAGAAGTTTGGAGTATTCTGGAAGAAGTTCGGAGTAATCTGGATGAAGTTTGGAGTAATCTGGAAGAAACTTGGAGTATTCTGGAAGAAGTTTGGAGTATTCTGGAAGAAGTTCGGGTAATCTGGAAGAAACTTGGAGTATTCTGGAAGAAGTTTGGAGTATTCTGGAAGATGTTCGGAGTAATCTGGAAGAAACTCGGAGTATTCTGGAAGAAGTTTGGAGTAATCTGGAAGAAACTTGGAGTAATCTGGAAGAAGTTCGGAGTATTCTGTCCAATGTTCGGAGTATTCTGGTTGAAAGTTGGAGTAAGGCGAATGTGAAAAAGAGGCTCTTGAATGTCTATATAAGGTATAATAAGAGTCCTATTAACTGTAATGCCTTGATTATCAGTACAACTTGTGAAAGTCGTCTGAACATGGATGCGATATGGAGCTAAAATTAGCATACGGGTTCTTTTATGGGTTTAAGCTCGGAAAAAAGGACTGATTTTACGTAAAATAAGGGCTTTCCCAATTTGTTTACACAAAGATTGCGAAACGACCAAAAAAAATCAATAGTTATTTAATAACCGGTAGGTTTTTCTTAATAACCGGTCGTTTTTGGCAATAACCGGTAAGTTTTTTTTTAAAAAAGGGACTCAAAAAGGGTTAAAAATGGGTCAAAATCCACTTAATATGACCCAAAAAAGTTAAAAGAAATCGTTAAAATCGAAAAAGACGAAAAAAGGGAGTAAAAAAGTGGAGAAAAATGTACCCAAAACCGAAAATCACCCTCCAAAAAGCAGTTTTGTACAGAAAAATATGCCTTGTGTCAGAAATTTCGTTTCTAATCTTGTTTGAACTTGGATTCTTGAGATCCTCCAGAGGTGGACATGTTTTTGGGATTAACTAGAAATATAAGCAGCAATATCTCTTTAATCTTTAATACGTGTCGGCCTGTGGAGGATCTCCCCAAATCCAAGTTCAGACTATTAGAATACGGATGCAAATTTCACATACTTATAAATAGGTATATTTCAGAAATACTTCCCTAAAAGTTTGTATTACTTGGATTGAAGTTCTTAATTGCGTATCAATAACTTACAAACGACTGAAACACTTATCAAAGAAAAGACAAATTGACGAGAAATTATCCAGATTCTGCATAAGGAGATAGATTGGAGAGGTAAGGGTGGTGGTATAAGTAAGTTGGGGGCAATTAAAAAACTAAATAAGAAACTATGGCAGTAACAATTCCATACATAGGGGCAGCTGGCTCAATAGGTAAAATTCTTGAAAAGATTAAGGAAGCCAGTACTCCTGAAAATTTCAGTTCAGATTTCCTTGATACAAAACTAGGGTTCAAAGGCGGAAATTATAGGATGTTCATTTCATGGGCTAAAAAATTGGGTCTATTAAACAGTGATGGGACTCCAACGATTTTGTATAAACAATTTAGGAATCCAAGTACTTCTGGATCAAGTCTAGCGGAAGCATTTAGAATCGGTTATTCAGAACTATATTCTAGAAATGAGTATTGTCACGAGCTTGACAAAAAGGGATTAAAAGGCTTGGTTATGGAGGCTACAGGTGAAGCACATGATTCTCAAAAAGTCAATAAGATCGTTGATACCTTTTTCAATGCAAAAGCACTTGCAGATTTTGATGCTAAAAATTCATCAGCAAAAAAGGAACCAACTCACTCTGCTCAAAAAGGTGAAGGAAAAGTTGAGGTTAAGCAACCAGTGAACCCAATATCAAATGGGAAAAACCTAAATCTAGGGCTTAATTACACCATAAATCTCGTTCTGCCAAAAACAGATGACCCTGCAGTTTATGCTGCGATTTTCAAAACACTAAAAGAGAATTTATTAGATGAGTAAAGAATTGGAAAATAGAGTTAGACTTTTCGCTATTGCAAATTCTATCACTGAAAATGAACTTGATCGTTTAGAGAAGGAACAGGAACTTGATTTAGGAAGAAAGGAAATAGAGGAACCTAAAATTAGAGGTTACTATTTGCAATTTGAAGCTGCATTCAGAAAAGAAGCTAAAGAAATGAGTCAACATTATGAGGTTTTTTATTGCCTAGAAAAATCTATTAGAAGTTTGATTGTACAGCTAATGGAGGACGAATACAAAGACAATTGGTGGGAAGATCAAATTAGCGAAGAAATCAAAAAAAATGTAGAGAAAAATATCGAACGTGAATCGGATTCAGGATTTACTCAAAGATCTGAAGATAAAATTGACTATACTACATTTGGAGAATTAAGTCAGATAGTTAATTCAAATTGGGATGCTTTCAATGAGCTATTTAGAAGTAAAAGAGCGTTTCAAAAAATTATGAATAGCCTGAATCTCCTTAGAGGTCCAATTGCTCATTGCACCCCATTAGCTGAAGATGAGATTGTCCGATTAGAATTAACGGTTAAAGATTGGTTCCGATTAATGGAATATAAATAACTGCTCACAACAACACCTATACACAATACCCTTCGTGATACTGCGTATAGCCAAAACGTTATAATTGACAAACGAAGAGACCATAACAGCACTTACAATACACTTGTTTGTTCCATTGCTGGGGCTGCTTGTTTATCTTGTACTTGTGCGAAAGATGATAAGAGAGAAAGTTGAAAACCCACCGATTATTGACCTGTTCTTGTTGTTTTCTACATACGGAGGATTATTGCTTGTCATATTGACCGCATATTTCTGGAAATGGTCAGGGTTGACTTTAATAGGGGCTCTATACTTGTTTTATTTAGGTCCTATTGTAATGGGTAGTATTGCATTAATAAATTATAGAAAAAGAAAAGTATCCAACTACCATTTGTGGACTTTTAGGTTGGGGCTGCTGTACTTTATTGTAATAACATTCATTACTTTGATGTTCTGATGGTATATGAATTAAACAAAGAGTGCAACAGTAATTATATCAAATAGTTGCTAAGGGAAATTAAACAAAGAATCGTAAGTTTAAAAATAATACTAATACAATTAAATTAACTTAAAGAACGTTTAAGTGACATATCCTTAAAACATTAGATAGAAAACAATGAAAAGATCAATTTCTTATTGGGGTCAAGTATCAAAGAAATGCTTGAAATCACCACTCTCCACAAAAAAAACAATATGAAAAGTACTGTTTATAAATTCATTATAGTTTTAATTCTCAACCTTGTATGGATGTGCTCGACATTTAGCCAGACCATTTTGAAAGATGGGAAAGAGGCGAAATTGTACTCAGGGAATCAAAAGAAAATTGAAGTCTTGGTGGATAGTTTGGTGGGCAAGTGGGAGCTAATCGAAACCATTTGCATTGAAGATGGAGACACAATAAGTCAAGTGCCATCTGAAGCGCCACAAGGTTTGACAACTGCAAAACCACCGACCACCATTTTCTTAGACAGTTTGCAGAAGTTTAAAGTGCTGCAATGCTATTTTAAGGGTCCATTAATTGAGTGGGCAGGACATTATAAGATTGAAATAAGAACATTAAACGGTGTAGAAGTATTCTACCTCAAGTTTATTGAAAATAGAGATGCTGAACTTAAGAATAGGGATAAATCATTCACGGCAGACTTTAATGGATGCATCATTGATTTTAAAAACGGACTACTAAAATTAAAGGACGACAAGAATTTTGTTTGGGTTTATAGGCGAAAATTTGGATAAAAGGCGAGGATGGAGGATATTGCACATGATGAGATCTGTTTCTTAGATTTACCTTTTAACTCTAATGCGTATACATCCATCTTGAGACTCTTAGTTATACTTATACTCTTTAACATTACATCGCTTGCAAAGGCACAAACGTTTAATAAGACTTATGAAGGCTGGTGGGCTAGAACAAAATGGACATTTGACTTCAACTTGGATGGAACTTGTCATCTAATCACTTGGGGGCATTATGGAAATACGCGTGATACTGGAATGTATACCGTCAATGCAGATACCCTTTATCTGACTCATGGTCTTGATGAAACAAATCAAACTCTGGATAAATATCTGATTGACCATGATAGTTTTATTGTTGACCTTAATCTGTTCTACGACTACAAGCTAGTTGACACCAAGACCAGTTTTTACAACAGTAAGAAACGTTTTGATATTTTAAAGAAACCAAATATGGATTCAGTTATTATTGTAAGTCGAGAACAATTCGCCACACTAGTTGAAGAGTGCAACTTACTTTTGAATACTCACCGAATAGGTGATTTGGAAGATGAAAAACATATTAAAATCATACGACTTTATAACACATTATGTATGAGTAGTGATACAACGTATGAAAACGGAATATATGATGAATTTATGAAACAAGTATTTGATAAATCATATCTGAAAGAGCTTGCAATTTATTACGACTGGATACCAAACAGAGGAATGGGAATGTATTTCTTGAAATTACAGGTTGAACTCGGAGGGACACCACATTTATACAGCAGGTACACCATACAATGAGAAAGACTAAATCCGATTCTGAAGTTTAAATGAAAGCACTGCTACATATCGTATCACTATTACTTATCTTTTCTTGCACATCTACCAGCAAACCTAATCAAGAATCAACTCAAATGAATAGTAATAAATTGTTGAAGGAAGTAAACATGGACTCTGGTGTTTTAATTGACCAATCCTACATACAGGTTTCAATTCAGAACCTTGAGATTCTCAAAAACTTTGCACTGGATTATTCTTCTAGACCAAGTATTGGATCAGCATTCGTTTTACCTGAAACACCCGACTCTGTGTTAAATGCCGTCAGGAGTTTGAAATATACAAATCCCAAGGAATTTGAAATGTATCTGACTTTAATTTTTGTGAAGTATTGCAGAACTTGGTTTGAATGTTGCCGTTCTCAACTTTATGAACCTGAAATTCATACCAACCCTTTGATTGTTGAATACCAACACATGATGAAAGACTTTTTACGTAAAAGTCATCTTGAATTTAATGCTTCACGAATTGGATACGATTACGTCAAAGCCCATAAATACCTTTTACAGTTTAAGCCCATAAATAAACACTACCAGCAAATCAAATTACTAATGACACTGGAAGGTGCTTGAGAGATAAAAGACAAGAATAAATTTTAACTTTATAACATGAGCGAACATTATTACCAAACAAAGGAATCTGTTGAAGAATACATCAAATTAGCACAAGGTGTGAATGGAAAGGAATTGATTGAAGAGTTAATCAAGTATCTGCCTCCCAAAGCCTCAATACTGGAAATTGGTTCTGGTCCTGGGTCTGATTATCAGATACTCAAATCATACTACGACATAACAGGTTCAGATTATTCAATAGAATTTCTAACACGATTAAAACAGAATCACCCAACGGAAGTGTTTTTGCAATTAGACGCGAAAACTCTACAAACAGATCAGAAGTTTGATGGAATATATTCAAATAAAGTCTTTCAGCACTTAAACGATACTGAATTAAAAACAAGCTTTCAAAGACAAGTCGAATTATTGAATCCTGGAGGTGTAATCTGCCATTCGTTTTGGAAAGGCGAAGGTGAAGAGTTATTCAAGGGTTTACTTGTGAACTATCAGACTGAAACAAGTTTGAGAAAGTTGATTGAAGACAAGTTTGATGTTTTAGTCCTTGAAGCGTACAAGGAGTTTGAAGACGGTGATTCACTTTTGATTATCGGAAGGAAGAAGTAAGTACACAACGTAAACATTGAGAAATAATATTTAATATTCACTAAACGGAAGTAATAGAGACTGAATGACCAAGCCAATCCTCGCACATTTGTTTATTCTAGGAGTATTTATAACAAATACATTTGCTCAAACCTGTCGCATTCAGATTAAGGATAATCTTGAGTTTTTAAAAAAGAATTACGGTGAAGAACTTGCTATGTTTGCTAGTCTGGAGTTTGAAATCAATGCTATTACCTTAAAGTGTACCGATACCAACATCATCAACATTACACCCAATTCAAATGGGTTTGATGAGAATGGGTACCCAAGTCAAGGCTGGGATTACGATGAACGCGGTAACAAAAAGAAAGAAAAAAAATGAGCGTAACAGCAGATGTGTTGTTTGGTTCTATCTGTTTGGGAAAGTAAATACTTCTAATTAGATTTGTGCTTAGTGGACAGTATTAAATGTTTTACAGCATGATTAATAGGTCTTTACACCTTAACTACTTCTTATGAGACCCATTAATATTATATCGACCTTCTATCTCATGCTTGCGTTGGCAATACTGGTTTCTTGCAGTCAATCTAAAAAGGACAAGCAAACTAAGTCAGTAAATGAAAGGGAGAATCTTGACCTTTCATCACAAACACAAAGAGATACACTTTTATTTACCTCTGGTATTCGTTCTATCTTACACGACAGCAAAGGGAATTATTGGTTTGGGAGTCATGCTGAGGGTGTTTGCTTATATGACGGAACATCCTTTAAGTACTTTACAAGCAAAGATGGCTTGGTGGATAATCAAGTGCGTTCGATACAAGAAGATGAGATGGGCAATATTTGGTTTGGAACAGCAAATGGAATTAGTAGTTATGACGGTAAGAAAATCACAAGACCACTGGAAAATAGCGATGCAGAATCTAAGTGGATCATAACAGAGAACGATCTTTGGTTTGATGCTGGCATTAAGTCGGGTGTCTATAGGTTTGATGGACAAAAATTGGACTACTTAGCCTTTCCAAGTCCAAAAGTGATAAATCCCGACAATATTTATTCTGTCACTGGAATTACCAAAGGAAGGGATGGCATGCTCTGGATAGGCACTTATGCGGGAGTTTTTGGATACAATGGCAAACAGTTTACAATAATTAACGACGAAACATTAGGACTGACAAAAGGAATTGGCCGAGTGCATGTTAGAAGTGTTTTTGAAGATTCAAAAGGAAGCTTATGGATAGGAAACAACGGAATTGGTGTTTGGATGAAAGATGGGGACACAATTATTAATTTTTCAGAAAAGTATAATTTGATTCACCCTGCAAGTAAAAGAGGCGGAAGTAAGTCGCCAGCCGGAACACTAGAACACGTCTTTGCTATAGCAGAAGATGGAGATGGAAATATTTGGTTTGGAGATAGAGACAATGGAGCTTGGAAATACGATGGAGTTACAATGACAAACTACACGATTGGCAACAAGGACAAATCGCAAATGATTTGGAAAATTTACTTAGACCACAACAAGGACTTACTCTTTGCTATGGGAGCAGGTGGTGTTTATCGGTATGCTAATAATTCATTTGTGAGAGTGTTTTGAGAAGGGTTAGGAGATATAGAACTTGATAGAAAAGAATTAAGCTCAACATTATTCAATTCTAGTTTTTTAACTCAAAGAACATTTTATTATTCAAAATCCTTTATTTTGCATAAAAGAACCTTTTAAGAGTATCTAAATTATGACCAAAACAAAATTATTCCTTTTTATACTTATAATGATTTTCATATCAGGCATGACATTGGTAGACAAGAACGACAATATCTATTTTCCTATAGAATTTGAAGGGGACGTTGTATTTAGATATCCAAAATCAGAGTATTTCGTGAAAAATATTGACTTGAAAGAGAAAAAAGTGTTTAAAGACAAAGCATATTCATCAAGACTTACAAAATACTCTTGGGGAGTTACTGACACCAGCTATTTTAGGTCTGAGAATGAAACAGTTTATTATTACGACGTCAAGTCCAATACTGAAAGTGTTCAAATGCCAAAGGATATAAAAATAGGGGTAAGTTGGACCAGCACGGACAGTGCTTGGAATTATGAAATCACAAACATTCAAGCTAAATTAAAAACACCAGTTAAAAAATATAAAGATCTTCTAGAAATTAAAGCGACACAACTCAAGAATAGAGACAAGAAAAAATTACCTGAGTACTTAATTTACTATATGAAAAATGTTGGCAAAGTAGCAAGTGTAACAAAGGAGTAAACTCCAGCTATACAAGGTTGAGAAATAATAGTAACTAATGTAAAGGTGTTATTGCAACTATTGTTATCCTATGCGAAAGTTCATTGAACTTATTTAAAGTAAATTTGAAAAAGGTTGATAAAACAGGTAAGAAGTTTGAATTAAAGGGAGAGTGAAGTAGCCTTAATTCAGGTGAAAGTTAGAGTTGAGTGTATCCGAGAAATGTAATTAAAATTGAAATAAACGACAATAATTACTACTTTTGGAAAGCGTTTGAAAACTAAACACTTAAACACTGGCCAGATGAGAAATTTATTTATTGGAATTTGCACGCTTTTACTTGGTACAACTTTTACTTTAAACAGTTGTAAGAAGACCTGTAACGACCCTTCAAATAGTGAGTGTGAAAATTTTAACCCTTGTTTTGGAAAGGATTCTGTTGTTGCAGATTTTGGAATTTATGAGGTAATAGGAGAAGGAATAAAATGGGAACATATTCTTGTGGAAACAGATACCATATTCAATCAGAATGGTGTGGTGTTTAAACCTAAAAAAAATTACGACAAAGTCACTTGGTTTCTTGGTTTAGATACGGTGGTTCAAGCGGAATTATACAAAGAGGGATTCCCTTTAGGTTGGATCACGGTAACCATGATTGCTGAAGCCAATGCCGATCCATGCCTAAAAGAAAGTCAATTAAGAGATACCCTTACAAAAAAGTTTTATGTTATAAATGGTGGTTTTAATGATACTTCTATACTGAAATCGAGTGTATGGTGGGGAACCTGGGAAGGAGCAGATACCGATAATCCAAATGATAAGTATACTATAAGTTGGGGGTTTGACAATGGAATGAATAGTCCTGAATTGGGATTCACGGGCTTGCCGAAAGGTACTCCAAAACAAAAGCCATTTTACAAAACTGGTCAAGACGGAATCGAAATAGCCTGGGCATTGGAGTCGTATGCAGGATATAATGCGATGTGGATGGTCAGTAAAGATTTCAGCGATCGAGTAAAGAGTTGTTTTGGTTTAAAAGCAATTGCCAAAAGAAAGGGCAATACGGTTGAAATAGAATACACTTTTAACAATACACAATTGCAACATTATTTGAATGGAGAAGACGAAGAAAGAGAACCTGTGAATACCCTTTCGAAAAAATGGATCGGACGAAAAGTATCGAATCAGGTGGTGACACAGTAAAACGAAATGAATGAGAATGAAACTAGCTATGTTATTTGTCGTTTTGATGCTCTTTTCCTGCAATGATAAGTCAAAGTCACAATCTTCATCTCAAGAATCAACATTTAATTTGAATAGTGATTTGTATAGGTTTAAACAACAAATGACCGATATCGATACCCTCCGAGTTTGGTTTAATCATTCTGCTTGTACAAGTAGAAGTTACGAGTTTTTAGAAGTTACGAAGCAACAAGACTCCATACAGATTGTAAGTTGGTTTGAGGGGATGAGCGAATATGAAGATTCTAAAAGACGTAAACTCTATGAAAAGAGAATTTCTGAGAAGGATACTTTGTGGGATTTTGCATTGTTTTTAAGACAGAATGTCAAACGTCAAAATATGGAAAATAAGGGTCAAGGACTTTTACAGGTGATACACAAATCCGATACATTGAAGTATTTCAGCAGTGGAATAATAGATAGGCTTCACTTTCAAGCTGATTATATGAGCACTATGCTTGCCTTGTATCCTGAGTATGTGGGAGATGTTTATAAGGGTTTTTTAGAAGAGGAGTGAGGTCGGTTTAATGGATGAA
>JAWKNQ010000006.1:0-72500 GCA_041391605.1 Bacteroidia bacterium
TGTAAACCAATTGTCCTGTGCTGCTGTATATTTGGATCAACTGAGCTATTTCAGAATTTGGTAATTGGAATTGAACAAAATCAGTAGCGGGATTTGGGAATAGTTTTAGAGCACTTTTAATGGTAGTATTCCTCAAACTAGATGTATTATCAACTGGTAATTCGACTAATGCTCCACCAGAAGACAATGCAACCCATAAACCAAATGCTTCACCATTACTGTTGTTGGCAGGATTAACAAAACCAGAAGCAACAACTGTTAAAGCATTTCCTTCAAGTTGTAAAGTTTGTAGCGGTGCAGAAAAAGCGGCAATTGTGCCTGCGGAAGCAGAATCTTTAACTTGTATTGTATAATTGGCAGTTGGCAATTCTAGGTAGTTACTAAACTGTGCATACTCTAAATTATCAATTAATGCTCCTGCCGTTTTTTCGGCGATATCAACTATAGGTGCATCGGTAGACCCGTGATGAACCAAGATATCTGTTTGAGCAGGGTTGTTTGAAGTTTCTCTAGCGCTTCCATACACACTAAGATTAAACCCTTTAATTGGTGAATAACCGCTAGTGCTTACTATACCATCTGCAACCAAAATATATTTTGAAGAAGCAGATAAATTGTAATAGAAAGAAACAAGTTTTGACATAGTATCTGTGCTATTTGGAGGGCAAATTGATATAGCAATATCAGATCCAGCCGGAATATCTACAAAAGCAGAAGCAGTTCTGAACGCGAAATCATCGTTAAGTATGCTTCCATTTAAGTATACGTCGACTGTCGAAGCGGCAAGATCTGCACAGTTGTGAATGACTTGAGCTCTAGTACTAGAAATAGCCTTTGAAGGTAGCTCAATTAATGCTCCACCATTTGCGGTAGCAACCCACAATCCGAATGCTGAACCATTGCTGTTTTTACTAGGATCTAGGAAACCTGAAGCTACAACAGTAAGAGCTTGACCAGCTAGGTTTAAAGTCTGTAGTGGAGCAGTGTATTCAGCAACCACATCTGTTCCACTTTCGTTGCGAATTTGAATGCTGTAATCATTTGGAGCTAATTCTAAATACGAAGAAAATTCACCATAAGCGACATCGTCAACAAGGGTAGCAATAAATGGAGCTACAACATCCACTGTTGGAGCATCTGTAGAACCGTGGTGAACCAATACATCAACATTACTAGGATTTGAGGCTGCTGTTCTTGCCATATCATATACTTTTAAGTCAAATGTTTGACTTGGCATATAACCTGTAGTACTTACAATACCATCTGCAACCACAACATACTTTCCATTGTTACTAAAAGTAACTGTAAAAACGGCAATTGCATCAGATGAATCAGTGCTATTTGAAGGAGCGATACCGATATCAATAGGAACACCTGCAGGTACAGTTACAAAGCTAGAGGCAGTGCGAAACATAAAGTCGTCGATTAAGAGACTTGAGTTAGCATATACATCAACGCTAGCTGCTGCTGCATCTGCACTGTTGTGAATTACTTGAACCTGCGCAGTTTGCGCAAACATGGCTGTCCCTGCCATGAAACTCCATACAAGGAGGGAAATCTGTTTTAAGAATAATTTTTTCATGATGATTAATATTTATTAGCTAGTAAACATCACGCAAGGCATTTTGTTTTACTTTTCTTCCACAGAATTGTCATTTTTTTGTCATTTTGGAAATAACTTATAGGTAAATATCATCGAAATGTTTCTTGAAACACTGTTAACACAAATACTATAAGAAATATCTATAATAAATAAATAACTATATTTATTAAATATTTTCTGATGATATTAAATAAATCGTGGCATTTCAAATTTATTATACATCAATTAAGTAATTTAAAGTCCATTAAACTTTACAATCAATAGAATGAAACAAGGATTAGCTGCGCTGATCCCGAAGGTGGGCGTCTACAAGAAAAAATGAAGCCTTTGCAGAGCAAAGCCTCTTTTTGCCCAAGAATCCACTCAAATGTAAAATGTTTTTAATCAAGATTGAAATTTACATCACTTTGAACTTATGGGTTTTAATGGTGATAAAGAATAGGGATGAACCACTCTGATGTTCCGAGAGAAGAGGCGTCTACAAGAAAAAATGAAGCCTTTTACTGCTGAGCAAAGCCTCTTTTTTTTTTTTTTTTGCCCAAAGAATCCACTCAAATGCAATATGTTTTTAATCAAGATTGAAATTTACATCACTTTGTACTTATGAGCTTAGGATTATTGCATTTGGTGGATTTTGGGCAAAAAGACTTCACCGATGGTGAGAACTTCATTTTTCTTGTGATGAGATTCGAACTGACCCACAGATTAGAAATCATGTTGCTCTATCCAACTGAGCTACGGGACCATTTTGAATTTGAATTGAATCTCAATAAAAAAAGCAGCCAACAGTTGATATATATCTGTTAACTGTAAACTGCTTTTAAAATGCTTTTTAAAGCTTTCTTGAAACTCTAATTCTTGTCGGGGTGGCAGGATTTGAACCTACGACCTTCTGCTCCCAAAGCAGACGCGATACCGGGCTACGCTACACCCCGAAAATGGTTATTTCTTTAATTTTCAGAACTGGGCTGCAAATGTATTGATTTAATTTTTCATTTGCAATAAGTTTTTTGGTGTTTTTTAATTATTTCGATTTTAACTTTAATTCGAGTTATCTTCCCTAATTCATTATTTTTAAATCAATTATGAAATTATCTTAAATGACTTCTATTAATATCTACTTTTTAAATCTTCTTTTCTCTTGTTATATCTGATTTGAAGTTGATATAAAACCGCAACTAGACTGTGGAAAACTTAGGGATAACCCTTATATTTGCAGCAAACAATCTCTGAAATACATGTCTTCTAAATGCACGATTGAACTCTACGGTAAAAAGTTTATTTACCTGACCCTATTAATGGTCTTGTGCTTTTACTCTAAAATTTCCTTTTCTCAGTCAGCTGTTAGTGCTATCTCATATTCAGATACAAACCTGAGCATTTCAAGCAAATACAACGTAAAAGGGGCCGGTATTCGAAATGGCGGTGGCACTATGTTCTCCTCTTGGGACAGCTCTGCAAACTATAATTTTACAATCAACTACAACGCCTCTAATACTTCAGACATTCGCAAAATAACTCAAGCGACAGTGTCAGGCATTTCATACACTTTAAATTCAGTTGCTATTCCTGACGCATACTGTAGAATTAGAAGACTGGGCAATTCTAGTATCACTAATGATCGAAATCATTTCAATTATTGGATGAGGTCTTCTTCATACCCAAACACAACCGACTCGAATGGAAGTTTTAACATCAATGCTCCTGAAATCAACTCGGCTGAAGAAGGCTTTATTCAAGGAAATTTAAATACAGGAATTGACAATGCATTTAGCAATGATGACAATTATTTGCATAATGGCAATATTGAACGTATCGACCTAATAGCCCCTCATGGAATTTCGCCATATAACAACACTGCGATTTCTGAGTCAGGTTTTATTATTATTGACAGAGGTGTAGGTGATGACTTTGGAATTGCGGCTATCGATTCTTTAGACGCATTTGGAAATCCTGCTAGCTATTTAAATATTCTCAAGGTTTCAGCCTCTGATTTTGGCAGTTCAAATATAATTGCTTCCTCTTCATATATTATTTTTGTGCATGACACCTTGTATTCTGGAGCAAGGCCTTCAGTTTCAAATTCACAAGGTCAACGTGGTGTATTTATTAGTTTAGCCGACTTAGATATTTCAAGCACAAACCAAACCATTTATGGAATATCTGTTTTTGGAGATGACGTTAACTCAACATACAATCTGGTAAACTACCAATCGTTTCCAAATAACACAGGAGCAGGTGGTGGCTTAGACATCACAGCACATATCGGCTTGTTCAAAACAAGTTTATCCGCTCTGCCAATACATGTATTGCGGTTTGAGGGAGAGAGAATTGGCAACATCAATCAAATTAAATTCTTATTATCTGAAACATACAACTGCAATAGAATAACGTTTGAGCATTCAATCGATGAAGAACAATTCAATCCACTGTTTCAATTTGAATCTGTTAGCAATTCTGAATATCAGTTTGACCATTATACAACTCACAATTCACACAACTTCTATAGATTAAAAATTGAACTTAATGATGGAAGTATTGAGTACAGCAAAATTTTGCAGATGAATGAAATCAAAAATTCAAGCGAAATTTTTAAAATCAATCCAAACCCTTCAAAAGGAACATTTAGAATCAATGCTGAATTCCCCATTTCATTAAACACGATTTCAATTGAACTATACACCCCACTTGGACAATCAGTCCCAATTCTTTCATACTTAAATTCTTGGAATAGTATTACAATTCAATCTGATTCATTAATGAATGGAATGTATTATCTGCACATTAAAACTTCAAATGACAATATTTTTGAAATTAAAAAAGTTTTTATATCCAATTAATTGGAACCCACATCCCATTTTCTTGTTCTAAGTCAATCGACACAAAAAAGTCAAGTCAATCAAACCTTTGTAACTTAATGTCTCCTGATTTCACTCAAGCACAGAGCCGCTTGGTGAAAACAATCTGGGATTACTGCGTGATCCCAGTGCGGGGGGGCTTCAAGCGAAAAACGCAAATCACTTTGTGATTTGTTTTTTTGTCTCCTGATTTCAATCAAGCGCAGAGCCGCTTGGTGAAAACACTCAGGGATTACTGCGTGATCCCATTGGGGGTGGGCTTCAAGCGAAAAACGCAAATCACTTTGTGATTTGTTTTTTTTGTCTCCTGATTTCACTCAAGCGAAGAGCCGCTTGGTGAAAACACTCTGGGATTACTGCGTGATCCCATATGAGGGGGTGGCTTCAAGCGAAAAACTCAAATCACCTTGTGATTTGTTTTTTTTGTCTCCTGATTTCAATCAAGCGCCAAGCCGCGTGGTGAAATTTGAGACAAAAAAAACCATCAGTGATGCTGATGGTTTTTCTGCTTGGCGGTGAGGGAGGGATTCGAACCCTCGGTACAGTTTCCCGTACGGCAGTTTAGCAAACTGCTACTTTCGGCCTCTCAGTCACCTCACCTTTTGGGAGTGCAAAATTAATCTTATTTATTATAAAACAAAATCAATTTTCATGTGTAGATAAAAAAATAAAAAAGCCCTTTATTTAACACTCTTAAAATCGTATTATTGAATCGTTTCTATGAATATTAAAGACCTGTTTAAATTCCGTGACATTAAGACTTATGGTAGCACGGAATGGCTTGCGAACAACGCAAAGAAGTACCGCTCTGTTTTTGACGAACAGGAGGCCGCTTATATTTATTGCGAATTTTCTTTTTACAACAAAAAATATGATGAAGAAAATTGGGACATTAAACTTCGTTTAAAATGCCTCAATGAAAAAGATGAGGAAATTTGCGACCTAGTTTGCGATAGAGCCATCGACAAACGCGATAATATCGTTTTTGTTCGTGAAGGTTGGGGCGTGAAAACACCAGCAACTTATTGGAAGTCGGGTGCTTTTCGTTGGGAAGCATACGTGAATGACGAATTAACCGCCACAAAAAGTTTTTACATCGAACGTCAAGGCCCTGTTAAAAACGGCATAAATCCTTACTTTAAAATTGAAACACTCAAGTTGTATGAAGGTCCTGACGCCAATATGGTTGAACTTGAGCGAAAATATTACGTTGGATTTAACGCTTTGAGCACCCGTTACATCTGGATTGAACTTAATGCGAAAAACTTAGTTCGTAAAAGCAGCGATTGGGCTAGTGAATTAACCTTCAATTACAAAACCTCAGCAGGATATTTAAAAGGTTCAGCAACCAAACTCTTCTTTGTTAAGCCCGATGAAGATTTTTTCACCACCACTGTTGGTTGGGGAAGCGACATGCTGGGTACATGGGGCAGAGGTCGATATTACATTGAAGTTGTCTTTATGGATGAACTTGTAGCGAGTGTGCCTTTTGAGGTAGGCGACGATTATATCGAAGCCATTGAGGAAGATTTTGCACCTCTTGTTCAAACTGGTTTTTATTTTGATGCTGACTTCGATTTAGCCGATGATGATGATGCCATTGGTTCTTCAATTGCTTCTGAAACAAAATCATTACCTGTGCCCGATTCTTACGAAAATGTCATGAAGGATTTGGATGCTATGGTAGGTCTAAATTCTATAAAAGACAAAGTTAAAGAATACACCAATTACTTAAAATTCATAGCCTTAAGGAAGGAAAAAGGAGTTTCGGATGATGAGCACATCAACTTGCATGCAGTTTTCAAAGGAAATCCTGGAACAGGTAAAACAACTGTTGCAAGAATGCTTGGAAGAATATATAAGGAATTGGGGCTATTGAAAAAAGGCCATGTGCATGAGGTAGACAGAGGTGATTTAGTTGCAGAATTCATTGGTCAAACTGCACCTAAAACGAAAGAAGCCATAAAGAAAGCTAAAGATGGAATTCTCTTTATTGATGAGGCCTATTCATTGGCTCGAAAAGACGACGATAGCAAAGACTTTGGGAAGGAAGCAATAGAAATACTCCTAAAAGAATTGAGCGATTCTAATGATATTGCCATTATTGTAGCTGGTTATCCAGCTGAAATGGACATTTTCATGGAATCAAACCCTGGCTTAAAATCAAGGTTTAACATGACTTACGATTTTCCTGATTATTTGCCTCAAGAATTGATTAAAATTGCAGAATACAGTTGTGAAAAAAGAGGCGTATCAATGAGTCCTGATGCGAGTAAAGAATTGTATAAACATTTGGTTCAAGCATACCGAGATAGAGACAAATTTTTCGGCAATGCTAGAATGGTAAATTCGCTTATTGATGAATTTAAAATGAATCTTGGCTTAAGAGTAATGCAAGCTAAGGATCCTAAAAAATTGACTATTGAAAACCTAAGTACCATTCAGCCTGAAGACGTTGAAAAGGCTTACCTTAAACACAAAGGTGAACTAGCTGACATTCCAATTGATGAAGAACTTCTAAAAGAATCAATAACTAAACTTAAACATTTGACAGGTTTAGAAAAAGTTAAAGCGGAAATTGAAGAGCTCATTAAGTTGGTGAGATATTATAAAGAATCGGGTAAAAACCCTAGAGAAATCTTCTCTTTGCATTCTGTTTTTCTTGGTAACCCAGGGACTGGTAAAACTACTGTAGCAAGAATTCTCGCTCAAATATACAAAGCCTTAGGCATCCTTGAAAGAGGTCATTTAGTAGAATGCGACCGACAATCATTGGTTGGTGGATATATTGGCCAAACTGCCATTAAAACATCAGAAATCATTGATAAAGCAATGGGTGGTGTTTTGTTCATTGATGAAGCTTACGCTTTAACTGAAGGTGGTGGAAACGATTATGGAAAAGAAGCTGTTGAAGCCTTGTTAAAACGCATGGAAGACAACAGAGGGAAATTTATCGTTATTGCGGCAGGTTATACCCAAAACATGGAGCGTTTCCTTGAAGCAAACCCGGGCTTAAAATCACGTTTTGATCGTACTTTCTTGTTCGAAGATTTTGCTCCTGATGATCTATTGGGAATTGCAGTACAACAACTAGCGGATCACAACATCACCCCTGATGCTGCTGCGAAAAAACGTTTATCTGAATACATCAATTACATGTACGAAAAGAGAGACAAATTTTTTGGCAATGGAAGAGCGGTTAGAAAGGTAATTGAAGAAGCTGTACGAAATCAACATTTGCGTTTAAGCGAACTTCCGAAATCCAAGCGCACTGCAAAGGCTGTTTCTACACTCATTTTTGAAGATGTAGAAGAATTTAAAGCAGATAATATCCCAACTCAGAAAACTGGTATAGGTTTTAAATAAATGTTTACACAAAACCCATCTATCCTATCACTTATTTTATTAAGTGTCTTAGGACTGTGCATTCTTGTTCAGTTGGTTTATCATTTTTACTACTTCCTCTCCTTGCCCAAACAAACAGACGTAGATTTTGAGAATGTTGAATGGACACCAGTAAGTATTGTTGTTTGTGCTCAAAATGAAATTGATAATCTAAAAATTCTTATCCCTGCATTACTGGAACAAGATTACCCTAAATTTGAATTAATAATTATCGAAGATGCAAGTTGGGACGAAAGCAAAGAATACTTAGAAGAATTAGAGGAAAATGAGTCGCGTCTAAAAGTGGTTTACATCACTGAGGGTATGAAAAAAAACTACCTAGGGAAAAAGCTTGGACTGAGTTTAGGTATTAAAGCAAGTAAAAATCCAATTTTGATTTTCACCGATGCTGATTGTGTTCCTGAAAGTAAAATGTGGTTAAAGCATATGGCGTTTCCATATCATCAAAATTCAAACACAGAAATAGTATTAGGTTACTCACCTTTTGAAAAAGCAAACACGCTAATTAACTTAATATCGCGAATGGATAATGCATACACAGGTTTAATGTATTTATCATTTGCAAATAAAAAGCAAGCTTATATGGGTGTTGGAAGAAATTTAAGTTACAAAAGGGATCTTTTTTTTAAAAACAACGGATTTGCAAAACATCTGCATATTGCACCTGGGGATGACGATCTTTTTGTCAATCAGAATTGCAATGCGAAGAATACTGCAATTTGCATTCACACCGAAGCTTTTGTTAACACACACGCAAAAACAAGCTTCTACACATGGTTTAGACAGAAAAAAAGACACAACTTTGCTGGCAAATATTACAAGAGCAAGGATCAATTCAAACTCGGCTTATACGCAAGTTTTCACGCCTTACTTTGGATTAGTTTTGTTGCAAATTTATTCGTGTATGAGAGTTTAGGTTGGGCTTTAATTTTACTTGGTCTTTACTGGCTAATCAAATGGCCAATTATATACAATTCATTTAAAAAACTAAAACAAACTGGCATTGTTATTTGGATGCCAATATTTGACATATTATATGTGTTTTATAATGTGTTTTTTGGTTTAGTTGCAATTTTTGGAAGACAAAAAAAATGGTAAGCGCAGATCGTATTTTTAAATATTTTCCAGAACTATCAGATAAGCAAAAGGAGCAGTTCAATGCTTTATATCCTCTGTATTCAGAATGGAACGAAAAAATAAATGTAATTTCTAGAAAGGATATCGACGAATTATACATTCGACACGTTTTACACGCATTAAGTATTGTAAAATGCACTCCTTTTAAAAATGTTCACACTGTACTTGATATAGGAACAGGAGGAGGATTTCCAGGTATTCCATTGGCCATTTTCTATCCTGAAGTTAAATTTCATCTTGTGGATTCAATTGGCAAAAAAATACAGGTTGTACAGGCAATTGTTGATGCTTTAAAACTAGAGAATGTAAAGGCAGACCATACAAGAGCAGAACAAGTAGTTGGCAAATACGATGTAATCACTTGCAGAGCAGTTACTCAACTTAGTTTGTTTTACCCCTGGATTCATAAAAACATAAAGCCTGATTCTGAAATCTTGTGTTTAAAGGGTGGTGATTTAGTAGATGAAATTTACGAGTTTAAAAAGGCAAATCCTAAAAAGAAGATGCGAGTATTCATATTGTCTGACTACTTCAGTGAAGAGTTTTTTGAAACAAAAAAGCTTCTGGTAATCCAATAAATTTAGTTAAAAAAAAGAGCCGTTGATAATTCAATACCAACGGCTGTTTGGTATGCGTCCCCACATACCTTTTTTTGAAAATCTACAAACGCACTATGAAATCCACACGTTATGTCTTTTGCTTGCTTAAGCATGTGTCTACAATTAAGCAAGTTTGAAAAAAATCCGCTACCAACTCGAAAGTCAGTAGCGGGTGAAAATCAACAAACGCACTATGATTGTCTACACTGAATATCTTTGGTAAATATCAAAGGGGATGTGAAATAAACCGTTACCAACCCGAAAGTCGGTAACGGGTGAAAATCAACAAACGCACTATGATTATCTACACTGAATATCATCTGGTTGATTAGACCATTTATTTTAAAGAACTTTTGAGATATACTGTGCTTTGCTTTGAGAAAACCACTACCGACCGGAGCCGGTAGAGGCTTAATCTTGAAAATCAACAAACGCACTATGAATATCTACACGTTATATCTTTTGTGTTTTAAAGGTGGCCGAAATAGCCAAGCTTTAAAAAACACTTTCTTCTATTCTATTCTGCTGCTTTTTTTTGAGCAACAGGTAATTCTAAAGCCAAATCTTGAATACCAACAGATTTCAAAATCAATGTTTCGAAAACAGCTGAACTTACAAAATCAACTTCTTTCTGTTCAAGCGATTCAATTTGTTTAGAATCACTGTAAACAATCTCTCCATTTTCATCTTGAGCTTTTACTCTAAACTCTGAATAAGGATATTCGTCAAGCCAAAGTTTAAATTGAATACTCTCTTTTGCATTCATACATTGACCATTATTACAATAAAACAAAGTTGAAAACTCTTCTTCACCATCAACTTTTCCTTCAATAGCATATGAGGTACAATCAAATTCACTAGAAAAAGTAAATTCTAATTGATTGTTAACTTTCTTAACATCAAAATCCACTACTTCATGTTCTGCTTGAATAGGAGCTAAAAACACATCCTTTTGTATCGAATTGGTGTTCTTTGCTAATAAGATAGAATGATTAACTTGAGAGAATGCGATAAAGGGAGCAAAACATATCCCTAAAAGCACAAAGAATAAAACCATCGATTTAATGAAACCTTCTTTTTGTTTGTTTAATGTCTTCCATATTACTGATTATTAAGTTGTTAAATTGAGTGTTTATACTTATTAGGTAATTATTCTTATAATTATAAACCCCCTTTAAACAAATATACGAATGGAATAATTCGAAAAACAGAATTGAAAAAAAATCTTCTCAAATGCTTTAAAAAAATCTAATAATTTTTCATAAACCACTGAATATCAAACAAATTAATTTTAACTATTTTCTTTAATATTCCGCGATTTAAAGCCAATCTGAATTTAATTCAATCAAATGAGATACTAAACACGTCAAAAACCTGCTTGCACACTTTTTTCATTTTTAAACGGCCTATTTTCTTCAAACAAGCTTAACTCGTAAACACCTTAACCATTGAATATCAGCAAACTAATCAAATTTAACGCTATTTATTATACCAATATCAACAAATGTTAAAATTATATCTTTAGCAAACACAAAAAAAGCCAGCATTCAATTATGCTGGCTTTCGTGAAAATAATATTTGGTTTAATGTACCGAGAAAAATGGATAAATTGCTAAATATACCAATGCGCCTGCGATATATCCAACTAATGCTAACCAGGATATTTTTTTAAGGTACCAAATGAAATCAATTTTTTCCATACCCATTACAGCAACACCAGCAGCAGATCCAATGATTAAGCAACTACCTCCTGTACCAGCTGCGTATGCGATAAACTCCCACAACTTAGCATCTACTGGATATACATCCATAGAATACATTTTCATCGTAGCAGCAACAATCGGTACGTTATCCACTATTGCAGAAAGCAATCCGATCGACATCACAATTAAATTCTTATCGCCAATGGAATCATCCATCCAAACAGCAAGTTCACTTAAAATACCTGTGCCTTGCAAGGTACCAATTGCTAATAATATACCTAAGAAAAACAAAACGCTTGATACATCAATTTGAGACAATGCATGTATTGCACTATAAGGTTTCTTTTCTTCAGACGTTTTGTCAATGTGTAATAATTCAGATACTATCCATAATATAGAAAGACCGAACAACATGCCTAAATAAGGAGGTAAATGTGTTACAGTTTTAAATACTGGGACAAAAATAAGGGCAGATACTCCAAGTATCAACATAAGCCAACTTCCTTTTACTCGTTCCTCTTCTTCAGCTTTTTCGTAATCGTAAGAATGTCTTTTTACCTCTCCTTTCATTGTAAAACCAACAACAATTAAAGGCACTATCATACAAACTAATGAAGGTAAGAAAAGTGTCTTAATAATATTTGCACTTGTAATCTGACCACCGATCCACAACATAGTTGTAGTAACGTCACCAATTGGCGACCAAGCACCTCCAGCATTGGCGGCAACAACAACCATTCCGCAGAAAAACAAACGTTGATTCCGATCGTGTACCAATTTCCTAATTAAGGATACCATAACAATTGATGTTGTTAAGTTATCAAGTAAAGCAGATAAGAAGAAGGTCAAGATGCAAATTATCCAAAGTAATTTTCGTGCATTTTTTGTTCTAATTCTATTTGTAATAATTTTAAAACCTTGGTGTGCATCAATTAATTCGACAATTGTCATTGCACCGAGTAAGAAAAACAATATTTGAGCAATTGCTGCTAATTCTATATTGTGTTCCTCTGCAATAATTTCAATGTGAGAATGCTCTACTACGGCCCAAATGGCCCACATTAAGGCTCCAATTAAAAGAGCAGGTGCAGTTTTGTTAATTTTAAGGGGGTGTTCAAAGGCTATGGCTGCATAACCGAGAACAAAGATGGTAATGAGGACAACTTCCATATTCAAAAATAATGGGCGAATATATTATCTATTTCGATGAAATAACAATATTTTATTTCACATAAATATTACGCCTTTTTGAAAATAGGAACCGTACTACAAGGTTCACCATACATAATGGATTTTGCGATGGGTGTTAACTTTTCTGTTAAATAGGCATATGCACTAATTGGAACAGGCTTATTACTACAACCTTTCACCACTATTCGCTTATCTCGATAGGATTCCAAATCCAATCCATCTATCACATTCTGAAAAAATCTAAATTCCAGTACATCAAGACTACCATAAACACAAAACTTACAAATCCCTTCAAGCTTACTGGTTATTAACATATATGCCCAAGTTGGTACAATTGCATCTGAAGAACAAATAATTGAGATATATTTATCTTTATAAACCGACCAATCATTAGATTTAATAAACTCTCTAAACTCTTTCTCTTTCAGCATCAAACCCATAAACAAATGCTCTTTGATATCAAACACAACCCTAGGCGCATCATCATAATACGATTCCAAATCAATTGTGATTAATCCACTTTGAGCAACTTTGTTTACGATTTCTTCCATTAATGTCTCTACAAAATTAATCATTCCTATGTAAATCGTTAATTAATTTTTTTTATCACATCATAAAGGCCATAGTATTTTCGTTACTTTTGCAACACTTCCCCTGATTAAGGAACATGAAACCAATCAAAGTACTACTTTTCATTTTACTGACACTAAGCTCTCTTGCTTTGGCTTCAATACTTTTATCTAAACTTGAATTTAAAAAATCAGGTGAGACTTTGGTCATGCTACCTGACTTCACAAAAGAATTCACGAAAAAACCTGATTCAACCGCGTATTTCGCAAAATTAAAAAAAGAGGAAGAAGCAAAGCAACTCGCGAAGAAAAAGGAAGAAATCCTTAAAAAAGTTAAAAAATCCACAGCAGATACATTGCAATTATTAGAAGTAGATGCAAATGCTAGCCATGCAAAATTTTATTTTGCAAATGATGACCATTCTTTAATAGATAAATTTTTTGAATCTTTAGAGAAAGTAAAAAACGATAATACGAGTATGCGAATAATTCATTACGGTGATTCACAAATCGAAATGGATCGCATTAGTTCGTATATAAGAGAACAGTTACAAAGAACATACGGCGGAAGTGGCATGGGGCTGCTACCCGCATTAGAAGTTACTCCTAAATACACGGTAGCTATTCAATCCATTGGTGAATGGTCGCGAAAATTAACTTTTGGAAATTCAAGCTACAAGGCTGATCACAGCAAATATGGTCCAATGGCATATTTCTGTCGAAAAGAAAGCAAGGAGGCAAGTGTAGTAATTACAGCAAGAGGTGGTACAAGTTATAAAAACAAGAATTTCAAATCGTGCAAAGTGATTGTTGGAGCATTAGATACCACACTTACAATTTCAGCTAAAATATCAGGCAAGGCTACTCAATCAGTCACTCTAGAAAAATCAAATAAAGAACAATTGGTTGAATTCTCAGCTGACAGTTCGAAAGGAAGTATTCGATTAAATTTTGTTGGAGCTAAAGCAGATATTCTTGGGATTAGTCTTGATGGTAACTCAGGGGTATCAGTTGACAATATTCCTATGCGTGGATGCTCAGGGACCATATTCAGAAAAATAAACTCAGAAAATCTGAGAAGATCCTATAAAATGTTAGGCGTTAAAGTATTAATTCTTCAATTTGGAGGCAACGCTTTACCTGGCATGAAAAACCCATCGAGTGCTGTGGCTTATGGGAAAAGGTTTGGAGAGCAAATTAAATACCTTAAGTCTATCGACCCTGAATTAATGATCTTTGTTATTGGACCCGCTGATATGAGTGTTCGTAACAATGGCACTTTAGAAACACATGAACAATTAGAAAATGTTAGAGATGCGTTAAAACAGGCAACAATTGATGCAGGTGGTATATTCTGGGACATGTATGAAGCAATGGGCGGAAATGGAAGTATGATAAAATGGGTGAATTCAAAACCAAAATTAGGGTCTCCAGATTACATACATTTCACACAAAAAGGAGCAGTTAAAATATCAGAAATTTTCTATCAAACCTTAATGAAAGAAATGGAGATGTACGAATTAAGAAAAAAAATACAACAAGATTCTTGAGAAATTTTATAACATACCTATGCTTGTTCTTAATAAGTTTCTCACATCAGATTAGTGTTGCTCAAGAAGGTGCAGTTCCAATTGCTCAATACCCTTTTGTAAACTACAATCTAAATCAAGTTGAATTCTTTAGAGATAGTATTGATTTTTATAGTTTTTATAGAAAACTAGATCGCCTAATAAATATGGGTGATGGCAAATTAAACATTGTACACTTTGGAGGGTCACATGTACAAGCGGATATATGGACAAGCAAACTTAGAGAAAACTTCAACGAATTCATCAACCAAAAACAAGCTGCAAGAGGATGGGTTTATCCTTTTAAAATTGGAATAGCGAGAAACAACAATCCTCATAATTACGAATTCACCTATACGGGGAAATGGGATGGTTGTAGGGCTGTGAATTACTCTTGCAATGGCAACATTGGTATGAATGCATTAAAAACAACAACCTACGATTCAAGTAGTACCTTTACATTAACATTAGAACAAAGAGGAAAAACCGAATATCTATTCGATCGTATTAAAGTGTTCTACGATCAACATATCCAAAGCTATGATCTCGCATTAGATTCACCCTACTTTGCCAAACAAATCATTGTAAACAAGCAAGGCGGTTACACTGAATTTATATTCGAACAACCGATGAAACAGGTTTCATTCAGATGCTTAAAAACAGATTCTCTTCAGAATGTATTTACACTTTTCGGCTTGTTTTGTGACTTAGATGCCCCTGGCATCAATTACAACGCAATGGGCGCTAATGGAGCTTCTATTCCAACTTTTTTAAAGTGCAACATGATGCAGCAAGAATTAGAAGCAATAAAGCCCGATTTAATTATTTTTTCTGTGGGTATTAATGACGCATTTGATCCTAACTTCTGTCAATCTTGCTATGAAAACAATTACAGAAAATGGTTTGAAATCATAAAAAAAGCTGCTCCCAATGCCGCAATTTTATTCACCACCAATACAGATAGTTACAAACGTGGTAGAAAAGGCAAATACTACCAAAACAAAACTGGTCTAGAAGTAAAATCCGCGATGCAAAATTTGTCCTATCAGTACAATGCTGGAGTTTGGGATTTGTTTTCCGTGATGGGTGGAATGGGCAGTATTCAATTTTGGATTAGAAATCATATGGCAGCAAAAGACCATGTACATTTGTCATCTTCAGGATATCGGCTTTTAGGCGACCTGATGTTTAATGCCTTTATTAAAAAGTATGAAGATTATTTAAGAACACCTGTTGCGCAGTTGAAGCATGATTGACACAATTAACCAGTACATACACAACTTTTTTGTTTTCTCGGAAAAGCGACCAATCATCTTTACAGAGATAAGTTTTTGGATATTCTTTACTCTGGTTTATTCCATTTACACGATTGTTCATAAGCAATACAATTTAAAAAATCTATTTTTATTTTTAGTCAGTATTTTCTTCTATTACAAAACGAGTGGTCTGTTTTTCTTGATGTTGCTTTTTACTATAGGCAATGAATTTATAGTTGCTCAGCAAATCTATAAATCAAATATTGAATGGAAAAGGCGACTACTTCTTACCTATAGTTTAATTGTAAACTTAGGACTGCTCTTCTATTTTAAATACGCATATTTTTTTACCGATTCTTTCAATCAACTCTTCCATACCGACAATCAAGTTTTTAATTATTTTGCGTATTGGGGTAATAGTTTTACCGATTCTCATTTCAGAGTCGACAAAATTATTTTACCTGTTGGTATTTCGTTTTATACATTTCAAACGCTGAGCTATACTATTGACATCTTCAGAAAACGTTTGCAGCCAGTTAAACATTTTTTCGACTTTGGCTTCTATGTTTCTTTCTTTCCTCAGTTAGTGGCAGGACCAATTGTTCGTGCAAAAGACTTTATCCCTCAAATTAGACAGCCATTTACTTTAAGTAAATACCAATTCGGACTGGCTATTTTCATGATTCTAAATGGCCTTTTCAAGAAAATGGTGGTTGGTGACTATATAGCAGTTAATTTTATTGATCGTGTGTATGCCAATCCCCTCCTATTTTCTGGAGTAGAAAATTTATTGGCTGTTATTGGATATTCTCTTCAAGTGTATCTCGATTTCTCAGGTTACACGGACATTGCCATTGGTATAGCCATGTTAATGGGATACCGATTGAACACGAATTTCAACTCACCATACAAAGCTAAAAACACAGGTGAATTTTGGAAACGTTGGCATATTTCTCTTTCCACCTGGCTGCAGGATTATTTGTACATTCCTCTCGGTGGAAATAGAAAAGGCAGCATTGCTTCTTATATCTTAATTGTATTGCTGAGCATATTTATTGCTTTGATGTTAGACGCTGCATGGGTGTTATGGTTAGTAGGTTCAATAGCAATTGTATTAATTTTTCTCTCCTATTTCTCTCCAGCTGTAAAAAAGGCGGTAAACACGAACATCAATTTAATGATTACCATGTTATTAGGTGGTATGTGGCATGGTGCAACAATTAACTTCATTATATGGGGCGGTCTAAACGGAATCGGATTGGTTATCTATAAATTCTGGAGAAAAATTAGTCCTTATGAAAAACTCAAATCCTTACCAGTACATTTTTGGAAGGTTTTTAATACGTTTGCCTTTATAACATTCACCCGAATATTCTTTAGAGCTGAAGATTTAAAGCAAGCGAATGAAGTGATGTATAAAATTTGGAATGATATGGACTTTAGTATACTGCCAAAGATTTTGATTAACTTCTGGGAGGTTTTTCTATTAATGACTTTAGCTTTTATTATTCATTGGTTGCCAAAACAAAGTAAATGGGAGTATAAAAAGTTTTTTATTAAGACTCCAGTTTGGGCAAAAGTGGTGATCACGATACTCACCGTAATTTTGATTTATCAAACCAAATCAAGTGATACCAAACCATTTATATACTTCCAATTTTAAGAGTCTATATGTTGAGTTGCATTTAATAATAAGGTTGTACATTTGTGCTAGCAAACTATGCGCATACGCTATATTAGTTACGGAATATCAAAAACAGGTGGATACAGGCACGAAAAATTTCTTTTTGAACAAGCCTTAAATCAATATTCAACTTCAAACCCTGAAATAATTGGAGAACAATTCCGTAAACAGAAATTATTTACATCACTAGCCGGCTATATTGAATTAGTTATTTGGTCATTTCTAAAAAGCAACGCTGATATAAATATTGTCCCTGCACGGATGGGTGTATCTGCCATATGGCGCAATTTATTCACTAAGAAGCAAGTCTGGATTGTGATACACAATCACGATGATTCTGATGGCAAGTCGGATCTTTTGAGGCGCTATTACAATTTCCTATTTAAAACTTTGCGCAAGAAAAAACACAATCGATTTAAAGTGATTGTTGTGGCTCCTTTTTGGAAGAACTATTTTGAAAACACGATTCAATTACCTCAGGTATACCTCTTTCCAAATTTCTTTAACTACTCTTTCTACCAAACGTTTCAGACCAATTCAAAAAATGCATGGGTACACCTAGGTCAATACAGCAGTAAAAACGACAAGAAAACTGTTCAACTTGCTTCCATGTTAAGCAAACATGGATATTATTGCTTCTTCAGCACTCTCAATCCAAGTGAGGCTAAGCAAGGCGGTGGAAAATTCGACATCTTATATTTTATGGATTTTAACGACTATTTAGAACATGTATCTCGGTCGTGCTGCACATTGGCTTTAACGCAAATAAATGAAGGATGGAATCGTATGGCGCATGAAAGCATACTCGTAGGAACCCCAGTAATAGGATACAAACGAGGTGGCTTAGGCGACTTATTAAAAGAAAGCAATAGTGTGGTTGTCGAATCCATTGATGAGGCTTATACTTGCATTGTAAACTCTTTATGGGTGTTGCCTGACATCTCCTTCAATCTAAAATACGATATTCATAACGCAAAGAATTATCTTACACCATTATGTCAAAACTAGTTAGTATACTAATTCCTGTTTTTAACAATGAAACCACCATTTCTGAATCTATCACGAGTTGCTTAAATCAAACGTATTCTAACTTTGAACTTTTGATATTAGAAAATAATTCTATCGACTCAAGTCTTTTTAAAATCCAATCATTCACAGACCCTAGAATTCGAGTTATTGAACCGGAGGAAACAGGCAGCATAGCAGAAGCACGCAACCGCTTATTACGTGAGGCAAAAGGTGAATACATTGCTTGGTTAGATGGAGATGATTGTATGATGAAAGAGCGAATTGAAAAGCAAGTGAAGTATCTCGACAAAAACGAGAAAGTTGACCTTTTAGGGACATGGATTTCAACAGACTCGGATTCAATTCCTTTCAAAAATTTCCCTGTTTTCTTTAAAGATATTGAGGAGAGTTTGTGGTTTAAAAACTGTTTAGCCCAACCTAGCATTATGAGTCGTAATTTTTATCAATCTGAACAGATTTTTTACAATGAATCGTATGCAAATTCTGTGGAAGATTACGAATTATGGTACAGATTAAGTTCTATTAAACGTTTTGCCAATTTACCTGAGTATTTGTGTAAATACCATATTATTGAAGGAAAGGAATTGGAAGACAAGAAATCAAAAAACGATTTTAAAGCTCACATTGATATGCTTTGGATCGAAAAATGGAAAGCAATTCCAAATTCACTATCTGAGTCGGATAAACTGTTTTTTCAAAATTTCCTATACAGTATTCAAGCACTAAATGTCGATGATATGATGACATTAAATAGAGTATTTAAAATCTTGAATAAAGCAGATAAAGGTGTAGCGTTTAAGGCCAATTTAGCCTATCAAAAACTTAGGGCATGGAAACATTGCAATAAGTCACTAAAGATTAAATATTGGCAGTATCTAACTGCCTTTAATTATTATCCAAAAATCAAGGAATTATTCTTAATATGATATTAATTCAGATTCTTTAATTGTTTCTGAATTAATTCTGATACAGTTTTCCCTATCGATAAAGAACTTGTAGCAGCAGGACTAGGTGCATTGAGAATGTGAATCTGGCCAGGCAATTCTTTGATGTAAAAATCATCTATTAAGACTCCGTTTTTATCACATGCTTGTGCTCTCACCCCTGCTCCACCTGTTTTTAAATCGGAGCTTTGAATACTCGGCATGAGTTTTTGCAAAGCCTTGGTAAATGCGCTTTTATTAAACGAGCGATACATTTCACCAAATCCTGTTCTCCAATATTTTTTGGCAACTTGTATAAATCCAGACCAAGTTAAAGATTCAACGAGTTCTGATAAATTAATCTGAGACTTCGAATACCCTTCACGTTGAAATGCCAAAACAGCATTAGGACCAGCTTCTATCTCTCCATCAATACGACGTGTAAAATGCACGCCTAAGAATGGAAAACTTGGGTCTGGAACTGGATAAATGAGATGTTTGACCATAAATCGCTTGTCCTTTTGAAGAGAATAGTACTCACCACGAAATGGAATTATTTTTACTTCTAAGTTTGGTATAGTGTAAGAAGCAATCTTATCGCAATATAAACCTGCACAATTCACCAATAAGCGCGTTTCAAAATCACCTTGGTCTGTGTTAACAGTTACTGTATTAGCATCACTAGAAACACCAATTACTTTAGTATTGAATTGAATGGTTCCTCCAAAACCAGAAAACGCTTCAGCATATTTTTCGAATGCAACTTTATAATCAACAATACCTGTTTGCGGAACTACAATTCCTTTTATTCCATTTGTATAAGGTTCAATTTCTTTAATTTCATCAGAATTTATATATCTCAAACCTTCAAGGCCATTTTCCAATCCTCGCTTAAAAATAGTGTCTAAAGCGTCCAATTCATTTTCGAAGTTGCCACAATGATTTTTCCGCATAATTCATGCGGAATTGAATTTTCTTTGCAAAATTCAATCAGCATGTGATAATATGAATACAATTTTTGCTTTTTAAACTCCCATGAGCTTCCTTATTAAATGCCACTATGTATTACCTCACTGTTATTACTTTGTTTGATGTCTAGCTACCTTCGTTTCTTTTCTAAAAACCAACACATTCAGGTTTGGATGGCTTTTTAGTTGTAAAGCAGTTGCCAACCAACAATTCCTGCTCCACTATAACTACCATCGTACTTCATTAAAAAAACTTAGTTGTGTCTTTTGATTCAGTTGATTCAATCTAGCAATTTCAGATTTACAAATCATAACTTGTTGCTCCAATTCTTGCACTCGATCTCGCGCTCTCTTTTAGAACTCTTGCTGATAGGCCACATTGAGATTAAGCAATAATCAAACCTATTGCAAAACACAAAGCAATAAAATCACCAAAGGTAAATCGCCCTGCCAAAACCAAAACTTAATCATGGTTTCAGCACTATTTTGCAAGGCAAAGATCACAACAATTAACACTAAGGCTATCGTCATAACCAATTTAAATCCATTGTTTTTAGGTGTATTGGAATTACTCATATTATTTCTATTGGACAAATGTAGGGAAAAATCACATGCTAAGAAATGAGTAGAATCACAACTTAGTATACTTCATGACTTTTGGCGAACTGCAATCTAATTGTTTAATACATCTATCTTTTTTCTCTTGAAGCGAAGGCGGGTATTTTGTTGTTGCGTTAAATCCAAGTTTTTCAAAATAATCAGGTATCTCAGACACTAGCCAAATCGAGTTATTCCCTGAATGATAAATCAACGTCTCAACTATAGCTTTCCCAAATCCTTGATTTCGTTCAGTGCGATAAACCCCGATTGAGCATAACTCCACATTTCGACTGTCGTGATAAACTAGTCGACCGGCGCCAACAATCTTGCCATCCACTTTAATGACATAAAATTGATTGACATCCGTATCCTTTTGATCCAATTTCAATTTCCTTAACAAGGTTTTTATTTCCGGCCAATCGGATGCTTTTGCGGGTATTGCAAACAATCCATTCATACATCATTTTAATTAACTTAATTTTTAATGAAACAAATAGCCAATTTTAAATTGAGCATTTAAAGAAACGGGTACAGCTCTTTCGTATATAATAAACCCATAGCGCATTGGATTATCTCCTGTATAATTGTCTTTACCCGCTTCATAATTCACATTATTGGCATCCATTTGATTGCTATAAGAACCATACCCAATTCCTGCACTGATGTCAAACGAAAACTTATTTAAGTAAATAAATTGACGCCCAATATTTACAAAAAACATGAAATAATTTGTTTTGGTGGTGGCAACACTGCTTATGTTTCCCCCATTAATCAGGGTGCTTTTGGTATATGAATGCTTAGTTAAACCATAAGAAAAACTTGGTTGAATATAAGCTCCATTCATTACATGTGTAACTTTAGTTGAATGAGTATTAAAGGCAGGTAGCGTGTAGAATCTCACTCCTGCGTTAGCCACTAAACCAACAGGAGTAAAATCTCCATTTCGTTTTCCTATTCCAATTGCATTCAATCCAAGTTCGTAACTAACCCCGTCCATAAACACACGTTCATAGTTGACATGGAACCGATCTCCTAAGGGAGATAAAAAATTCACCTTAATGTTATTTTTATTGGATTCCTCTATCAATTCATGTTTAAAGGACTGACGAATTCCATTTGAGAAGACGATTTGTTTAATTTCTTCTGTAGATAGTATAAGTTCTATTTTACTGGGATTGACTATTGGATGATATTTTACCTCACCTGGCTTTATTTCAAGGACATGAACCAATAACACTTCCCCATTCGTCTTGTATATGGTGTCTGCTGGATTCGATTGTGAAAAGAGCTGAGAAGTAAAGCAAGAAAATAGAAACAAGAGTATTTGTTTTTCCATATTTCTAAAACATTTTACCAAAAATAGACTAAAATATTGAAGGCACAAAAAAAGAGCAAGGAAATCCTTGCTCTTTCTATATGATTTTGGTCAGACCTAGTAACCCATTCCACCCATATCAGGGGCAGCGTGAGCATGAGGCGCTTCCTTTTCTTTTATATCAACTAATGCGCATTCGGTTGTTAAGATCATACCAGCAACAGATGCTGCATTTTCTAAGGCAACACGACTAACTTTAGTTGGGTCAATAACTCCAGAAGCGATTAAGTTTTCAAAAACTTCGGTACGAGCATTGTAACCGAAATCATCTTTACCATCTTTCACTTTCTGAACGATAATTGAACCTTCTCCACCTGCATTTGCAATAATTTGACGCAATGGCTCTTCTAAAGCACGTTTAACAATTGAAATACCAGTTGACTCATCTTCATTTTCAGCTTTTAATTTATCTAATCCAGCAATTGCACGGATGTAAGCAATACCACCACCTGGAACAATTCCTTCTTCCACAGCAGCTCTTGTTGCGTGTAATGCATCATCAACTCTGTCTTTCTTTTCTTTCATCTCAACTTCACTAGCTGCACCGATGTACAATACAGCAACTCCACCAGCTAATTTAGCCAAACGCTCTTGAAGTTTCTCACGATCGTAATCGCTAGTTGTATTTTCGATTTGAGCTTTAATTTGTCCAATACGAGCTTGGATATCTTCTTTCTTTCCAGCCCCTCCAACAATAGTGGTGTTGTCTTTATCAACAGAAATATTTTCGGCAGTACCCAAATCTTCCATTGTTGCATCTTCTAATTTTCTTCCTTGCTCTTCACTGATTACAGTACCTCCAGTCAAAACAGCAATATCTTGCAACATTTCTTTTCTTCTATCTCCAAAACCTGGAGCTTTCACTGCACAGATTTTTAAAGAGCCTCTTATTTTGTTTACTACTAAAGTAGCCAAAGCTTCACCTTCAACTTCTTCACTAATAATTACCAATGGTTTTCCTGTTTGAACTACTTTTTCAAGAATTGGCAACAAGTCTTTCATGCTGCTAATCTTCTTGTCAAAGATTAAGATGTAAGCAGATTCTAATTCAGCAACCATTTTCTCTGTGTTAGTTACAAAATAAGGAGATTGGAAACCCCTATCAAACTGCATACCTTCAACAACTTCAACCGTTGTATCTGTACCTTTAGCTTCTTCAACAGTAATCACACCATCTTTTCCAACTTTTTGCATCGCTTCAGCGATTAATTTTCCGATTGTTGAATCGTTATTTGCAGAAATTGTTGCTACTTGCTCAATCTTATTGTTTTCGTCTCCAATAGCTTTGGATAATTTCTTAAGTGATTCAACAGTGCTGATAACCGCTTTATCGATTCCACGTTTCAAATCCATTGGATTTGCTCCAGCGGCAACGTTTTTAAGACCAGTTGTCACTATACTTTGAGCTAAAACTGTAGCTGTAGTAGTTCCATCACCGGCAAGGTCAGCAGTTTTACTTGCTACTTCCTTAACCATTTGAGCTCCCATGTTTTCCATTTCGTTTTCAAGTTCTATTTCTTTAGCAACTGAAACACCATCTTTTGTGATGGCTGGAGAACCGTATTTCTTGCCGATTACAACGTTTCTTCCTTTAGGACCAAGGGTAACTTTCACAGCGTTAGCTAGTGCGTCAACACCGCGTTTTAATCCTTCGCGGGCTTCAATATTAAAATGAATTGATTTTGCCATATAATTTTTTTGAATGTTTAGATTTAATATAAAATGAAATTTAAATGATTGCGAAAATGTCGCTTTCTCTCATAATCAAGTAGTCCTTTCCATCAACTTGAATTTCAGTTCCTGCGTATTTTCCATACAATACAGTATCTCCAGGTTTAACACTTGGTTTGTTTCCTTTCTCATCAATATCGCTGATTGAGATAACTATTCCCTTTGAGGCTTTTCTTTAGCTGTATCGGGAATGATAATACCTGAACTCGTTTTTGTCTCTGCTTGAGCGGCTTCAATAACCACTCTGTTTTGAGTGCCTGCAATTGGTTTAATATTCATACGTTTAAAAATAATTTTATAGTAGCATTCTATCAGTAATTATGCCAAGCCAAAATTTCTGTCATAACATGCAGTTTGTTGAAAACCATTGGACACCTTGTCAGTTTTTGTGTCAAAAATGTTAGTTAAGGTTTGGCAGATTTAACATAAATTTGCATTTTTAATCACTTAGAATTCATGCTGCAAAACGAGCCAAAAGGCATTCTAATTCCCGTAGGAGGAGCAGAAGATAAAGGTACCGACTTAGAGTTGGGCATTATTTCCAGAAACAATTTAAACTTTTTTGAAATCGGGATATTAAGCAGTATCGTGAACGAAATTGGCTTAGAAAATCCCATTATTGAAGTGGTTACAACTGCCTCTCAGATTCCAGATGAGGTGTTTGACAATTATTTAAATGCCTTTAGTAAACTAGGTTGTGAAAAGGTTGGGCACATGCGAATTCGCAACCGAGAAGATGCCATGCAAGCTGAATACACTGAACGTCTAAAAGCCTGCGATATAGTGATGTTCAGCGGAGGAAACCAATTGCGTCTCACCTCAATTTTTGGAGGAACAGAGTTTCTTGACATTTTGCACAATCGTTATGAAAACGAGCATTTTGTTATTGCTGGAACTAGCGCCGGAGCAATGGCAATGAGCAATACCATGATTTACCAAGGAAATGCAAGTAGCGCTCATTTGAAAGGTGAAGTAAAAATCACCACAGGTTTGGCTTTTATAAAGGACGTTATTATTGATTCTCATTTTAACAAAAGAGGGCGATTCCCAAGATTAGCGCAAGCTGTGGCAGCAAATCCATCTGCTTTTGGTTTGGGGTTAAGTGAAGACACAGGTGTCATCATCCGCAGAGGGTATGATATGGAAGCGATTGGAAGCGGAGCTGTTGTAATAATTGATGGTAGAAATATTCGTCATAGCAATATTGCGGATATTAGTGTAGGGATGCCAGTATCTGTTGAAAACATGGTGGTTCACATTATGGAAAAAGGCAATCGCTACAACGCACATACCAACACATTCGAAGCTGCCAATGTGAATGTGGTGGAATAGAGTCTATTCTTTAGGATAGCGTATCACACTAATGCCAAAGGTTTTTGCATAGTCGTAGCCTAACTTGTTTTTATCAGGAAGGGGTATTTTTTCTGTCATCAAGGTGTTTACCGATTTTAAGAATCCAATCAAACCATCCCTGAATTGCTTATCTGCGTCTTTTTGAGTTAATGTGTATTCACCTTTGCTTTTTGAATAATATTTAGATTCAACGTCCTTAACGGTATACAAACCCATGGCCTTCTCATTCAAGCTAAACCCGACTTTTGTTTTACCATAGAATTGATATTTATCTACCGAAACCGTTTTCGATAATTTTTCATTTATAATATGTTCTGTAATTGTGTTAAATTGATATTCACTGATTTTTTGAACATAAAAAATTAGATTGGGATTTGGATTATTATGCCCGATTCCTGCAACTAGATAATTTTTATATAATTGGATGTAGAAATAACCATCTGTGTAATACTCTGTCCATGTAATCAACCAACCATTTGTCATACTGTCGTAATATTTAGGCACTTCCCCAAAACTATCAGACATCCAATTTATTTGCACGTAATTCTCCATAAAAGAATCCGGTACATACAAGCTGTCATTTCTATATTCGATAATACTTGTTTTGCTAATTATATCGGTCTCTTGAAACTTAAAAAACCTTTCTATTGGTCTCCTAATTTGAATGGATGAATCGATTGAAATAGTCTTCAATTGATCATTTTTGATTGTGTCATTTTCAACTTCTAGTTGCTTTGTTTGAGCAAATACTCCTGTTGTATTGAACAAAGAAAACAAGACAATACAATTTCTATTTATTAACATAATATTTTTAACGTTATTACAATACGAATATTTTATAAAACTTACCAATTTAGATTAAACGCTGTAGACTAATCTAACTTATACATGACTAGTATATTGAAGCCAGTTCCTTGAAACCAATTCTGGAATGAAGGGAGAACGGTAATTTTCTATAAAATCTTCTTGACCTTTACGTCTTTTAACATTGTGATTCAAGGAAAAATGAGCTTGAATTCTATATGACCATTTGGTAAAATCGAAGTGAAATCCTGTAATAATTTCATCTGCTGAAAATCGTTTTGGCTTTAAACTATATAGTCTAACATAATCGCCCCAATATGGCTCCTTAACTCGAATAAGACCTGACTCTTTAAACCTATTGACAAGCGCTGATATCCTCCAAACCAACGGTGACCTATTTCTTTTCTTGTAATTGGCAAACTTAAATCGAACCCAAATTTTATTGCATTGCCTTTGGACTTATAAGCTTCCAATTCACGATAATTAACAAAATTATATGGAAATTTTTCGTCGCGAATTCTATTCACCTCATTACTGATATATGAAACATTAAATCCGACAAATCTATATGGTCTGTAATTTACATTCAGTCCATAATTCAAACCTTTTCGAGTATCATTTATGTAGTAGTAAAACTGAGCAAGATCTATTCCGATATTAAATTGATTTAATCTAGGGACAGTTGATTTACTGATTCTCTCACCCTTGCTTAAGAGGAAGCAGCCAAAAAAAAGCACAATGAAAAAACTTCTTTTATTCATTTCAAATAAATTAATACTGCTTGCGAATGCCCATAATAGCTAGATGGTAAAATGTTTAGACTTTCAATGCGTGTAGAAATATAATTCTCTTGAATATTATGAACTATAATATTGTAACATTTATTTTTAAGTCTGTGAATTGAATCATAATTAAGAACAAATGTGTCAGTCATATTATTCTTATCTAAGAGTCCAAAAGCCACATGCCCCTTATTTAAATCAAATGGCAAACTGAATGACGAATCGTATGTTCTCAAGGATGGTAAAATTAGTTTTTCACTATGCTCTATACCAAAAGCCGATTGATAATCCGAAACGACATTCTTGCCTCCTTTTAAAATCTTTACATATAGTTTAGGTACCCGATCTCCAACACAAGGGGAATCGCCACTTGTTTTACAAGAAAAAAACAAGATTAGTATTATTAAACAATTGATTTGCTTCATATTATTTTAAAAACAATTGAATTTCTGATTCCCCATACTTTTCCAATAAATTTATGGTATCCGACCGAAAACGATTAGAAAAGTATGTCACTTTTAATTCTCTCATAAAGAATTCCATTCCACATCTCTTATTGTCAAGAGTTCGTAATATTTTATATGAAAAAGCTATTGTATCTCTGCTTTTATCTTCACGCAAAAACACAAAACCACACTTGTCTGAATTCAAATCCAACGGTAATTGAAATAATGAAGAACGAGAACTTGAATGCAGAGAATAATAGTCTTTAGAGACATATATTGGCTTAGCATCCTTGCCTATCCCATAAACGCGCTCAATAGAATCTGTGAAAGCATGTTTCCCTTTGAGAACTCGAGTAAGCAAATACACATTATTGACACAATCGGGTTCCCCTAAATTATCGTCATCAATACATGAAGTAAAACAGATCAATGCAATAAGAATTTTTATGGTTTGCCTAAACTTCATATTTTAAATTATTATAACAATCTATACATGAGAATGAAATTGATTCCTGATCTGTGGTATCCGTATCCTGGTAAAAATGGAGAGCGAAAATTAGATACTGGTGATTCAGAACGAGAAATTTGAATATCCTTATTACTGCTCATAGAATAAATTTGAATTCTATACCCCCATCTGAATTTCATGGCTTTATAACCTAACACGAGTTCACCAGCATTAAATTTATGATTTTCTCTTTTGTAAGGAATATGTAAATCAGACCAGTATAGATTTCGTCTCTCAAATATACCCGATTCATGAAAATTCAATGAAGACCATTGATATCCTATAAAAATACGTTTATCTAAATATCTTTTACTAAGCCCTAAACTTAAGTCGAACCCAAATTTAGCAAAACTTCCTTTTGATTCATATTCAATTAATTCAGAATAACCTTGTTCGCGTTGACTATGTGTCTTGTTGTAACCGATTGCTCCATTTAATGATAAAAAATAAAAAGGTTTATAGTGTACACTAGTGGCAAAGTTCATGGCAGAAGGCTTCTTTTCAATCATATAATTAAACTGACTCAAATCCAATCCTACTGCTAATATATTACTTTTATTAAAAATTGGCACTTGGGCAAGTGCGCCTGCCGATATCAAAAAGCAACTCAATGCTAATAAAAATTGTTTCAGTTTCATTTTAACGTTAACACAAATGTATTTTTGTAATATTTATATAATGGTCTCAAACTATCTCTGTAAAACCTACTCGATAAATAGTTAAGTTCAAAATCATCTGTTTGATAAAGTAGTCCGCATTTATCGACAAGAATATGTTTCATTTTGTAATTAAAAATAGCGGTGTCCGAACTGCCATCCTTTCTAAAAAAAAAAAAACCACAAGAATTTGAATTTACATCAAGAGGTAAATAAAACCCTGTATCTCCTGATGTACGATCATTATTCTCAATAATTTGACCTGATTTCCCTAAACCATATGCATGCGAATACGGATAAGCAATTATTCTCTGTCCATTGGAAATAAAAAGTTTGATATCATCATCAGGCGGACAATTATCAGCCGGGCATGAGCTCAAACTCAAAGCAAGAAACACACATGATAATGTTAGATAAACAGATTGCATTTATTTCAAAAGTAGTAATATTTCATCTCTAACCAAATTATAATGATCCCAAATCAACAAATGCCCTCCGTCTTTTACCGATATTAATTTAGGGTTCTTAGACTCCAATTTATTTTTTGTGTAATTGAAATTTGCATACGGCACCAATCCATCTTCATCTCCATGAATGATTGTATATGGGTGCATAATTTTAGCCCATTGCATCAAAGACGATTTAATGTCCTTCACATGATTCATTTTCTCCTTGGTTGTTACCTTTAATGTTTTTGAAAGACTCCAATAGACCAGAGGAGAATTTGCTAATCTGCTAAACCAAAATATTTTTTCATTGGCAGGATCTACCGCCCCTGAAATCTGAATGCTTGCATCTATCAATGAATCGCAATCCATTGCTAATTTTGCTACCATGGTTGCTCCATAACTATGCCCAACAACAATTAGTTTTCCATAGTTTTCTTTTAAACGTTTTAACAGTTCTCCAATGGCATCACTTTGTTCCTGAATTGTATAATACGATTTTTTGCGATCTGAATATCCATATCCTGGACGGTCAATTGAAACTAGGGTTGCATTGTTCAACAGAGTAGAATCTTGCATGTAGTCAATAAATGCATCATTGGCGCCTGGTGAGCCATGCACAAAAACTACGCAATTTGATAGATTTGTTCCAGTTGTTAAATAATTAATACTTAATCCTGCAAATTTTTTAGATTTAAACCTTCCATTCACACCATTCTTCTGCAACTTATCAAGAGTTTTCTTGTTTGAAGTCCTGAAATTAAAACAGCTCGTAAAACAAACTAAGCTAAGCAACAAAAGTAGTCCGCCATACTTAAATGTTCGAAATGTATACACAAGAACTTTTGACATACGACTCAAATTTAAAGAAAATTTAGCAGACTTTTATTTAGGTTTGCAAACATGCCTTTGCTTACTGGATTATTTGCCAAGATATTTGTTTGGTCGTTCTTATGGAAATGGATTAAGCGCCTTGTCTTTGGTTTTCTTTTCCTTACTATTGGAATTGTTTTATTGTACAAATGGGTTCCTGTTCCCTATACATTATTTATGTTTCAAAGATGCGTTGCCCAAAAGCAAGCTGGTCATGATATGAAATTAGAAAAAGAATGGGTTCCAATTGATGAAATATCTAATTATGTCCAACTTGCTGTCGTTTGCAGTGAAGATCAAAACTATTTAAAGCACAATGGCTTTGATTACGGCGCTATAAAAAAGGCAATCGATTACAATGAAAAAATTGAAGACAAAGGCAAGAAAAAAGCGTCGAGGTGCGAGTACCATCAGTCAACAAACTGCTAAAAATGTATTCTTATGGCATGGAAGAAGTTGGATACGCAAAGGATTTGAAGTGTATTTCACTTTTCTAATTGAAAACATCTGGAGTAAAGAGCGCATTATGGAAGTGTATTTAAATGTTATTGAATTTGGAGATGGTGTTTATGGTGTTGAAGCCGCCTCTAAAACGTATTTCAAAACATCTGCAAAGAAAATCAGTCCTGCTCAAGCCGCATTACTAGCAGTAGTTTTACCAAATCCAAGGAAGTTTTCTGTAGCTAAACCCAGCGCTTACACATTGGGCCGCCGTGCATGGTGTATGCAACAAATGAAGTTTTGGGGAATGAAATTGGATTATCAAAAAGAAGAATAGTTTAATTTAATTGCTTAAAACAAAATAGAGCACGAATTGTTTTGATTCGTAACAATTATGCCTTAAGTTGCAAGTATCAGTACTAGAGTAATAAATATTAATTTAAAAAATAAAAATCATGAAAAGAATATCAAGCGCCATTTGGAATGGTACAGGTTTAGAAGGTTCAGGAAAATTAAGTAGCAAAAGTGGAGTCTTAAAAGATACACCCTATTCATTTCACAGTCGATTTGTGAGTGAGGATGGAACAGCTGGCACTAATCCTGAAGAGTTAATTGCAGCGGCACATGCGGGTTGTTTCACTATGGCATTGAGTTTTCAAATCACTGCAGCTGGCTTCACACCCGGGGAACTCACTACAGATGCAATTGTAATTCTAGAAAAAAATGCCGAAGGTAAGAATGCAATTCAACGTATTGATTTAATTGTAAAAGGCAAGGTTGAAGGATTGGATTCAGAGAAATTCGTAGAACTCGCTACAAATGCGAAGCAGAATTGCCCAGTCTCTGTTGCTTTATCTGCAGTAGAAATTACATTATCAGCAGAACTTGTTTAGTTGTTAATATAAACAATTGTAAGTCTACTATGCATATAAGATTCAACAATTTGTTGTTAAACCTTACTGTATATTAGTGTTCTTTTCTTTTACCTAATTTAGAATCAAGTCCTGCCTTTAGTTTTGAAAGGGCTCCTGATATTGCTTTCTCAATTGTATCAGCTTGATCTGTTGCTGCAATTGGTTGCATGCCTTCAACTCTAGCTTCTAATACACAGCGGATATCCATAAATCCTTCTTTACTTCCATTTTCGTCCGAAAGATGCGCTTCGATGCGGGTAATATGATTGCTATAATGCTTCAGTTCATCTGCAATAAGCGTAGAGAAATGCTCTGAAGTTCTTTGATTTCCATCAACAGTTTTGTCGGTATTTATTTGAATTTGCATGGTGATTTTTTATTTTAAGTGTATTCAAAAATAAGCCTTTAAGTCGAGCATTAAATTCTTAATCGACAAAAAAGCGCTTTATTCAATATCAAGACTTGTGTTCATCTGCATAATGATTTACTAATGAACTTAAATGCTCGTAGTATTCGCTTAAACTCTTCCCATCAATTTCTGCAAGATTAGACGTATCATCGGCTGGCATCTCAGACAAATACTTGCATAGTTCCGGATATTTATCCGTAATAAGCGCAGTGATTTCTAAAATTTTTTGAATAAGTTCTTGTTCAGCTTTCATAATGGTTGAATAATATTTAATGGTCTTGGATATCTGCAAATGTCTCCTTTTTATCTCAGAAGTCATAAATTCTGAGCATAAATCCTAGTTCAATAAACAAATCAAACTAAAAAATCAGACCTTAGAAACCGCCTGAAGTTTTTGCTTCCATACTTCCATATTTGCTTTATTTATTTCCATGTCTTTATCGTCCTTATGCCATTCGTGAATGACATCTGACATCATCATCTTCATCATCCCAATCAAGCGAATCTGAAAATGCCAAAGTGCTCGCAAAATTTTTTGATTTCTGTTTTATTCACCTCATTGTTTAGAAACTTGTCACACAACTGAATTAAGCTTTCTCGAGTAATTAACATATTTGATTCTAGTTTATCTGCAAGATTTACGACTGCAATTTACAATATCGTTTGAAGATTTTAAAGCAATTAAATCCACCTCGACTTAACCCATTTTCCTTGCTCCTCTTGATTCAAGAAGTCCATGCACCGTCTTACTTATTTTGTTTCCTGCGACATCTCAATAAGTTTTGTCGTAGACGTTTGCCTGTTCGAGCATCTTAAAAATACTGCCTAACTTTTCATGCTTGGACACTCAGTGTGGTAAACCAGAAAATGTTCTAGAGAATTCTTTACTCTGCAAAATCATATCTTGACAAACTGCTCCTCTCCGCCTTCGCACCACAATTCATTGTTTTTACCGCCAAAATTTAGCTTGGGTTTAGGATGGCTGCTTTTGCTTAAATTTCGTAACTTCCGCATGCTTGAGGCCTCCGTCTTCCATGGCAGACGAATGAAAGGGAGGATTGCAAATAGTGACATCCACAAATTCTCCTTTTTGTAAAATTCCTTAAATATATTTTTGAGTTTGTTTGAAATCGAAGCTCAATTCTACCTTTTAAGCCTACATTTGACTCCAACTATTTTTTGTGCCGAATCTAATAGCTAATTTATCTTTATCAGAACCTATAAACGACCAATCATAAATTCGATTTCCCAAAATTGGATAAATGCAATTTGCCCCCACTCCTATGTCCAAACATTTGATTGAGCTTCCTTTAGGCAGTTTGCCCTTATTACTATTAGCTAACAAATCTGCTATGTAGTGAATGTAATCAGCTCTGCCGGGAATAGGAGGACAAAGATACCCTTCAGGTATATCCCAATATTCAAGGTTATAATATTTGAACAACAAAGCTTTATTCAGCATCTTAACGGCCTCTGCGTCTGAGAAATCGATTGATACATCACCGTATTTATTTGGCTTGACAAATGTTGACAGATCGAGGCATTCATTGACAAGAGCATCAAAATCGTATCTCGCTCTATGTAAATTCCGCGGATGTAAATTTAATTTCTCTTCTTGCTTGAATGGTTTCTTTAAAGACATGTGCGATATGCATTCCTTGTGCAATCTTACTTACTAGGATTGGATAATGCAACAAGAATAATAAAAACCCTTTGCTCGAAAACCTTGCACGTAAGCTGAAACACAAATTAAACAAGTTAATAGTCATTATTCTGTTATTCATATCGTTACCCACACAGATAAATTGAAAATTTGTTTAAGTAATATCAAAAAGTAGGGGATTTTTATTTCATAAATCAGGGGATTTCCTTTACTTTTGCCGCATCTAATCGACATTCAACACAAATTTCATGAAATACAAACGCATTCTACTTAAACTAAGCGGTGAAGCCTTGATGGGGGATCAACAATACGGAATTGACCCAAAAATTCTGGAACAGTACGCTACCGAAATTAAAGAAACATCATCAATGGGAGTTGAAGTGGCGGTAGTAATTGGCGGTGGAAATATTTTTAGAGGCGTACAAGGGGTTCAAGGTGGTGTAGTAGATAGAGCACAGGGTGATTATATGGGCATGTTAGCAACTGTTATAAATGCCATGGCCTTACAGGGTGCATTGGAAAAACTTGAAGTTAAAACCCGCTTGCTTTCTGCTATAAAAATGGAGGAAATCTGCGAACCTTTTATTCGTAGACGTGCAATTCGTCACTTAGAAAAAGGTCGTGTTGTAATATTTGGAGCAGGAACCGGAAATCCTTATTTCACAACAGATACAGCGGCTTCATTAAGAGCAGTTGAAATTCAAGCTGATTTAATTTTAAAAGGAACTCGTGTGGATGGTGTTTACACCTCAGACCCTGAAAAGAATAGCGACGCTAAGAAATTTGAAACCATCTCCTTTAACGAAGTATATGAGCGTGATCTAAACATCATGGACTTAACAGCAATTACACTTTGTAGAGAAAACAAATTACCACTTTAGTGTTCGATATGAACAATAGAGGAAACTTAAAACGCTTAATGGAAGGCGAAAAGGTTGGTACTTTAGTGAGTTAATAATTTAAAAAACTTCCCAAACATCTTTCCAACTGGTGAGTTCACCATCTTTAAAAGATTTTTGTCTATACCGATAAAAGAGCAAATACCTTCTAAATCTTTACTTTCTGAAGAAGCTTGAAACGCTGACACAATATGCTCCACTAAAAAGTTTGATGCAAAATTTGAGACCGATTTAGCTTTATCTTCTGTCATCTGATGCTTGGATTTAATATCCGTGCTTAAGCGAGCTCCAATTGATTTCTCCAAATCGGAACCCTCAAAAGCTTTTTGCTTCAATAAGATGCTCTCAATTTCTTTACTTCCATTTTTCATAACAAACTGTTTTAAACCGTCCATTAAAGAATTTTGTCCCGTTGCTGATACACTTTTCAATTCCTCCCCACTAAAATTAAACTTATTTTTTAGAGCAGTTTCAAGTCCATTTCGTATTTCGTTTATCCAATCTTTACTCATTTTATTTATTTTAAAACCAAGAATTCTTTTTTCTTCTTGTGCTCGATTTAATCCCCAATACACCCAACAATCCACGTGTTACTTCTCGCACAATCGTCCGTGTAACACTGCTGCTCAAGACCTTATCAACTGTCGATTTTTCCTTTGAACTGCGTTTCGTTGTTTTTGTGCTTCTTTTTTCCTCTTCTATTACCTCCTTTTCTTCTTGTTCGAGCTTTTTACTAAGTATCTCAAAAGCACTTCTTCTATCAATTACCTCATTGTATTGTTCTATTAATTCAGATTTCTCTATTAAAGCATCTTGTACTTCTTCACTTATAATATCCATTCTACTTTGCGGAGCGACCAAATACGTATGCACAAGTGGTGTCGGAATTCCCTTTTCATTTAAAACAGTTACCAAAGCTTCTCCAATTCCAAGTGCAGTTAAGAGTTCGGAGGTCTTGTAAAACTCACTAGGCGGAAAGTTTTCGGCAATCCGTTTAATCGATTTTCTATCCTTCTCTGTAAATGCTCTTAACGCATGTTGCATTTTCATTCCCAATTGTCCCAAAACATCTTCAGGAACATCGCTTGGATCTTGAGTAACAAAATACAATCCAACACCTTTGGATCTAATTAACTTGACTATTGTGTTTATTTGATCTAATAAAGATTTAGATGCTTCTTTAAAAATCAAATGCGCCTCGTCAATAAAAAATACAAAGTTGAGGTTTGTCTAAATCGCCTTTTTCCGGGAAGGTTTCATAAATTTCAGCTAATAAGCAAAGCATGAAAGTAGAAAACAAATCGGGTTTGCTTTGTATATCGGTTAATCTCAAAATATGACAAATCCTCTCCCATCTTTATCCGTTCTTAGTAAATCGTTCACATCAAAACTCCTCTCTCCAAAGAACATATCTGCACCTTGCTCTTCTATCTTCAGTAGATTTCGCATAATAGCGCCAACACTACTTCCACTTACCAATCCGTAGGCATTTTCAACCTCTGCCTTCCCTTCATCTGTTTGAATGTATTGGCATACTTTTCTAAAGTCTTTGATATCGAGCAATGGCATTTTTTTATCATCACAATATTTGAAGATCACGCTTACTACTCCACTTTGCACATCGTTCAATTCTAAAATCTTAGATAAAAGCACAGGCCCAAATTCAGAAATGGTAGCACGCATTCGCACTCCTTTTTCTTTCGAAATTGTAAGCAACTCGGTTGGAAAACCTTGAGCTTCCCACGCAAAACCAATTTTTTCATGCCTTTCGTCAATCTTAGGATGAGGCTTGCCTGGTTGAGAAATACCACTCAGGTCACCTTTTATATCCATCATCAAAGTCGGTACCCCATTTGCGGATAATTTCTCGGCTAATATCTGAAGCGTTTTTGTTTTACCGGTACCAGTTGCACCCGCAATCAAACCGTGTCGATTAAACATTTTAAGCGGTATTTTCACCAAGGTGTTTTCTAAAAACTCTTCTCCAAGTTTGGCTGTTCCTATTGCAATAGAACTGCCTTTAAACTCAAATGAGCTATCTACAATTTCTTTTAATTTTTCAATCTGTGACATCTGTTTTCAAATCTAAATAATATATACAATGACTTAAAATTTATCTGCAATAATTGCTAGGAAATTCAATCCTGTTTGAGGATGAATGAGTATTGGAAATATTAATCCATAAACGGCTCCAAAGAAGTGAGCATTATGACCAATATTATCCATTTTCTTTTTGCCCATGTAATATTCATAAAACAAGTACAATATACCAAACAACCATGCAGGGATTCCTATTACAGCATACAAGTAAATCATACCAAAGGGATTATAAATAATATAGGCAAATATGACCGCTGCTACTGCTCCCGATGCACCTAAGGCTGAATAAGAATACTGATCTTGATGCTTGTGATAATCATACATCCCACTCACAACTATAGCACTTAAATAAAACACAATAAACATAATACCCGTTTCACTACCTGTCACGACATTAAATGCGCCTTCGATGTATCCACTAAAGAAGTACAAAGAAAACATATTGACGAACAAATGACCGATGTCTGCGTGAATAAAACCGTTGCTTACCCAACGCCACCATTCATTGTTCTGCTTCATCATATAAGGTCTGAACAAAGCGCGCTCGAAGAAATAACTGTTTTGAAAAGCTATAAACGAAAGGACTACAGTTAGTATTATTAGGATAAGAGATACACTCATCTTATTTTTTTATATCGCAAAGTAAGAGTTATTTTGCCACAAGTGAAAAAGATTTTATTGCTAAGTGATACGCATTCGTGTGTGGAATCGGATATTATTAAGCATTTTGATGCTGCTGATGAGATATGGCATGCAGGCGATTGGGGCAACACAGAACTCAGCGACCGACTTGAAAAACGTGGTAAAACAATTCGTTCAGTGTATGGAAATATCGACGGACAAGACATTCGTGCTCGTTATCCATTGAAATTGCGTTTCGAATGTGAAGGTATTTCTGTTTACATGACTCACATAGGAGGATACCCAGGAAAATACAATTCTGGAATTCTGGATGAGTTAAAAGCAAACACTCCGAATCTTTTCATCTGTGGACACAGTCATATTTTAAAGGTTATGCGCGACCCAAATCTAAACAACATGTTGACCATGAATCCAGGCGCAGCAGGCAGACACGGCTTTCACCACATGCGAACTATGTTGCAGTTTACTTTGAGTGAAGGAAAGATAAAAGATGTCGCTGTTATTGAATTGGGGAAAAGAACGGCAGGAATTTTGCCTGATTTACAATAAATTTGAAACATTGATGTTTATTAATCAAAGAATCTCCATGATACGTAAAATACAGTTTTTAGTTCTTGCCTTTTCGCTTGTGGCGTGTGCATCCGCTCAGCCAAAAAAATCTTCAAAAACCAATCCGGTGGATAAATATGCTGAAGAAGCGTATTTGGAACTGATGAAGCCTGATGGGAACAAACAAAAGGCATTAGAGCTCTGTCAAAAAGGTATTCGAAAAGACAGTACTTATCCAAAACTGTGGCAATATCAAGCTGCAATTCAGTACGATATGAAAGACTTTAAAGGCGCATTAAAATCGTATGAAAAGTTAATGGATATGGAACCTGACAACATGGGTAATTATTTCTTTTTAGGCAAATGTCAACAAATGTTGATGATGTTCGACGAAGCGAAAGTTTCTTTAAAAACGTATTTAGATGCGGATATTCGAAAAAGCAAACGCTACGAAGACGATGCTAAAAAGACCTTAAAAAATCTCGACAATTTAAAAACTTTATACAACAACCCCGTTGAGTTCAAGCCTCAAAATCTCGGACCTAATGTCAACTCAGAAGATGGGGAATATTGGCCTGGTTTGACTTTGGATGGAAAATACTTCTATTACACGCGAATGAAAATGAAAGGCGATAGACCTTACGAAGATTTTTACAGATCCGATGTGATAGATAGTATTTTTGGACCTTCTGTTCGCTTACCAGAACCAGTAAATACCTCTGGAAACGAGGGTACTATTTCGGTAACTGCCGATGGCAAAATCATATTTTTCTCTGCAAAAGACCGAGTGAGTCCGAATGGAGTTCCAATTGGACAAGGAGGATTTGATATTTATTTTTCAGCGTATCATGATGGACAATGGTCAAAACCTGTAAACATAGGACCACCGATTAACTCACCTTCATGGGACGCTCAGCCGTCTATTAGTCCCGATGGATTGACTCTGTACTTTGCCAGTGACAGACCTGGAGGATACGGTGGTGCTGACATTTGGAAATCGACCTTTAAAGATGGACGCTTCCAATTACCGGAAAACTTAGGCCCAGAAATAAACACAGCTGGCGAAGAGCAATCTCCTTTTATACATTACGATAATCAAACTTTGTACTACAGCTCGGATGGCTTACCTGGAGTTGGTGGTATGGATATTTATGTTTCAAAAATTGATGAAGAAGGCAATTATTCTAGCCCTACAAATGTTGGTTACCCAATAAATTCTCAAAAAGACGAATTGGGATTGATCGTAGACCGCTTAGGTCATTTTGGCTATTTAAGTTCTGAACGTGAGGGAGGATTTGGCGGATTGGATATCTATAGATTCGAATTGCCTAAAACTCTAAAACCAGAAGCAGTGAGTTATGTAACAGGAACCGTTTTTGATGCGATTTCACTTGCCAAAATTGAAGCAGAATTGGTGCTTACTGATTTGGCTACTGGAAAAGTAATAATTGAAACTAAGAGTAAAAAAGGGACTGGGGAATTTTTCATGGTTCTGAAATCAAATCGAAATTACATGCTAACCATAGACCAAACGAACTATTTGTTTTACTCGGCAAACTTTTCATTGAAAGAGCATAGCAGTTTAGAACCCTATAAATTAGAAGTTCCATTGAAAAAACCAGCAATTGATATCGAGGTTACCCTAAACAATGTGTTTTTTGATGTCGACAAATACGATTTAAAGCCAGAATCTAAATTGGAGTTGGATAAACTTTTACATTTACTCAAGAAGTTTCCATTTATGAAAATTGAAATTGGCGGTCATACGGACAATACTGGCGATGCAGGCAAAAACAAAACCTTATCTCAGAACAGAGCGAAGTCTGTGAAGCAATATTTAGTTGACAACGGAATTGAAGCAACACGTTTATCTGCAATTGGCTATGGTGAAAGTCAACCTATAGCAGATAACAAGACAGAGGAAGGGCGTGCTTTGAATAGACGAACAGTGTTTAAGGTGTTGAGTGTGAATTAGGTTCTTACTTCCCCGTATAATTAGACGGACTTATTGCTCGTAAACGACTCTTCACTGCCTCATCGACATCCAATCGTTCAATAAATGCTTTGATTTCTGCCTCGCCAATATGGGTATTGGTGCGCGTTAAATCTTTCAATGCTTCGTATGGATTTGGATAGGCAATGCTTCTCAAAATGGTTTGAATGGCCTCAGCAACTACTGCCCAATTATTGTTTAAGTCGCTTGCAATAGCGTCCTGATTTAAAATCAATTTACCCAATCCTTTTGTCAAACTTGCATACGAAATCATGCAATGGGCAAATGGCACGCCTATATTTCTGAGAACTGTAGAATCGGTTAAATCCCTTTGCAATCTTGATATTGGTAATTTTGCTGAAAGATGTTCGAAAAAAGCATTTGCAATACCAAGATTCCCCTCTGCATTTTCGAAATCGATGGGATTGACTTTATGTGGCATTGCACTGCTTCCTATCTCTCCAGCTTTTAACTTTTGCTTGAAATAATCCATTGCAATGTATTGCCATATATCTCTGCACAAATCTATTAAAATGGTATTTATGCGTTTGAACGCATCAAACAAAGCCGCTAAATTATCGTAATGCTCAATTTGAGTAGTTGGAAAACTTCTGTTCAACTTCAAGATTGAATTCACGAATCCATTTCCAAAAGATTGCCAATCGTGGTCAGGGAATGCAACATGATGTGCATTAAAATTACCTGTTGCTCCTCCAAACTTAGCCGAAAATGGAATCTTCTCCAATTGCGTAATTTGCTCGTTTAATCGCGCTACAAAAACCATTATCTCCTTACCTAGTTTTGTAGGACTAGCAGCTTGACCATGCGTACGAGCTAACATTGGAACATCTTTATACTCTATCGCAATATTTGAAAGACTTGACACTAAACTCATCAAGTCTGGAACAATCACTTCTTGTAAAGCATCTTTCAAACTAAGAGGAATAGCGGTGTTGTTAATATCCTGACTTGTAAGTCCGAAATGTACCCACTCCTTCTCCTTGCCCAAGCCCATTGTATCCAACTCTTCTTTTAAGAAGTATTCAACTGCCTTCACATCGTGATTGGTGGTTTGTTCAATGGTCTTAATGCGTTGAGCCATGTCTTCGGTGAAGTACAAATAAATCCCCCAAAGATTCAATTTGGTCTTCGTGTAAAATGGGGTTTTAAATTGTTCTAATCCGACACTGTTCAGGTAAATTAGGTATTCAATTTCAACTTGAACACGGTATTTTATTAAACCATATTCAGAAAAATATTTTGCGAGTTGAATTGTTTTGGAGCGGTAACGACCATCAACAGGACTGATTGCAGTGAGTTCATTTAATTCCATTGCGGCAAAAATACATTGCTTTTGGCAAGAACAGCGTACAATTTATCATCAATTTAGTGTTTAACCCAAATCTGCTGATAAAGCGATTCTGAGTTGGAGAGTCTACATAAATACAACCCTGAGTTTAAATCATTCAGATTGATTTGCTCTTTTTCAGAAATTTGAAGCTCTTTAACCATTACGCCTTCATAACTATAAATCTGCAACAGCGCTTTTTCATCTACACTTCTTCGATAAGATTTACAATACCATTACTTGGATTGGGGTGGAGAAATAGTTTTAAAATGGCCCGCTTGCTTAACGGATTGATGGCATGTTTGTACAAAACTGGATGACAAGAATCTCGTCACACTCTTTAATAATTGGACGATCTTTCCAAATATTAGTGTATCATTACGACATAAAATTAATAAGTTGACTCTCGCTTCTTTCAAAAACTAGAATATTCATGATATAGAATCCTAATATTCAAACTCCCTAAATGTTCTACAAAATCAAAGGGAAACTATGCCTACTTAGGTTCGTCAACAATGCGCTATATACGATTTGTCTAGATACAAAGAACGAATACTATCAACCACAAATAAAGCAGGAGTGATACATTAAACCATTATAAAATGAATCACCCTCTATTAAATTAAAATCATAATATAAAACGGATGAATCTTCACAAAAGATAAAGATAAATTTGATCTTCTTTTAACTTTTTAGAAAGGGATAAGTTGCCGTATCTATAGCCCAATCTGTTGTAGTAGATAATACTCATATTACCTAACTGCTGAGTCAAACACAATTTGATACTGATTACTATGGTATTCAACAGGCAAAATACTACCGTTACCTATTGTGTGATAATGCACTGCGCTATCAAAATAAGTTTGACTGGAACACGTATTTGAACTAAATAAGACAAAAGTCAATATCAATACCTTTGAGATTCTCATTGAATTAAAACAAAAATAAGTAACTTCAAGACAATCTTGGTAGGTAATCAGATTTTCTATACTTTATCTCCTTAATCCGTTGTTTATCGAAAAGGACAATTGTTAAAGAAAACTAAGTCTTTATTTTGAAAGTTCAATCAGCAGTTGAAGTTATAGTATGAAGCAATTAAATACACATTTGCCACTATTGTTGGCCTTTTTATAAGTTTCCTTTTCTTAGGAGTCTTGTTGTTTTTCACAATTATGAGTTTGGTCGACTCGAAAGGCAAGAAACAATTAGTGTCAAAGATAATTCTGTGCTTGAACTTCACGTCGATTACGATATTCCTGAGCGCACCAATATGGACCTAAGCACTCTACTAATGGGTGATAATGAAATTCAATACCTTGGATTAGATAAAATTCTTGAGAGCATCAAAACTGCTAAAGACGACAAAAATAAAAGGCATTTATTTGGAAACCAATATCAACGGCACAGGTTATGCCACCATGCTTGAAATTCGAAATGCTTTAGCTGATTTTAAAAAGAGCGGTAAATTCATCTATACGCTTGCTCCTTACTACGACGAAAAAAATTATTACTTAGCCAGTGTTTCCGATTCAATTTTTATCGAGCGTTCTGGAAATGTGATGTTCAACGGTTTAACTGCAAACGTAATGTTCTTTAAAGGAGCATTGGAAAAAATGGGAATTGACATGCAATACGTTAAAGTTGGTACATACAAAGGTGCAATTGAGGCGTTTACTAGAAAAGACTATGATGAAAATCGTCAACAGATTTCGGATTATGTACACGATTTATATTACACCATCGTTTCAACTATAGGAGAAAGCCGTGGAATCGATACAGGTAAAATCAATCGTGCCTTTGAAGCACTTTACAATTCAATCGCCGGCAGATGCGGTAAGATTTGGGTTAATTGATCGATTAAGTTATGCCGACGAAGTGCTTACAAGTATGAAAAACCGCTTGAAAGTAAAAAAAGACAAAGACCTCAATCTTGTTAAAGCAGGTAAATATTCGAATCAAGAAAAAGAAAGCAAAGACAGCAAAGACAAAAATTGCGATTGTGTATGCCGTTGGTGAAATTATTGATGGTGAAGGTAATCAATCGACAATAGGTTCATTTCATGGCGAAAGCAATTGCTTCACTGACGATAAAAAATGTAAAAGCAATTGTATTACGTGTAAATTCGCCTGGAGGAAGTTCAATTGCCAGCGATATAATAGCACGTGAAATTGCACTTTGCAAAGGTGTTAAACCTGTAGTGGTTTCTATGAGTGATGTTGCAGCAAGTGGAGGGTATTACATCAGCGCATTTGCTGATAGTATAATTGCACTGCCAAATACGATTACTGGAAGTATAGGTGTTTTTGGTTTATTCCCAAACATGCATGAGCTATTAACGGAGAAACTGGGTCTGTCATTTGAAAGTGTAAAAACAGGTAAATATTCAGATTTTGCTAGAGTAGACAGGCCTTTAAACGAAACCGATCGCATGTATCTTCAAAACATGGTGAATCGTATTTACGACGATTTCACAAACGTGGTTGAACAAGGTAGAGGATTAGACAGTATTTCAGTTGAAGCCATCGCTCAAGGTCGTGTTTGGACAGCAAAACAAGCTTTAGACAAAAAGTTAATCGACTCTTATGGAGGAATCAATGATGCAATCGGAATTGCAGCATTTATGTCTAAAACAAAAACCTATAACACAGTAGTATATCCTAAAATTGAAAACCCGTTCTCTCAATTTTTAAAATCATCCACCAGTAGTATGATGGAAAGTAAACTTGAATCAGACATGGGGGTTTTTTACTCTTATTACAAAGCGCTTCAATCAAGTGTTCAAGCACAAGGTTTTCAAATGCGTTTGCCTTTCGAAATAAACATTCAATAAAATCGTTATTAAAAACAATATGAATAGAATAATTCTCTTTTTGAGCCTTATAGCAGGCAGCAATCTATTTGCTCAATCGTATGCAAAAGATTGGCATTTACAGTATTCTGCAAAAGACACCAATTATGGTATTGGTTTAACTGAAGCACTTAAAAACCACAAGGCACCAGCAAATGCCGAAAAAGTAATTGTTGCTGTGATCGATGATGGCATTGATGTGGAACACCCTGACCTAAAAGAGAACATTTGGATAAACGAAGCTGAAATAAATGGAAACGCTGTAGATGATGATCACAATGGATATATTGACGATTACAACGGATGGGATTACCTAGGAAGTGCTGGTCAAGATATTCAATACGACAATTTAGAAATCACGCGTTTATTGAGAAATTATCAAAAGCGTTTTGATGGAAACACATTAAAGTTAAGTAAAACGGATAAGGCAGACTACAAAAAATACAAGGCACTACAAAAAGAGTACGACAAAGCCTATTTAGATGCTCAAAACCAATTGAAACAAATGCAATTCTATCAAAAGCTTTGTACAACGTTAATTAAAGAATTGGATAGCTCTAACATATCAATTGAAGATTTAATCAAGCACGAACCGCGAAGTGTCGAATCTAAATTGAGTAAGGCATTTGTTCTTGAAGTCTGTCAAAGTGCAAACTTAAGTCCTCAGGAATTATTTGATGGAATTAGAGAAGATTATGAGCACTTATATCAACGCGTAAATTACCACTACAATCTAAAATACGACCCAAGGAAAAACATTGGCGATAATTACGAAGATGTTACGACATTAGGATATGGGAACAACGAAGTAAAAGGACCAGATGCTATGCACGGAACTCACGTAGCAGGAATTATAGCAGCTCTGCGCAACAACGATTTGGGTATGGATGGGATTTGTCCATTAGTTCAGGTGATGGTATTGAGAACAGTTCCAAATGGTGATGAGCGCGACAAAGACGTGGCACATGCAATCCGTTATGCAGCTGACAATGGAGCTCGTGTTATTAATATGAGTTTTGGGAAATCGTACTCGTATAATGCACAGGTTGTAAAAGACGCCATTCTATATGCTGAAAGCAAAGATGTGTTGATGATTCATGCAGCAGGCAATGATGCAGAAAATACAGATAAAACAGACAGGTTCCCTTCATCGGTATATTTTAAGGATTCATTTTGCAAGACTTGGATAGAAGTAGGTGCTTCAGATAGAGACCAGCAACCCGCTTCATTTTCAAATTACGGAAAAAAGACGGTTGACGTTTTTGCTCCTGGAGTTCAAATATACAGCACGATAGCAAACAAACAGTACAAGGCATTAGATGGCACAAGCATGGCCTCTCCTGTCGTTGCAGGTTTAGCAGCACTAATTAGAGCATACTATCCAAACTTAACAGCAATCCAAGTCAAGCAAGTTATCGAAACATCAGTAGTTAAACCAGAACAGAAAGTAAAGAAACCTGGTTATAAGAAAAAGAAAACAAAGTATAAAAAACTTTGCAGAACTGCTGGGATTGTGAATGTAGAAGGCGCATTAAAAGCAGCGAAAGCCCTTTCAGACTCTTTAGCTAAATAAGAGAGATTACCTTAGACGGAAGTTAATTAAATTCAGCGCTATAGAAGCAGAAACACTTGGGTAATTTTTCCAGGTTTTATCCGTCGTTATTTGTCCATAGGTATTTTTATACGTGTATCGATTGGATTCAACTGAATAAGGCAATTCAGCAGCAAACCAAAAATCCACATATCTCGTTCGAGCTCCAATGCCTAAGGCAAGAAGATAAGCATCAAAAACGCCTCGTTCATAAGAATTATCTTGTTTTGGATAATTGCGCATTTCTTCAGATTTATAATGGTGCCCTATCATAAAATAGGTGGTACTCATAGGTGTGAGATTAAGACCTCTAAAATGGTATTTTAAATTTACTCTGAAATCATATTTTGAAACATCTTCAAAAACCATAGATGAAAAACCTCGTATATTTGATTCAAGAGATATTCGACCATACACTGGAGTTTCTAATCCAACATTAAACAAACTGATTAAATTCGTCTTAATACTGATGTACTCAAAATCATAAACTTGACTTTTCAAAAAACTTGTACTCGCAAGCAGCATGACACAAATTAAGTGTTTCATACAAGTAATACAATTAAAACACCATCATCCCCCAAATGCATTTTTAATGGAAAAAATAAATGCATTCCTATATTTATTCTTAATATTGTAATGTGAAGTCGAACATAAAAAACAGATTAAAGAAGAAAAAGAACAAACTTTCAAGTAAGTCTGGACTGCCTTCAGAAAGCATGGTTTATGTTGGTGAGGAGCGCGAAGAAAAGGTCTCGATAAAGCTACTCAATTACGACAGTTCTGTTCTTGAAGAATGCGAATTAAACAAAAGTGAAACCATTGACAGCTATATTCAAAAGGACAATGTGACTTGGATTATGGTAAATGGAATTCATGATTCGAACAAAGTACAAGACATTTGCAATTACTATAAAATTCATCCTTTAATTCAGGAGGATATTTTAAATACTCACCAACGAACTAAGATTGAAGAATTTGACGATTACATTTTTATCACTTTCAAACACTTATACTTTTCGGAGCAACAACAATCCATAGAAACCGAACAAATAAGCGCCATTTTAGGTCAGAATTGGTTGCTTTCTTTTCAAGAAACTGATAGTTCTTTGTTTGATGAAATCATCAACCGAATTCAAACATCGAAAGGCACAATACGACATAGAAACGCAGATTTTCTGCTCTATAAAATTCTCGACTCTGCTGTAGATCAATACTTCGTGTTAATTGACAAAATAAGTGATATGGTTGAGGATATTGAAGAGGAAACCATGTATTACCCTAACAATAAAACTTCGTTTAAAATTCAAGGCATAAAAAAAGAATTAATGGTTTTGAGTAAGCACATCTTGCCAATGCGAGAGGCTATGAATAAAATTGAAACTGGTGGTAGTGATCTGATTGACAAGAAAATTATCAATTACTTTAAAGACGTTCACGACCATACTTTGCAAGCTTATGAAACCATTGAAAATCACAGAAGTTTGTTAAGTGATTTAATGAATATTTATTTTACAACAACAAGCAACAAGTTGAATCAGGTGATGAAAGTACTAACTATTATCAGTACCATCTTTATTCCCTTGAGTTTTTTAACAGGTGTTTTCGGCATGAATTTCACTCATTTCCCTGGATTAGACAACCCCTATGGGTACTACTATTTTTGGTCGATAGTAATTTTAATATTTATTGGAATGATTGTCTATTTCAGAAAGAAGCAATGGTTTTAATTTACTCTTCTTCCCTTCCCAGCATTTCACCTTTCTGAATTTCGGTTTCGGTTTTCTCTTCGGGAATTTCTTCAAGAGGCATGCTTTCTAAATCCGGCTGACCAGCATCCACCCAGCACGTATACCAAATGTTTCCAAGCAAATGAATAGATGCCTTCAATCGGTCTTCAATCATATTACCTAGAGCAGTATGATAGGCTTTGCAAAATTCTTTTGAATACACTTTCACCAATGTATTTCCACGTGTTTCCCAACTGTATTTTGAGTCTTCGTCAAACTGTTTTGTTACACGAGCTTCTGTTTGCAAAACACTATCTACTAGACCGTAACTTTCAGCATAAGCTTTCCAAACTAAGTCCATCGGATTTTCTTGATATTTTGACACGCCAGTAAAAAGGGAATACGCGTCGAAATTCAATTCAAGCAATCTACTTTCCCATAAAGCGTGTATGCCTTTTTGATTTGTTTTCTGTCCGTTGTAATTGGAAGTAGCATGCAATGGCACATGCAAATCACCAATGTAATGCCCGATATCTGCACTGTATTTTAGAATTTTCTTGACGTCTTTATCAGAGAAGGCTTTTGTCAGCCGTTTCATCATCACCTCGATATGCCAGGGAACAATTCCATGCTCTTTCACCGTGTCTTCCCCGTATTTGGCACAAGCATCTTTGTAAAAACGAGGGAGAGTATCTAAGGGCAGTTTGTGTTCATAGAAATCGCCATCCAAGTAATGTCGGCAGGCTTCCTCTTTTACCACATATCGCCTGCTATCGGGGTCTGTTGAATGTGCGGTGATGTAATTTACATACCTCTTATAAAATCCGAATAATGGTTTTGGAACGGTATAAACGGCTGTTTCGTTAATTTTTTTATGTCCAAAAAAGCCCCAAGAAAATGCTTGGGTTCCTATAAAAAGAAAGGCTATTAGAAGACAAGATTTCATTTTCCAAAAACGCGTTCTACAGCTATAGGTAGACCTTTAAATTCCAATTCGTGAATCTTATGTTCAATGGATTCCACGGTATCTGAATCTTCAATATCGAAGGCGTCTTGATAAATAATCTCGCCTTTATCAAATTCAGAATTCACAAAGTGAACCGTAATACCTGTTTGCTTTTCTTTGGCTTCTAATACAGCTTCGTGCACATGTCTTCCATACATGCCTTTTCCGCCAAATTTAGGCAGTAAGGATGGGTGTAAATTAATAACTAAACCATCAAAAGCAGATAAAAAATCAACGGGAATTAGCCAAAGAAAACCAGCTAGAACAATTAAGTCTGGCTTGTATGTTTTTACGGCTTCAATCACATCATTTGAATCGTAAAATTCGCTGCGAGAAAAACAGGTTACTTCAACTCCTTTATCAAGTGCTTTTTGAACTACTCCAGCTTGTTTCTTGTTTGAAAATACTGAAACCACACGAGCTAAATTTCCCGAATTAAAATGTTCAATTAAATTGAGAGCATTACTACCATTGCCAGAGGCAAACACTACAATTCGTTTCATCATTTAATACTCAGAGCAATTGCTTCTATTAAACGCAAGTCGCGTTCTTTGGTGTTTAAATTAGGTTTGTAAACGAAGCCTTCAAATGCAAATAACGTGTTAGTGTTTGGAATATGAACAACGTAACGCACAAATGGGCCTGCCATACTTAATCCTCTAATGGTCCACCACCCTCTAATTTTCGAACAATACATCGAATTTAGGTTGATGGTTTCCTGAAATATTGGCGGGTAAAATTCACTTTCTGTTGTTCCCATATAAGTACCAGGCACTTCGCCTTTTATTAAATACTTCATCACCGTATCTCTTGCTGTGCGAATTGACTCGTAAGTAAAATCTGAAGTATCTTTATAAGGATAGGTATGCATCACTAAGGCGATTGTTTTAGGCACATCGTTTTCAATCGCATCGTATTGAAACCAAAACGTATTATTTTTGTGATACTTTAAATCAAATCGATCTGGAATTTTAACACCAAGCCCTAATTCTTCTTTAATTACTTTGAAGTATTTATCATTTGCGGAAGTGTCTTTAAACAGCTTTAAATTTTGATCTTCAAGTTCATAAGACATGAGGGCATTATTTAACTGTGCTTGACACAATCTCAACTTTCTTTGCAAGTCTTTTGCATCCTTTCCAAACAAATAAACGATGTGCTGATAACGAGCAAATAGATTTCGTTTAGACATCAACTTAGGTTCTTTGTTGTTGATTAGATCATTAATTGTTTCGCTTGAGAATGGTTCTAAAAGATTTTCCATGGCATTCAGACTTCCTTCATCGACCAACACAAACACAGATTTCTGATTGTAATAAAAACGCTGAAAATCTTGAGCGTCGGGTTTAAGCAATTCAAAAAATGGCTCTCCTGCGGGTAAATGAGGTAAAGGTTTAAGAAACACGGAATCGACGGTAGATTTTAAGGAATTGTGAATACTCAAATCTCCAACCACAATAAGACTACCTAATTTCCCGACTGAGACGGGTAAGGTCACTTGACTGTGATCACCACAAGATTGAAAAAAAACTAAGGCGCTAATTAATACGAAGTATGTGTGCTTTTTTAACATTTCATTTAAAACATGTAGAGTTTGATGAGTTTTCCTTTTCCAATTGGCGTGTTATTCGATACAATACCATTCATTTTGCAAGTTTTTTCAATATCAAATTCTGCAAACTTGGAACAAATATCATTGATGGATTGTGATTCATAATCTGTAATATAATAAAAAAATCCGTAAGTTGTATTACTTACAACAGGTAATATTGTTTCTTTGGTTTGATAAATCTTCAAACTTTTTCCTGTTCTAAGTTTACTTGACTTCAGATGATTCCATTTCTTAATACTATATGAGCTCACATTGTAAATAGAGGCAATTCGTCCAAGACTTTGACCACTTTTAACCGTGTGGTATTTGATATAGGTTTCTGTCTTAATAAAATCGTTAGGATTGAACGCATTTGAGCTGATAGCATAAACACTATCCTGCCATTCAGCTAATTGCATGGCTTTTTTATAAGGAAGTACTACTTTTTTATCTTCGATATGTTCGGGAATAAACCCGTTTGTGTAAACACTATTCCATTCAAGTTGTTCGGCTTCGCTGATTTCAACTAAAGCACATACATACTTCATATCTACTTCGCAACACAGATAAACTGGCACTAAAGTTTCATTTGCTCTTAAAATATTATAGGATGTTTCTTGAGGAGGCGCAAAACTCATTAAGAAAGCTGTCGCTAAAAATTTAGGGACATAATTTTGTGTTTCTTTGGGAAGGTATTTCCGAATTTCCCAAAACGTCTTTTTTCCACCAGATCGACGAATGGCTTTGTTTACATTACCGGGGCCTCCGTTGTATGCCGCAAGTGCCAATAACCAATCGTTGTAAGTATTGTACATACTCAAGAGATAGTCGCAAGCTTTTTCAGTGCTTTTATATATATCCTTTCGTTCATCCATATTAGCATCAATAGCCAAATCCATCATTCGACCTGTTGCTGGCATAAACTGCCACAATCCGGTTGCTCCGCACCAACTCACAGCATTAGTACTTAAGAGTGATTCAACAATGGAAAGATATTTAATTTCATCTGGCATTCCTTTTTTATCCAGAACTTCTTCAAAAACTCTAAAATACAGATTTTTCCTTGTCCATGCTTTACTTAAAAACGAACTATTAGGGTGAAGCATGTATTTGATTTGAGTAACAACGGAAGGGTCGTATTTAAAGGGAACTTGAGTCCCCATTAAGTTGACTAAGTTGTTAAATTCTTCCTCAGTTAAGTTTAACACCTCATCGGAGGATAAATTTGCAAGCGGTTTACTAACAGTCCCCTCCATAAACAGGTGTGTTAGGCTATCAATTCGCTCAATAGAATTGCTTTGGGCAAACAGAAGAGAAGTAGCAAAAAGCAATATAAATGTAGGTATTGATTTGATCATGTTAAAAAACTGTACTGAAATAGCGACAAAACTAATCTTGAATAACGTTAAAAACAATGATTTTATTATCACATAATGTTTGAATTATGACCATAATGGCTTAATTTTGTTCAAACTGAACAGTAAACAGTACAATCTATATGTCAGACAGTAAAAAAGGACTCGTAACCTTTAATGAATTGGCGAAAGAAGCTTTTGCCATGCATCCATTAGAAATGGCTGCTCCAATTAAGAAAAACAATAAAAGTCTTTTTATTGGCATACCTAAAGAAATCACATCCCAAGAAAATAGAGTTCCTCTATCCCCCTCTTCAATAGAATTTCTTGTCCATAATGGACATGAAATCATGATTGAATCGAAGGCTGGAGCTTCTAGTAACTTTACAGACCAGAGGTTCAGTGAAGCTGGGGCAACAATAGTTCACAGTCATGAAGAGATTTTTAAGGCAGATGTAATTCTAAAGATAGAGCCACCTACTGATGCTGAAATTGAGTTAATGCGTCCAGAGCAAATTTTAATTTCAGCCTTGCAATTGGATCAAATGAATCCCGTTTCATTAAACAGACTCATTTTAAAACGAGTAAATGCCATAGCCTATGAATTTTTGCAAGATGACAGTGGATCTTATCCGATCATACGAGCTATGAGCGAAATGGCTGGTCATGCTTCGATACTGCTGGCATCTGAATACCTCAACAATGCCAACATTGGGAAAGGTGAACTACTCGGCGGATTTACAGGCATACCTCCGACTCAAATTGTTGTAATTGGCGCTGGTGCAGTTGGCGAATACGCTTGCCGAGCTGCTATGGGATTAGGAGCTGAGGTTAAAGTTTTTGATAATGAGCTTTACCGATTAAGGCGTTTACAGGACAATTTAGGGAAAAAGATATTTACCTCAACCATACAGCCCAACATCTTGGCAGAAGCTTTGCGCACATGCGATGTTGCAATTGGAGCATTAAGAGGTGAACAAGGTAGAAGTCCTGTTGTTGTAACGGATAAAATGGTGATGCAAATGAAGCCCAATAGCATCATTATTGATGTTAGTATTGACCAAGGTGGAGTCTTTGAAACTTCAGAAATTAGTAATCACAAGAATCCAATATTCAAAAAACACGGCGTAATTCATTACTGTGTTCCAAATATCACTGCAAGAGTATCGAGATCAGCAAGTTATGCTTTGAGCAATATTTTCACTCCTGTACTTAACGACATGTCAAATTACGGTGGATTTCACGACTTGATAAAAATCGCTAAAGGCATCAGACATGGTGTTTATATATACAAAGGTCAGCTTGTGAATGAATCTCTAGCCAAGCGATTTGGAATGAAATGTAAAGATTTAGAATTGCTACTGAATCTGTATTAAATCAACTTTTCACATTCAACACAACAGTACCTGTTGCCTTATCATGCATGGCTCTGCGCTGAGGGTCAATTGAGATTGTAAGGAATGAAATCCAACCTAGAGCAAGTTTAAGAATTGAACGGCCAAAAGCTTGAGTGAAACTCAACTTCTTGTCTAAATCGCCAAAACGTCTAATTTTCATACCCATTGTTCTGTATCCTATAGTGCCTCCTGTCATATTTGCTAAAGGTTCATAGATTAAAAGAAGAGCAAAAAATACAATTATTTTTAACCCTACAAATCTACCTTCGTAATCTTCAAAGAATGTAGAAGATAAAAACATAAGGATTCCAATAATTATCCAAACGTCAAAAAACAAGGCTTGAATTCTGTTCATGATAGATGGATACATCTGATTTTCCAAATATTCGCCGGCACTAACTTGATCCATAGAAAATTAATTAATTGTACAGGACGAATGTAGATTAAAATGAAATTATTAAAACTTCAATTTTACATGAAGTTTCCACAACTTATTCATGTAGTATCCACAGCACCTCTAAATGACCCATCATTTTGTCATATTCATCTTTTCCCATAAGTGTTTTGTAATTCTCACTTAATCTATGCAGGCACTTTCTCACCTCGGTTGCCATCCGCTTGCCTTTTGCCGACAACAATACTATACTTGAACGTCTATCTTCTTTGTTCACTTGAGTTTTTAGCAACCCAAGTTCTATCATTTCTAACACTAATTTGCTAGTAGCTTGTTTAGTCACTCCGCATCTTTCGGCAATATTCACAGTTGTATTGCCTTCTTTATAAAGCAAAAGAAAGATAGGAAGAAACGACGCTTTAAAAAAACCAAAGCCTCTATACTGCACCTCAGCCTCGATTTGTGCATCTAATTTTCTGCGCAATTTTGAAACCAACACAATTAAATTGTGAAAGTTCAAATTTGGATTCTGCGGCCGAGCCATTTATTTTATAATTATTAAGCGTTGGAGCTTAAACTCTTTGACATAAACTGCTCAATTTCTTCAACTTCTATTGGCATTTTAATTTCATCCATCAAATCCAAAGGACCGTTTTCAGTAATTAATATATTGTTTTCTATCCGAACGCCAATACCTTCTTCTTGTATGTATATACCAGGTTCACACGTGAATAACATGCCTGCTTTCATTGGTTCGTAACGCATTCCAACATCATGAACATCGATTCCGAGGAAATGACTTGTACCATGCATGAAATACTTCTTATAAGCAGGCCAAGCTGGATCTTCATTCTTTATTTCATCCATCTTTAACAAGCCTAAATCAACGAGTTCTTTTCTCCATCAATTCTTTCCCCAACAATTTGGTGATACTCCATTAATTGTGTTCCAGGAACTAATAACTTGCTAGCTTCTCGCATCACTCTAAGAACTGCATTATAGACGTCTTTCTGGCGACTCGAAAACTTTCCATTAACGGGAATACACCTTGTCATATCACTGAATAATTTGCGTAATCTACACCGCAGTCAACCAACATCAAATCACCATCTTTACAAACTTGATTGTTATCAATGTAATGTAATACACAGGCACTGGCTCCACTTGCAACAATCGGGTGAAAGAATGACTTGTGTTCCGGCATTTCTTATGTATTGATGAATTAATTCTGCTTCAACTTCATACTCCACAACCCCCGGCTTGGTATAACGTACGATTTGTTCAAACCCTTTCTTGGAAATGGGAGATTGCTTTGCGGATTAAATCGACTTCAATATCTGATTTTATACTTCTTAAACGCTGCTGTAATATAGGAGCGGCTCTTACGTAATTGTGAAGTGGATATTCTTTTTCTTAAATTGCTAGCAAAATCTAGATCGCTATACGGTGATTTATAGGCATACCTATCGTTCTCATTTAAGGTCAAATAAATCGTATCGGTATAATTTACTTTTGATCGAATGCTAGAAGAAAAGGCATCATTCCAAAAAATATTTTGAAATACCTGAAGTGGCAGTAGCTTCTTCTTTGGTGTATTTATGACCCTCCCAAATGGCAATAGTAGCATTAGTTTGTTTCAAGAATAAGCATTCTCTGTAGGCTTCTTCAGGACTATCGGGATATAGTACCAAAAACTATCTTCTTGATCAATACCGCACAACCAAAAGAAATCTGAATTTTGTTTGAAATCCATACTTGCATCTCCATTTCTATTGAATTCGTAATTACTTCTAAAGATGGCGATGCTATTGGGCTTCATTTGAGCAACAAACTTCTTGCGATTCTCAATAAACAGGCGATTGTCAATGTTTTTATACTTCATAATATGGACTAGCGAAGGTAATTTATTTTCAGAAAACTGCATCAATTTTAGCCACAAATTATGTCAATTTATAAAAACTCCTATATTTGAACTATGAAAACAACATATAAATTTTATTTCTACGCTTTTGCTGTTTCTGTTTTTTCTTTTGCCTGCAACACAGTCAGTGACAATAGTATTGCAAATATTAAGAAAACAGAGTCTGCGAACAGTATGTCAGGACTACTAGAACTAAACGACCTTGGCGCATGGGCTTTGTACCAACACAACTCTATTTCGACAGCTACTTTTAACTTATTTAACACAAAGAAGATATCCCCTTTAGATGCCGATGGTAAAGCCATGGATTTTGAAACTGCATCCAAGTATTTTGAAGAAGAATATGTAGCTTTTATTTCTACTGACCCCAATGATCCAAGTGTCGGATATGACACCACAATAAAGGGAACAAGAACTGAAAACTTTTACGGGTTCACCCTACAAGACAAGCTAATTGCTGTTAGTCCTATTAAAGGCAAGAAGCTATACTTCAATAAATCTGAATTCATGGATGCTCTTAGCGATGGTCTGTCTTCTTATTTAAATAATTATTCAGAGAACGGAGAAGTAGAATTTAGAAACATCCCATTAAAAACACATCAATTGTTACAATCTATCAACATGGATTTAGTGAAAGAAAGCAGATTGGAAACCAGCGAACTTTACAAAACAGACACGCTAATCAATCTATTTTCTAAAGAGGACAAAAAAAGCAGAGGAAATGCTGAAAACCCTGTATTTATCTCCACCGACCCAGATGACCCTACCCAAGGTTATGATTCAGTTTACACTACAAATTTAGAAGAAAGCATGAAGGATAGTGGCAGTTTTCAAGGTATATTTTATTCCTTAAAAGGCGATATGTCAAACATTCAATTATCTGGTATTAGTTGTGGCTTCTCTCCATATGTATTTGGAGTGCATATTCCATACGCCCAGCCCTTTGGTTTTCTAAAGTACAAATCTGTAAAATTCTTGAGTGAAGATCAAAGAAAAATGCTTGAAAGCGCCTTTCTCTTTAGTTTGAGAAACAAAATCAACCCAAGATTAGGAGATATTGATTACTATATGGAGAGATTTCAAATTAAGAAATAGAGCCTGCCTGCTCCAGAACTAATCCATCTTTCATCACCAATTTTCGATCTGCCATATTTGCAAACTCCTCGTTATGAGTGACGATTACAAAGCTGTATCCAAAGTCTTTGCGCAAATCTAAAAACAATTTATGCAATTCATTGGCATTTCTGCTGTCCAAATTACCACTTGGCTCGTCTGCAAATACAACCTTAGGCGAATTCATTAAGGCCCTCGCTACGGCACAACGCTGTTGCTCACCGCCAGACAACTCGTTTGGTTTATGCTGATAGCGTTCCTTTAAACCCAGATAATCTAATAGCTCTTTTGCTCTTATTTCTGCATCTGATTTATTCATTCCAGCTATAAAAGCAGGCATACACACATTTTCTAGACAAGTAAACTCGGGTAACAATTGGTGGAACTGAAAAATGAATCCAATTTTCTTATTTCTAAAATCTGCCAGTGCGTTCGACTTTAAGCCTTTAATTGGCACATCATCGTAAAACAAGTCTCCTGAATCAGCTGAATCTAAAGTTCCCAGAATTTGAAGCAAAGTGGTTTTACCCGCTCCTGAATCTCCAACAATAGACACAATTTCGGAATCCTTAATTTGAATGGAAATACCTTTCAAAACTTGAAGTGAACCGTATTGTTTTACTATATTCTCAGCCTTAATCATATTCATGCGAAATTGGAATTAATTTTATACAAAACAAAACAATATTTTTTTTGTACTTTTGCACTCGATTTTTTAAACCTCGATTTAATCCTAACAAATGAATATTCACGAATATCAAGCCAAACAAATTTTAAAGTCGTACGGTGTGGCAATCCAAGAAGGTATTGTTGCCGAGACTCCTGATTCTGCACTTCAAGCTGCAAAAGACATTCAAAAGCAAACCGGCTCCGACTGGGTTGTGTTAAAAGCGCAAATACATGCTGGAGGACGTGGTAAAGGAAAAGTTGTTGGAAGTGAACAAAGAGGTGTTGCCTTAGCTAAGTCATTGGATGATGTTACAAGCATTGCTAGCAATCTATTAGGAAAAACTTTGGTAACAATTCAAACAGGACCAAAAGGAAAATTAGTTAATAAGGTTTTAGTTGCTCAAGATGTTTTTTATCCAGGTGCAAGCGAACCAAAAGAATATTACATGAGTGTCTTGTTGGATAGAGCAACAGGTCAGAATGTAATCATATACACAACTGAAGGTGGAATGGATATCGAAGAAGTTGCAGAGAACAGTCCAGAAAAAATTCACAGAGAATGGATTAACCCTGCTGTAGGTTTTCAAGGTTTCCAAGCTAGAAAAATTGCATTTAATTTAGGATTAACCGGAACAGCACAAAAAGAAATGGTAAAATTCGTAACTGCCTTGTACAGAGCTTATGATGAAACCGATAGTGCTATGTTTGAAATTAACCCAGTACTAAAAACTTCAGATGATAAAATTATTGCTGTTGATGCTAAGGTAGATTTAGACGAGAATGCATTGTTTAGACATAAAGATTTCGAGGAATTAAGAGACGAAAGTGAAGAAGATCCGACAGAAGTTGAAGCAAAGAAACACAATTTAAACTATGTAAAACTTGATGGTAACGTTGGTTGCATGGTAAACGGTGCAGGTTTGGCTATGGCTACTATGGATATCATCAAACTAAGTGGTGGAGAACCTGCCAACTTTCTAGATGTAGGTGGAACAGCAAATGCTGAGACAGTTGAGGCGGGTTTCAAAATCATATTAAGCGATCCTAATGTGAAAGCTATATTAATAAATATTTTTGGTGGTATCGTCCGTTGTGACCGTGTGGCACAAGGGGTTGTAGATGCTTACACTAAAATCGGAAATATTGATATACCAATTATTGTTCGTCTTCAAGGTACTAATGCTGTTGAAGCCAAGAAGCTAATTGATGAAAGTGGATTGAAAGTAAAATCTGCTATATTATTAAAGGAAGCGGCAGAACAAGTAAAAGAAGTACTGCAATAAGCTACTATTAATAAATACATTCTAAAACTTGTTAATAAAAAATCCTTCCTAAAAAAGGAGATTTGAGTTAAGTTTGAATTAGTAAAATAAAATAAAATATGGGATTTATTTCAGAATTTAAAGAATTCATCAACAAAGGGAACGTTGTGGATTTGGCGGTTGCCGTTATTTTAGGTGGAGCATTCCAAAAAATTGTCACGTCTTTGGTTGACGATTTAATTATGCCAATAATTGCAATGATTGGTGGATTCGAGAACATCCAAGAATTAAAAGCAGGACCATTCACTTATGGTAAATTAATTGCCGCAACTATTAATTTCTTATTAATTGCTATTGTTTTATTTATGATTATTAAAGCAATCAATAAGACCAAGAAAAAGGAAGATTAAACAGTTTACAAGTCAGAATATAATTTCTGGCTTTTTATTTTTACAAGATTTATTTTATGAGAAAAAGGTTAATCATTTGGCCGTTGATGGTCTTTGCAGCTACGCTTGTGGCTCAAAAGTCGGATGAAGAAATCAAGAAAAAAGCATCCGAAGGCACGAAAATCAAAGAAATCAAAGATACGGGTTGGGTAAAAGGCGGATTTTTTAGCACAAATCTATCGAATACAACATTCTCAAATTGGGCACAAGGGGGCACAAACAATATTGCTTTAGTAGCCAATTCAAGTTTGTTTGCAATTCACAGATCAAAGGATGGGAAAGGAATTTGGGAGAATTATTTGGACTTAGCTTATGGTGTTATCCGAAATGGCGAATCAAAAATAGATGACCCACAAAATCCGGGCACAAAAATCAGTAATCCCTTTGTTAAAAATGAAGACAAACTAGTGTTTCTGTCAAAATACGGAAGAAAAATCAGTCCTAAATTTAATTATTCAGCCTTGTTAAGTTTGAATACACAAATGTTTCCAGGCTGGTCACCTGAAGATATTTTGAGACGAGATAATCACGTGTCTAACTTTTTGGCTCAAGGTTTTGGATATTTGTCTCTGGGTATAGATTACAAACCCAAGCCTTACTTCTCCATTTATGCTTCTCCTTTAACCGCAAAATACACAATTGTTAGAGAGCAACGATTAGCCGATTTAGGACTTTATGGTGTTGAACCTGCCGAATATGACACCACTGGTGCTTCGCTTGGCAACCCACCTGTGAAAACTAAAGATGGTCAAACGTTCAGAACAGAGCTCGGTTGGTATATTAATTTGAGTTTTAATAAAGACATTGCAAAAAACATTGGTTACCAGTCGCGTTTAGAATTATTTAATAATTATCAAACAGTTACCTTAGATCAAATTGATGTCAACTGGCAAAACACCATCAACATGAAGGTAAATAAATACATTTCCGTAACTTTGATCAATCAAATGATATGGGATTACGATGTGGATACTAAAGGTGACGAAGAAGGTATTCAACGAAACTGGCAGCTTAAAAACTTCTTTGGTGTAGGTTTTTCCGCCAAATTTGGTGACAAACTTTAATCAATACTACTCTAAAAATGCCAAGCATAGAACTTTTACCAGATAATCCAAATGACAGACTTCTGGAAAAAGTTTCTAATGATTTAAAGAATGGTGCAATAGCAATTTGCCCAACAGACACCTTATACGCTTTTGTTTGTACCTTGTCAAATAAGGATGGAATTGAAAGAATTTGTCGCTTGGTTGGCAAAAAGCCTGAAAAGGCACAACTGTCTATCATTTGCTCTGATTTAAAGCATCTAAGTGACTATACTCAGCAATTTAGCAAGTCTATTTACAAGATGATGAATAAAAACTTACCAGGTCCATTTACGTTCATCTTAAGAGCAAACAATAAAGTGCCCAAGCTCTTTTTAAATAAAAGAAAGACAATAGGTATACGAGTACCAAATTCTAAGATTACCCAGCTCCTTGTGAATCAATGTGGAGAGCCCTTGGTTTCAGCATCTGTTCACGATCAATCAGATAGTTCTAATATAATGAACACCGTTGAAGACATAAAATCCGCCTATGAACATCAGGTAAAATGGATAATTGATGCAGGAGATGGCGGAGTTTTAGGATCTGGAATTATAGATTGTTCAGGAGATGAATTCGAAATCCTCAGAGAAGGACCTAGTGATTTGAATTAAATTGAACTCGCACTAAATAGTGTACATAGAGAAGAGCAATAATTTAAAAAAAAGTAATAATTCAGAAAAAAATACTTAAAATTGCAATTGAATCAGTTCGTACGAATTAGCTTTAAACGCAAGAAAATCAAATGGCTATGCAAGATATCTCAATTAAAGTGAATATAGGTGACAGGGTATATCCTTTGAAGATACAAGCCAAAGAGGAAGAATACGTTAGGAAGGCAGCAAAACTTCTTAATGAGAAAATGGGATTTTTTAACAGTAATTTCTCTGTGAAAGATAAAATAGATGGCCTGGCAATGGCCGCTTTGGAATTCGCAGTAGATGCCATTAATAAATCAAATGAGAACATACAATATCAGGAAAAAAGTATTGATTTTACACCCATTGAGGAAGAAATCAGTGATATTGAACAGCTTCTAAAACCATAACGCGTTTATTTACTATCAATTACAACTGCTTCATTTAATAAACAACAAAAATGATCATAGCATTGTACATCGCCATTGGGCTATTAATTGGATTGGTAATCGGCTATTTTGTCGGTATGCCAATCATCAAAAAGCAACAACAATCTCAAGCTAATTTATTTTTGGAGGAAGCAAAATCAAAAGCAGAATCCATCAAACAAAGTAAAATGCTCGAGTCTAAAGAGCGTTTCTTAACCCTTAAATCAGAACACGAAAAAGAAGTTCAAAAGCGCAACTCTGAAATCCAAGTTGCAGAAAATCGCATTCGTCAGAAAGAACAGTCTCTAGACGACAAAATGAGAACTTATAAATCGAAAGAGGATGAGTTGGAGAAAATGAAGAACAAATTAAGCGCTCAACAAAGTGCTTTAGCTAAGAAAGAAAATGAAGTAGAGCAAAGTCGTCAACAGCAAATAAAAATGCTTGAAAAAGTAGCTAACTTATCTGTTGAAGACGCTAAAGCACAAATGATTGAAGCTGTTAAGGCAGATGCCCAAACAGACGCAATTGCACAAAGTAAAATTATTATTGAAGAAGCAAAACTGAACGCTACTAAAGACGCAAAGAAGGTTATACTCCAAACTATACAAAGAACTGCCGCTGAAACGGCTATAGAAAATACTGTTACGGTGTTTAATCTAGAAAATGATGACATTAAAGGGCGTATTATTGGCAGAGAAGGTAGAAATATCCGAGCTTTAGAAGCGGCAACTGGTATTGAGATAATTGTTGATGATACGCCAGAAGCAATTGTTTTATCTGGATTTGACCCAGTAAGAAGAGAGATTGCAAGATTATCCTTGCATAAATTGGTTGCAGATGGTAGAATACATCCAGCGCGTATTGAAGAAATCGTTGAGAAAACACGAAAAGACATTGAACAAGAAATTATTGAAATAGGTCAACGCACAGTTGTTGATCTTGGTATCACTGGTTTACATCCTGAGCTAATTCGTATAGTTGGAAGAATGCGTTACCGTTCGTCTTATGGTCAAAATCTCTTGAAACACAGTCGTGAAGTAGCTAATCTCTGTGCTACTATGGCAACAGAAATGGGATTAAATGCAAAATTGGCTAAGCGCGCAGGATTGTTACACGACATAGGAAAGGTACCTGAAGATGATGCTGAAACTCCTCACGCATTATTAGGAATGAAATGGGCTGAGAAATACGGAGAACATCCAGAAGTATGCAACGCAATTGGTGCCCATCACGATGAAATTGAAATGACCAGTATGCTATCTCCAATTGTTCAAGCTTGTGACGCGATAAGTGGTTCACGTCCAGGTGCAAGAAGAGAAGATACTGAAAATTATATCAAACGCTTAAAAGATTTAGAAGCTCTGGCAATGGGATTTGAAGGAGTTGAAAAAGCATTTGCCATTCAAGCTGGTAGAGAACTAAGGGTTATGGTTGATAGCGAGCGTTCTAGTGATAAGGAAGTGGACACATTAAGTTTTGAGATTTCTCAAAAAATTATGAAAGAAATGATTTATCCAGGACAAATAAAAATTACGGTTATAAGAGAACGAAGAGCGGTTAATTTCGCAAAGTAATGCTCTGATCTATATAGTGATCAATGGCCAATATACTAGGACATAGTTTAACAATAAGTTCTTTTGGAGAATCGCATGGCAAATTAATTGGTGTTGTCTTAGATGGATTTCCATCAAACCAAATCATTGATTTAAAATACATCCAAAAGCAATTGGACAGAAGAAAGCCCGGGCAATCTGAAATCACAAGTTCAAGGAAAGAAAATGAAGATTTTGAAATTGTGTCGGGAGTTTTTGAAAATAAAAGTACTGGAGCTCCAATTTGCATATTAATTCCAAACACTGGGCAAAACTCTAAGGATTACGATGCTTTAAAGGATATATATCGTCCAGGGCATGCCGACTATGTTTATTCAGAAAAGTATGGACATCGCGACCACAGAGGCGGAGGTAGAAGCAGCGCTAGAATAACAGCGGGATGGGTTGCTGCTGGTGCAATTGTTAAACAGTTTTTAGAAAACAAGTACAATATACACATCCAATCTGTTGTTTCAAGAGTTGGAGATATTGGTGTCAAAGATATATACTCACTAAATTGGGATACAGCTGAGGACAATCTGCTAAGATGTCCTGATTCTGATTGCGCAGAAAAAATGTCAAGTTTTATTCGCGACATAGCAAATGAAGGCGACAGTGTAGGTGGAAGCATAGCAACAAGAGTTCTAAATTGCCCAGTAGGCTTAGGTGAACCCGTTTTTGATAAATTAAATGCCGACCTTGCAAAAGCAGTATTTAGTTTAAATGCAGTGAAAGGACTTGAATTTGGCTCGGGATTTGCGGGTACGTACGCGAAAGGAAGCGAGAATAACGATATAGCTGGCACGGTAAGAAATAATGATGGAGGGATAACTGGAGGATTAGTAATGGTAAAGACATAGTATTCACTACTGCCTTTAAGCCAGTTTCGAGCATTTCTAAACAGCAAACAGCACTAAATTCAAATGGTGAGAAAATCGAAATAAGTATTGAAGGTCGCCACGACCCTTGTGTGTTGCCTAGGGCGGTGCCAATACTGAAACACTGACTGCTTTAGTACTAGCAGATCACCTATTTTTGAATACTAAATACAAAATATGACATAAAGTTGACAAACAATTTACTTAATTTTCAGTCTAATAAGCAAAAACTATTCAATCAGCGACAAGCAAATACAATGAAAAAATATTTTATAACTTTTTTACTTTTAAGTTCAACGGCATTTATTTATGGCCAATGTTTAACCGATCATTACCACAAGCAAGCAAAAGAAAATAATCCAGAAATTGAGAAAAGCGAGCAAGCCTTTTACTCTGATATTCCGCAAGTTGGAAATACAAAGCGAGCGACCAAATTTATCATTCCAGTTGTTTTTCATGTGATTCACACCAATGGTTTAGAAAAATATTTCCAGAGCACAAATTGAGGATCAAATCCGAATTTTAAACGAAGATTTTAGCTATACGAATAGTAATAAATCAGCAATACGTTCACAATTTCTAAGTTCAGCTACTGATTGCGAAATTGAATTCCGATTAGCTAAAATTGACCCACAAGGAAATTGTACAGATGGTATAAATAGAGTATATAGTCCATTGCACATTGGAGCAAGAGATAATGTAAAAGCATACCTGGCGCCAAATGGGATTATAGAAAATATTTGAACATTTGGACTGTAACTGATATTATTAACACCAATGGTTTACCTGGAAGCGTTTTAGGATTTGCTTATTTACCTAGTGCGGTTAACCAAGGTCTAGGTGCTTTTGACGGTATAGTTATGCGTTCTGACAGAGTTGGTAAAATTGGAACAGCAGATCCTTCTGATGGAGGAAGAACACTTACACATGAAATTGGTCATTACCTAGGCTTACTTCACACCTTTGATGATGGTTGTGCAGGTGTCGGATCAAATAAAGGCGATTATTGTGCAGATACCCCTCCCGTAAATGGAACATTCACAAATCAAAACTGTCCATCAAATGGCAACTCATGCAATAGTGACAATCCAGATTTATTAGACCAATGGGAAAATTACATGGATTACGCGAATGGTTCATGCATGGCCATGTTTACAAAAAACCAAAAAAGCATAATGCATTATGCCTTAACAACTTATTCGTTTAGAAAATTACTTGTATCAAATGCTAATTTAATTGCTACTGGTGTTTTGAATGGCAATTCAGCTCCATCTGCATTCTTTTCATCTGATGCTCGAAAAGTGTGTGTAGGTGAGCCTGTTCGCTTTTTTGACATCTCTTGTAAGGCGGCGGTAGACAGCAGACAATGGCAATTTACTGGAGCAAATATTTCAAGCACCAATAAAGACACTCCAGTAGTTATATACAATACTCCAGGTAGATACAAAGTAACATTAACTGTTTCTAATGCAAATGGCACTAACACATTAGCCGTTGACAATTATATTGAGGTACGACCAGTTGTAGCAATAGACAAACCAACGGTAAGACAGGAGTTTGATAAGAGCACATGGGATATTGGTACAGGCTGGACAATTTTAGATGAGGGCAGTGTGAAATTCACAAGAGACTCAAGTGTTGGATTCAGGGATTTAACTTCATTGCATGCCCCAATTCCAAATTCTGTTGACGGTCAACGATTCCAACTGGTAACCCCTCCTATTGATATGCGTCCAATAGCAAATCAAAATCCCAAATTTTCATTTATGATAGCTTATTTGAGACAAAATGCTCAATCACTAGAGGAGTTAAGATTGTATTATTCTAGAGGGTGTGGCGATAATTTTAAGCAATTTTTATACAGAAATGCTAGCTTTCTCTCATATAGCAGCAATACCTATTCTCCGAGTTTTAAACCTACGAGTGAATCAAACTGGAAAAGAATTACATATAGTTTGGATGCATTTAAAAATGACAGCAATATTTCATTTATGTTGGAAATCACAAGTAATGAAGGAAATTCAGTTTATATAGATGATATCAACATCGGTCAATACAACACATCAATTTCCAATTTAGAAGAACAAATCGCATTAAATATTTATCCAAATCCAAGTGATAATTTATTAAACGTTTCATATCTGAATCAATCAGGAGAAACTGAAGTTTGGTTGGAAAACATGGAAGGAAAAAAAATAGAAACACTTTTAGATAAGACTACCCAAGATGGTCAAATTGAAGTGATATATAAGAGAAATGCAACTATTAGCAATGGAATATATTTGTTAAAAATTAGAACAAATAACCAAATTCTGAATAAAAAGGTAATATTTGCAAACTGATAGTAATCAAAAAATGACGAAAAACTTAGTAATTGTAGAGTCCCCAGCAAAAGCAAAAACGATTGAAAAATTCCTTGGGAAGGATTATACAGTGAAATCAAGTTTCGGACACATACGTGATCTCGGAAAAGGTGATGACGCGATTGAAGTTGAAAATAATTTTAAACCAAATTATATAGTTTCACCCGACAAAACAAAAATTGTCGCTGAACTTAAAAAGTTGGCAAAAGAAAGTGAAACAGTTTGGTTAGCATCGGATGAGGACCGTGAAGGAGAAGCGATTTCATGGCATTTATTTGAGGTTTTAAATTTGAATGAAAACAATACAAAGCGAATTGTATTTCATGAAATCACAAAACCAGCTATAGAAAATGCAATATTAAATCCTCGAAAAATTGATAAAGCTTTAGTAGATGCCCAACAAGCAAGAAGAATCTTAGACAGGCTTGTAGGTTTTGAGCTTTCTCCAGTTCTTTGGAAGAAAGTTAAGCCATCTCTTTCTGCCGGAAGGGTGCAATCTGTATCTGTAAAATTAATTGTTGAACGCGAACGTGAAATTAACAATTTCAAAAGTTCTAGCGATTATCGAATCACTGCTGAATTTACCAAGCTAGACAATAATAAACCGATTAAAGCCGAATTACCTCAGCGATTCAAAACTGAGAAAGAAGCTTTAGATTTTTTAGATGCGGCTTCAAAAAGTACATTTAAAATATCCAATATAGAAGTGAAGCCAGCTCAAAGAAAAGCTGCCGCACCTTTCACGACAAGTACACTTCAACAAGAAGCAAGCAGAAAACTTGGATACCCAGTTGCAAAAACAATGCTTTTAGCCCAAAAGCTATATGAGGCAGGGCATATTACATACATGAGAACGGATTCAGTAAACCTGTCCCAGACTGCCATTTCAGCTGCCACAGCAGAGATTAACAAGTCGTTTGGACAGCGATACAGTTCCCCGAGAAACTACAGCACAAAAAACAAAAGTGCTCAAGAAGCTCACGAAGCTATTCGTCCTACTTATTTTGAAAATCATACTGCTGGGTCTGATCAGCAAGAACAAAAGCTTTACGATTTAATTTGGAAACGCTCGATTGCTAGTCAAATGTCAAATGCAGAACTTGAACGCACTATTGTTGATATTGCTTTAAGTCAGTCTGATAAAACAATGCGAGCTGAAGGTGAAATTATTAAATTTGATGGATTCTTAACGGTCTATTTAGAGAGCAGTGATGATGAAGATGATGCTGAGCAAGCAGGACTATTACCACCTGTAGAACAAGGCGAGCAATTGAATTTAAATCAAATGGTTTCTGAACAAAAGTTCTCTCTTCGTGCAGCTCCTAGATACACAGAAGCAAGTTTAGTCAAGAAACTTGAAGAACTTGGTATTGGCCGTCCATCCACTTATGCACCAACAATTTCAACAATTCAAAAAAGAGGTTATGTTTTAAAAGACAACCGTGATGGTACACCTCGTGAATACCAAACTGCAATTTTGAAGAATGGTAAAATAGAAGTTAAAACAGCAACTGAAAATACTGGGGTAGAAAAAAATAGATTATTCCCAACTGATATTGGAACCTTAGTAACTGATTTTTTAAGCGAGCATTTCAGCGATATCATGGATTATAGTTTCACGGCCAATGTTGAGAAAGAATTTGATGAGATTGCACAAGGCTTAGTGAGTTGGACGAAAATGATTGACACCTTTTACAGACCATTTCACAAAGATGTAGATAAAACTTTAGCAAATGCTGAACGCGTTAAAGGTGAGCGTTTAATTGGAGAAGACCCTGCAACAGGTAAACCAGTAAGCGGAAGAATAGGACGCTATGGACCTTTGGTTCAAATTGGCGATGCGGAGGATGAAGAGAAGAAGTTTGCAAGTTTAAGAGTGGGGCAAACATTAGAAACAATTACTCTAGAACAAGCACTTGAATTATTTAAATTGCCAAGAGTGATTGGTGAATATAAAGAACAAAAAGTAAGCGCAGCAATTGGGCGTTTTGGTCCATATATTAAATTCGGAAGTTTATTTGCTTCAGTTCCAAAGGATACTGATTTATTTGAAATAACTTTAGATGAAGCCATTGAAATAATAGAAGCAAAAATTAAGGCTGAGAAAGAAAAAATCATTAAAGTTTTTGACGAAGATACTGATGCTCAAATCTTGAAAGGCAGATGGGGTCCTTATATTTCATATAAAAAATCAAACTATAAAATTCCTAAAGACACGGATGTAACAAAACTATTGTTTGCTGAAGTAATGGAATTGATAAATAGCCAGAGTAAAACAGGAGATAAAAAGGCGGCGAAAGCAAAAACGGCCAACACCAAAGCTAAGCCAAAGGCCAAGGCAAAAGCAAAGTCGAAAGCGAAATCTAAAAAATAAGTTCATACCAGATATGCTTGATTCACAGAAAATAAAAGCATTAATTTCCTTACTAGACGATCCTGAGGCACAAGTATGGGAATCGGCTTATACGGCATTGATTGAAACTTCATTTGAAGAAACAGAAAATCTTCTCACACACGTTTATGACATTGAAGAAACGGCTTTAGTAAAAGAGCGTTTAGACCAAGTTCATACTTGAAATACGAATCGCTCACTATGGGAAAAAAATTTTAGAATGGAAATCAAACGGTGGTAAAAACTTAATAGAAGCCTTAGTTTCCATTTGTAAGTTTAAGTATCCTGATGTGACAGAAGAAAGTTTGATGGAGCAATTGGAGACTTTGCGTCTTGATGCTTGGTTAGAATTTCACTACGACCTGACTTCTTTCGAGAAAGTCAAAATATTAAACTACATTCTTTTTCAATTGCATGGATTTAAAGGTGATGAAGAGAATTATTTTCACACCGATAATGGTTTCATAAATAAAGTATTGGAAAACAAAAAGGGGAATCCAATTTCTCTTTCAATTGTATACATGTTGGTGGCACAACGCCTTAATGTTCCTGTATATGGCATCAATCTTCCCAAACACTTTATTATGGCATATGTTGAAGACGAGGAAACTGAATTGCTCGACAACTTCAATGATAAACAAGTTATAAGCCAGGAAGCACATGGTGAAGTTAAATTTTACATCAATGCATACAACGGCGGCGGTGTATTCAACGAGCAACATCTTTTAGACATCATGAAAGAAATGGAGCTTGAAGAAAAGCCAGAATACATGCAACCATGTACGAATACAGACATTGTATTGAGAGTTTTAATGAACTTATACAACAGTTTTAACCATAATGGAAAACCTGAATCTGTAATGATTGATAAAATCATTCAGGCCTACATGAAGGTGTAATTCTTTGTAAAATTCTAAAAGGTAATTCCCTTAGGAACAAATTTCGAATAATCCCCTTTGTTGACAATAATATCACGCACTATTGTGCTACTGATATTTGAATAAGAAGGACTGGATAACATGAACACTGTATCCACTTCTGGAACCATTTCCTTATTTGCAAATGCAATGCTTTGTTCAAATTCAAAATCTAAACCTGAACGAGACCTCTGAGTATATGAGTTGCTTTAATTTCTTTGCAAAACTTTACGGTCAGGCCTTCATATGAGCGTACCTCTACTCGATCATTGTCTTTAAAAACTTGATTTATCCAATGCATTCTATCTTCTAATGAGAATAAAGACTTCTTTGATGAATTACGTCCAATTCCAATTATTATTTTCTCGAAAATACCCAATCCTTTTTGCACAATATCAAGATGTCCATTTGTTATAGGGTCAAAGGATCCAGGGAATAAGGCAATTTTTTCCATACTTATTTTTTTAGAGACGTTAATGCAACATCAGACGCAAAACATGTAAATGCAGTGTTACCGTATTGTTTATTCAAAAATACATTATTCTGTTTAAATACCAAACGGTCGAGATGTTCAAGAATAAAAACAGAATGAGCTACATTAAACCAATCAGAAGAAATAATTCTATTGACAAGATCGTGAATTAAAGGATAATCATATGGAGGATCTGCAAAAATCAAAATCGCAGGCACTTTATTATGAGAAACAAATTGAAGCGCATCATTTTTTCGAATCTCCCAATTATTAATTTGTAAGTTTTTCTTAACGCCTTGCATATACTTAATATTGATTCCCATATGATCAACACTTAGCACATTCGCTGCGCCCCTTGAAAGGCATTCTAAGCCAATATTACCTGTTCCAGCAAACAAGTCTATAACTGAGGCGTTTTCAATCGGTAGAAAGGATTGTATGGAGTTGAAGAGACTTTCTTTAACTAAATCACTCGTTGGTCTTGTGTTTGAACCTTGAAAATTAGGAAATTGAAAACCTTTATACTTTCCATGAATTATTCGCATAAAGAGAGCAAATAATTTGGGAATAGCAGTTCTAATAAAAATGGCACTGCAGTATCCGGGTTGTCAATTGGAATTTGAAGACTTCTAACAGATTTGAAATACGGCTTTACGAAATTAACAAAACTCGAGTCTTTTGAAAGCGAATAATCCAAATACAGCTGAGCTGAACCTTTATCCAAATTACTAACTTCTAAGGCATTCAAAATAAAATACAAGATTTCTGTATCACTTTTACATTTAAAAGAATTAGAAAACAAGCATTTTTCGTTGTTAAACACCAATACATTCACATCAGAGTCTTGGGAAAAAAGATATACTTTGGCTTCTGCTGGAAATAACAAATTAAACTCGAAAAGACCTTCAATGTAGTGCTTATGACCAAACGGTGAAATAGGAACTATATTAAAGTTATGTTGTTTGTTTTCAGTTGCAAAATTTGGAATGATATCAAAGTTAGGATTGAAGTCCACTTTTTGAATTTTCATAAAAGGAGTTTCCAACCAAGGGTCAATAGATTCGGTGTTCTGCTGAATTACTTTGTATGCAAGCAACTCATTTCTTAAATCTGAATAAAGAGAGAGGACTTGAAAATCCGGGAAATTTGAAACAAAAAGTTTACATAAATGATCCTGAACACCTGTTTCAAAATAGCGCTCAGCGATTGTATATTTTTTACTTCCAGTTTCCGTTGGTAATGGCATTTTTTAGATCACCTACTTGAAGCGGTTTGATAGTCTTGTTAAAAGGGTATGGATCTTTAATCATGAAAACTGGCAATTCCACATTATTTTGGAGGATTGTTCTTGCATCCATAATAAATGTAGCTGTATCGTCTGGTGGAACCAATTTAAAATGTTCAATATCTGCATCTTTAGAACCAAGTATTTCTTCCATTGGGTTTAGAAAAAGTGAATCTACCTCAAGTGAAATAACTTCACCATCATTTTCTCCCACTTGTTTTAATTTAATAATCTTTCCATTGTGCATATAGGTGAACAATTCATCAAAGTTTTTCGCATATTTACCATTTGCATCTCTATAAGCCATTTGCATTTTTCTGAGTGTGTCTAATCTACCAATAACCATTTTATCTATTTGGGCAACACGTTCTCTATAAACTATTTCAGAATGGATTGAATCATAGGTTAGGTAACCCATTATAACACTAGCGATTAGGAGAAAAACAATCAATATTTTCTTATTCATAATATGACTTGCAATTATAGCAAATTTAAATGAATTTAATATTAAGAAAAAACCTCACCTGATTAGGTGAGGTCTTTCGAATTTAAAAACAAACTTTAAAATGAATGAATAGTCTTATTGTTTATTCGCTTTCAAGTTGAAAGTGATATTAATTTCGTCTTTTATTGCGCTATCTCCAATCTTCTTTAATAGTTCAGCAGGTGAAGCAGACACTGAATTGTAAACAATACCCCAATTTAATCTGTTGATCGTAGCACTTCCTTCAGCAGTAAATACATCAGCATCGGCAGAAACTTTGATTGGGAAAGTAATATTCTTTACAGAATCTTTGATTGTCAGGTTACCACTTATTGAATGTGTGTTGCCATTTGGATCATTTGATAACACTTCAGAGCTTGTTACTTCAAATTTTCCTGTTGGATATTCTTCAATATTGAAAAAATCAGGAGATTTAAGATGACCAACTAATTTGGCATTCATATCAGCATCTTCTAAATCTGTATTCACAATCGTTGACATATCAAAAGTAAAATTTCCTGAAGTCACATTGCCGTCTTTCACATTAAAACTGCCACCATTAATTACAACAGTACCTTGATGACCACCAACAAGTTTTTCAACATTCCAATTTAACATAGAAGCAGAATTGTCTACTGAGTAAGAAACTCCTGAACTATCAACAGCAACTTCAGCTTGTTCTTTAGTTTCAGATGTTTGAGCATTGTTGCAAGCTGCAAAAGTAGCGGCAACAGTAAGAATAATTAGTGTCTTTTTCATGCCACAAATGTACAAACAACATTCGTTACAACATATATCTATTGCCTATCCATATATAGCGCTTATTTATAAAGTCGGCTGTCGTAAAGGTTGCATTGCCTGAAGGATTACCTCCACTAACGTGTAAATCACTAAATGCAGCATGTTGGTTTACAAATGCAGCACCTGTAAAGTTAAAAGATACCGGAGTAAACACACTGTTCATTTCCTCTTCTATCTCTGCTTGTCTTTCACTTGATGTGGTGTAAGCTAAACATGTAATAGCACCTTTGCTTTTTGCAGATCGCTTTACAATTTCTAAAGACTCTTTATAGCTTTCAGTTTTGACAATAAAAATAAGAGGGCCGAAACATTCTTCCATATAAGTAGCTTCTTCACTTGAATTTGTAGTGATGATACTTGGAACTTTTAAGCGGGCAGTAGTAAATTCAGCGTTTTCAACTTTTACATCAAACTCTAAAGTTTGCGCTTGGTGTTGCTTTATTTTATCTGCAATTCGATTTATGGTATCATTATTTTGAATAGCTCCTAATGTTGGAGCTGCTGCTTTAGGATTTTCCATTAAACTTTTAACAGCGTTGGCAATTTTATCATTGGCTTCTTCAAAACTTATTACACCATCATCAGTTTTAACACCGTCTTTTGAAATGTATATGTTCTGAGGTGCTGTGCACATCTGACCTGAATACAATGAAATTGAAAAAGCTATATTTTGAGCCACTTTATCAATATTCGCGCAAGAGTCAAGTAATACAGAATTAATCCCAGCCTTCTCCGTGAAACATGTTTTACCGAGTGTTTCAATATAATCACCAAACTTGTTTCCACCAGTATAGTCAATTAGTTGCACGGAAGGAT